>NZ_PGUZ01000025.1 GCF_002860165.1 Bacillus sp. V3-13 | reverse complement strand
GAAGGACAAAAGGAGGCAAGTGATCCAGGGAAAAGTCCTTCATCCAGGTGATGAAGGACAAAACGAGGTAAGTGAACTGGGGAAAAGTCCTTCATCTAGGCAATGAAGGACAAAACGAGGTAAGTGAACTGGGGAAAAGTCCTTCATCCAGGTGATGAAGGACCGCAAAGAAGCGGCCCGTCTTGTAGATGCATATTGTTGCCCATAGATGTTTCCCCTATGCGTGGGGTACCCTTTTAAACCAGCTTGAGATCAGAGATCATTCTCTAATCATTCGTCATGGTTCTGTAACCCCCAGTTTTAACAACTTTGAGTAGAAAGTCATCTGTTGCTTCTCCGTTCTTATGTACTACATGAAGTGAACCGTCATCAAGTTTGGCACTGTTTGTAACATTCTGGTCAACGTCTGCGGTCTTGTTCATATTGTCTCGGTCAGCCATATCTTCACCTCCTGTTTTTAGCATATGAAAACGGCCACATTTTAAGCAGCTACTTGACCAATATAATGGTTTTTTTTGAGCTGCAAAATACACTCTGCTGGCTGTAATTGTGTATGCAGCATTGGAACAATCTTTTCGTATAGGCTTGTTGCCAAACCGGAACAATATAAAAGATCAACATTGGAGATACCTACGCCGAGTTCCGTTTTAAAAGGGCCGAATTTATCTAATAAACGGATTCTCATACATTAAATCTTTAGAAGTCCATACAACTAATGACTCATTTATGGAGGTACCATAATGGAAAAAGACAATTTAGGGCAGAAAGAACATCGAAATCGAAGTAATGAAGAAGTTTTAGAAATCAGTTCCACAGGATATGGATTAGAATCTGTTTCAAAGGACACGGAAGAACATGAAGTACAAACATCAAATAATCGAAATTCTTCTTGCGGAGGATTATAAGCGAAGCTCCAGAATATGGATAGTTAATCAATTAAAGAGCCGAAATTGATATAAAAAGCCCCAACTTTTTTAAGACATTGGGGATGTTTCCACTAATTATTCTGGTAATTCCGATCGCTCGTAGAATGGTAATAGGGACCAAGTATCTCTCTATTTCGTTACACATAAGATGACTTATTCAAGAACATGCAACCCATGTTGCTCGATCCTTGTTTTGATTTTTTCCTGGGCAACCTGAGTTTCATCATATGTGATCTTTACTTCACCATCTTCAATGTCTACTAACGCCCTTTCAATACCATCCATTTGCGAAAGAATGGTTTCTAATGTTTGAATAGGTTGTTCATTTACAGCTTCTTTGACATAAATAGTCATTTGTGCCAATTTCTATTCTTCCTTTCCGTTTTGTTCAATTTTTAAGGCTTTGACACAATTGCATTGCTTTATATATACCCATTCTTAGGAGAAATATGTGACGAGTTATTCTTGTTAACATAGTGGGCGGAAAGAGCTTATTGGAGTTTTGTTTAAAGTTGGGAATAACTTTTAATGGAGGTGTGATGGATGGAGAATATAGAACAATTGCTTCGTGATTATGGCTACCCTGAGGAAGCTATCCCTGATTTATTGAAAGAAATAAGCAATCTGGGTTATGAAAAAGCGGAACAAATGATCATGCCATATCACGACATAACTGCCGATAGATCCTCTAACCCAAACCGCCGCCCGTGATTTAAACGGATGCGGTTTTTATTATTGCTTAAATGGTTCCAATCTGTGATCTGATGAAAAAGTTAATAGAAATTAGAACAAAAATCCGTCCCTTTGAGTGTGCTGATATTCTAAATTAATAAAAATTTATTTTTTCTCCTACGCTGAAACAGTTAAAATTTTATATTTTAATGAAGATAAGTATCGGCTATTAATGATTCGTTCTATGGAAGGATTTTAAGAACAGGCAATACCATTGAAAAGCGATTTAGCAGGTGATCAAAGTGAATGAAAACAGACAAAAGACCCATGTATGAGTAGAAAATAAAAAGTAGAATAAAACCATGAAGTTAAAAGAATATTCCGTAAATTAGAAAGGAAGGGATTGGTTTGAAACAAAAAATGTTAGCGCTTACTTTGGCATCTTCTCTAATTTGGGCCGTGTATCCGGGAGGAATGGCCGCTGGACAAACAACGGAATCACTTATCCCCGGGGCTCATTCTGTGACTGAAACTTATTTCAATGGCCAAGAAAATAATTGGCTGACGACGAAAAATCCAAAACAGTTTCAACAGGCTACGTTGTTTGGAAATATTGGGTTAGCGCCTTATAACTGGGGAGATTCAAAAGCGGGTACAGGCTGGTATCAAATGTATAAGCCAGCATCGATTACGGGAACCCAGGTGAATGGAATGTTTGAGGATGCGCAATTTGTGATTCGGGTCCCGGATGATTGGAATGGCAAACTGGTCGTTTCCGGAATCCCGGCTACCCGAAATGAAACCTCCACCGATCTTTTATTCAGCGATTTTGTTTTAGAAAAAGGTTACGCATTTGCGGCAATAGATAAAGGAACTCAAGGAGAAGCCGATCCGTCTGACCCGTTTGCAAAGGTGAAAAATGCATTGGTGAACGAGGATGATAGTGTTGCTGAATGGAATATGCGGTTTCGCCAAGTAACAAAAGCGGCACAACATTATTTAATCGAACATTTTGCTGACAAGCTGATTAGCCCAACCGATACTGCCAATCCAGCAAGTGATTTAGTAACCGAAAATCACCGGGTACCCTACATATGCGATGGGCATTTCGAATGGCGGCTACGTAGTGCGCTATGCGCTTGAACATGATGGACCCGAAAAAACGGGGGAACCGCGTCTGTTTGACGGCGGGGTTGACTGGGAAGGGGTGTTATGGACTGAAAAAACGCCTAATCTGATCAGCTCGTTAACAACAATCGTCAACAATGCCGAAGAAGCGATTTATGGAACTGGAAAAGAACAGACAAAAGCAGTCAAAGCAATGTATAAAGCAGGGTTGCCAAAAGGGTCGGAACAATTATGGGCCTATCATGACCAGGTGTATTGGTTTGTCACTTTAAATATATACCGTGATCATTTCGATCCGGAAGCACCAGGCCGAATTGAGTGGAAAAACTATTTAAACTTTGTCAACGGGGTCAGGGACCGTACCTATGATCATATTTTTGAACATTACAAGTATGAGACCCGTCCAAAACGGGTTAAAGAAAACATCAGGGAGATATCAAATACAGGGGATATTGATGTGCCGCTAATCAGTATAACGGGTTCACTTGATTCTCTCATTTTCCCAGAGATTCATGCCGAGGGATATCAAAAACTTGTTAAAAAAGCGGGAAAACAGGATCTGCATCGCCTGTACACGATAGAGAAGGGAAATCACGTTGACAGTCTTGTCTGGAATAGTTCAACCGATCCGGATAAGAAACTTCAGCCTTTATTGCCATACGCTCATCAAGCTTTTGATCTGCTAATTGATTGGGTTGAAAATAATAAAGCTGCGCCAAAAAATAAGACCGTTCAGGCACCTCAGAACCCTGTAAAAGTGATAGATTTGAAAACTGGAAAGGAAAGGGATCCACGCCAGGATCGATAAGGAGCACACATTGAATAGACAACACTTTCACCGGGTTTGGATGCCCGGTTTTTTTTATGGGCTGTAATCAAGGAGGAACATCAACCACATCAGAGTGGCTTGTCTAACATTTGATTGAACATGAATCGCATCATCGGGGCCAAATTTTCCAACTGCTCAGGTAGTCTGCATAATGTCTGACTGGTTCCTTTCTTATCGAGCGAATATTTTTGATTGCAAAAATGGTGGAAGAATATCAGCTTTGTATAGGAAAATTTCGGACAGCAGATAATATGGGGGATATCACTTTAAGGAGGGAAGCCCATGACTCAAGAGAGCAACAGACCTGCAGGTACTCTAAACAGAAAAAATGATGATATGGATGGAGGGCCGATAGGTGAGCGCTTAAATAGCGACGACTCATTTAGCGACACAGGCTTAAATAATGCACGTTTAACTCGTAAAGCAGTAAACAAAGCAGATTCAGATCATTAAAAAAGAACGAAAGATGCTCTTTTTGTTTTGAGCAAAACGAAAAATCACACTGGTTCAGAATGTGTGATTTTTCATCTTGTCGAACATGAAACCATGGTTCTGTAACATAGATTCCTTACAAGCAATTGCTTTTTGAATTCAAATTTCATTTAGAGTTAAATAGAAATAATGAACCAAATAACAGGAATATAGCGACTATTTTTTTAAAATTGATTGGAATAGGCGTGCCCCCAAACCAACCAAAATGATCAATAATCACTCCGAAGATTAATTGTCCAGCAATAACGGCGATTAATGCTGGTGCAACACCGATATGAGGCACAACGAGAATCATCACACTGACATAAACCGCTCCCAGCAAACCTCCTACCAGTTGCCATTTAGGCACTGAAAAAACGACACCAAGATTTCCTTTTCCAAAAAACAGAACGAGAAAGAATAAGGCCAAAGTACCGATTGCAAACGAAATAAAAGCCCCCTCTAATGCACCTGCTTTTTTCCCTAACCCACCATTAATCTGTGCCTGAAAGGCGACCGCAACCCCCCCAATAAAAGACAGCACCGGAAAAATCCATTTCATGTTTTTTCTATCTCTCCCTTTGACCTTTGATTCTATAAGATTACAGATTTGACCTCTATAGTCTGGGTATTTTGAGTGTTTTTAATGACGCATATTCTCATCATACACTAATTTCCCCCGTAATATCACTATCCAGGTTTTAAGCGTGTATGGAGCGATAAGCTGGGGGCTTTCAAGTCCAACAATACAGAGGTTGCAAACTGTGATTATCCGGAGCAAATTAAGCTCAACTTCATGTAATAGTTTCCCCCATAACGCATAAGATTGAATATCGATTTGTTATGGGGGGATTTTTGAAAAATGATAACAGGGGAAATGCTGGTCAAATATTATGAGCTGAATAAAAAGAAAAAAGAAATTGAACTGGAAATGAATCAATTAAAGGATATTTTTCATCACTACTTTGACGATCAAGTTGGAACTGATGATAAAGGAGAAATCACAATAAGTGGCTACAAACTCCAAAGGCAAATACGAAAAACAGAGAAATTTCATGACGAAGAAACAATAAAAAGGTTAGAAGAATTGCAAATGAATGACCTCATTAAAATAGTAAAAAAACCGGATGATGTAAAGATTAAGTCCGCAATTAATCTCGGATTATTACATGCAGAGGACCTTGAGGGCTGTATCATTACGACAACTTCTCCGGCGATATCGGTAAAGCCGGTAACCCCAAGATAGGGCTAAGAGGGAAAAGTAGAGTTTAAGTTTGAAAGCCTCATGAAAAAACACAAAATTCCCCGATCTTCACGGATGAAACCAAAAAAGTAAAGGGCCGAACTTTGTCCGGCCCTTTACTTTTTTGGATATTGTTCGCCTGTCTTTAATGAACACAGTAATGCTTCGGCTAGTATTACTGAAGTTTGTTAGGCCTCTACCTACAGTACCCCTGCCTTATAAAAAACTACTATGATGATTGGATCCTTTATTTTTAAACACTTAAAACCATACCGTCTTCAACAAGCTGCTTTTGGAGTTCTTTTACATCGATCCTTGCTGGTGTTGTGCCTGATGTCAGGGCGAGTACAGCTGCTGTGCCCGCTGCCTGACCGGCAGCCATAGCGCTTGGTGTTAACCTGGTTGTCGCCAGTGCTTCATGGGAAGTGGACATGCAGCGGCCTGCTACAAGCAAGTTTTCAATTTTTTTCGGAAGTAAACATCCGTAGGGAATATCAAATGAACCGTCGCCTTCAACCCAGGCGATTTCCATGCCGCTGCCGCTCGGAGCATGAATATCGATCGGATAGCCGCTTTTCGCAATCACATCATCAAACTTTCGGCCGGCGACAACATCCTCTTTTGTTAACACATACTGCCCATCAATTCTCCGTGACTCACGAATTCCAATCTGGGCACCCGTGCTGGAGATGGATGCTTTTTCAAAGCCGGGAATCCATTTTTTAAGGAAGTCCGCTACCATAAGCACTTGCTTTCGGCCTTCAAACTCCGCTTTTGTTAAATCCTCAATCTTTGTGCCATCCAAATCCTGCACCCGCGTCATATTGACAAGAACTTCGTCTTCAGCCGGACCGGCAAAGAAGAGAACCTGGTCGCGGTTAATCGGCAGGTTGGCTTCCTTCCATTCTTTATAAAAGCCCTGAACCGAGGTTAACGGAAGATCAGGCAGCTCTGCAAAAGGAGTTTTTTTGAAAAAGTTTTCTGGATGCTGGATCATCTGCTCCTTCACTTTCTCGAGATCGACGCCTCTCATTCTAAATTTCATCGTCAATGGCTGTGTTTTCTGATCCTCATCCCGGCCTTTGAGAGTTGGAGCGCCCGACAAGTAAGCAATATCGGCATCGCCTGAAGTATCGACAAACATATCGGCATAAACTCTTTGCCTGCCGGATTTTGACGTGATCTCTATATATTGAATGCGATCGTTTTCTACTTCCACATCATCCACAAAGCTATGGACCAATAAATCGGCTCCTGCTTCTTCAAGCATTTCAACGGCGAGCACTTTATAAACCTCGGGATCATAAGGCGTTACGCTATAAACAAATCCGCATGTATCGCGAAGATGTCCAGGAGAAGCACCGCGCTCCTTTAAACGCTGGACAATTTCCTCGGCAATTCCTTTAATCACCTGTGTCCCGTTCTCAGTATGGTAGGTCATCCATGGGTAAACGCTTGCAATTGTTGACATGCCTCCAAGAAAACCATGTCTTTCAATCAACAATACTTTTTTATTTTTACGCCCTGCAGCAACAGCAGCATTGATTCCAGCCGGTCCTCCGCCAACTACGACAATATCATAATGTTTTGTCATTCTTGTTTCTCCTCCTAAAAAGAAGCATGATCTATCTACCACTATAGTAGCCGAAGCAAGTGGTCTGTTTCTATGCAATAAGGCAATGTTGAAACATGTTTCAAACAGATAGGCTGACGAAAAAACATGTTTTAAGAATAGCAGAATTCGAAAAAGACTGTGTTATAGTTACGGTGTTGAAAACGCAATCATTTATACAAAAAGGTTTTTAAAAGGGGGTTATTCTATGAAGAAAAAATTACAAAGTTATTTTTCGATGCTGGGAAGATCATTTCTTTTAGCCGTAGCGGTTATGTCATTTTTCGTGCTGCTACTATCACTCGGGGCGGTTCTGAAAAATCCGCACTTTATTGAAGCGGCTCCGTTCCTGGGCAGCCCTTGGATTCAATTTATCGCAAATGCGTTGAGCGAATCCGGACTTGTGGTCATCCGGTTTATGCCGCTCGTGTTCGCAGTCTCGATTGCGATTGGGATGTCTGAGAAAGGTTCAAAAGAACTTGCGGCATTTTCGGCGATCGTCGGTTATTTATTTATGATTACCTTCTCCAGTTTAACGATGTCGAGTTTTGGAATGGTAATCCGTCCCGATGTCGTTGTCGGTGATAACAACATGGTCAGTATTGCCCAAACTCTTGATATGCGAAAAGCGATGCAGACGATGGTGCTTGGTGTCCAAACGATTGATACAGGCGTTCTTGGCGGTGTGATCGTTGGTACGGTGGCAGCATGGGCAACAAAACGCTATAAAAATCAATCATTGCCATTGATTTTCAGCTTTTATCAAGGCAAGCATTTTCCGCCGATTGCCACTGGATTCATTTTTATGCTCGTCGGGATTGCGATTCCGTTTATCTGGCCAATCATCGGTAATGGCATTTACAGTGCCGCCAAACTCGTTACAGGAGCAGGCGTTGTTGGGTCATTCCTGTTCGGATTTATTGAAAGGATCTTGATTCCTACAGGTCTTCACCATGTCTGGTACTCGCTCGCGCACTTTACGCCTGTTGGCGGAACAAAGGAGATTTGTGGTGAGGTTTTTACCGGAACAAAAGCGATTACAACAGCAGCGATTGGTTGCGGCCAATTTAGCGGAGATCTTTCCGATATTACCCGCGTTTGGCTTGGACAGGGTGCAACGCCAATAAAAGTATTTGGTGTACCGGGTGCCTTAATTGGTATTTACCTGGCTGCAAAAAACAAAAACCGGGCAAAGGTTATCGCGATTTCCGCGGCAAGTGCTTCTTTCTTCGCTGGAGTAACAGAACCTTTCGAATTCTTATTCATGTTCCTGGCTCCCGGTTTATTCATAATCCATGCCGCCTTGACTGGTTTATCATTTGCGTTCCTTGACCTTGTCGGCGCGTCTTATTTAGGAGGAAACAACATCATCGAACTGATCTTCAATGGTGTTTTCCAGGGGCATAAATCAACATGGATTCCAGTTACACTCGTTGGCATCGCGATGTTCTTCATCTATATGTTCGTGTTCAAATGGTATATTGAAAAATTCAATATTATGACACCGGGACGCGAGCCGGAAGAAGATACTGAGGAAGTTTTGAAAGCGGAAGTAGAAGCTTCCAAGCTCATTAAATCAAAAGCCGATAAAAATGAAGTTGCGAAAAGCCTGATTGCGCATCTGGGCGGCAAGGAAAACATTAAAGATTATACAAACTGTATTTCGCGGCTAAGGGTGTTTGTTCATGACCCATCACTAGTAAACAAGGAAGCGCTCAAAAAGGTACCGGATTCGCTCGGTATGTCACAGCCATCCGAAGAAGAAATTCATATTGTATTCGGTATGAAAGTGTCTGAATATCGCGAAGCCGTTGACCGTCAGCTAGAACAGTAACTATCAAAGAAGATGAGGTGCATTGATATGAAAACGTATAAAATTGCCGTGGCCGGTGGAGGCTCCACTTATACGCCAGGAATCGCAAAAGCGTTAATGCTAAAGAAGGATGAGTTCCCGGTAAGCGAAATTAGCCTTTATGATATTAATGAAGAACGTCAGCGTAAAGTTGCATTAATTACCGAAAAAGTCGTTGCAGAATTCGATCCGAACGTAAAAATCTGCGCGACGACCGATCCAAAAACTGCTTTTGAAGATGTTGACTTTATCTTTGCACAGCTGCGTGTCGGCGGAAACGCGATGCGTGAGAAGGATGAAAAAATTCCGTTTAGTCATGGAATTGTCGGCCAGGAAACATGCGGGCCAGGCGGAATGGCATACGGACTGCGGACAATCGCACCAATGATCGAGCTTAGTGATTTTGCGGCAGAGTATGCTCCACAAGCTTGGATCATTAACTACTCAAACCCGGCAGCGATCGTTGCAGAAGCAATCCGCAAAGAGCGTCCAAATGCCCGAATCTTAAACATATGCGATATGCCGATCGGAATGATGCTCCGCATGGCAGAAATTCTCGGCTGTGGAAAGGATGAAATTGAAGTAGATTATTTTGGCTTAAACCATTTCGGCTGGTTTACCGACGTATACGTAAAAGGCGAAAGCCGCATGAACGAATTGCGTGAATACATGAGCGTCCATGGCCTTGTGACACCAGAGCAGTCGAAGGATTTGCAGCACTCCGATGTTGACTGGATTAAGGCACATACGAATGTCGCGAAAATGCTTCAGCTTTTCCCTGAATACTTGCCGAGCTCTTACTTGCAGTATTATTTGATCCCACAAACAGTGGTTGAACAAACAAATCCAGAATACACTAGAGCTAACCGCGTCATGGATAACCGTGAAAAGAATCTGTTTGATTCAATCGCGCATCTCGAAGAAACAGGGGAATTTAAGGAAGGCTTCAATGTCGGTGTCCACGGTACGTTTATTGTGGATGTCGCGATGTCGATCGCTTTTGACCGTCGTGAACGCTTCCTGCTGATCGTGGAAAACAATGGCGCGATCCCGAACCTGCCTGCAGATGCGATGGTAGAGATTCCAGCATACGTAACAAGCAGAGGACCTGAACCGATCCGTTTGGAGCCAATTGGCTTGTTCTACAAAGGCTTGATCGAGCAGCAACTCGCATCTGAAAAGCTAATCGTTGAAGCGGCACTTGAAGGATCATACCAGAAGGCGTTGCAAGCATTTGTCCTAAACAAAACATTCCCTTCTGCAGAAGTTGCCAAAACGGTATTGGATGATCTGATTGAAGCAAACAAAGAATTCTGGCCTGTTTTAAAATAATATGTAACATGAGAGACCTGAGAATTTTTGTTCTCAGGTCTCTGCTAGTAGATTCTAATTGATGCTAATGAATCAGCTTCGGCTTAAATGAAGCTGTTTTTCGCGTAATTCTTGATGTTTCCGCTCGTAAATCTCGAGTTCCGCTCGTAAATCCTGAGTTCCGCTCGTAAATCTCGAGTTCCCGCTCGTAAATCTCGAGTTCCGCTCGTAAATCTCGAGTTCCGCTCGTAAATCTCGAGTTCCG
>NZ_PGUZ01000024.1 GCF_002860165.1 Bacillus sp. V3-13 | reverse complement strand
GGAACACCCTGAAACCCGAGGACAAGAAGACAATATCTAATTCCTGTTTTCTACTCTACTAAATTTGAAAAATATCTATTTCTGGAAAAATGGGAGGCTCATCAATAAACGGCGCATAACAAACGATTTCTTCAGCAGTAAATGGATGCGTAAACGCAAGCTTACCGGCATGGAGAGCTTGTCTTGGTAAAATGGTCTCGCCGCCATAAAGCTGATCACCAGCAAGAGGATGGCCAATCGCACTGAAATGAACACGGATCTGATGGGTTCTTCCTGTTTCAAGCTGGCATTCAACAAGGGTCATGCGACGATCCGGCAGAACCTGACGGACTTTGAAGTTTGTAACAGCTGGCTGCCCTGTAGAAGCCACCCTTCTGCGTGTGGGGTGGTGACGGTCGCGGCCGATTGGCTTGTTGATGACGCCTTTTTTTTGCCGAATAATGCCTTCTGCCAAAGCAAGATAAGTTCTTTTGATTTTCCGTTCTTCAAGCATTCTGTCCAAAATAGAACCTGCCAGAGCATGCTTTGCAAACAACACAGCCCCGGTTGTATCCCGGTCGAGCCGGTGGATATGCTGGATTTTGCGAAATTCGCCTTTTGCCTGCAAGTAGAAGGCAACGGCATTTGCAAGCGTGTCCTTCTCCTGGGCGAAATTTGGATGGGTATCCATTCCTGCAGGCTTGTTGACGACCAGCAAATGTTGATCCTCATAAAGCACTTCAATATCAAAATAAGTGGGAATGATTCCAAAATCTTCTTCTTGAAAGAGCCTCAGCTCCAAAGAATCTCCTTTTTTTAAAGGCAAATTCCAATTGGGCAATCCGCCATTGATCAGAATTGTTTTTTCCATTCTCATTTGATGGATCAGCTTTTTGCCAGCTTTCCAATGCATCCTTAAAAGCTCATCCAATGTACGGTCTTCCCATTCTGGAGGTATGGTGATTTTAAACCAATCTCCTTTGCTTCTGGTCTGTAACATTTAAAAGAATCTCCTTCATAATTATATTTTCGATTCAGGATAGGATTTTAGACTCATTAATTAATTTACCTTTTATTCCTTTTTTTAACAATATCATGGGTGTAATTACCACCATAAGCGGCAGACATAGTATGTTATTCTAATCATATATTTTTACGAAGTGATTACAAGGATTACAAAGGTGGGCTAGCAGTGAAAGTAGTTTTTGCATCGACTCCCGGGCAGGAAGAAAAAATCAGGGAGCTTATTTCTTACTTCTATTCAAGTGTATTTCCCCTTTATTTTTCTGATGAAGACATAAAAGATTTTGAGCGGTCAAAGATTTTACATACTACAGCAAGGCATTTTGAATACTTTAGTACACTTAAAGAAGCTTGCCAGGTGATCGTCTGCCTGCAAACATTGATCTCGATTCTGGAATTATCTGTCCAGGAAGAAAAATATCAGGCCTTATTCTATAAGAATGCAACAATTTTAAATGAGTTCAGCCTCTATTTTCCATTAACATACGGGCAATTTTTTGAGGCAAGAAGTATGAAGAACAATGTTTTTAGCATATATTCGAAAGCTGCCAATGAACTGTTGATTTAATTTGCGAATGAAAACGGAAAACGCCTGCTGCAGCAGGCGTTATTTTTATAAATCCATCTTATTTTGAATTTTCATTAAACCAGGCTTCAAATTCAGGCTCTTCTTTAAAACCGGTGATTCTGGCCGTTTCTTCCCCGTCCTTGTATTGGACGATTGTAGGTGTCTCAGTAATATTATAATCGTTCCAGCCATCCTCAAATTCAAGCAGATTATACTGGACTAAGTCGATGCCCATTTCTTCTGCTAAAGGTGTAACAATCGGAGTTGTTCTTTTGCAGTGGGGGCACGTCGGGCTGTAGAAATAGACAGTGACATCTTCTTTGTTTGCAAGCTTGTCCTCAAGCTCTTCCGGCAATATTACATTCTGGTAATTAGGATCATCAAGCTGGCTGACCGTCTCCGGATGCAGCGAGCTTTTTCCATACGGATTGTCTTCGGCTTTCTCATTTTGCTGCATATAAGTTAAAAACCCAATCGCTCCGAAAAGCGCAATGATTATCACTAAAAATATAACTACTTTTTTCACTTATGCTGCCTCCTGTTCTGCTTCCAAATCAATAAGCTTAACACAAAAATAATCGTGAACGCGGTTAAAGCCAAAAAAGGAATCGTAATGAATCCAAGCCAATTTATATACTGTCCGGTACAAGGTATCCGGCCGCATGAGACAGCACTGTCTGTCATAAACGGAATTTTTTGGATTGAATAGTGGTAGAGCGAAATACAGGCACCCACACCTGACATAACCATGGAATATAGAGCGATTTTATAATCTTTTTTTACAACGGCAATGCCTAAAATAATCGTGAGCGGGTACATAAGAATTCTTTGGTACCAGCATAAAACGCATGGTTCATACTGACGAATCTCTGAAAAATAAAGGCTCCCGAACATCGCAATCACCGAAGCGGCCCAGGAAATAAATAAATATGTTTCTCGGTAATCCTGTTTATTTTCCTCCATATGATCTCCCCAATAAAGAATGTCATAAAAAATTATAAGTTTTCCTAAAATCATTGTAAAACAGTTTCGCTCGAAACGGTGCGTTTAAATTTTACATTTTTGAAAAAATGAGGCTTATCATGTATGAGTATTAAAATTGGATGTCTGCCAAATGGGAAAGCTAACAACAAAAATCCTCAACAAACTTACCGGAATATAATCAATGGTTTCCAAATCTTAAAAAAGGGTAAAAATCTTTTTTAGTTAAAATACACTTAATGCTGCAAACGTTTATCCGCGAAACTGGAACATATATCCGTGAAATGGTCCTAAAGTGTTAACGGGGTGCCTTCGCTTGCTAAAATAAAGGAGTTGTTCAATGGATGTCCAAGCTTGATTTATCTAAATTCGAAAAGAAGATGGTCATAAGAAATACGCAGCATAAAGATATTGAAGAAATAATCGCGTTGCAGGCTGTTTGTTTTCCTGGCATGGAGCCGTGGAAGAAGGAGCATTTGGAAAGTCATTTGGAGATTTTTCCTGAAGGCCAATTTGTTGCTGAGTATGACGGGGAAATCATCGGCTCTTGTTCAAGTTTAATTATCAATTTTGATGAATATGACCGCCGGCACACATGGGATAATGTGACCGACAACGGTTACATTACGAACCATAACCCGGACGGCTATAATCTTTATGGGATTGAGGTGATGGTTCATCCAGGCTATCGGCGGATGAAGATAGGACAGCGCTTGTATGAAGCGCGCAAGGAGCTGGCAAGGCAGCTCAACTTGAAAAGCATTATTATTGGCGGGCGGATTCCCAACTATCACAAATATGCGGAGGAAATGTCGCCGCGCGAATATGTGAAGGAAGTATCGCTTCATAAAATATACGATCCCGTATTATCGTTTCAGCTTTTAAATGGTTTTACCTTAATGCGGATCAACCCCAACTACTTAAACGATGATGTTCAATCAAATAAATATGCGACATTAATGGAGTGGAATAATGTCGATTACCGGCCGACAACGAAGCGCTTTTATAAAACAAGCTATCCGGTCAGGATTTGTGTCGTTCAATATATGATGAGGCAGATTAAATCTTTTGACGATTTTGCAAACCAGGTCGAGTATTTTACTGCTGTTGCTTCTGATGCGGGCTCCGATTTTGCCGTATTTCCGGAACTATTCACCACCCAGCTGATGTCCTTTCTCGACGAAAAGTCTCCAAGCATGGCGGTGAGGCGCTTAACAGAATTTACGGAACAGTATATCGAACTGTTTACCGATCTAGCTGTCCGCTATAATATCAATATTATCGGCGGCTCGCATTTTGTGAAGGAGGACGACGAACAAATTTATAATATTGCGTATTTGTTCCGGCGTGATGGAACGATTGAAAAACAATACAAGCTCCATATTACTCCGAATGAACTAAAATGGTGGGGAATCAGCGCCGGGGATGAGGTGAAGGTTTTTGAGACCGACTGCGGCAGAATTGCGATTCAAATATGCTACGATATTGAGTTCCCTGAGCTCGCACGCATTGCCACCGAAAAAGGAGCTAAAATTATCTTTACGCCGTTCTGCACGGACGACCGGCAAGGTTATTTAAGAGTTCGTTACTGTGCACAAGCGCGTGCCGTTGAAAATCAAATTTACACTGTGATTTCAGGGACAGTCGGAAATTTACCGCAAACGGCGAATATGGATATCCAATATGCACAATCGGGAATTTTCGCGCCATCCGATTTTGAATTTGCCAGAGACGGGATTGTTGGTGAAACAAATCCGAATATAGAAATGGTGCTTATCGGCGATGTCGACCTGGAAATTTTGCGAAGGCAGCGACAGGATGGAACGGTTCACCAATTAAAAGACAGGCGCCATGATATTTACAAAATCCAATATAAAAAATAAACTATAATAGGGAGAGAGTTCGGGCCGTCCGAAATGGTACGGCGTGAACTTTTCCTTTTCGGCTAATCGGAAAGAGAATTGTCATAATTAGGCGTTTGTTTTTTGCAGGATTCCCTGCGTAAACAGCGAACAATTAAAGAGGCATATGAAGAGGAGGACCTATATGAACTGGAAACAAAAAGCAGCACGATGGCTTGATTTTGCCGGGCTGGACAGCAGTTTAAGTGAACAACTGGACAATATGGATGAAAAAGATCTTGAGGATGCTTTTTATAAGGATCTTGAGTTTGGTACAGGCGGTATGCGCGGTGAACTTGGAGCCGGAACAAACCGGATGAACATTTATACAGTCAGAAAGGCTTCAGCCGGGCTGGCGGCTTACATAGAAACAAAGGGACTTGAAGCGAAAAGACGCGGGGTGGCGATTGCCTATGATTCGCGCCACAAATCACGCGAGTTTGCAATGGAGTCGGCTAAAACGCTTGCGTCACGTGGGATTCAGACTTATGTATTTAATGAACTGAGACCAACACCGGAGCTATCGTTTGCGGTCCGCTTTTTGAACGCATTCTCAGGAATTGTCATAACGGCAAGCCATAACCCGCCTGAATATAACGGCTATAAAGTGTATGGTCCCGACGGCGGCCAGCTGCCCCCGGAAAGTGCGGATGAAGTGATCGCGAAAGTAAATGAAATTGAGGATGAGCTGCGGATCGAGGTTGACAGTGAGCAAACCTTGCTCGAAAGCGGCCTTATTAAAATGATTGGCGACGAAGTGGACCAGGCATATTTAAACAACCTGATCACCATTTCAGAAAACCGGAACATCGCAACGGAAATTGATGTAAGCGTTGTATTTACACCGCTGCACGGTACAGCGAATAAACCGGTCCGGGCTGCCTTAAAGGCATTGGATTATAAATTGGTTCATGTGGTAGAAGAACAGGAATTGCCCGATCCGGAATTTTCGACCGTCAAAAGTCCAAATCCGGAAGAGCATGCCGCGTTTGAACTTGCGATCAGGGACGGACATAAAGTTAACGCTGATTTGCTGATTGCAACAGACCCCGACGCAGATCGCCTCGGAATCGCAGTGAAGGATGAACAGGGTGAGTATATCGGTTTAACGGGCAACCAGACTGGTGCGCTGCTGCTTGACTATATCCTCTCGCAGAAAAAAGCGAAGGGGACGCTTCCGGAAAATGGAGTGGTCCTGAAGACGATCGTTACATCGGAGCTTGGCCGGAAAATTGCCGCTTCATTCGGCCTTGATACGATCGATGTACTGACAGGCTTTAAATTTATCGCTGAAAAAATTAAAGAGTATGAAAACAGCTGTGAATACAAATTTTTATTTGGTTATGAGGAAAGCTACGGTTATTTAATTGGCGATTTCGCCCGCGACAAGGATGCGGTCCAGGCGGCGGTTATGGCAGCCGAGGTTTGCGCCTTTTACAAAAAGCAAGGTATGTCCGTTTATGAGGCGCTAAACGCTTTATATGAAAAATACGGTTTTTATCGGGAAGGGCTGCGCTCTTTAACGTTAAAGGGTAAAGACGGTGCCGAAAAAATCAATCAAACTTTAGCTTCTTTCCGCGCCAATCCGCCTGAACGATTCGGTCATGTCAAGGTGGCTGCGATGGAAGATTATTTAACAGGAGTTCGCAAAGAGGCAGGCTCCGAAGAAAAGATTGATTTGCCAAGCTCGAATGTTCTGAAGTACTTGCTTGAGGATGGTTCCTGGGTGTGCCTGCGCCCATCCGGAACGGAGCCGAAGATTAAATTTTATTTTGGGGTGAACGGGAGTAGCCTCGCTGAAAGCAAAGAAAAGCTCGCTGTGCTCGAAAAAGATTTTATGCAGCGGGTTGAACAAATTATGGATTCACTTTAATTCATTAGAGTGAATTTCATAAAGCAATTCTTTAATTGAAAAACGAACAGTGTTTAAAATTAAGATAGTATTACTCGTTTCCTGCAGAATATTCCTATTTTTATTTAGACAATTTCATTCGTTTTTCGGTCTAGCTTATTACATTGTGAAATTTACTCCATTAGATTAAAAAATAAAATTTTAGGGAATGATAACACGGCCGCAGGTAACGGCCGTGTTGTTTTATTGGTGGATATTCTCCTGTTACGATAGGTTGTACATCGGTGTTTTGCTGACGTCTTTTTCGGCTGTCCCATTGGCATGGTCGATGTAACGAAGTAATGCATAGAGCGTGTTCTCAATGACCGTATAATCCCGCTCGAAATTGTAGGCATGCAGGAAGTGTTCAATTTTTTTTGACAAAAAATGATCCTCTGTCCGGACCATTAATATTAACAAGTTATCCCATTCGGATCGGTGTGTGTAATACAACGCTCTGTCATAGTCGACTTTATTCATTTTAAGCTCCTCCTCTTTTCAGGAGTTGAAATTAGTTTGCGGAGAAAGCAGGTTTTTTTTCGCTGTAAATGTTGGAGTGCCTTCTATGGCTGGCTGACTTTATTTGGGTGAATAATGGCGCTGACATTGCGGCAAAAAAAGATGTGTATAACTACATAAAAATTCTGCAGCGTGAAATGATAAGAAAAAAACAGTGGAGGTACAAATGAAAAAGTCTCTGTTAATTGCGATGTTTACATGTCTGCTGTATGCTGCAGTCCCATTTCATACAGCTGCGCAGCAACAACCCGATTATGAAAAATATGGGAGAATTGCCACTGCTGTGGTCAAAGAAGATTATCCGGGTGCAGAACTAAAGGATTACCAATATCTTGGCCGCAAGCGGATTTCAGCTTCTGATGTCTCAGATTCGTTTCGTTTTCAAGTAACCGAGCAAGGGAAGCCAAAAAATGTTGTGGTAAATGTCTCCCATAATCTTCAAAATAAAAAATTGTTAAATTTAAGCGTTCAAGAAGAAAGATAATTTTTCGGGCCCGTAAGATAAAGGGCCCTATTTTTATCCGCCTCTACTATAAATTCTTGCTTTACACTACATCATTCCCTTCGCCCCTTCATACATTGTGGTAAGGACGAAAAGGGGGAGTGACCGATGATGAAAGCAGATGATCAAAAGGCACTCGAGTATGCGATTGACGAAATAACGGAGATTGCAAAAGGGTTTGGCCTTGATTTTTATCCGATGCGTTATGAAATTTGCCCTTCAGAAATTATTTATACATTTGGCGCCTACGGAATGCCGACGCGATTTTCCCATTGGAGCTTCGGCAAGCAATTTTATAAAATGAAGGTTCACTATGATCTCGGCTTGTCAAAAATTTATGAGCTTGTCATCAATTCGAACCCATGCTATGCATTTCTGCTTGATTCCAATTCGTTGATCCAGAACAAATTGATTGTCGCCCATGTTCTCGCACACTGTGATTTTTTCAAAAATAATTTGCGCTTCCAGAATACGAAACGGGATATGGTCGAAAGCATGGCGGCGACCGCGGAGCGGATTCGACGATACGAAATTGCACATGGAAAGCAGGAAGTGGAAAAGTTTCTTGATGCGGTTCTCGCGATCGAAGAGCATATTGACCCATCACTAATGCGGCCGAAGCTTAACTGGACGATCGAAGAGGAGGAGGAGGAAGAAGAGAAGGCAGCCGCATCCCCATACGATGATCTGTGGAACCTTGATGAAAAAAACAAGCTGAAGCCCGAGAAAAAGAAGCAAAAAAAGAAAATACCGCCCCGGCCGGAAAAGGATATGCTGTTGTTTATCGAATCATACAGCCGCGAGCTTGCTGATTGGCAGCGCGATATTTTAACGATGATGCGTGAAGAAATGCTTTATTTCTGGCCGCAGCTTGAGACGAAAATCATGAACGAAGGCTGGGCTTCATACTGGCACCAGCGAATCCTGCGCGAAATGGATTTGACAAGCGGAGAGTCGATCGAGTTTGCGAAGCTGAACGCAGGTGTCGTCCAGCCATCAAGAACGAGCATCAATCCTTATTACCTCGGCTTAAAAATTTTTGAGGATATTGAGGAGCGATACAACAATCCGACAGACGAGATGAAGGAACGCGGAGTAAAACCTGGATCAGGCCGGGAAAAAATGTTTGAGGTCCGCGAGATTGAATCGGACATTTCATTCCTGAGGAATTATTTAACGAAGGATCTCGTGATGCGGGAGGATATGTATTTGTTCCAAAAGCAGGGGAAGGATTACAAAATTGTTGATAAATCATGGGAACAAGTGCGCGACCAGCTTGTCAATATGCGGGTCAATGGCGGATTTCCGTATCTGACAGTCAATGATGGCGATTATTTAAAAAATGGCGAGCTTTACGTAAAACACTGGTATGAGGGAATTGAGCTTGACGTTAAATATCTCGAAAAAGTTCTCCCGTACGTTTATCAGCTCTGGGGGAGAAGCGTACACCTTGAAACGGTCGTCGAGGGAAAATCGATGCTGTTTACTTATGACGGGAAAGCGATTCACCGGAAATATTTATAAAAAGGCCAGGCCGCTTGAGCGGCCTTTTCTTTTTGTCAGGGGGCGCTATTTTAACAGGAAACAGATTTTTCATGCGATACGGTTAATCTCCTTGCTGAGCGGGAAAAGAGAGAGAAACGGTCTAATTTGCTGTCAGGAGTGGTGCACATGAAGGATAAATTTATGGCGTTTGTTAAAATACTTGGAAAAGAAATAAAAGATGACCGGGTTACCGGTTTGGCGGCGGAACAGGCATATTATTACATGCTGTCCATTTTTCCGATGATCATCTTGCTGTTGTCGATCCTTCCTTATTTGTCTATCGATCCTGAGGAGGCGATCGGCTTTATGCAGACTGTAATGCCAGGGGAAACAGCGAATGTTTTCCAGGAAAATATTATCGAAATCATTAGCAAACCAAACGGGGGTTTATTAACATTTGGGATCATCGGGACCATTTGGTCGGCCTCCAATGGGATGCGCGCGTTTATTCGCGCCATGAATACTGCCTTCGATGTGGAAGAGACGAGATCGTTCATTAAAGCCAGGCTTGTGTCGATCGGGTTAACATTCGGCCTGATCATTACTTTGGTTGTTGCATTAATGCTGCCTGTATTTGGCGATGTCATTATCGATTTTTTAAAATCATATTTGAGCATCCCTGAGCAAATGGAAATATTATTTAGGATTTTAAGATGGGTGATCGCCATTTCGGTTATGATCGTTACCCTTGCCGTTTTATACAAGGTTGCACCAAATAAGCATTACCCGTTCAAGCATGTCTTGCCAGGCGCCATTTTTGCCACGGTTGTTTGGCAGCTGATTTCACTCGGTTTTTCATTTTACCTTGACCACTTCGCTAACTACTCAGCAACCTATGGAAGCCTTGGCGGTGTGATTATTTTGATGCTCTGGCTTTTCCTGACGGGCCTCGCCCTCGTGCTCGGCGGCGAAATCAATGCGATCTATCATCGTTCACATTTATCATCAGTGAACAAAAAAGAAGATGAAGCCCTTACCATATAATGATATGACACCACCCACATCTGAAGCAGGGGGCTTTCTTCGACCCCATCCATAATGATGTAAAATCAATTTAAACTGGAGTTAACGGCTGGACGATTTTTGGTACAGCCGTTTTTCTGTTATAGCTGCAAATTTGACCGCTCATATACGTGATATATAATTGAATCGTATAGGTTATCCGTTTTGTTTCATAACAGATCGTAACTCTTAAGCACACAAATATAGATATATCAAGGGACCAGGGGGATGGAGCATGAATATTCTTGTTGTTGAAGATAATGAAAGTGTTTGTTCCATGCTTGAAATGTTTTTTATGAAAGAAGGCTATAAAGGGACATTTGTTCACAATGGGCATGAAGGATTCGATGTGTTTAATAAAGGGAGCTGGGATTTAATTATCGTCGATTGGATGTTACCGGGCATGGATGGTGTGACGCTATGCAGAAAAATAAGGGAGCTTAGCTCTGTTCCGATCATCATGCTTACAGCAAAGGACAGTGAATCGGACCAGGTGCTCGGGCTTGAAATGGGCGCAGATGATTATGTGACAAAGCCGTTTAGCCCACTTACTTTGATGGCAAGGATTAAGGCTGTGACGCGCCGTTTCCAAACTGAAACTGCGAAAATTCCTGATCATCACTTTGTCACCTCACAGTTTTTCAAGATCAGCAAAGAGTCCAGGGAAGCGTATTACAATGGGGAGCCATTGACGAACTTAACCCCGAAGGAATTTGATCTGCTTTATTATTTTGTGAAAAATCCGCGCCAGGTTTTTTCACGGGAGCAGCTTTTAGACCGGGTCTGGGGTTATGAATTTTACGGAGACGAGCGGACGGTTGATGTTCACATAAAACGGCTCAGAAAGAAAATCGGCAAACCGTCACAGCCATTCATCCATACCGTATGGGGGATTGGCTACAAGTTTGATGAATCGGTGACAGCTGATGAAAATTAAGTACTTTTACCAGCTTCTGATCAGCCATATCGGCATTCTTATTCTTGCCTTTTTAATATTGAGCCTGCTGTTTTCGCAGTTCGTTGAAAACTATATTTTTGAAAATAAAGTAGAGGAATTAAATGCTTACGGCGAACAAGTACTGAGTGATGTATCTTCAAGGCTCGATGGTGATGAAAGATATTTGCTTCATTACAGCCAAATGCTTAATGCGAGAAACATCCGCTTTTTCCTTTTTGACAGCGAAGGCAGGGTGCTGTTTCCGGAAATTCAGCACCAGCCGTTGATTCAACTGACGGATCAGGAATGGGCGCAAATTAAAAAAGGAAACAAAGTCTCGGTAAGGCATGATTTAAAGAGATTTGAGCAAGAGGTTACACTTGTTGCGCTTCCGCATATTATCGGCGGGGAGCTGGCGGGAGGCATCATGCTGCTTGCCCCGATCAGCGGCGCCGTTGAAACGATCAGCCAATTAAACGAGTATTTGTTTTACACGATTTTCATTTCGTTGGCGGCGACGATTTTGTTAAGCTGGATTTTATCGAAAAATTTAATCAAGAGAATAACGCAGTTGCGGAACGCGACTTCGATGATTTCGTCTGGAAATTATAATGTGAATATCCCAAACATAAACCTGGATGAGATCGATGATTTGGCGGCGGACTTTAATCGGATGGCTTCGCGTTTAAAGGAATCCAATGATGAGATAGACAGGCTTGAGAACAGGCGGCGAAAATTTATTGCAGATGTCTCGCATGAGCTGAAAACCCCTTTAACGACGATCAGCGGCCTGGTTGAAGGCTTTAAGAACGACTTGATTCCCGGGAATGAGAAAGACAGGGGCCTGGATTTGATCGATAGGGAAGCGAAACGGCTTATCAGGCTTGTAAACGAAAACCTTGATTATGAAAAAATCCGCTCCAACCAAATTAGGCTGAACAAAGTATCGATCAATCTGTATGATATTTTTGAGTTAATTGAAGAACAGCTTTCCGTGCTTGCAAGGGAAAAGGGAAATAGGATTATCATTGATGCCAATGAACACGACACTGTTTACGCCGATTATGACCGCTTTACGCAAATCCTGATTAATATTGTGAAAAACAGCATCCAATTTACGACTGATGGAAGCATTACCTTAAGGGCAAGGAACACGGGTAAAGAAACGGTCATCGAAATCGAAGATACCGGAATCGGCATTGATACAAATGAAATTGAATCAATCTGGGACCGTTTTTATAAAGCCGATTTATCGAGGACAAGCAGCATGTTCGGAGAATTCGGGCTCGGCCTGTCGATCGTCAAGCAGCTTGTCCAGCTTCATGACGGGAGCATTAACGTCGTGAGCGAAAAGGAGAAAGGGACCAAGTTCACGATGGTATTTCCGAATGAATAACCCGCGATCCGAATATAAACTTTTGTATTGAAAAACCCCCGGCAAAATTTTGCCGGGGGCTTCATTAATTTCCATAAACCTTTGATAGTACTTCCTCTGATTGTGGCAGCGGGATCGGCTCGACTGTCTGGTCAGCCTTTTGTACTTTTGTCACTTCGAGATACTTAAGCTGGTGCTCTTCCATTTCAACTATTCTGAAATTATAGGAATGGAGGGAAATGATATCTCCCTCTTTTGCTTCATAATTTTCCGTTAACACCCAGCCGCCAATCGTATCGATATCTTCATCATCGATTTCAAGTCCAAGCAGATCGTTTACTTCGCTGACAAGTACCTTTGCGTCAATAATATAATGATCTTCCTTTACTTTTCGAATCATCGCGATTTCGTCGGTATCGAATTCATCGCGAATTTCCCCAACAATTTCTTCGAGGATATCTTCAACTGTTACAAGCCCGGAAGTTCCCCCGTATTCGTCCATTAAAACCGCCATGTGAATTCGCTCTTTTTGCATTTTAAGGAGCAGATTATGGATCGGGGTCGTGTCAATTACCCTGATGATCGGGCGGACATATTCTTCAAGGGTTTTCGTGATGAGCTGTTCGTTTCCAATCAATTCGGTCATAACTTCTTTTATATTTACGAGTCCAATAATATGATCCTTATCTCCGTCAATAATGGGATAACGGGTAAACTGTTCTTCCTGGACAACCTGAATAAACGTTTCCAGCGTATCTGTTTTTGAAAGTGACACCATTTCGGTTCTCGGTACCATGATTTCTTTGGCAATCCGGTTATCGAACTCAAAAATTTTGTTTACATACTTAAACTCTGACTGGTTAATTTCACCACTTTCATAGCTTTCGGAAAGAATCATGCGAAGTTCTTCTTCTGAATGGGCCAGCTCATGCTCTGAAGCAGGCTTAAGGCCAAGCATTTTTGTAATCATCTGGGCGGAACCATTAAGGACCCAAATAAACGGGTACATGACTTTATAAAAGCCGATCAGGGGCCTTGCCATGGTTAAGGTTACAAATTCTGCTTTTTGTATAGCTACTGTTTTCGGAGCCAGTTCGCCTACAACAACATGGAGGAAAGTAATAAATGCAAAAGCGATACCAAATGAGAGAATCTGTGACAATGAGCCTGGAATCTCAAACCGTTCAAAGAGCGGGTGAAGCATCCTTTCAATCGTCGGTTCGCCGAGCCAGCCCAAACCTAACGCGGTAATCGTAATGCCAAGCTGGCACGCCGATAAATATTCATCAAGATTGGTTGTCACTCTTTTGGCGGCAATCGCATTTTTGCTGCCTTCCTCAATCAACTGGTCAATCCGGGAACTTCTAATTCTAATGATCGCAAATTCCGATGCGACAAAAAATGCCGTTAAAGCAATTAAAATGGCTATTAAAACCAAGTTTAATATGTCCAAATAGTTTCCCTTAGCTCGCCATACACACGAGTAAGGAGTCACCTCCCAATAATCCTAAAGATCAACTCGTTAAAATCAAAAGGGATTGCATCAAAGCCGTACTTTCCGTAGAAAGCTTGTTGGACAGCTTTTTTTTCTGCTGGCCCTCCAGTTTTTCAATAAGAGGCAGGATCGTTGATAATTCATTATGAAGCTGCTTCATCTGGCTTGTTACATCGTCTATATGCTTCTCAACTTCTGATTCACGAATGTCTTTTGATTTTTTGATTTCTAGTTTTCTTTTAATTTCTTCAAGAGGAAGATGCATTTTCTTGCATTCTTCAATAAATTTTAAATCATTTAAAGCTTCCTCTGTATAAATTCTGTAGTTGCAATCGGACCGCTGGGCCTGAAGCAGGCCGAGACCGGTATAGTAATCTATCGTTCTTTTAGAAACGTTTGATCTTCTTGCTAATTCACCAATTCGGTACAATGCCCCATCGAATCACCTCATTCGTTTGTAGTACGTGCCAAAGCTGCAATCCCGCAGGAAATGATGGGGGGCCCTGGAAAGCTGCCTATCCTGCCCGGAATAAATGATTATATTACTGCACAATTAGCACGAGCCTATTGTCGATAACAATTACCAATAATTATAAATAATTATAAAGATTTTCAACCGTACAGTCAAACGTTCCAGTTTTGCTAATTTGTTATATTGATACTTTATGGCCATGAAAGCATAGTTATGAATTGGTTCGGGAATATATTTATCTTGTTAACACCTTGACTATTGTCGACTTTGGTCACCTTTAAACTTCATATGCAAATGCAAAATCATGATCGGTTGCGCCATTCCCTTGCCAACAAGCCATACACAATTAAATCATGGAAAAAACCATTCAATTTTTCACCATCGCGGATCAATCCTTCTTCAGTAAAGCCGAGCCTTACAGGAATAGACCGGCTTGCTAAATTTCCCACCCCGCAGCGAATTTCAATGCGATTCAAACGAAGGTCAAAGAAAGCATAATTAAGTAGAGCCTGAACGGATCTTGTCATAATTCCGCGGCCCTGGGCCTGCTCCGCGAGGTAGTAGCCAATGCTTGTTTGCTCGTTATGCCAGTCAATTTGGTGAAAGCCTATCGATCCAACCAGCATTTTATTGCAGCGTATTCCCAGGTTAAACCCATTGTTATCAGCAAATTGCTTTAACCACATCGGAATAATGGAATGATATTGAAGGGGAGAATTCATACTGTCTACCCAGGGAAGCCACTGCCTGAGATGACGGCGGTTTGAATCAACAAGCTGGTAAAGCTCTACAGCATCCTTCAGCTGGAACAATTGCAGTTCAATGTCTTGATCAACCTTCAAAGAGAACATAAATTTTCCTCCTCGGGCGAATATTGCTTTAATACTATAAGGAGTTTTTTCGTTTGTATACACTTTTTCCCTTACAATATTCCATTACTATTATAAGTCCATTATTCATTAAGCTTTTATGTTTTAAAAAAATTCACTCCCAGATTTAAATGCCTGGAGTGGATTTTGGTTTGCAATGCCCTCAGGTGCGGGGGAGAGTCATGCTGAATACCGTTTTTTCTGCAGAAGATTGGCACGTCAATGCTCCTTTATGCTTCTCAATAATTTCACGGCAAACAAATAATCCGAGCCCTGTTCCAAGCTTCTTTGTCGTGACAAATGGCTCAAAAATCGTATGAAGGAGGTTTTCCGGAATCATCGGACCGTTATTCGCTACATCCAGCTTAATGAATTTTTTATTTGGCAAGCTGCATTTTATTTCGAGGACCGGATCACTCCGGTACTGGCTTAAGACATCAATTGCATTAAAAATAATATTGATCAGAACTTGGCGTATTTCATCGTTATACCCCATTATTTTGATATCTTCTTCCATTTCTTTCACGACTTTAACCTTACCGTCGAGGATGCTTGGGTAAAGAAAAATCAACACTTCATCAACCAGTTCATTCAAGGAAAATATACTTTTCTCTTTGCCGATTAATTCTTTTTTGGACAGAAGCAGAAATTGGGAAATTTTAAAATTGAGCTGCTCCAGCTCGTTTCCGATGATATCGAGATATTTCATGTCAGGATAATCTGCTCTTAAAAGCTGGATAAATCCCTGAACCGATGTGAGGGGATTGCGAAATTCATGGATAAAACTTGAGGTCATTTGTCCCAGCAAAGTGAGCCTGTCTTTGTGAGTGTTATCAATAAAATTTGATTTTTCCTCTATGATTTTGTTTTTGGCATCAGAATAGTACGTAACAGCATAATATAAAAACTTGTCAAAACAGTAATTGATCCTGTCTATCGATTTTTGCAGCTGCGGCCACTCCAAATCCAGCTTGTTTAAATTTTTATATATGATCGATCTCCCGATATTGACATTGTAAACAAACTCACCAATATTTATATTGGCTCTGACCCGTTCCTCACCGATAATATAAGCAAGTTTGTGGATATGGTTTTCAACATCTTCCTCATTTTCAGAAAAAATATTTAGAATAATTTCGTATATCGCTTCGCCATTTTGCTTAATCTTATTTTTAAATGGATCATCTTCCGAAATTAAAAATACCTTTTCCCACTCGTCCAGCAGTACCTGTTTTTCCTTCACAAGGAAGTCGACTAATTTCCTTTTCGTAATCGGTAACATGGTTTATCCCCCAATAATATTCGATTCCTGTATCGCATTTTATCAATGTATTCGCTGACAGTCAGCAAAATCCTTTGTCATTTTTTTGTTAATCATAACAATTTCCTGTGAAAAATTAACTGGAGGAGCCAGCCGATTTTTAAAAATAAAGATAATATCTTCCTTGCCAATCGCGCTGAAACATAGTATATTCGGAGATGAATTAATTTATAGTTGAATAGTTCCACAAGGGGGGCTGCGTGCTGCAGCTGAGAGTGAGCTTCGAGTTCTGACCCTATGAACCTGTTAGTTAATGCTAGCGTAGGGATGTGGTTTGATGGATAGAAAGCAATATTGGGCCATCAGATTCCCGCCCTGGATTGCTTTTTTTTGCATTTTAGCGGTTTGTAGCGGTAAATCTCGGACCCCTTGATATCTTTACAGGGGGAAAGAACATGAAACAAAACAAAACATTATTTTTAGTAGAGGTTTCCATATTCACAGCACTTGCTTATTTGCTGGACCTTGTTTCTGCATTTGTGTTTGCGCGGATCTGGCCGCAGGGCGGATCAGTGTCGATTGCGGCTGTGCCAGTGTTCTTAATGGCCTTTCGCTGGGGGCTTAAGGGCGGACTCCTGACGGGATTTTTACTCGGGCTGCTCCAGTTTATACTTGGCTATGCCCAAATTTACACGCCGGTTCAAGGGATCATTGATTACTTGATTGCGTTCGGGACGCTGGGATTTGCCGGGTTGTTTGCTGCGCAGCTTCAGACCGGACTGAGGCAGAATGATAGAAAGAAATGGATTGCTTATTTAATAGCAGGGACATTTATCGGCAGCGTTCTGCGCTACCTGTGCCATGTGATAGCCGGAATCGTTTTTTTCGGGGAATTTGCACCGAAGGACCAGCCGGTAGCACTGTATTCGCTCGTTTATAATGGAACTTATATGCTGCCAAGCTTTGTTTTAAGTGCGATAATCGTCGCACTCATTATCTCCGCGGCACCGAAAAAAGTGATCAACCTATAAGGTTTGGCAGATTATCATGATGATGGACCAATTCGCTTAGCGTTTTGGTCTGTTTTTTTAATAATATTAGGGATTTTTCAAAAAAAGATTTTAAAATCCAGAAGATTCGTGTAAAATTACACCAAAAGCTATAGAAGGACTGACCTGCAATGACTAGAGAAGAAATTGTGATGAAGGTTTCTGACAAGATGAGATTAATTCGAACTGAAGCGGGGTATACGCAAGATAAAATGGCCGAAGTGATCGGCGTTTCCAAGAAAACCCTCGTCCAGATTGAAAAGGGCAGAGCTTTTGCAGGATGGTCAACCGTTGTGGCCGTTTGTGCTCTTTTTCGTGAAACAGAAACAGTAAAGTTCTTATTTGGAAATGAACCGCTCGAAGTTCTTGAGACCGTTGCCCGTGAAGGCATTGACTTCCGCAAAGAAAAGACACTTGGCGGGAAAATGTGGTGGCGGGAATTGGCGAAAGAAAACGGGTATATTCTCCAGCAAAATATTATTAGCCAGCATTTTCGCATTCTTGATGAAGATCATTACCGAATATACAGCAGCTTCGACGAGGTAGCTGCAAGGGAACGCTTTATGGAACTTCAGAAAGACGATCCCAGCTGAAAATATTTGGATTGGGGGAGGGGAGCATGGCTCCGGAAAGAGCGGTTTTTATTATTTTTCCGTTCATCGTAATCGTGTGGACAATCATTGCAAAAATGGTGTTTTGTAAATCGAAAAAGGTCAATCACTTTGTATTATTTTCTGTTTACATATGTTCTAATGCAGCTTTATACATCCTTGTCGAAGGGGCGTACACAGGAAGGGAACTGCTCGGGGTAAATGATATGCTGGAAATGTTCGCAGACCTTACTTTTCGTGAATGGATATGGATCCTCTGCATACCTAGCATTTTTACATTTATGTATTTAATCATCAGCTTTAAATTGCTGTTATTATTCGATAAGATGCCTGATTTAAAGTCTAAATTAATGCTAAAGCGGCGGAAAACCGCTTGAAAAAGGAGCTGAATCGCAAAGTAATGCGTATTTCAGCTCCTTTTATTATACTTTTTTCATGTGGTCTCGCGGTTAATTGTGGAATTGTTTCCTGATTTTGCGGGTAAAACAAATTAACAAAATTGTTTAAAGTAAAAGAATTGGAGAGAAGAATAAAGGTTGTGAACATAATGGAAAGACGAAGCTCAAAAATTTCACGGTTGCGAAAGCTTTGGAAGCAAAAACATGTGACGCAAATTACCATTCTTGCGATGGCAGTTACTCTTTTGGGAATTTTAATTTTTTTCTATGTGTTTTCAAGCGGGGCCGATATCAGCACTTTAGAAGCCGGTCTGGCACAATCAACGGTCATTTATGACCAAAACGGCGAAGTAGCAAGTAAAATATCGGCTAATAAAAATGAAGGTGTCCCGATTACGAAAATTCCCGATCACTTGAAAAATGCGGTGATTGCGATTGAAGACCAGCGCTTTTACAGTCATAACGGAATTGATCTCATCGGAATTGCGCGAGCGTTTTTCCGCAATATAACAGCAGGCGGAATTGTTGAAGGCGGCAGTACGATCACCCAGCAGCTGACGAAAAACGCGCTGCTCTCACCGGAAAAAACATACAAGAGAAAAATAGAAGAATTATTTTTAGCGAGAAAAATCGAAGAAGAGTATTCCAAAGATGAAATACTGGAAATGTATTTTAATCAAATCTATTTTGGTGAAGGTGCCTGGGGAATCAAGAGTGCTGCCGCCAAATATTTCGGCAAAGAACCGGAGGCATTAACCGCAAGTGAGTCGGCAATGCTCGCGGGTATTATTAAAGCGCCGTCTGCCTGGAATCCTTATCAGGATTTTGAAAAAGCGGTTGAAAGGCGGAACACGGTTCTTGCGCTAATGAAGGAAAACAAGTTTATTACGAACGAACAATATGAAACGGCGCTCAGTGAAGAGGTTGAGCTCAATGATAAAGGCGGAGACCCTTTTCATGGCCAATTCCCGTACTATGTGGACCATGTTTTTGCTGAGGCAATTGAAGAATACGGCTTAACCCAGGATGAATTATTAACCGGGGGCTACGAAATCTATACCGAGCTTGATCCCGGCATGCAAACAGCGATGGAAACAGCGTATCAAAATGACAGTTTATTTCCTGAAGGAAAAGAAGACCAGATCGTCCAAAGCGGCGCGGTATTGCTCGATCCGGCAACGGGTGGAATCCGTGCACTTGTCGGCGGCAGGGGAGACCACGTTTTTCGTGCCTATAACCGGGCAACCGAATTAAAGGCCCAGCCTGGTTCAACGATGAAACCACTGTCCGTCTATGTTCCCGCGCTTGAGAATGGCTGGAGTCCTGAAGATATGCTGAAGGATGAAAAAATGAAGTTTGGCAATTACGAACCGCGCAATTATTCGGATCATTATCGCGGCGAAGTGCCGATGTATGAAGCAGTGCAGGAGTCCTTAAATGTCCCGGCTGTCTGGCTTTTAAACGAACTGGGAATTGACTCTGGGTTCGATGCGGCAGAACGTTTCGGAATTCCTCTTAAGAAGGAGGACAGAAATCTTGGATTGGCACTTGGCGGACTTCAGGAAGGTGTTTCACCTTTGATGATGGCTGAGGCATATTCCGTGTTTGCCAATAACGGTGAAAAGGCAGAGGCCCATGCGATTACAAAAATTGTTGATGCGGAGGGCAACACAATCGGCGAATGGAAGGAAACGAGCACAAAGGTCACAACAAAAGCAGTTTCCGATAAAATGACGACGATGCTGTTGGGAGTAGTTGAAGACGGAACAGGGACAGGCGCGCAAATCGACGGCCGCGACCTGGCCGGAAAAACCGGTTCGACCGAAGTTCCGATTGAAGGAATTAACGGTGTAAAGGACCAGTGGTTTGTCGGTTACACACCGCAGCTTGCAGGCGCGGTTTGGGTTGGATACGATCATACCGACGAAAGCCACTATTTAACAACAACGAGCAGCGAAGGCGCAGCGCTCATTTTCAGAAACATCATTGAGAATGCGTTACAAGGTACAGAACCTGCATTCTTCAATGTCCCGCGTATTTCGGACTATGAAGAAAAAAGCAGGCGGCAAAAGTTCGAAAAAGAGCTGGAAGAGTTCGAAGAAGCCATTAAAAAGGAAAAAGGAAAATGGAAGGATAAACTTAAGAAAGAGGCAGAGAAATGGGAGAGAAAGTGGAAAAACCAGGGCGATGAAGATGATGATTGATCCAGCAAGAGGGCATGGAGTACTGCCTATTGGCAACTAAAAGCAAGATATGAAAATCCCGGGCATTATGTCCCGGGATTTTTTTTAGAACAGCCAGCTGGCCAGGGCGCCGATTACAACGATAGCGCCAATGATCATTAATATGGTCCGAATCATGGTTATGCCGCTTCCTCTCCTTATAATTGAAATGAATCAGAATTAGCGGCTAAGCGCTTCTCTGTTATGCGAACTACTGAAATATCCTGATTGAATAATTTCTGTAATAATGCGATTTGCTTGTCAACCTCTGTTCCTTCAACAATGATCTTTAGTGTCGTTTGTGGTTTGACGGTTAAAAAGAAGGATACGAGTTTGGATAAATTTGCGGCATCGACTGCTTTATGCTTACTATATAAATAGGTTGTTCCGTTAAATTGTCGGGATGCCTGGTAAATTTCAAGCATTTTTCTGATTGTTACTTTATTTTGAACAAGTACGTTTGAAGACATGATCTCTTTCATTATCCTATCTCCTTTTTCTATGTTGATTTAATGAGTATTTACCCGCGTCTGCAAAGGTTAAACATGGACGGGACTTGAAGACTGGCCCATATTCCGGAAATGGTTGCAAGGCCGCAAGAACGACAGGCACCCGGCTATGAATAGAAAAGGAGCATTTTGTTCAGATTAGAAGAGGTTGTCTGACAAACCAGTGCACTTTTTTCGATGTACATAATTTGGAAATGCGGTATACGACGCACACCTGCAAATGAAAGGAGATTTTCCGTGTTAACGCTGATTAAAAATGGGGAAGTTTATACCCCTGATTATTTAGGGAAGAAAGATATTTTGCTTGCGGATAAAAAGATTGGCTTTATTCAAGATACGATCGAAGTTCCGGAAAATTTTGTCGAAATAAAGGTCATAGACGCAGAAGGAAAGATCGTTGTTCCTGGTTTTATTGACTCACATGTTCACATTATTGGCGGAGGCGGGGAAGGAAGCTATAAAACGAGAACACCGGAAATTCAACTGACCGATGCGACTCTTGCCGGTGTCACTACATTGATCGGGGTCATCGGCACTGATGGAACGACGAGAACGATGGCAAGTTTAATTGCGAAAGCGCGCGGACTTGAAGAAGAAGGAATCACCTGCTATGTACAGACGGGTTCATACCAGGTGCCTGTGAAAACACTAACAGGGAAAATCGAAGATGATATTATTCTTGTTGATAAAATAATTGGTGCCGGTGAAATAGCGATTGCCGATCACAGGTCTTCCCAGCCGACGGTGGAAGAAATGGCGAAAATCGCTTCAGCTGCCCGGATTGGCGGGCTTTTATCGGGAAAAGCCGGCATTGTCAATGTTCATGTCGGTGACAGCTTTGATCATTTGAACGTCATTGAAGAAGTTGTTGAAAAAACAGAAATTCCGATCCGGCAGTTTTACCCAACCCATATAAACCGAAACCCGCATCTTTTTACAGAAGGGATCAAGTACGCCAAAAAAGGTGGCTATGTTGATTTTACAACAAGCTCGATTCCGAAATTTCTTGAAGAAGGCGAAGTGAAATGCAGCAAAGGCCTGAAAAGAATGCTTGATGCCGGTGTCGATATTTCGCAAATTACCTTTACTTCAGACGGACAGGCAAGCCTTCCTGAGTTTAACGCAAACGGTGAATTTGCACGCCTGAAAATCGGCAAGGTTTCAACCTTATTTAAGGAAGTGCGGGATGCAGTTCTCGACGAAGGTATTTCATTGGATCAAGCCATTCGTGTCATCACCGAAAACCCGTCCAATATTTTAAAATTGAAAGAAAAAGGGACGATTCAAGAAGGCAAGGATGCCGATTTGGTGCTATTAACCAAGGAAGATTACCGGATCGATACAGTAATCGCGCTCGGAAAGGTCATGGTTGAAACAGGCGAGCCGATTGTGAAAGGAACATTTGAAGAGGAGCTGCAATAAATAGGTGTTATATAAGGCAAGGGGGTTCCTTGTCTTTTTTTAGGACCGAGACCGGGAATCCTCCTCCATTTTAACGGGGAGATGAAAGACCGCTTCACCCGCTGAATTCCCCTGGAAGGAAATTCAGCGGGTGAAAATGTTTGTTTATTTTTCTATCATGTGTTGATAGAAAAAACTCATTATATATAGGTGTTTTTTGAAATATATGCTAAATTATATGTATGAATAAATCTAACTTAAAACACGCTCGTACTTGTGTCTACAATGTCAATTATCACATTGTTTGGTCGGTTAAATACCGCAAAAAATTACTTACATCTGAATAGAAGGCTTTCTAAAAGAACTCTTCCGGGAAATAGCGAAAGAAAAGGATTTTGAATTGGTCATGATGGAAGTGGGCGAGCAGGATCATGTTCACATATTCGCATCCTCCCATCCAAAGATTGCCCCCTCCTACATCGTAAAGATGCTGAGAAGGGATTTCGGTACGTAAGCTTTTTATCAAATTTCCGGAACTCAAAAAGGTACTTTGGGACGCCATCTTTGGAATAGTAGTTTTTACATCGAAACAGTTGGATCCATTTCCGAAGAGACCATAAAAAAATATATTGAAAACCAAACGAAAGGAGGAAATTCCCCATGATACGTACTTTTAAATTCCGGATCGAACCGACAGAAAAGCAACGGCAAAAAATTGGTGAAACACTGATGTACTGCCGAAGGCTTTACAATGCCTGTTTGGAGGAGCGGATTGCGGCGTACAAAAAATATGGTGTCTCGCTTACCTTTTATTCACAAAAGAAAGAACTGCCTGAACTGAAACAAGAGTGCCCCGAATACAAATCGGTTCATTCGCAGGTATTACAAAATGTAGTGGAGCGTCTGGATAACGCGTATCAGTCTTTTTTTCAACGCCTCGAAAAAGGGGAGAATGCAGGATTTCCCCGCTTTAAAGGGGCGAATCGCTATCGGAGTTTCACCTATCCGCAAAGCGGGTTTTCACTGGAAGGAAAATATATCAACCTATCCAAAATTGGGAAGGTGCGGATCAAGTTGCATCGACAGGTAAAAGGAAACATCAAAACCTGCACCGTGATAGAAAAGAACGGCAAATATTTTGTTTCTCTTTCATGTGAAATGAATAAGCAAGCAAACCTTTCAACCAATAAGAAAGTCGGTGTCGATCTGGGTGTCAGACATTTGGCGGTCACCTCAGATGGTCAATTCTTTGACTCCCCCAAATACCTCCTGAAATCAGAACGGCAGCTGAAACGGTTACAACGTATGGTATTCAAACGAAAGAAAGGGTCACAGCGCCGGAAAAAGGCCGTCGCCTTACTGGCAAAGAAACACGAGTATATTGCCAATCAGCGAAGAAACAATGCCCACCAGGTAAGCAGAATCCTGGTGAATCAATATGACTTGATTGCGTTTGAGAATTTGAACATTACAAACATGGTAAAAAATCATCGTCTGGCCAAAAGGATTTCGGATGCTGGATGGAATCAGCTGATAACATTCACCACTTACAAGGCTGAAAGCGCCGGTAAGTGTGTGGTATTGGTTGATCCACGAAACACCAGTCAACAATGCTCCAACTGTAATGAAATGGTGAAGAAAACACTTGCAGACCGGGTTCATCATTGTCCTTCATGTGGCTTGGAATGCGACAGGGATGTAAACGCCAGTATCAATATCCTTCATCGTGCGATAGAAGCAGTATCGTAACGTACAACATAGGGCTAGGAACTAGCCTTCGTGGAGAGAACGGCAATAGCCGGCTCAATGAAGCGAGAAGCTCTCCAAATTATTGGAGAGAGGTTCACTTCACTTAAATTAACAACATGTGGAATCGAGGAAATGCGATGAAATACATGCCCATTGATCAAGTCGTCCAGGGTGAATATTTGGCAAAACCTATCTTTGCAAGTGACGGCAGGGCCCTGCTTGAAGAAAATGTCCTGTTAACATTTGGCCTATTATCAAGACTAAGGCAAATGGGGATTACTGCGTTGTATATCAAGGACAGCAGTAATCCGGAAATAATGATAGATGAAGAGGATGTGATTAGTCAGGAAACAAAACGGGAAGCAGCCTCCTTACTGTCAACTCTATATCAATATGTCCAGTCCGGTGAGAAGGATTTTAAGTTAAAAGCTGTGAGCAAGGTAGCAAGCTCGATTATTGATGAGATTACCTTAAGAAAAGAGGTACTGGCCCATTTAAATGATATTCGCACGAAAGATAATGCGCTTTTTTTGCATTCGTTTAATGTGTGTGTGTTATCTGTTTTAGTAGGATTAAAGATGGGGCTGGACCGGTCAAAGCTGCGGGACCTTTCAGTAGGCGCGCTCCTGCACGATATCGGAAAGACCACTCCGGATCAGCCAGGTTACAGCAGTAAGGAAAATGACCATACGTGGAAAGGCTTTAACCTGCTGCGAAAAAACCCGGAAGTGAGCAAGCTGTCAGCCGTTGTAGCGCTGCAGCACCACGAACATCCTGATGGATCAGGATATCCGCGCAGCCTCACAGAAGGGGATATTCATCTATTTTCAAAGATTGTAGCTGTGACAAATGACTATGACAATATGATTTATGGCGCAACAGGCGATAAGCCGCTTTTTCCTTATGAAGCATGTGAGAAAATAATGGCCTTAACAAATTTGCATTATGACCATGAAACCGTCTGGAATTTTTTACGGTCTGTCGCTTTTTATCCGAACGGAAGCCATGTAAAGCTGACCACAGGTGAAACTGGTGTGGTAGTTTCGCAAAACCGCGGATTGCCGCAGCGCCCGATCGTTAAAGTGTTTAAATCGTCATTTCATATTGACGACAGTGAAGTGAAAGAAGTCAATCTTGCCAAAGAAACGACTGTTTTTATCGACAAAATGATCTGATCAATCCCGAAAAAATCAGATAAATAGCGATTGACTTTCCTTGAATCCAGTGATAACCTAACAAAGGAAGAAAAAATTTACAACAAAAAGGAGGGTTACCGATGATCTTAATTCAATTAGTGAATGAAACAATTTCATACAAACAGATCGTAACCTGCCCTTTTTATCGTTTTGCCTGAAATTTACTTAAGTGGAATATGGCACAGGTTACGTTATACGTGACGTGTGCCTTTTTGTCTGCCTTTATTTCTTTTACCAGACATATCGCATGCTGCGGTATGTCTTTTTTTGTCCACAAATCCCCTTGAAAACCGGGTAAATCCCGTTTTCTATAAAAACAATTCAGGAGGAGGAATAAAAATGTTAAGAATTCAAACAGAAAGGATTGGCATTTCCGCTGGGGAGCTCGAAGGCGGTTAGTCGTGACAACTTTGCTAAAGGAGAGGAAAAACACAGATGTTTTCGGTATTCAAGAAGTTAAGCTGGTTTTTTAAAGAAAATTGGAAAAGGTACACGGTTGCGATCGTGCTGCTTATTCTTGTCGGAATTCTTGATGTGATGCCGCCAAAATTAGTCGGGATGGCCATCGATGAAATTCACATCGGCTCAATGACCATTGAAAAGGTTTTTCAATATCTGGGTTATTTAGCCGTGATTACGGTTGTTTCCTATGGAATCACTTATATATGGATGTACCAATTATTTGGCGGCGCCTTTTTGGTGGAACGGAAGCTTCGCTCGCAATTTATGGGCCATTTACTAAAAATGACGCCGACATTTTTTGAAAAGAACCGGACCGGAGATTTGATGGCCCGGGCCACCAACGATTTAAAGGCAATCTCGGTGACGGCAGGTTTCGGGATATTAACGCTTGTTGATTCGACTATTTTTATGCTGACGATTCTTTTTACGATGGGATTTTTAATCAGCTGGAAGCTGACACTGGCTGCGATCCTCCCGCTTCCGATCATGGCCTTGTTAATGAACATTTACGGGAAGCGAATTCATTCACGGTTCATGAGCGCCCAGGATGCGTTCGGCGAATTGAATGACCGGGTGCTTGAATCGGTTTCGGGTGTCCGGGTCATTCGGGCATACGTGCAGGAAAAAGCGGATCAAGAGAAGTTCCACCGGTTAACTGAGGATGTATACAATAAAAATATTGAAGTAGCGAAAATTGACTCTCTCTTTGATCCAACCATCAAAGTGATTGTCGGGCTAAGCTATTTAATCGGACTCGGTTATGGCGCACATATGGTTTTTCAACAGACCATCACCCTTGGAGATCTTGTCGCTTTTAATGTGTATCTTGGGATGCTGATTTGGCCGATGTTTGCGATTGGCGAATTAATCAATGTGATGCAGAGGGGAAATGCTTCCCTTGACAGGGTTCAGGAAACACTCGCATACGAAGAGGATGTCAAGGATCCGCTGCAGCCGGTCAGCGTCGACCAACCAGAAACCATCACTTTTGACAAGCTTTCTTTCCGCTATCCATCGTCAAATGGTGATAACCTGCGAAACATTAATGTAAAGCTGGAAAAAGGGGGAACACTCGGAGTCGTCGGCAAAACCGGCAGCGGGAAAACGACCTTTATCAAGCAGCTGTTAAGGGAGTATCCGGCCGGAACGGGAGAATTGGCTGTATCCGAAGTGCCTATCCATGAACAGGCCCTTGAAAGAACGCGAGGCTGGATTGGCTATGTGCCGCAGGACCATGTTCTTTTTTCAAGAACGGTGAAGGAAAATATTCTGTTTGGTTCGGCGGATGCCGGCGAAGCTGATTTGCAAAAGGCGATTGACCTTGCTGCATTCCGCAAAGATCTTGAGATGCTTCCAGACGGGCTTGAGACTCTTGTCGGCGAAAAAGGTGTGGCCCTGTCAGGCGGCCAGAAACAGCGGATTTCGATTGCCCGGGCCTTGATCAAGGATCCGGAAATCCTCATCCTTGACGACTCATTATCAGCGGTCGACTCGAAAACAGAAAAGAAGATTATTGATAACATTCGCAGCGAACGGAGCGGAAAAACAACAATCATTACTACGCACCGAATGTCTGCTGTCCAGCACGCTGAGCATATTATCGTTTTTGATAACGGTAAAGTGATTGAAGAAGGAACGCATGAAGAATTAATGAGCAGCAACGGCTGGTATAAAGAGCAGTACATCAGGCAGCAGGCAGAAGCTGCTGCAGAAGAGGAGGTGCTGTCATGAGAACAGGGAAACGATTGTTTCAATATGCGTTAAGCTATAAAAGTATGATCATCGCCGCACTGGCGATGCTGACCATTGCGGTAACAGCTGATCTGGCCGGGCCGTTTATTGCCAAACGGGTGATTGACCAGCATATTATGGGCATTGAATCTGTCTGGTACCAAACAGAAGAAAGTGAAGACGCGGTTTCCTATAAAGGGAACTTCTATAAACGTGATTATTACCTTGCTGAAGACGAAGTTAAACTGGCCGAAGTCCGGATTCTTCAGGCCGGAAGGGACTTTGTGTTTGTCGAGGAGCCGGTCGAACTGGATGGAAAAAGAAGCTTCAGTGACGGCAAGTTAACGATTAAGCAAGGCAAGCAGGAAGAGAGTTTTAATGCGGAGCTTTTAAAAGGTAACGAACTGATTAAGTTTTATGGTCCGGAAATTCCGAAGATCATCGGACTGCTTGGCGTTTATTTTGGGCTGATTGTCATCGCTGCCTTTTTCCAGTATGGACAGCGCTATTATCTGCAAAAGTCGGCAAACCGGATTATCCAAAAGATGCGCGAGGATGTGTTCGGGCAAATTCAGCGTCTGCCGATTCGTTATTTTGATAATCTTCCTGCCGGAAAGGTCGTCGCCCGGATCACCAATGATACCGAAGCGATCAGGGAATTATACGTGACGGTGCTGTCAACCTTCTTCACGAGTGCTATTTATATAGCCGGTATTTACGTGGCGTTATTTATTTTAAATGTGAAGCTGGCGGCGATCTGTTTGCTGCTCCTGCCGATTTTATATGTATGGATGAAGGTGTACCGAAAATTCGCCTCTAAATATAATCATGTCATCCGCGCAAGAGTGAGCGATATTAATGGGATGATCAACGAGTCGATCCAGGGAATGAACATCATCCAGGCCTTCAGCAGGGAGAAGGAAACGCAGAAGGAGTTTGAAGCTCTTAACAATGAGCATTTTGTATTTCAAAATAAACTGTTGAGCCTCAATTCGCTTACCTCCCATAACCTGGTCGGGGTACTCCGGAATATCGTATTTGTTGCTTTTATCTGGTATTTTGGGGCTGAATCGCTAACGCCTTCCGCGGTCATTTCGCTCGGGATGCTCTATGCGTTTGTCGATTATATCAACCGTCTTTTCCACCCGGTCCAGGGAATCGTCAATCAGCTGGCAAATCTCGAACAGGCTCTTGTTGCCGGTGAACGGGTATTCAAGCTGATGGATGAAGAAGGAATTGACGTAAGCGAGGAAAAAGTTCCGCGCTACAAAGGGAATGTTGTCTTTGAAAATGTGTCGTTTGGATACAAGGAAGGCGAATATGTCCTGAAAAACATTGACTTCGAAGCCAAGCACGGGGAAACCGTTGCACTCGTCGGCCATACCGGGTCTGGAAAGAGTTCAATTATGAATTTGCTGTTCCGTTTTTATGATAGCCAGAAAGGCCGGATTGTTATTGACGGAAAGGATATAACAGAAATGCCCCGGCAAACTTTGCGTCGCCATATGGGGATTGTGTTGCAGGACCCGTTCTTGTTCACCGGGACGATTGCTTCCAATGTAAGCCTTGATGATCCTTCGATCAGCCGGGCCAAGGTTGAAAAAGCGCTGTCTGATGTCGGGGCGGACCGGATTTTTAGCAACCTCGAAAATGGCTATGATGAGCCGGTGATTGAAAAAGGCAGTACGCTTTCAAGCGGACAAAGGCAGTTAATTTCATTTGCGCGCGCTCTTGCTTTTGATCCGGCCATTTTGATTTTGGATGAAGCCACTTCGAGTATTGATACAGAAACGGAAGCTGTCATCCAGGAGGCAATGGAAGTATTGAAAAAAGGCCGGACGACCTTTATCATAGCCCACCGGCTCTCAACGATTCGAAATGCCGACCAGATTCTGGTTTTAGACCGCGGCTCCATCGTTGAAAAAGGCAACCATGAAGAGCTGATGGAATTGAAGGGTAAATATTATCAAATGTATCAGCTGCAGCAGGGAAGCAACACGCTTGCAGGCTGAGATTAGGAGAGGTACCTGTTGGTTGCCTCTCTTTTTCTTTTTTTGAAGCGATTCGTTCATAAAACTGTCACGCACCTGTCACCAATTGGTGATAAATATCACAATTGCTGGCCGAGTTTTCATGATATGTTAAAAATAATCAGCGACTTCAATAAAAGGAGGATTTTTTATATGGAGTTATTTTCAGTGACGCTTACAATTGCAAGTATCATGGTGCTTGGCTATTTTATCGGCTATTCAATTATTAAGGCCTCTTAAACTGTCCGAAATTACGGGCAGTTTTTTTAGGTTATGGGCAGCTGCAAATAAGCGTCGTATACCCACTTTTCTTATCATTTCAGACATGCCATTTGCTATGAAACGACTGATAAGGGATAGAACTACACTCACTACTTGACAACATGATCTGCTTTAAATAGAACATTCTGTTTGATAAGGGGGCTGTCCCAAAAGTGGTATTTCAGCCGAAGTCTTAAAAAAGTAAAACCCAAGAATGCTGTTAAATCAACATTCTTGGGTTTTTAATTTGAGTGCATTTTACTCTAAAATGGACTTTTTAGACCGCCCCTATTTTGTTATTAGAAAAACGGAAAAATGGTAGTAATCAGAGGCCTTTAGGGAAAATTTCTAAGAATAACAAGAAAACAAATTTTCAAAGGAGACAGGCTTGATTTAAGCACATTAGCCTTCCTTATGACATAACTGTGGTTCATTTTCGTAATACTACAGTTAGTTCATAAGATATTTCCCTTTTTGAGTCTTCACCATTGTTATGTAATTTTCTCTTTTAAGTAATTGAAAAATATTATAAGAATGCTTATAGCTTCTTATTATAACATCCACTGGTTTATTTAATACTTCAAGACATTGTCCTTGTTGAAAAAACAGTTGCCCCAAGACAGACATATCCTCCATTCTCAATGACAGAGAAATTCCTTCTTTGGCATGAAGCAAAGAGCATTCGAATTCCTTAATTAGGAAATAAAGTTTAGATACATTATAGTGGATCTTTAAAAGAAACTTTGGCTCTTCAAATAAAAATTTCTTATGAGAGAGTATTTTACTATACTCCGCCAAGCTTTCGCTGTATCTATTATTTTCCGCGTAAATGATTGCAATACTATTTATTATTTTCAATCTTGAAATTTATGACCGGTTAGTAAATGAGAGTCGTCAAGTAAATTGTTCAATTCTTCTATACATTTTTTCCACTTGATTATTCCCAGGTAATAGCTAGAAACAGAGTGGCACCATTTAATGAATTGAGTGAATGTGAAGTTCATATTTCTGTGCTTAAGTTGTTGCAATTCAAACTTACATAATTCATAAATCTCTTGATAATCCTTATTCTTCAGAAGTTCATCAATGTGTTCCTTTGTATCTTCTATATATGTTGAAGAATCATTTAAGAGTATTTTTAAGAAATAATCCATTGATACACGTAAGCGTATGGAAAGCAGGTAGAGAATATCTATACTGGGATATACTTTTCCGCTTTCAATTCCACTTATTGCAGGCTGGGTACAGATCCCAGAAGCTAATTCCTTTTGTGACATTTTATGAATTTTTCTTAAACGTTTTATTTCTGCTCCTAATTGATTTGCGTTCATATCAAACATAGACCTTATCCCCTTATTTAATAAAAATAAATGTGAGATCAATACTTTCGTTGATATAATTGTCAACGGAAGTTCAGTTATTTTTAGCAAAATAGTAATATCTACCTAATTTTATAACATTTTACTTTTATTTTATTGACATGTTGGTGAAAGTTTTCTATTATTTTTGTAAATATAAGGGATCTCTATAAAAATTTTCATACAGCTATATGGGAGATTGTGTATTAATAATTTTGTGAAAAATAAATGAAAATGTGGTGATTAAATTGTTAGTTTTAACTGATTCAGTTAATGAGAACGCAAATACTGATCTTAACATTGTGAACCTCGGTACTTTAGGACCTACAGGGACAAGTAGTGAATATGCTACTAATTTATTCGCAAGAAATTATTTATCTACCCAGGGCTTAGCAGCAAATTATTCTTATTTAACACATTTGAGGAAAGTATATACAGTCTTTTACAGGGTTCATTAAATTATGTTATCGTTCCACATGCTTACGAGGGGATTAAGGATTTTTACATAAGGCCAGACATTGATTTAATTCAATTATTTAGGTGTGATACGCCTATGTATGGAATAGCTTTTACAATAAATAATGTTGGTACATTTGAGGAGATTAGAAAACAGAAAGCGCAACTAAGTCCAGCCGGTCGTTTAGGTACGGTAGAGGATGTAGCAAATACAATGGTCTTCCTCGCTTCAGATATGTCAAGTTATATTACAGGTGCTGCTATATGTGTTGATGGTGGATACACAGCAAAATAGAAGAGGAGTGTATATTATGGAAAGAAAGAATGTACTAGTAATTGCTGACCTTGGAGGTTGTCCTCCACATATGTTTTATAAAAGTGTGGCAGAAAAATATAATATAGTTAGTTATATTCCAAGACCTTTTGCTATCACAAAAAGTCATGCTAACTTTATTGAAACTTATTCGATAGCAGTAGTAAAGGATTCAGACTATTTTAAAGATATATCTGATTTTGAGCATCCTGATTCAGTTTATTGGGCTCAAAAGGAGTATGATAAACCGGAAGAATTAGTAGTGGAAGACATTGTTAAGGTAGCAAAAATGTTTAATGTTAAGGCAATAACTACAAATAACGAGTTGTTTATAGCGCCTATGGCTAAAGCCTGTGAAAAGCTTGGGTTAAGAGGGGCAGGTGTAGAAGCAGCTCAAAAAGCTAGGGATAAAAACTTAATGAGAGAGTCTTTTAATTCTTCCGGAGTAAAATCCGTAAAAAGTAAAAGGGTGACAACACTAGAAGATTTTCGTAACGCATTAGAACATGTTGGTGTTCCCTTAGTTTTAAAACCAACATATTTAGCTAGTTCCATTGGTGTGACATTCATTCACGAAAAAGAAACTGCTGAAGATCTTTTTTTTAAAGCAAAAGCATATTTAGAAAGTATAGATGTTCCAAAAGCTGTTACATTTAAGGCACCATTTATAGTTGAGGAGTTTTTAGAAGGAGAATATGAAGATTGGTACACAGAAAAGGGTTACTCAGACTATGTTAGCGTTGAAGGTATGATGGTTAATGGAAAATACTATCCGCTAGTAATTCATGATAAAACTCCTCAAATAGGTTTTACTGAAACTGCTCATATAACATCTACAGTATTAGATGATGATGCGAAAAAAAGAATTATCACTGCAGTTGCTAAGGCTAATGAGGGGCTTGGATTACAGTATTGTTCAACTCATACAGAAGTGAAATTAATGAAAAACAGGGAAGTAGGTATCATTGAGACAGCCGCAAGATTTGCAGGTTGGAATATGATTCCAAATATTAAGAAGGCATATAACGTTGATGCTGCTCAAATCTTAGTAGATATTTTATGTAATGGCTATTCATCAGATTTACCAGGTGAATTATTAGATAATCCATTAGAGTATATTGCGGACTTCCATCTATATCCTTATAACTTTAAACAAAATGGACAATTACCCATTGACTTAGAAACTGTGATTTTTGAAGATATAAAATTGCCAGAAAATGCTTTGGTTGGTGATACAAAGATTACAGCGTTTAATACAATAGCTAAAGGTTCTGAAGTAGATTTAACACTATTTGAGGCATTTAATGGTCTTGCTTATATGGAATTAAAAGGTAATAACTCTCACAATATAGTAAAATCAATTCAAAATATACAAAAAAATGCTGAATTGATTAAAAAAGGAGTTTCCTTAACAACATGAGTAATCTTAGTAAAAACTCCAAATTATTATTATATGGGCAAGCATTATCTTTCATGGGAGACTATTGTGTTTTGCCCGCTCTTCTAATCTTATCGACTTATTATCATGATTATTGGGTAACTTCCGGGGTAATCATAGTGAGAAGTATCCCTATGATATTACAACCCTTTTTAGGTGTATTAATTGATAGATTTAGTAGAGTGAAAATAATGTTGTGGACAGACATTATAAGAGGATTTATATTCCTGGGCGTTACATTATTACCTAAAGGAGAATACCCTTTATTATTTTTATTACTGTTACTACTTTCATATGGAAGTGGAGTATTTTTTAATCCAGCTCGGTTAGCAGTAATGTCTTCATTAGGAGATGATATAAAAAAAATAAATACACTATTTGCTAAGGCTACTACATTATGTATTATTTTAGGTGCACTTGTCGGTGCAGGTTTCTTAGCTCTAGGATCGGTAGAGTTAGCAGTAGCTTTTAACGCATTAACCTATTTTATTTCAGCTATCTTTGTTGGCAAAATGAATATTGAGTCTGAAGTAACCTTAAAGCAAAATTATAAAATTATCGGGGTTTCATTTAAGTTGGGAATTAAAGAGATAAGAAATAACCCATTTGTATTAAATGCTGTTTATACAATGATGACAATGGCCTTGTTATGGGGAGTAGTATACAGTTACTTTCCAATAGTAAGTAAATATATGGGCAAAGGTGAAATTGGCAACTTTGTACTTACTATATGTATAGGGTTGGGAGGTTTTATCGGTGCTCAATTAGTCAACAAATGGGGGTTTAATAGTAACAGAGGATTGACTTATTTTGTTGTCCTTAGTCTCACTTCTCTATCTATATTCATGTTTTCACGTAGCTTCACAATCGCTTTTTTGGCAGTTATTGGATTTTTTATAGCTATGGAATACGGTGAGGTTCTTGCTAAGGTAAAAGTGCAGGAGAATTCAGTCAATCAAATCCAAGGAAGGATTTTTGCTGTTTCAGAAGCGCTTATTGGTCTTTTTATATCTATTGGGTCTACACTGATAAACTTTGCTAATACCCAAACCATTATAGGGTTAATTTCACTTATTATGGTATGTCTGTTTATACATACCAAATTGGTAAACAAACTATACCTTGAAAGATCTACAAATAATATGGGTGTGTAAAGAGTATAGGAGAGATAATTAATTATGATCACAATTTCACCATCGGAGACAGTAACAGCACTTCTTGATCAAGAGTTTTCAAAAATTATAAATAATGTAAAAAGGCTTACAAGTATGGGGGTTGATGTAATAAATCTAAGTCAAGGTAATCCTGATTTACCTACACCTCCTCACATTGTTGAATCTCTTAAAGAAGCAGCTGAGAATCCAACATTCCATAAATATTCTCCTTTTAGGGGATTTAAATTCTTGAAAGAAGCAATTAGGAATGCAGAGGTTATCCTCTGGGAGTTTAACTCTGCCTGAAGTTAGCATTAGCCAGGTAAATCGATGCTGGTCTCTCTCTAATGCCAACTTTTCACAGGATCATTTTAACTTCCATATGGAAAAAAATTTAAAAGGACTTTTATAATTTTTAAAGCTGCAGAATTGGGGAAAAGAATATATATTGTAAGGGAAGGAGGCAGGCAAATGTCAGATTATCGGATTGAGCGGGATACATTGGGTGAAGTGAAGGTTCCGGCCGATAAATATTGGGGAGCGCAGACGCAGCGAAGCAAGGAAAACTTTAAAATTGGTATTGAAAAAATGCCGATCGAACTCATCTATGCATTTGCCCATATCAAGAAAGCGGCAGCGATCGTTAACGAGCGGCTTGGCAAGCTTTCCAGTGAAAAAAAACAGGCCATAGTGCAGGCAAGTGAAGAAATTTTAAGCGGTAAATACGACGATCACTTTCCGTTAGTCGTCTGGCAAACCGGGAGCGGCACGCAGTCAAATATGAACGTGAATGAAGTGATCGCTAAACGGGCAAACGAATTATTGGAGGATAACAATCTTCAGGTACATCCAAACGATGATGTCAACATGTCGCAAAGCTCCAATGATACCTTTCCGACAGCGATGCACATTGCTGCATATATCGCTGTAAAAGAACGGCTCTTGCCGGCTGTCCGCAGCTTAGCGGAAACATTTAAGGAAAAAGGGAACGCCTTTTCAGATATCATTAAAATCGGCAGAACCCATCTGCAGGATGCCACTCCACTCACTTTAGGACAGGAAATCAGCGGCTGGCGGAGCATGCTTGAAAAAGATGAAAAAATGATTGGTGAAGCAGCTGATTATTTGTTGGATCTGGCGATCGGCGGCACTGCCGTTGGGACAGGAATTAATGCTGACCCCAAATTTGGAGTGGAAGCGGCAAAGGAAATCACCAAACAAACAGGACACGATTTTCGTTCAGCAGCGAACAAGTTTCATGCGCTGACGAGCCATGACGAAATCGTTTATGTCCATGGAGCTTTAAAAGCGCTGGCAGCTGATTTAATGAAAATTGCCAACGATGTCCGCTGGCTTGCGAGCGGTCCAAGGAGCGGAATCGGGGAAATATCGATTCCAGCCAATGAGCCGGGGAGCTCGATCATGCCGGGAAAAGTCAATCCAACCCAGAGTGAAGCAGTGACGATGGTTGCATGCCAGGTATTCGGGAACGATGCGGTGATCGGCTTTGCTGCCAGCCAGGGAAACTTTGAGTTGAATGTTTTTAAACCGGTTATCATTTACAATTGCCTGCAAAGCATTCGGCTCCTTTCAGAGTCAAGCGCTTCCTTTAATGAAAATTGCGCAGTTGGAATTGAAGCGAACCTGGAAACGATATCAGCCCATGTTGAAAATTCGCTCATGCTCGTAACGGCGCTTAACCCTCACATTGGCTATGAAAAAGCAGCGGAAATAGCAAAGCTGGCGTTCAATGAGAATATTACACTGAAGGAAGCGGCACTCCGCTCAGGCTATGTGAACGAAGAGCAATATGATCTCTGGGTTAAGCCGGAAAAGATGGTGTAACAAGGATGCCCCCTTCAACTTGCAAAGGGGGCAAAATCTCAATAAGAAATTCAAATTAACGCTGCTGTCCGCTAAGCTGTTGTTGGGCCAGTGCAATCATGCGTTTTGTCATCTCACCGCCGACAGAGCCGTTGGCGCGGGCAGTCTGGTCAGCGCCTAATTGCACGCCGAACTCCTGGGCAATTTCGTTTTTCAGCTGATCAAGAGCCGGACCAGCTTGTGGAACAAGCAGTTTGTTGGAGGATCCACTTCTGTTGGACATTAGTAATCATCTCCTCATTTGAATTCTTTTGGCTGGGTTAGCCGGATTCGCACCGGCCGCAGGCGTGGCCTGCTACCTGGGCTTGGTTTAACCCAACATCATGAAGGAAATGCTAATGCACTATTAGTATGCGTTTATTTTGATGGATTATCAGACGAATCAACAGCAATAATTTCCTGAAGCTGGCCAAATAAAAAATCATCCTACAACATACACTAAAAATACTTCAGAGGAAGGAGCAACCATGATGTCAGCCTGCCCGATTTGCAACGGTTTTAGGAAAGTGGAAGTCGAATGCCCTGTTTGTGGAAAACAATTGGCGGAGCAAGGAAGAATCATGGATTACTACGATGATTACAGCCCATACATGCCAATTGACCTGATGAAATTGGAAGACGGCTATCCAACTACATATTCAAACCAGCAATGCCCGCATCTTTTTACATGCAGCGAATGTGGATTTGAAAAAGTTTTGCTTGTGAAAGAATAGGGCAGGTACCCCGAATTTACTTTATTTTTCCTCATGCTCATTACTCTAATCAAACTTCTGAATTACGATTTATTCAATTTTTCCCAATTTTAGGTCTAAAGTCTATCTAATAAATAGTATTTTAGGCTTTCTATTTTCCTTAAAATGTATAACAGAATAATCCAAAATATGTATATGAAATTATTGGATGATCAGTTAAAATCAGTCTAAGCCTTTTCCTTACAGTGGAGCCATAAAAAATATGAGGAGGAAAGAAAATGCAAAAGACTGTTATGAAAAGATTGAAAATTTTGACTATTGTTCTAGCCCTGTTTTTATCTTTATTTCCCGTTAAGAACGAATCGACAGTCAATGCCCATGGCGGACACGAACACACAACCACTGCTGTAGAAAAAAAGCCTAAAAAGATCAGCAATGAGGAAGCCTTTTTACACAATGTTGAAAAAGTTGAGGAGTTAAAAGAAAAAAGAAAGATTAATGCAAAAACATTCCGGAACGGCGATTTTTCCAAAACTTCTGAGGTATATACCGGACCTGTTCACTACAAAGATCTCGATGGAACATTAAAACCTATTAAAAATAAAATTCTCGAAAACAATGAACCTGACAAGCATGATTTTAAATTCAAATCGACTGAAAATCAATTTTCCGTTAAATTCGCGCACAAAGCTAATAAAAAAGACATTGTCTCACTGTCATTCGGTAAGGAAAAATTGAGTTTTGGCCTGGAAAAAGCGAAAGACACTCAGGTTTCCCGGAACAAAGAGAATGTATACTACAAAGGAATTTCTGCTGATACGGACATACAGTATACGATTCTGAGAAGTGGCCTTAAAGAAGATATTATTTTGCACAGTAAAAATGCACAAACCTCTTTCTTATTTACGATTGGAGGTTCATTAACGGCGAGACAAGCTGAACGAAATATCGAATTCATCAATAAAAACGGCGACGTTGTATGGATCATGTCACCTCCGTTCATGGAAGATGCAGAAGGAGCCTATTCAGAAGATATCCAGTATACTCTTGTTGAAGAGGGCGGCAAACAAGCAATTAAGCTGGACATCAGCAAAGACTTCGTAACAGACCCTGATCGGAAATTTCCCATTATTGTAGACCCGTCAGTAAATGTTGGCGGTGCGGTTACCAATACGGGTGATTCTTATGTATTACAAAATTATCCGGGCAATAATTATTATTTAACTCCTGAATTGCGGACGGGATATACCAGTTCTACAGGCATTACCCGATCCTATTTAAAATTTACTGACGGTTTACCGGACTTAAATGGCGGTTTGTTAATCAGTGCTCAATTAAATGCGTACAAACATAGCAATTTAGGGTCGATCATTAGTACCAATGCGTACATTCAGAAAGTAACCTCCGGCTGGTATTCAAATACAATTACCTGGAATACTCAACCGGGTATCGACACGAGCAGAAATTTTGGAAGTGTTTCCGCCGATGGCGGTGCCGGCTGGCTCTCCTGGGATGTTTCAGACCTTGTCGACCAATGGTATGACGGAACAGCGAACTATGGGGTGGTCATTCGCTCTACCAATGAAGGCACTGCCGGAACATATCGGAAATTTAATGCCGTAGAAGCATCGTCAGGGCAGCCATATCTTTCAGTCACCTATGCAGACCGGCCTTCAGCACCTGGAGGGACACCATATGGAAATGGTGCCAATACTGGAACAGGCTATGTCGACCTAAATTGGTCAGCGGTGCCCGGAGCATCAGGCTATAAGGTTCTTATCTTTAACGGACTGTATTATGAAGAGATAGATGTCGGTAATGTAACTTCCTGGACGACAAAAGGAAAAAAACTGTGGCCGACTGCAGCTCAAGTTCAGAGCGGTCAATACACATTGCGTTTGGACGGTTCCGGTCAGGAATTGGCCGATGATCCGCGGCCAGTTTATGAAAAATCGGGTGGAATTTATGCGAATTCAAAAAATTATTGGTTCCGAATCAAGGCTTACAATAAGTATGGAACGACAAGTGAGTCTGACCCATTTACGCCGACCATTCCAGATCAAACTGCACCATCAAAGCCGGGGAAACCAGTTTTAACAAATGCGTTAAACAGCCAGTTTACCTTTTCATGGCCGGCTTCCACAGATTCAAATTCGGGAGTCCAGAAATATAAAGTGTTCGTTGGAAAGGCTTCCGGTCATGCAGACGTGGTAAACGGACGCGAAGTAACCAGTACAACCTTTACCTACCCGCAGGCCGGTGATCCAAACCTTGATCCACGGGTTCCCTACTATTTTTATGTACAGGCTGTCGATCAAGCCGGCAATGGCTCATTCAATTCAGATGTAGGATCCGGTGTAGCGCGGTTAGCGAGAGACGCCCGCTTGGTCTCCTCTGCCATTCCAAACACAATGGAGGCAAATGGTCCAGGCATACCGGTATCGATTACTCTCGTAAATGAAGGGATCGAAACATGGACCGCAGCAAATAATTTCATGTTAGGGTCCATTAATTCGCCGGATTATTTTTCGAAAAAAGATACAATTCCATTGGATGCTGCTGATTCGATTTCAACAGGACAATCGAAAACCTTTCAGATGACGTTTAACAGCGGAAGGGATTTAGGTTCATTTAATACAAGCTGGCGTATGTTGAAAATCGGGACAGGCTGGTTTGGGGATTCATTATCGAAAAATGTTTCGGTAGTCGATACAAAGCCCCCAACTGGAACGATAGCCATTAACGGCGGACAGACGATTACTAATAATCAAAATGTCACTTTAACACTGAATGCTGAAGATAATGCGAACGGGCAATTGATGCAAAAATTCCAAAATGAAGATTTACCGTTCAGCCCGTATGAGCCTTATTCACAGACAAAATCATGGCTGCTATCAGACGGTAACGGAGATAAAAAAGTTACGGCTGTTTTTAAGGACGCCACGGGACATGAATCATTGCCTGCAAGTGCGACGATAAAACTCGATACAAGTTATCCTGCAGCGGCACTGAGTTCCCCGGCTGATTCCGAGTATATTAACGGAATCGTTGATATCAAAGGGACAGCTGCAGATGCAGATTTAAGCAGCTATACTTTGGAATACGGGTCAGGAGATTCTCCAACAAGCTGGACAACGGTCAAAACCGATACAGCAGGAAAAACGGATGCCATACTTGCGCAATGGGATACAAAAAATGTTCCTTCGGGCAAGTACACTTTACGATTGGCGGTAACGGACAAAGCAACGAATACTTCGTATGCAACTAAAACGGTCTGGGTTGACCAGCCAAATCAATTTTATGGATTTGAATCATTCTGGGGAATGCAATCAATCGTATCCGGTTTTGGCAAGGGGCAGGTAAACCTTTCAAACGGGAATCTTGTCTTAAATTATCTTGATGCATCATTGGACGGCCGGCAACTGGATCCGTCGATTTCACGGGTTTATAATAGCCAGGATGCGCGACAGGGAATGCTTGGCCCAGGATGGAGGCTGAGTGTAGAGGCCGAAGTAAAGGAATTGCCTGACGGAAATGTCCAGTACACAGATGAAGACGGTTCGATTCACTTATTTGTAAAAAACGGCGACGGATCCTACACAGCACCAAAAGGCATTTTTAAAAGACTGGTAAAAGAAGCTGGCGGAAATTTTACGGTTATGGAATTGAGTCCGGCCAGCATTTCCTATTCGTTTAATAGTGATGGATCGCTCAGCTCGATCTCTGATAAAAATCTTAATAAGATCACCTTCCAATATACAAGCGGTTCATTAACGTCGATGACCGATGATGTCGGCAGGAAAATTAATTTCAAATATAATACAAACCAGCTAGTCGAAGAAATTGCGTTATATAACGGAAATAAAATTGCTTATGGTTATGATCCAGCCAAGTTGCTCACAACGGTTAAGTATTTTGATTCGGCTGGCACCATATACCGGGAGCTACAGTACAGCTACGATAATAATCGGTTAATTAAAAGTGTTGATCCAAATGGAAACGAAGTCATTTATGGTTATAATGGCTGGCGGGTGAAAACGGTAAAAAGCACCCATACGGCAAGGAATGCCAAAACTGGCGCCCTCGCGGATCCGGTTCCTGTGACCGACAGCTTTATTTATGACTTAACCAATCGGAAGATTTCTTTAGAAACAAGTGCCGGTATGTTATCGCAAAAGACAAATTTTCAGCTTAACGAAAATGGAAACCTGGTCGAAACGGTGACAGATCCATTCGGATTGAATATAAAAGAATTTTCCGTTTATCAGGATAATGTTTTAAAGGAAAGTATTAACGGCAAAGGTTTTAAAACTTTGTTCGAATATGACGCACTTGGCAATTTACTAAAAAAGACAGAGCCAACTGCCATTGATGTCGAGGGGGGAAGCAATACTCCTGTCTCTATCTATGAATATAAGCCGGGAACAAATCTCGTTACGAAAGAAATCGATCCATTAGGCAGAGTTTCTACGTATGAGTATGATGCAAAAGGAAACCGCACAAAAATGGTCGATAGCGAAGGATTTTCCACAACTTGGGAGTATGATTCGTTCGGAAACACCTTGAAGCAAATCAAGGAACGCGGCGCATTTTACGGATATTTGCCGAATTTCAGTTTTGAAAAAGGCGAGAATTCCTCTGTTCCATCATGGAATGTAACGGGTACGGGAATTGCTTTTGATACAGCAATCAAAAAAGGCGGAGCCCGAAGCCTGATGCTGACAGGAAATACTGGATTAGAAAGTGATTATGTGCCAGTTAAGAAAGGAAAGCTTCCTGTGAGAGGCCTATTATGGGTAAAAACAGAAGGCTTAACGGGAACAGGCTTAACGGCCAGTTTGGCATTTTACGACAGCAACAAAACGCTGCTGAATACGAAAAATCTTGCACCGATTACTGGAACGGCAGATTGGAAACTGGTTCACGTTTCGTCCGATCTCCCTGCATCCGCAGCTTTTGTTACAATAAAAGTTAATCAGCAAGCAACTGCAGGAACAAGCTGGATTGATGATGTTTGGATGGAAGATGCCGGTGTAACAGAAACCTTTAAATACAGTACCGATGGTTTGTACCTGACAAGTAAAGTAGATCCGTACGGAAAGGAAACGGTGTTTACTTATGACCAGGCGGGTAATAAGATTTCTGAAACGAACTCGCTTAATCAAACGGCCCGCTTCGTTTATGACGCCGACCGGAAAGTAACTGAATCGATCGACCGTTTGGGCAAGAAAACGGCTTATCAATATGATAAAAACGGAAATCTGATTAAAGAGACGAATCCTGCCCAGCAAGTGGTCGAGTATGCGTATGACGAAAATAACAGGCAGACTCTTATCAGGCATCCAAAGGTGACGAAAGTAGCATATGTAGGACAAACACCGCAAGAGCCGGAAGTTGTCAGCATTACGGAAGTCGATGTTTATAATGCGCTGGGGCATAAAGTTGCCGAAAAAGACGGGAATGGCAACGTTTCAACCTATGAATATGATGCAGCGGACCGTTTAATAAAAACGACAGACCCAATCGGAAACCAGCGTGTGACTCACTACGACGCCAATGACAACAAAATTAAAGAAGAAGATATAGCAATCGATAATTCAACAGGCAAAACTTATTTAAAGGGTACAACCTTCTACAATTATGATGAACTGGATCGAATGATTTCCTTTACTGATGCCTCCGGGAACCCGAATACGATCGTAGAAAAAACCAAATATGACGGTGTCGATAACGCCATCAAAAAGATCAGCGGTACAGGGGTTACAACAGAAATTCAGTATGACAGAAACAATCAAAGTATTTATTCAAAAGAATCTTCGACACCGATTGTAGAAACGTGGGCACTTTATGATGGCCTTGGCAACCTGGCGATTTCCTATGACAAACAAGGGGCAACCCATAATGTTTATGACTTAAACGGAAATCTTCTCGAAGTAGTCACTTCTGAAGGCAAGAAAACGTCATATTCGTATAATTCGGTCGGGGACAAGTTGAAACAAATCGATTCAACCGGTACGGAAACGGACTGGGAGTATGATGCTGAAGGACAGCTTATTAAAGAATCGGTAAAAATGGTACAGCCGGGAACAAACACTGTAAAACATAATGTCATCGAGTATCAATATGATGAGCTTGGCCAGTTAGTAAAGAAACTGGTGAAGGAACAGAAGGACGCCTCCACCACAACGACAAAAGAGGTAACGTTAACTTATGATGAATTAGGACGGGTCAGGAAGGAGACCGGGGTTACCGACGGAAAAATAACGGAGACGAGGAGATATTACGATAATAATGGCAACCTGACTCATACGTGGCTGTATGACCAGACTGTTGCGGTGCCGCTGCCATATGATGCAGACGGCGATGGAATCTACAACAATGAAACGGTCAGTACGTATGATGCCAACAACCGGTTAATGAAAGAATCCATTTCCCACACCGGTACGGTTACGGAAACCAAATTTAGCGATAAAGATGATATCGAATCATTTACGAACGCTTTAGGGACAACAACCGTCAAATATGATGCCAATGATCGAAAACAACAAATTCAAACGCCGAATTTGGACACATTCTCCTATGAATATTTAGTCGATGATTCAGTATCAAAAATCAAGGCACCGGGCATGACAACGGCATTTACGTACAATGGCGGCACCAAGGTTGCGACGATTAAAGGGACAAACCAGAGCAATGCCATCGTCACCGATCTTGCCTATGCCTACACAGATACGGAGCAAATTGCCCAGATCACGGATAAAGGACAGGTCAAAAAGAAGTATACGTATACAGCAAACGGCTTCCTGGAAACCGTAGAAGCGAATGGTGTCAAGCTCCAATATTCGTATGACGGGAACGGAAACGTCCTCCAGGTGATGAACCTGACGACTGGAAAATTAAAGGCGGCTTATCAGTACGGGTCGGCGAACCAGATCAGCGAAAAGAAAGAATACGATGATGCCACCGGAGTTTTATTGCGGACGACCGTCTACACTTTTAATCCAAACGGCGTTCTTTCGAAAGCTGTTACGACAGAAGGCACGAAAGTAACCGAACAAGTATACAATTACAACAGCCAGAATCAGCTCGTTTCCATTCAAAAAATAGTGGATGGCAAGGAACAGCCACAGATTATTTATGAGTACGACCAGGACGGAAACCGGCTCTCAAAAACAGTCGGGCAAACCCATTATCATTACCATCGCGATACAAAGGGTGAAATTTTCACCATCACAAAAGAAACAGGCGGCGTTCCGGAAACCCAGTCAAGCTTTTACAAGGATGAAGACGGGAACCTGTTAAGCTTTCGCTATCAGGATGCCCTCTATTACTATCAGTTTAATGCCCGCGGTGACGTGATTGCCTTAACCGATTCAGCCGGAAATGTCATCGCTTCCTACGATTACGATGAGTGGGGCAATGTTACAAGCATGACCGGAAACCTCGAAGTGGCGGAAAACAATCCGTACCGGTTTGTCGGAAAATACGGTGTCATGTATGATAAAGACAGCGGTATGTACCTGATGGGCTGGAGGGATTATGATCCGCAAACTGGGCGATTCATTGTTGTGGATGAGTATGAAGGGCAAGAAGACGAACCAACTTCCCTAAACCGCTACTTATATGCCGATGGGGATCCGGTTAATAACATCGATCCGGACGGTCATGCACCAAAATGGCTGCAAAAGGGCATGAAAGCAACGAAAAAGGCAGCGAAAAAAGCGTATAATTTTGCCATCGGAGACGATATCAAAACCCTAAAGAGCCCGAAATCGAAATGGTATCAAAAAGCCGGTGCTGCGGTCAGTATTGCCAGTAATTTCATCCCTGGCGCAAAAGCGGTGGCATTGGGAGCGAAAGCAGCCATCAAAGTGGGAACGAAGTCACCGAAGCTTGCCAAATTGGCTGCGAATTCCATTAAGATCACCCGAAATAACAAATTAAAAACAGGTGCTGCTCCAGTAAAATATGCGGGTAAACTGCCATCAAATGTATCGTCTAGGAGTATAACTAAGGGTACGGATAATGTTCAGTTAGGAAAACTCACATATAATAACAACGGAACGTGGACATCATCTGGTGGATTAGTTTATGGAACTGATAAAAAATTTGGAAACCGTGTTAAACATGTTCTAGCACATACAGCGCCTAATCCGAACAAGGTAAATCATACTGTATTTAATGTTGATAAAACTAAAGTGCTCAAAGTTGTAGATGAGGCTTGGAGCAAAAAAGGCGCACCTCTAGCGAGTGATCCTGGAGCGTATGTTGTTCCAATGGGAAAGGTTGTTGGAACTAATGGTGAAACTGCTGTGAGGTTAGTTGTAAAGCCTGGAACAAATGAGATAATAACTGCTTATCCAGTTGTACCATAAGAATAACAGTTTAGGGGGAAGAAGCATGCAGATGTTTAACGGAAATGTTGTATGCCCACGATGTGATGGGAATGGTTTAATCTATAAAGCTAAAATAGTAGATTTAAAATTAATAGTTTACATTTGCGATGAATGTGAGGCCACTTGGGTGAGTGAGGATATTCGAAAAGATAATTTCCAGGACCTAACCACTTTTCTTGAAAATAATGGTTTAACTTATAGTAATACTCAAATACTAGATGTAGGTTATGGATGGAAAAAATAAAGGAAAACCTTGATTGGCATATTGCCTTTCAAGGTTTTTATTTCTATTACAGTTTTAAATAGTAAGCAGACTTATGAGATTGGTAACAGTGACTAAGATAGAAAAAGACTACTTTTACTACTCAATTTATATTTTCACATGATAATGACAAAGCCCGTAATGCTAAAGGTGGTAACAAACATGCACATAAGGAAAGTGAATAAACAGATACATGTGGAATTTTAATGAGATAAAATGAAAATGATTTGTTTGAAAATCGAGAGCTCATGATGGTAGTACCATCATGGAGTTTGGTTTTAATACTAGGATAGAGTGACAAGTACGATAATTAGGCGAGATGACATTTTTCATGGCAGGGGTAGTTATGACATGGAATGGCTAAAAAACTAACGAGAATGACAAAGCTCGTGGCGATAAACAATGGCTAACGTAAAAAGGTGTTCTTACTCTGCGTTGGCTTTTAAATTTTAGGTTGTATTTTTACAAGAGATGATCGTATAATATTCGCTATTCGTTTAAAAAGCGTTACATAAATTGTAATTTTCGTAACGGGAGGGTAAAAAGTTGAACGTTGTTGGGTATATACGAGTTTCGACTCAAGGGCAGGCCAAAGATGGATACAGCTTGAAATATCAAGAAGATGAAATCCAAGCATACTGTGAAGAACAAGGCTGGAACTTGATACACATTTTTAGAGATGAAGGAATAAGTGGTGCCAAACTAAATGAAGAAGCATTGGAAATAGACAGGGTGGGCTTACAGGAAATGTTGGCTCACCTTTCGTCTGTCCAAATTGATTATGTGATAGTGCTTAATACAAGCCGATTATGGCGGTCGGATATTGTCAAGGTGCTCATACAACGAGAGTTAAAGAAATATGGTTGTGAGATTAAAAGCATTGAACAGCCTTCGTACAGTATCCACAAAAAAGACCCAAACGACTTTTTGGTAAACGGCTTGATGGAATTATTAGACCAATACCAACGGCTTGAAATTGCTTTAAAGCTATCAAAAGGGAGAAATAAAAAGGCGAAGGAAGGAGGATATGCAGGAGGAAGGGCAACATTTGGTTATACGAAACAAAAGGGTGAAAAGGAACTAAAGATACATAACGGGCATGCAGAAGTTGTTAAACGGTTGTTTGAGCTTAAACAGCTACATAGGAAATGGTCACTGTCTAGGTTGGCAGAAGCATTAAATGATGAAGGTTACAGAACAACGCAAGGTAAAGCATTTACAAAAGTACAAGTGAAACGCATTTTAGACCGAGAAAGCTTTTATCAAGGGATTTATACATACGGACATATACAAGCAAATGGCAAACATGAAGCAATAATTTAAAAGTTTACTTAAAAAAAGGGCTCATTTTCTTATAAGTTCTTTTGAAACGGTGAAAATGGATAGGCTTTCGTACCAATGCGCACTGTAAGGTGAACGCTCGAACTAAGGTTGCCGGCATTTTCATTTAATTGAATAGGGGATGAGAAAATGCATGAAAAACAGAAACATTTGTATGTTGGAGTGGATTTGCATAAACAACACCATGTGGCAGTGATAATTAATTGTTGGCAAGAGAAGCTAGAGGAAATAGATTTTGAAAATAAACCGTCTGCCTTCTCAACTTTTTTATTGGACATTGATAAACTTATAGATAATGGATTGACGCCTGTATTTGGCTTAGAAGATGTTGGAGGCTATGGACGAGCGTTAGCGAAGTATTTAGCAGATCACGGGCAAATTGTAAAAGAAGTAAACCCAGCTCTTTCATACGCTGAACGAAAAAGCCATATGACCACACAAAAAAGTGACAGCTGGGATGCGGAATGTGTTGCACGCATTTTGTTGAACAAACTGAACCATTTGCCTGACGCGAAACCGCATGATTTATTTTGGTCGATACAACAATTGGTCACTAGAAGAAATGCATTAGTAAAGGCCCAAGGTGCTTTGAAGAACCAACTGCACATTCAATTGAGCCACCATTATCCAAGCTATAAAAAGTTTTTTTCAGAGGTGGATGGAAAAACAGCACTAGCATTTTGGGAAAGGTACCCTTCACCATCTTGCTTAGAAGGTGTGAGTATAAAACAATTGACCACCTTCTTATTAGAAGTGAGCAACAATACTTGTTCGGTGAAAAAAGCGAATGAAATATTGAAGCTAGTGAGAGAGGATGGGAATACAACAAAAGAACATCAAGAAACACGAAACTTTTTAGTAGAAAGCATTGTGCGCCAAGTTTTATTCGGAAAGCAGGAAATAGGCAATGTGGAAAGAGAATTAAAAGAGTTAATGAGCTTACTAGACTTTCAGCTAGACTCTATGCCAGGAATTGACCTTGTGACAGCTTCCGCATTAATTTCGGAGATAGGTGATGTTACACGTTTTCCTAATGCCAACAAATTAGCACGATTTGCGGGGATTGCGCCTGTTTACTTTGGGCCTGGTGGGAAGGGTAAGGAACAAAAAAGCAAATAGGGAAATCGGGCGCTGCACGCTTTATTTTACAACTTGGCAGTGCAACAAGTGCAAGTAGCAAAAGGGAGTAAACTTCCAAGAAACCCAGTGTTCTATGCTTACTACCAACGAAAACTTAAAGAAGGCAAAACAAAGGGGCAAGCATTGGTTTGCATTATGAGAAGGCTTGTTAACATTGTTTATGGCATGATGAAGCATAAAACAGCCTATAAATTGCCGATAGTGCAAGAGAAAGAAGTAGTTTAATAGTGTGGTAAAATGGCTGATTTTTTATTTTTAGCTTTTAAGATTACAACATAGGGTACAGGTAAAGCTTCTAAATACGAAGATGTAACTAAATCTAATAGCCGTTATGCAAATAGAGCAACAGATGTAACAAAAGGAGATTTCGAAAAAAATCTTCTTAAAGATGGTTGGAAAAAAACAATTTCAAAAGATGGAAAAACAACCATACTAACAAAAGATGGGGCTAAATATGTTCTTCGTGACGATGCTAAATCAACAGGTGGTCCAACTGCTGATTTTTATCCGAAAGGAAGCAAAGGACTTACTTTAAAAATTAGGCTTAAGTAAGGGATAGTGGGATTATGAACTTTGAAAATTTTTTTGTAAGAGAAAAGAAAGAATTTGATGAATTAAAAGTGATGGTAAATGCTAATTTTAATTTAGAATGTAAATTACCTGAACAAGTATTCTGTCAACAATTTAGATATTTTAAGTTTGAAGAATTTGACTGGACAATGAGTGGGGACTTCTGGAATACACTAGAAAAATTAGCTATTGAAACAAAAGATAATTTTGTCCTTACTGCAGTGTTAGAACCTAATCCAGAAGAATATTTCCACAAAGAGTTTAATTATTACAATTGGGTTAAATTACCTGTTGGCTTGTCTGCTGATGATTACTTTGAAATACTAGAATTTGGACCAGAAGAAAGTCCAGCAGACGCAGTATTATATAATTCAAATACTGTTATTTGGTTAGCTCCATCAATGAAGTGGGCAATTTGGGGAGAAAGGGATTATGGGGTTTGTGTCATTGGAATTAATGATATAAGTTATCGAAACAAGTTATTACCTTATTTAAAATCCTGGCGTTCACTCGATGAAACAGTATTATCGTGGATTGAAATCAATTTTATGAGTCAACAACTCCAACAAGATTTTGTCGAGACTCTTTACTTAAACTATTCTCAAGAAAAGTAAATTTTATTTATCTACTTTAAAACCTTGATTGGCTAATAATGCCTTTCAAGGTTTTTTTAGGGGGAGTGCTGAATAAACCGCTCTTCCTTTAAAGTATATTGGTATCCGATGAGAGTCCTATGTGATGTTTTATCAAATTTTATTGTACTTACATTCATTTTAAAACGCATGACCTATTCAGTGTAAATACCACTAAAAAAGCCCATTAACATTATAAGAGACATAGACTTTAACGAAAAACCCGAAGCTGCGGAACACAATCCTTACCGGTTTGTCGGGAAATATGGTATCAATTCCGTCAAATCGGAACGATTCGGGAAACTGAAAAATGCTGCTAAGAATATGTCGGGTATTCTTAAAAGAAGATGGGTATATAATTATACCTAGTGGTAGAGTTAAAAAAAAGATGATGTTGGTCGAGGCAGGGGGTATTTGAACAAAGGGGCAGGTAAAAGGATTTCTGAACCGCACGTACATGATCCAAAAACTAAAGGTGGAGTAAGACCGCCGAGAAAATCGGGAAAAGAGACCCCTAAGAGAAGGTGAACAGAATTGGATATTTTAAATTGGTTAGAACATTGGTTCCACAATAATTGTAATGGAGATTGGGAACACTGTCATGGTATAAGAATAGGGACTCTTGATAATCCAGGTTGGTGCGTAGAGATCAGTTTATTTGAAACTTATCTAGAAGATTCTCCTTTTAGAAATGTAAAAATTGAACGTTCTAATGATGATTGGATTCATTGTACTGCAGAGGATAACGTTTTTAAAGGCTATGGCGGCGTAAAAAACCTAGAAGAAATACTGAATATATTTAGAAAATGGGCAAGTGGGTGAATTTATTGACCTTGGTAGGATAAATACCTTTCAAGGTTTCTTTCTGTATGATACTTAGATTTCCCGGTTATACATGTCTAAAATTTGCGAAAAAGACAGCAGGAGATAATGTTGGAAGATGTTAAGAAGCAAGGTTAAAACAAGTGTTACACATAAGCAACTAACAGCTAAGAAGGTTAAAGATTCATGTAAACGGGCACATTATTTCGGCACAAAACACCTATTTTTTATCAAATTAGAACGGTTTTTTTCACAATCTTTTTTGTATATTCTCAGCTATTTATGAATATTTACAACGAAAATGGCTTGACACGGAGCCTCTGTAGGCATGCTCTCCAGCGAAAGACGAAACAGTAATCCATGTTTCGTAAGGCAAACAGCCTACCATGCCCACCTCTCCATGTAAAGCCGTGCTTCTAAGTTTATAAGATACTGGATGCTGAATTAATTTGAAATTCACAATCTGAAATAACGTAGAAATTTACAAGATTCACACCACTCCAAGGTCCGAATAAAAAAGGGACTGAACATTATATTGCTGGGCAAGTTCAAAAACAGTCGGGTGGTGGAACCTACGCGGCTGAAAGAAGAATGGGATACAAAGCTATGGGAAGAGCTGGAGTTTCAGAGGAACAGGCATCAGCAGAAATTAAAAGGGCGGATGTGTACTTTTCAAGTATAAATGTTACTCCAAGTACGGTAACTCGACGACCTAGTAACAGAAGGAGGTAGTTACAAATTGCAAAAAAGTACGATTATTGCCCTGCTTAAACCATTGGTGAATAGTTTAGTAAAAGGCGAATATGAATTTATTCAGCAAAGTGGCAGGAGTGGCCTGTATACAGCCGGAGAACTAAAAGACTTGATAGATGACTATGGCGGTAAGCTAACTATTCCTCCGGAAGAGGATTATGAAAATATTAATATCATAGCAATTGACAATGAACCGGAATACGTCGTTGAGTATGAACTATGGGTAAACGGTGAAAAATCTGATTTAACATTAAGCTGCACTATTCATATTAAGGAGGATGAAAAAAATATAGTTATTGAAAATATTCATGTTCTTTAATAGTCCAACCTTGATTGGCAAAAAGCCTCTCAAGGTTTTCTTTTATGTAGCTCTCAAGGGTAGAAAAAAGTACTAAATCAAAATTCAAGAACAGCTTGTCTCGATACAAAAAACAATAAATGGCACACCGGAACTGTAGATCCTTTACGAGTACGCCCAAGATGGAAACAGGTACCAATAACAGTCGGGCATACCTATTATCATTGCCATCGCGATACAAAAGATGAAATCTTTACAATCGTGAAAGAGACTGTTACGAAATATATAATAGGGGAAAGGTGAACACGACATAAATTAAAGAACTCATTTGTCAAAATAAAGCAAATGGAGGTTTTGATAAATAATTATGAACTTTAAAGAAGCGATAAGATTTTTGAAAGCACATCAACCTATGCCTGATGATAAAGCATTATCTGATGAAGATATTAAGCAATATGATCAGGTAAGAAAATATTTTTTAAACCATCCAGACCCAGCATGTATACCCTTGTTTTTAAACTCATTTGGTAATGGCAGTGGCTACGGGATATATCAACTAATAGAGGATACGCTCTTAATGTATTCAGATAACGAAGTAGTTCCTCATTTAATAGCTGCACTGCAGAGTCAACACAAAGGAGTAAGGTATTGGAGTTCACAAATAGCAGCGTCGTTCGCGGATAAAAAACTAATCGAACCTCTCTCAACTCTTTTATTTGAACAAGACCCGGATATTAGATATTCTGCGATCACTGCATTGTCACAAATTGATGATCGAAAAATTTATGGGATATTAAAAAGTGCACTTAAACGAGAGGACGATACCGAGGTTATTGAACTCATTGAAGACGTTTTGAGCGAAAAAGAATCATAATATTTTATATCTGATATGAGTTTATCCCCGATTTAAGTTTTTTAGAAAATCCTGAATTGGGGATATTTTTTTCTTAAACTTTGTTTTATTAAACCGCTACTTATATGCCGATGGGGATCCGGTTAATAACATCGATCCGGACGGACACGCGCCAAAATGGCTGCAAAAGGGCATGAAAGCAACCAAAAAGGCAGCGAAAAAAAGCGTATAATTTTGCCATCGGAGACGATATCAAAACCCTAAAGAACCCGAAATCGAAATGGTATCAAAAAGCCGGTGCTGCGGTCAGTATTGCCAGTAATTTTATCCCTGGAGCAAAAGGGGTGACATTGGGAGCAAAAGCAGCCATCAAAGTGGGAACGAAGTCACCGAAGCTCGCTAAAGTGGTTGCGAACTCACTTAAGATAACACGAAATAACAAATTGAAGACTAATCCATCATATTTAAAATTAGATCTACAGTTTTTTGCTTAGAAAAAAGTTGATAAAGGATTAGCCAGCAGAGGGTATAGACCAAAGCCTGGAGAAAGAATTTTCGATGGCTATGTAAAACAAAACGTATCTTTAAATAAAGAAACCACTCTTCATACTAAATCAAAAAGGTTTAATAATAATTCTAGAGGTTCTAATAGTGATGGGCAATTTAAACGATTTGGAGCTAGTTCACACGCTAACATTTCACCACATGTACATCAGCCTACACGGAATGTTACTAAAACTGGAGAAATATTTGGAGGGCAAGGAACAAAAACGCAAAACGGTGGAGTAACGAGACCTGGTGAAAGAGATGTTAAACAATTATATCAATATTTGAATAACGGAAAATATAGGAAATGAATAATCGATTGCAGAATAAAGGGAGTGGAATGAATGGCTTATGTGATTTTCGATTGTACCCAGTTCTTGACATTTAATATGAAGGGAAAAGTGGACATCGAAAATATTCTTCAGATATTTAACAAGCTAGATTTTAGTTTTCAAATTGGAGACATTGAATATAAAAAAAGACAGTATTTAAAAAAGTGGATAAAATCTACTCTTGTAGAATTAAAAAATGATGAGTTTATTGGAGAATTTGAAGAATGGAAGGAAAAGGATAATATCCCTGTTCCAATTATAGAATTTGCAAATTGTATTCAAGGGATAGCAGAAGATGAAAGAGTAGATAATTTGACTTTAATATTAGTTCATTATGTATATGAACAAGAGGAAAATAATAAGTTATTTGAAATAACTATAAACCCATCGAAAATTATTGAGGGTCTTTACCACGCGTCAGTTTTTGGAAATTCAGGTAATATTGTAATACTAAATATAGAAAATTAGTTTTAGGCCTTGGAAGGCATTAGCCTTTCAAGGTTTTATTGTGAAACGAATACCACTGGCTAGGCCAGTGGTTCAAAAAAGCTTAAAGCTTTGAACAAAAAAATAAACCTCCTTTGTTATAATTTGAATGGGTCTGCCAACCTAATCCAATTAACAAAGAAGGAAGTATGAAAGCAACGAAAAATGCAGCGAAAAAAGCGTATAATTTTGCCATCGGAGACGATATCAAAACGCTAAAGAACCCGAAATCGAAATGGTATCAAAAAGCCGGTGCTGTGGTCAGCATTGCCAGTAATTTCATCCCTGGAGCAAAAGGGGTGACATTGGGGGCAAAGGCAGCCATCAAAGTAGGAACGAAGTCACCGAAGCTCGCCAAATTGGCTGCGAATTCCATTAAGATCACCCGAAATAACAAATTAAAAAATGGTGGTACCCCGACTAAATATCGTACGATTCCGAAACTTACTCAGCCGGTAGCAGGAGATAATGTTGGTAGCATGTTAAGGGGGCCGAAAAAGGGAGGTAGATTCAAAGATGTTGACGCAGTCAAAGGTCCCGATCAAGTCGCTCATCATCTTGCCCAAAATACTTATAACAAAAGAATTGGAATTAGTAGAGATAATGGATCTGCCGTGTTAATGAGTAAACAAGACCATGCGAAAACAAGGACATTTTTGCTGGGAGAGGAAAGGCCGCTATTAGAGAAGATGATGAACTGGGCTTAAATGCTATATAAGTTGAATTAAAGATTTTCCTGAATTGCATTTGACTCCATCCTTACACAAAGGCGGTCAATGACTTTCATAGGATTTATATTTTCCATAAAGGTATGGACGTTTTTCCGAATTTCAGCAGCCGTATAGTAGAAAACATTGTTGATGACGTCGGATTTCAGCCATTTCCAAAGCCCCTCCACAATATTCAGTTGAGGGCTGTAGGGTGGCAAAAATACAAGTTTCAGTCTTCCTTCCATTTCCTTGAGGAAGGGTTCAAGCATTTTTGCATGGTGAATCCTCGCATTGTCCAGGATCATGACAATGTTCCCGGTCGGATAGGCTTCTGTTACTTTGTTAAGGAAGGCAAGGAATTCTTCTGCCGTGTATTGCTCTTCCTCCTGCCATACGATTTCACCAGTGACGTAATCAACGGTTGCCAATAGTTTTACGCCACGATGTTTGCCGGTAGTTTTAATGATTCTTTGCTTTCCTTTCTCAAACCATGTGTACTGTAGCGCCTGGTAATCACGGATCATGCTTTCATCTTCGAACAAAATGTGATCAATTTCGCCATTATCGTATTTTTTTTACCTCAGGGAAGGTGGTTTCGACAAATTCTTTTTGCTTTTCTTCGTCAGCTGCAGCTAGGGTGTAGGTGGGCTTTGTGTAACTCATACCCATTCGCGCCATCAATTTCGACACACCCCGGATGGAGTATTCATGTCCGAACTCACGGAGAATGTACGACCTGATGATATCTAGCGTCCAGTTAAACTTGGCAGGAAAACCGCACTCATGAGGGAGTCGGGCAACAATGGTCTGTCTCAATTGTTCCTGCTGCTCAACCGTTAACCGTGGCGGCTTTCCACTTGAAAACTTCATAGAAAGACCTTCCAATCCGTTTTTTTTATAGGCTCGGATATAGGTTCCAACGGTTCTATCTGTGCGGTTAAGAATGGTTGCAATTTTGTTATTGGTATTTCCCAAAAGATGCAGGCGAATTGCCTGGTAACGTTCATACATGCGACGATCTTTTTCTGATTTCAGTCTCTTCTCAACTTCCTGCAATTCGTCAATAGTGGATGTCATTATACATCACCGCCCATTCATGATAAATCTCTATTCGACGTGTGATGTACAAAAATCCTTCCCAAATCAGGAAGAAAAACTTAAGTTCATTCTATATAGACAACGAATGGCAAAAGATGTATGGGACGTAAAAAGAAATTTTGGAAGAAAATATAACCAGGGATTAAAGGAAGCAGTTAGATATGGACAAAAAGTTTATCGTAAGTAAAAACTAATACTATGAGAAAGGAAGATGTATTATAGAAACACAGAAAGGTTATAGGGTTATACAGGGATCAGATAAACATAAACATACGTTTGGTGGGAGTACTTGGAATACGCCTGTATGTCCAAATTGTAATACAAGATTGCATCAAATTTTTGAATTTGACCTTCGTGACGACAGGCTACTTGAACTTAAAAGTAAGACATTGGGTAAGTTGCCACTTATTTCATGCCTAAATTGCTCATCATATTGGGAACCACAAGAGTTTCGAATAGACCCTATTGATAAGTCTCTATCGATTATTAAACAACTTGACGAGCAGCATTGGATAGCAGAAGAACAAGATCGACTTGAATTTCCCTTACCATTTTCAGAAATGAAGTTAGTTGATCTCAAATCTATTGATTGTCCTAGTGATGAAGACTCAGATGCCGCTTTTGCAGTGTTTGGAACGGAGTATGTATGTCGGATATTAGGCAGTCCACTATATTCTACTCAAACCATCGTAAAGACATGTAGCCACTGTAACAGGAAGATGGAATATATAGCAACCATTTGCTCCGAGGATTACGACTCGCAAGGATTGGTTCATGAGGGGTTTTCATTTAATTTTGGTGAATCTTTTATTTATTTTTATTTATGTAAATCCTGTAATATTTTAGCGACTGAGATGCAAAGTACCTAATCGTTTATTTTTATGAGTTTATAAAGAAATGCCAAACTTGATAGAGTGATTCTTACTCTATCAAGTTTTTTATTACTTTAAAAATTACAGCGGATATTCATCAAAAAAATATTAACGTTTGATGTTTACTGTATAAATACGCTCAAGAAGAAAACATACTACCGAAAGTAGCTGGACACACAAACTGTTATTGCGACGGTAATATGAAAGGTTAAATATTTTCGATTATAAAGGAAAGAAGGGACATCTCGAGAAATATGGGTGTCAGCATTTGATGGGCTGAAGGGATTACGAACTGCAAATAGGATGATCATTGTCGTGGATGAATATGAAGGACAAGAAGACGAACCAACTTCCCTAAACCGCTACTTATATGCCGATGGGGATCCGGTTAATAATATCGATCCGGACGGACACGCGCCAAAATGGCTGCAAAAGGGCATGAAAGCAACCAAAAAGGCAGCGAAAAAAGCGTATAATTTTGCCATCGGAGACGATATCAAAACCCTAAAGAACCCGAAATCGAAATGGTATCAAAAAGCCGGTGCTGCGGTCAGTATTGCCAGTAATTTTATCCCTGGAGCAAAAGGGGTGACATTGGGAGCAAAAGCAGCCATCAAAGTGGAACGAAGTCACCGAAGCTCGCCAAATTGGCTGCGAATTCCATTAAGATCACTCGAAATAACAAATTAAAAAATGGTGGTACCCCGACTAAGTATCGTACGATTCCGAAATTTACTCAGCCGGTAGCAGGAGATAATGTTGGAATAAGTTTAAGGCCTAGTAAGCTTTTAGGTAAAAATCCGCAGTCGCATAAAACAAGAATAAATACTGATATAGACGGTGGCAGAGCCGTAGCAAAAAGCATTTTCAGGCATTACACAAAAAATAAGAAAGTAATACAAACAGAAAAAAATGGGATGGTTAGAAGATCTACTACCGATAATAGTATCTCTATCAGAATGTATAAAAAAGGAAAAACAAATATTGATAACAAATTATTCGGTCAATATGAAGATATACATTTTAGAGACTAGTCAACGAATTTTATATAATGAGGGGATGGTTGTGGTTAATGCAAAAAATCAGGTCTACGTTAAAAAATAAGGAAACAATTTTAAATAAACTTAATGATGGTGCTAAAATTGAAATTTATTTATTAAAACAACCCTTCAGCAGAAGGAATAATGATCATGTTAGTTGTAGTGATATTTTTCTTTTGAAGGATGATAAGGATGTTTTCCATATCAGCGTGGAAGAAGATGAATATGAGAGCCCAATTAACGAGCTTTATCGTCTGTCCATTACAGAGGGAGCTCCAGTCATACAAATTATAAATAAAGATAATATTAAATTTGGTAAAGTTCAGAACAATTTGCCAGAGGGAGTAGAACTCTTTGACACTGTTTTTTTAGAAGGAGTAAAGGAAAAAATAAAGTTCTTTTATGAGAAAGATTATGTTAAAGATACTACTGGGAGAATATTATATTATATAGAGATTGAAAATACGTTGTTGTTAAAAGGTCAGAATAAAACTATATATATTTCTTGTTCAGACGTTGCTTACTGCTTAGTAATTTCTGGAGACGATCAATTCATTGAGAGACAATTAGATGACAAGATAGAGAGTATGTAACTTTAAACCTTTGGAGAGGATTTCTCTCTTAGGGTTTTTTATAGTGAATCTTTTACTTTGATTATCTTCACGATTGTAGTACCACTAAAAAAGCCTATTAACATCATAAGAGAAATAGACTTCAACCGAAAAACCTCGAAGCTGCGGAAAAACAATCCATACCGGTTTGTAGGAAAATATGGTGTCATGTATGATAAAAACAGCGGCATGTACCTGATGGGCTGGAGGGACTACGATCCGCAGACAGGACGATTCATCGTTGTGGATGAATATGAAGGGCAAGAAGACGAACCGACTTCTTTAAACCGCTACTTGTATGCAGATGGGGACCCGGTTAATAATATCGATCCGGACGGTCATGCACCAAAATGGCTGCAAAAAGGCATGAAAGCAACCAAAAAGGCAGCGAAAAAAGCGTATAATTTTGCCATCGGAGACGATATCAAAACCCTAAAGAGCCCGAAATCGAAATGGTATCAAAAAGCCGGTGCTGCGGTCAGTATTGCCAGTAATTTTATCCCTGGCGCAAAAGGGGTGACATTGGGAGCAAAAGCAGCCATAAAAGTGGGTACAAAATCACCGAAGCTTGCCAAATTGGCTGCGAATTCCATTAAGATCACCCGAAATAACAAATTAAAAAATGGTGGTACCCCGACTAAGTATCGTACGATTCCGAAATTTACTCAGCCGGTAGCAGGAGATAATGTGGGGAGCATGTTAAGAGGTCCCGGTAATCAGGCTCATAGCTCTGCCCAGTATAATAAATTAAAAACTCATTATCAACAGGCAGAGAAGTATGGAAAGGGTGGAATTAAAGAATTATCTGATGGCAGGATTCGCTATTATGGCAACATAACTCCCGCAACGAAGCCAGGAGAAATGGCGGGACGAAGAGTTGTGAGGGAATGGAATCCTAAAACGGGAAATAAAAGGACATGGCAAGAGACAGTGGATCACAATGGGAGTATTAGACAAGTTAGACCTGATACAAAATTTACTGAAGGAAAAAAGGTTCATTATCGTTTTGATAATAAGGGTAAATATGTAGGAGCGTGGTAGGAGTATGGAACAACCTACAGTAAAAGATATAATTGAGAAATTAGAGCTAATCTTAAAGGGGAAATTGTCAAGGGAGGAAGTCGCAGATTGGGCATCAGAATATGTAATGGCTGATGACCCGTCTATATCTGACGAAGTGGTTTGGGAATTTTTACAAATAGTATCTGGAGTCGACTTGAAAGATACACCAGATGAATATCTACATTGGGATCCAGATATTATTCAATGGATTAATAAATATCAGAATCTCTAGTACACGATCAAAATTAAAGTTATGAGTTAGACGAGAATGGGTAAATACCTCTTAAAAA
>NZ_PGUZ01000023.1 GCF_002860165.1 Bacillus sp. V3-13 | reverse complement strand
AAAAAATTTGTCTAAGAATGTTCGTCTCCATAAAATAAAAATACCACAGCCTAGATGACCGTGATAGACCCAAAATTTTATACTTTCTTATCTTTTGAAAAAGGCCCGGGAGTGATCCCGGGCCCATGCTGATTAATGCTGGTGGCAGCTGGTTTTCGTGTTAACTTGTGCTCCTGTTTCGCCGTGCAGCAGGTCTCCCCCGGTTGCAGTGATAATTTCATCTGTAACCGTGTTGGAGATAGTGGAAGCAATAATTTGCAACAGCTCATTCACTTCTACTTGGGACTGTTTGAACTCCTGGACAAGAGGAATCTCATCCAGATCCTGCTCAAGCGCGGAAATTTTCTCTTCGACTTTCTTTAATGCTTCCGGCTTGCCATAATGCTGGAGATTGACGGCCTGCTTTTGCAGTCCCTTAATCTCGGTTATCATTGAACGGACTTTTTCATTCCCATGAATTTGTGCCTCAGCACGCTTGAAAAAGTCTACCTCTTCCGTTTCAGAAATCATCTTTGCCAACTCTTTCGCGCGGGCGACGATATCGTCTTTTGTGTATTTCGCCACGTTAATTCACCTCAACTGATTGTAGTTCTTCCACCATTTCTCCGTTTAAAGACCATGTTTTGGCTTCTGTGATTTTTACCTTGACAATCTTGCCGATCGCCGTTTTTGGTCCTTTAATGTTAACAAGCTTGTTTTTCGTTGTATAGCCGGCGAGCATATCAGGATTATTTTTACTTTCCCCTTCGACTAGCACGTCGACAATCTGATCCTGGTATTTTTTCATCGCTGCCGCCGATAATTCGTTCACAACCGCGTTTAAACGCTGCAAGCGCTCCTTCTTCACAGCCATCGGCACATTATCGGTCATTTTCGCAGCCGGGGTACCTTCCCTCGGTGAGTAAATAAATGTATAAGCCGTTTCATAGCCTACTTCACGGTAAAGCGACAATGTTTCTTCAAACTGCTCTTCTGTTTCATTCGGGTAGCCGACAATGATGTCAGTAGTCAAAGAAACATTCGGAATCGCAGCTTTAATTTTTCTGACGAGTTCTAAATACTGCTCTCTCGTGTATTTGCGGGCCATGATTTTCAGCACTTCGGTCGAACCTGATTGAACCGGCAAATGAATGTGATCCATCAAGTTGCCGCCTTTGGCGAGCACTTCGATCAAGTGATCATCAAAATCACGCGGGTGGCTTGTTGTGAAACGGACACGCGGGATATCGATTTTGCGAATTTCATCCATTAAATCGCCAAGTCCGTACTGGATATCCTCGAAGTCTTTGCCGTATGCATTAACGTTTTGGCCAAGCAGCGTAATTTCCTGGTAGCCCTGCGCAGCTAAATGGCGAACCTCCTGGATGATATCCTCCGGCCGGCGGCTCCGTTCTTTTCCGCGTGTATACGGAACGATACAATACGTACAGAACTTGTCGCAGCCATACATAATGTTGACCCATGCTTTAATATTGCCGCGGCGTACTTTCGGAAGGTTCTCAATGACGTCCCCTTCTTTGGACCATACTTCGACGACCATTTCTTTTGACATGTACGCTTCTTGTAAAATATTCGGGAGGCGGTGAATATTATGTGTTCCGAAGATCATGTCGATATGATGATGTTTTTCAAGAATTTTGTTTACGACAGATTCTTCCTGGGACATACAGCCGCAAACGCCGATAAGCAAGTCGGGTTTTTCCCTTTTTAATGCTTTCAAATGGCCAATTTCACCAAACACTTTGTTCTCGGCATTCTCACGGATCGCACAAGTATTCAACAGAATGACATTGGCATCTTCAGTCCGGTCGGTTGCTTCATAGCCGAGCGCTAAAAAGATTCCTGCCATCACTTCTGTGTCATGCTCGTTCATTTGACATCCGTACGTACGAATGTAAAACTTTCGTCCAGCTCCCATCCCGCGAAACTCTTCCGGAATCGTAAAGTCTTTGTGATACTTTACTTCCTCTTTTCCGCGTTTTTTTGCATCCTTTAAGGATGGGGGAATATAAACAGCTTCGAAGTATTTGCTGTAGTCCTTGACGGATTTTTTGTCCGGAGAATTAACAGCTTCTACTTGCTGGCCTTCAATACGTTGTTTCTCGTTCATGAAAAATCCCCTTTCTTGTATTTCTAAACATTGATTTATTTGTTAACGTACAACTAACCATTTTAAACGATTGGACGAAAACAAACAATAACATATGATAATGTGCTGGAGCGACACTTCTATTTTACTATAAAAAGAGGGCCCTGCTAAATTTGAATTTTTTAGTAAAAAATACATGAAAAACCCCCGGGATTAATTTTGAATCCCGGGGGTTTTTCACTGCTTTTATTTACATAAACTCTGCTACCAGCTTGTCGAAGTGATCTTCACTTAAATTCAAATCAGCATGGGCAAGCGGCGTTTCCGAGTAGCCGTTGATCAGTTCCTGATAAGACTTGCGCACTGTATCTTGATAAATTAAACCTGTCACTAAGCCATTGTGCTTCATCAGCGTTTGCATCGCGACTTCCCGGCTGGAAGGATCATAGCCTTCGATGTCGCTAAGCTTTGTTAAGTTCTCTTTAAACCAATCATACGTGTTTACTTTATTGTATGTCACACATGGGCTAAACACATTGATTAACGAAAATCCTTTATGCTTAATGCCCGCTTCAATCAGGGCTGTTAAATCCTTTAAATCGGTTGAAAAGCTTTGCGCTACAAATGTTGCACCTGCTGTCAAAGCCATTTCCATTGGAGAAACAGCCTGTTCAATCGATCCTTGCGGCGTCGATTTTGTTTTAAAACCGGCCGCTGAACGTGGTGATGTCTGCCCTTTTGTTAATCCATAGATTTGGTTGTCCATGACAATATAAGTAATATCAATGTTGCGGCGAATCGCGTGGATCGTATGGCCCATTCCAATTGCGAAACCGTCGCCGTCTCCGCCGGAAGCAAGCACGGTCAGATCCCGGTTAGCCATTTTCACACCTTGGGCGATTGGCAATGAACGTCCGTGGATACCATGAAATCCGTATGAATTAATATATCCGGAAATACGGCCGGAACAGCCGATCCCTGAAACAATCGCCAAATTTTCAGGCTCAAGACCGACATTTGCCGCGGCCCGCTGGATCGCCGCCTGTACGGAGAAGTCGCCACAGCCGGGGCACCAGTTCGGTTTTACATTATTTCGAAATTCCTTAAATGTTGCCATTTAAAACAACTCCTTGCAGTTTGTATGAATTTCATGCGGCAGGAATGGGTTTCCATCATACTTTAAGATCTTGACAACTTTGTCAGCGTGACCGACGTTCATTTTCATAATGTTTGCCAGCTGGCCGGTTGCGTTATTTTCAACAACTGCGATTTTTTTCGCCGATTTCACAAGCGGCAGCAGTTCATCTGTTGGGAACGGATGAATCAACCGTACTTGTGCATGATTTACTTTTAATCCGTCTTTTTCAAGGCGGACGATTGCTTCTTCGATCGTGCCGCGCGTCGAGCTAAAACCGACAATTAATAAATCCGCTTCTTCATGCGGAGAGTTTTTATAGACAGGGGTGTCGAAATGAATATGTTCGACCTTCTTGAAGCGCTTATCCATTTGCGCTTTCCGGTTTGCCGACGATTCTGACGGCTTTCCAGTCTCATCATGCTCCACACCTGTCACGTGGTGAATCCCGTTTTTCATGCCCGGAATGACACGTGGTGATACACCATCTTCTGTCACTTCATAACGTTTAAAATAGCCTTTGTTTTCAATTTCAGGAAGTTCAGCATCCGCAAGCTTGCCGCGGCGGATTTCCACTTTATCAAATTCGAGCGGTTCCACCGTCTGCTTTCCTAATGACAGCTGCAGGTCTGATAGAATAATAACCGGACACTGGTATTCTTCTGCAAGATTAAAAGCTTCGGCGGTATCATAGAAAGCCTCTTGAACCGTACTTGGAGCGAGGACAATTTTTGGAATTTCACCGTGAGTCCCGTAAATCATTGCCATCAAGTCAGACTGTTCCTGTTTAGTTGGCAAGCCGGTCGAAGGACCGCCGCGCTGTGTATCAACGATGACAAGCGGTGTTTCCGTAATGCCGGATAAACCGATTGCTTCCATCTTCAAAGACAGTCCCGGGCCGGCTGACGCTGTAAACGCACGGGCACCGGCATAGTTGGCACCGATCGCCATCGTAACGGCCGCAATTTCGTCCTCTGTTTGAATAACAGTACCGCCCAGTGGAGGCAGTTTTTTAATCAAGTATTCCATAATTTCAGAAGCAGGCGTAATCGGGTATGCAGCCATAAAGCGGCAGCCTGCCGCTAAAGCTCCAAGGGCGATCGCATCATTTCCGATCATGAACATCCGCTTTTTCCCGTCTGCTTTTTCAAGCTGCATCGTCTCGATGCTTTCACCCAGCTTTTCTTTCATATAATTATAGCCTGCTTGAATCGCTTCCATGTTTTTGTCGACGACCTGCTGGCCCTTGCGTCCGAAAATCTCTTGAACTACTTCTTCAAAAACTTTAATATCAAGATCTAATACTGCTGAAGTTGCTCCGATCGCAACCATATTTTTCATAAGGGATGTGCCGAGTTCCGTGGCGATTTCCGTAAATGGAACCGCATACATCGAAGCTTTAGTATCTTCTGGCTGTTTCGGATCAAATTTAGAATCGGCAATAATGACACCTTTATCATGAAGTTCTTTGTAGTTGACATCGATCGTTTCCTGGTCAAACGCGACGAGTATGTCTAAATCATCTGAAATGGCCCGAACTTGAGTTGTGCTTACACGAATTTTGTTGTTGGTATGGCCGCCTTTAATACGTGATGAAAAGTGGCGGTAACCATACAAGTAGTAGCCTAAACGATTCAGCGCAATGGAAAATATCTCCCCGGTACTTTCAATACCTTCCCCTTGTTGTCCGCCAACTTTCCAAGAAAGTTGATTGATCATTCCCTACACCCCTTTAGATACGTTAAAAGAATTATGCAAAAACGTTACATGTCAACGATAGTACCTTTCTACATCACCATTCCAAGTCTATATTTCTATACAAATGTTACTGGTTTAATAGGAGGGTACTAAACGCTTTCAATTCTAGACCTATGTGTTAAAAAAAGCAACCCTTTCAGATTAAATATTGACTAAAATGTGAATATTTTTTTATTTTGTGAAATATAATAGCTATTTACATTTTGGCGTGTATCATGTTCGTATATTTGTATTGTGCAAAGCCTGTATTTTAATAGCTTCCCCAGCTTTTACCACGGATATCTTCCTGCAAAATTTTGATAGAGAAACTTGTCCACCTGTATATTAGAATAATATTTATAAAGTTCATTGACGAGAACCGCATAATCGGCCATTCTTTCCAAACCCGTCACGGTGTCATCAGTGCCATCAAAATCCGAACCAAAACCGACGTGGTTTTCACCGCCAAGTGCACATACATGGTCAAGATGCCGCAGTACATCTGCAATTGTTGCCGATTGTTTGCCCGACAGAAATGGAGCTACAAACGTGATGCCAACTACACCGTTCCTGTCTATCAACGCCTTGATTTGCTGATTCCGCAAATTCCGGGGATGCGGACAAAGAGCGTAACAGTTTGAATGGGATGCGATTGGATAATCAGCCATCTCGATCACATCCCAAAAACCTTTTTCCGATAGGTGGGATACATCACACCATGCTCCCTTGTTGTTCAGGACATCGACAACCTGTTTCCCAAACCTGGACAGCCCTGCGCCCCTTTCCTCCAAAGCTCCGTCAGCAACGCTGTTCGCATAATTCCAGGTAAGCCCTACAGACGATACCCCGAGCCGCAGCAGCGTCTGGAGCTTATTTAGATCCATTCCGACCGCATCGCAGCCTTCCAGCGTTAAAATGGCTCCGATTTGGTTTTCTTTTAATCGGCTGATCCCATCCTTTGCCATGATCAGTTTAATATTTGAAAAAGGTTCGATAATCCGTTCGTAAAAAAGCTCGGCCATGCGAAGTGCAGCGTGAAATTTCAGATCTGGATGGACTTTTTCCGGCACATAGATCGCAAAGCATTGAATCTTCGGCCCTGGCCCCGATAATTGCTGCCACGTCACCTGCAATTCCGGGGAATCGTTAAAATCAAGGCCGTTGTTTATAAATAGTTTATAGAGGACATCGCAGTGAGCATCAAATATCTTCACATCCGTCCACCCCGCTTACATATATAATGTAAAAAAAGAGAACCTGTTTGCATGTGGCAAACAGGAGTTTTTTGTGTGCAAATTCGGATCAGAAGGAACCGCCGGTTACTGTGGCTTCCCCTTTATCTGGGTTCGATAATTAACTTAATGGCCGTCCGTTCTTCTCCATCGATTAGGATATCTGTAAATGCCGGGATGCAAATTAAATCGACTCCGCTAGGTGCGACAAATCCTCTTGCAATCGCTACTGCCTTAACGGCTTGATTCAATGCACCTGCACCTATTGCCTGGATTTCCGCAGCACCTCTTTCGCGCAGAACACCGGCAAGTGCACCAGCTACAGAATTAGGATTAGATTTTGCTGAAACTTTTAATATTTCCATTCCTAGCTCCTCCTTGTTTAATCCCGATCCCGTATGTTCAAAAACTGAACAAATCAGGTTGTACATGAAACCGTCCATCAGCTGGACAAGCTCTGTTTATTTACCTGCTGACAAACTCGGTTGAACCAATCCATTCCCAAGCCTTCCTCGAGCCCGTGACATAAAAGCTGACCAGCCTCGCGGGAACGGATAAATCTTTCCATTGCTACTATATTCAGCACTTAAAAGACATATTCCGGCTTGGACAAAAAAAGGATTGCTTGTGAAGCTTCCCGGATCGGTTTTCAAGGAGGAGATGAAATGTTTGTTTAAGAGAAAAAGGGATGATCGTCATTCACCAGGATGGTTTGAATTTTTTTTGCTTTGCCGTCCTGTTTATCGATATCAATTACAACCGCACTCAGCTGCGTCCGCCCTTCCTTCGTCACTTCAAAGCGGACCGGCAGGGCTGTCAGGAATCTTTTCAGCACGGCGTCTCTTTCGACACCGAGAATACCATCATAGGGGCCGGTCATGCCAACGTCTGTTAAAAAGGCCGTTCCAGCAGGCAGGATGCGCGCGTCTGCCGTTTGAACATGCGTGTGAGTGCCAACGACCGCTGACACCCTTCCGTCCAAATACCAGCCCATCCCCTGCTTTTCACTCGTTGCTTCGGCATGGAAATCAACAAAAATGATTGGTGTTCGCTTTCGCGCTTCTTCGATAAGCTGATCTGCCTTTTTAAACGGGCAATCAACCGGTGTCATAAAAGCCCGCCCCTGCAGGTTGATCACCGCCACTTCATCCTGATTGACTTTTAAATAAACGATTTCCTTCCCCGGTGTCCCCTCTGGAAGATTGGCAGGACGCACCATATATTTCGCTTCATCGATGAATTCAAAAATTTCCCGGTTGTCCCACGCATGGTTGCCGAGCGTCACAGCCTGAGCGCCTTCCTCAAGGAAGCGCCGGTAGATTTTTTCGGTTATTCCCTTCCCGCCTGCGGCATTCTCTCCGTTAATAATCGTAATCGTCGGCCGGAATTTCTCCTTTAATCGGGGCAAATAGCTGCTCACCATATCCCGCCCGGGTGAGCCAACAACATCGCCTATAAACAAAATCCTCATATTATGCCCTTTCTTTACCTGAATTTTTTGCTTATGTAAATCTTACCACAATCTGACCCAATTCTATTCAATGAAAAAAAAGCGGTGCTGTGTGCACCGCTTTATTTTGCATATTCTACCGCTCTTGTTTCGCGTATTACCGTCACTTTTATATGACCCGGGTAATCGAGTTCCTCTTCGATTCTTTTGCGAATATCCCGTGCCAGGCGATGAGCTTCAAGGTCATCAATTTGTTCAGGTTTTACCATGATTCGAACTTCACGGCCTGCTTGAATCGCAAATGATTTTTCAACACCGTCATAGGATTCTGAAATCTCTTCAAGCTTTTCAAGACGGCGAATGTAGTTTTCAAGCGTTTCACTGCGCGCTCCCGGCCTTGCCGCAGAAAGAGCATCTGCTGCTGCCACAAGCACCGAAATGATCGATGTTGGTTCCGTATCCCCGTGGTGGGAAGCAATACTGTTGATAACGACAGGATGTTCCTTGTACTTCGTGGCAAGTTCAATCCCGATTTCAACATGGCTTCCTTCAACTTCATGGTCAATCGCTTTACCGATATCGTGAAGAAGTCCCGCTCGGCGGGCCAGGGTTGTGTCTTCCCCAAGTTCAGCTGCGAGCAGCCCGGAAAGGTGGGCAACCTCCATCGAGTGCTTTAATACGTTTTGGCCATAACTCGTTCGGAATTTTAAGCGGCCAAGAATTTTGATTAAATCCGGATGGAGCCCGTGAACACCCACTTCAAAAGTAGTTTGTTCACCTATCTCACGGATGTGTTCATCCACCTCGCGCCGAGCTTTATCGACCATTTCCTCGATGCGTGCCGGATGGATCCTTCCATCTTGTACAAGCTTGTCCAGCGCCAAGCGAGCTGTTTCACGTCGAATCGGATCAAAGCCGGATAAAATGACTGCTTCAGGTGTATCGTCAATGATCAGGTCAATTCCCGTCAGCGTTTCGAGAGTCCGTATGTTACGGCCTTCCCGGCCGATAATCCGGCCTTTCATTTCATCATTCGGCAAGTTCACAACTGATACAGTGGTCTCCGCAACATGGTCTGCTGCGCATCTTTGGATAGCAAGTGACAAGACCTCTTTCGCTTTCTTGTCTGCTTCCTCTTTTGCACGATTTTCGCTCTCCTTCAACATGATGGCGATATCGTGGGACATTTCCTGTTCGATGCGATCCAAAATGATTGCTTTCGCTTCTTCACGCGTCATGCTCGAGATGCGTTCCAGTTCAGCCTGCTGTGCTCGTACCATCTCGTCCACTTTGCTTTCCATCTCTTCAATATGCTGTTGTCTTTGGTTAAGGGAATCATCTTTTCTCTCTAAAAGACTTTCTCGTTTATTCAACGACTCATCTTTGCGATCAAGATTCTCCTCTCTTTGCAGTAAACGGTTTTCATGTTTTTGCAGTTCATTTCTTCGTTCACGAACCTCACGTTCAGCTTCAGTACGAAGCTTGTGGATTTCATCCTTTGCCTCGAGCAAGGCTTCTTTCTTTGAGGCTTCTGCATCGCGCTTTGCATCTTCCAAAATCTGCTGCGCTGCGTTTTTTGCTCCAGCTATCTTCGCTTCCGCAAAGGATTTACGAATAAAATAGCCAACAACTGCACCGACGAATAGGCCAAGCAAAATGGAGATGATCGTAATGGGTTCCATCATTTCACCTCCTCTTGCTATGAACTTTTGTTACGTTTTTTAAACTGTCGGCATGTACATTGTTCATCAATATACAGCTCTAGGACTTTTAAACGTGTTAATACTGAAAAATGTGTAAAATATACATGTTTAATTGTATAGCTGTAAAATTTTATTGTCAAGGGCCCAGTCCTTGAGCCTGCTTTTATGTATCAGCAAAGAAGAAGAGACAAATTCACGAATTAAGAATAGAATGCCAGCTTGCCGGTCTTTTCTATAGCAATCTTAACCAGAACATATAGAAACCATAAAAAAAAAACAAAGCCCGGAGGCTTTGTTTTCTTAGTCTATTAACTCAAACTGTTCCGGCTCTTCTTCGGAGTCAATCACAGTTTTTTCGTCGTCAAGACCGTAATGGTCGCGGATTTTTTGCTGGATTTCAAGGCGCAGCTCTTTGTTTTCTTTTAAAAACAGCTTCGCATTTTCACGGCCCTGGCCCAAGCGCTCTTCATTATACGAATACCATGAACCGCTTTTTTGGATGATATCCAGTTCTGAGCCCAAGTCAATAATTTCGCCTTCTTTGGAAATTCCTTCGCCGTACATAATGTCCACTTCAGCTGTGCGGAACGGAGGAGCTACTTTATTTTTTACAACCTTAATTTTTGTTTTATTTCCGACCATATCCGTTCCTTGCTTTAAAGTCTCCGCACGCCGGACTTCAAGGCGCACTGTCGAATAGAACTTTAATGCGCGTCCGCCTGGAGTCGTTTCCGGATTTCCGAACATAACTCCGACTTTTTCACGGATCTGGTTAATAAAAACTGCAATCGTTTTTGATTTGTTAATGGCACCGGATAATTTACGCAATGCCTGGGACATTAAACGCGCCTGTAAACCAACGTGGCTGTCACCCATTTCGCCTTCAATCTCGGCCTTCGGCACAAGTGCTGCAACAGAGTCAATAACTAAAATATCAACAGCACCGCTTCGTACAAGAGCTTCGGCAATTTCAAGTGCTTGTTCGCCTGTATCAGGCTGGGAAAGCAATAGCTCATCAATATTTACCCCAAGTTTTTGGGCGTATACCGGATCAAGCGCATGTTCGGCGTCAATAAATGCTGCTTGTCCGCCGGCAGCCTGTACTTCAGCGATGGCGTGAAGCGCGACGGTTGTTTTACCGGAGCTTTCAGGCCCATAGATTTCAATAATACGCCCGCGCGGATAACCGCCTACTCCAAGAGCCGCATCAAGGGCAAGAGAACCGCTCGGGATCGTGGAAATCCTTCGGTCCGTCTGTTCTCCCAATTTCATAATAGAACCTTTACCAAACTGCTTTTCTATTTGTTTCAAGGCCATTTCCAAGGCAGCTTTACGATCACTCACTAAGTATTTCCTCCTTTATAAGTAAACGAATCGGATTCGTTTTCTGTCTCATCTCACAGAACCTATCTCTACTATAAATGTTTTTTTGCATTTTGTCTAGAAAAAAGTCGAACATTTATTCGGTTTTTTTCTATCATTAAAAATAGCGAAAAATAGTTATTATATCGGGAGACTTCCCCTTTTTCGAGTTTGAAAAACTAAAAAACGTACTTTTTCATTCAAATTCTGAAAATAAAAAGCAGAGCGCCTCGTCAGGCACTCTGTGAATTCGCCAGAAGCTTTAATAGAAAATGGCAGCCATATTTGACAGCGCGAATGCGATTCGCTTCTCTGCCGCCGCCAAATTGCATTTTTTCAACAACTGCCGGTTTTCCTTTGATGGAAACGCCGATATAGACCGTTCCGACCGGATTTCCTTCCAGCTCCTCAGGACCTGCCACTCCAGTAAAGCTGATCCCGATGTCAGACTTAAAAATATTCGCCGCATTTTCGGCAAGCTCCGCGGCGCAGGCCCGGCTGACCGCTCCGTGCTTGTCAATCGTTTCCTTATTGACTTGGAGTACATCCGTTTTGGCCTCGTTTGTATAACAGACGACACCGCCCTTTAAAAGGCTCCCGGCACCCGGATAAGAGGTGAGCTCCTGCTGGAACATCCCGCCCGTTAAGCTTTCAGCGCAGGCAATGGTTAAGCCCTGGTCCTTCAAAGCTTTCGTCAATTCCTTCATCAGCGAGGTTTCATCATAGCCGTAAAAAAATTCGCCGGCACGGGCGAGCACTTTTTCCTCCATTTCATCAAGAAGCAACTGGGCAGAATCAAAAGTGGCGGCACTTGCTGTCAGCCTGATGCTGCATTCCCCGTCGGAGGCAAGGGGAGCAATCGTCGGATTCGTTTGCGCTTCAATTAAGTCTTCGAGTTGTGTTTCAAGAAGCGATTCGCCAATTCCGAAAAAACGCAATACCCTTGAAGCAATTACTTTTTGTGAAGCCAGTTTGCCAAGCAGTACCGCATTCCCGTATTTCAGAAACATCGGTTCCATTTCCTTCGGCGGTCCCGGCAGTAGCATATATGTATGATTTTCCGTTGAAAGGACCATTCCAGGTGCCATTCCATGATCATTTTTCAACACCTGAGAGTCTTCAAGAATAAGAGCCTGTTTTCGGTTATTGTCGGTCATGGCTCGCTTTGTGCGTTCAAAATACTGCTCAATTGAACGAAGAGCTTCTTCATCAATGACGAGCTTTTTCTGTAAATGCCTGGCAATCGTTTCTTTTGTTAAATCGTCTTTCGTCGGGCCGAGACCACCAGTAAAAATAATTAACTGCGCGCGGCTTTCAGCAATCTTGATAGCAGCTTCAAGACGGGCTGGATTATCGCCGACAACGGTATGGTAAAAAACATTGATGCCCATGTCGGCAAGCTGCCTTGAAATAAAGCGCGCGTTTGTATTCACAATTTGGCCAAGCAGCAGTTCGGATCCGACTGCAATAATTTCTGCATTCATTCAAATCTGCCTCCTACACCGCGCCGATTATTTTGAATCAATAAAAGCATGCTTGTTTTTGGCGAAATAATCCCATCCGGACCAAATCGTAAAAAACATGGCAACCCACAGGGCGAGTTGGTCAAACGGTATAGAGACCAATTCAAATATCGTGTTATGGAGAAGCAAGGCAGAAATCGCAATAATTTGCGTCCATGTTTTGATTTTCCCAAGCCTATTGGCAGCTACCACCTCTCCTTCACCAGCAAGGACAAGCCGCAGGCCGGTAACCGCAAATTCACGGCTAATGATCACGATCACAATCCAGGAGGCTGCAAACCCAAGATCGACCAGCACGATTAACGCAGCCGAAACGAGCAATTTATCGGCAAGCGGATCGAGGAACTTGCCCAGATTGGTGACAAGGTTGTATTTCCGGGCATAGTAGCCGTCGATCCAATCGGTTGTCGACGCAATAATAAAAATGAGCGCCCCGATAAAGTGGGTCACAGGCAGGTCTGCCCCGATAAACGACATATTTCCCCAATCAAAAGGAACCAGCATCACAATAAGAAACACCGGAATAAGCAATATTCTTGAAATGGTAATTTTATTAGGCAGATTCATCATAGACCTCCAAAATAGTATCTAAACAAGCGCCAATGGCTCAGATAAGCCGGGCAATGAAAAAATATGTAAAGGAAAAATAGCCATCTTGCTGATGACTATTGGTTTGCCGGTACCTTGCGAATTGTAATATCCTGGCGCACCGACTCTGATGGCGGGACAGCAAACTCTACTTTTTGGTCATTCACGAAGATTTCAGTATTCGCCGAATTTCCAATTACAATCACCGCTTCCGTTTCTTGTGAAAGATCAACTGTTTGGCTGTTCGTCCCTGTTGGAGAAAGTGTGCCTTGATAGAAAGAATGCCCTTTGCCGTTTGTGATGTTGACCCAAGTATTCCCACCGGTCGCCGCCACTCTCAAATTGAACGTTGCAGCGTTTGTCAACTCGTAAGTCGTATTTCTTCCACTGGCTTCAACAACAGAGATCTGCTGGGCAGGAGCTTCCTCAACCTGACCTTCTCCATTGTTGCTTTCGGAGTCGTCAGCTTTATCTGTATCTTCTTCTTTTTGGTTATCCTCTGCACTGCCATTTTCTTCATTGTCTTTATTTTTCTCTGCATCTTTATCGACGCTGTCCGGCTGTTCATAATTAATCGTCGTATCCTCTTCATTCACAGGCGCATCTGATCCCTGATCCTTGTTTTCGAGCACAAGGTACCAGATAAGGACAATTGCCCCAATTACAAAAATGCCTATCAGTATTTTTGGGAGAAAATCAAGAATCTTTGAGCTATTGTCTGAGATGTTTTTCCGCGTTTGCACCCTTGAAATCTTTTCGGTAATATCTTCATTATGGGCAGAAGGAATATCGTTTTTGTATTGCTCATAGAGCTCTTCCGGTTCAATGCCGACTGCTTCTGCGTACTGCCTGATAAAAGCCCGTACGTAAAATTGGCCTGGCATCATTTCATAATTTCCTTCTTCAATGCCTTTTAAATATCGTTTTTGAATTTTAGTCGCCGTTTGCAGCTCGTCAAGGCTCATGCCTTTTGCTTCACGTGCTTCTTTTAATCGATTGCCCAGTTCAGTCACAATAACACCTTCCATACATTTAAAAATCAAAGCCTCCAAATTCAGAGTCGGAGAACATATTGTTTTTGTGCTCAAGTTCGTATGTAATCTCTTCGTCAGGATCATTGCGCAATTCAATAATATAATCAAAATCTTCGAGAGTATATTCAGAATTCTGCACAAATACGTCCGGGTGCTCAACCACTTTTACAGCGTTCAGGCGCATGATTTCCCTGACAAGCTGCCAATGCCGTTCGTTCGCTCTTCTCGTTGAAACTATGCCATCAATTATAAATAAATTGTTTTCGCTATATTCATCTTCAATCAGTTGATTTCGAATCGTCTGCTTCAGCAAAGTTGAGGAAACAAACAGCCAGCGTTTATTGGCACACACACTGGAAGCCACAATTGATTCTGTTTTGCCGACACGCGGCATTCCCCGGATGCCGATCAGCTTATGACCTTCCTGCTTAAACAATTCTGCCATAAAATCAACAAGAATGCCAAGTTCATTCCTGATAAAGCGGAATGTTTTTTTATCATCGGCATCGCGCTGGATGTAACGGCCGTGCCGGACCGCGAGGCGATCCCGGAGCTTTGGCTCCCTAAGCTTAATTACTTTTATTGTATCCATTGTATTTAAAATAGACTCAAGCCGCACAATTTGTTCATGGTCCTTTGCAAGAATCAGTAATCCGCGCCTGCCTTCATCTACGCCATTAATCGTAACAATATTGATCGACAGCATACCGAGCAAAGACGAGATGTCACCAAGCAAACCAGGACGGTTTTTTTGTATTTCATATTCTAAATACCATTCCGTTTTATCCATAAAAACCTCCCTAACGAGTATGCATGTGACAAATTCCTGCAATTTTTTTATCCCGATTCTATCATAATTTATTTTTCCAGAAGATGAAAGGAAAAACAAGCATAACTTTTCCTTTAAAATCACAAAGAAGGCTTTCGGCCAAGGTCTGAAGCAGCGGTAAAAGAAAACAGCCCTTGCCGGTTATGACAAGGGCTGTTCCATCAATCATTTTTGTTGAGATCCGTTATTTTGAACGAGCTTGACCATCATATTGGCAATCGCATGCTGTTCTTCAGGACTTGCAACCGACCAAAGATCAGCAAGAACTCGTTCCTGCTCATTTTTAGGGTCGACGTTCTGAGAAAGGTAACCGCCGATTTCATAGGCAAGATTATTGATGGATTCATTGTCCATTCCCTCATTTTGGGCATGATGGAGGCGATCACCTAAGAAATTCTTCCACTGGTCCCAGCTTTCTAATATAGACATTTTTTCATCCTCCTTTTGATAAATACATGGTTATTTTGGATTTAGAAGGATGAAAATATGCATGAAATTTTTATGTGTACCAACCGCCATTGACACCGAGGATTTGACCGGTTATGTAAGTTGCCTGATCTGACAGAAAAAAAGCAACTGAATCCGCGACCTCCTCCGGGTTTCCGAGCCGGCCGACGGGAATTTCATTTGCCAGTTCACCCAGTTCTCCTTCAGTGAGGCTGTCAAGCATGTTTGTATCGATCGCGCCTGGCGCGACCCCGTTCACCCTGATGCCGGTCCGGGCCAGTTCCTTGCTCAATGCTTTGACAAAGCTGATTTGCGCCCCTTTCACCGCAGAGTATGCCACTTCAAACGCGGAACCGGTTTGCCCCCATATGGAAGAAATGACGACGATATTGCCGCCCCGTTTATTTTGCAGCTTCGGAAGCAGCTCCTTTGTGAGCAGCAGCGGCGAGGTTACGTGAATACGGACAAGCTCCTCGGCGGTTTGTTCATCAAGATCAACAAGCATGCCGGAATGGCTGTTGCCGCTGTTATGAATGATCGCATCAATTGAAAAGACCGAAGAAGCTATTTTTTTATAGCCGGACGGAGACGAAAGGTCGGCTTGAATCGGAATATACTCCCCTTCGAGTTCATTCAGTTCGCTCATCAACTGTTCAATGCCCGGTTTGTTGCGATTGTAATGCAAATATAGTGAATAACCGTTCTTTGCTAATTTTTTTGCGATTGCCGTGCCGATACCTCCGCTTGCCCCGGTGATTAATGCAAATTTTCCCATGAACTCCACTCCGTACAATTCAGTGTATACGCCCTATATCATACAATGATTCTTCTATGAAAAAAAGCACCGCAAGGGTACTTTTTTCAGAATGAATTATTTATTTTTCGGGACCACCTGGCAGACACTGAATCGGTCATCAGAAATAAAACGGTTGGCTGCAGCTTTGACATCTTCCAGTGAAATGCTCTCAAGCGTCGGCACGACATCAAATAAATTCATATCGTTAAACGCATAACGCGTAAATTGATTGGCGATATACTCCGGGGAGTTAACCGCGCGGAGAAAAGAGCCGATTTTCTTCTTTTTCGCTCTGCCGAGGTTATCTTCCTTAAAGAACGCTCCTCTTTTTCCTTCGGCCAATATGTCCGCGATTCGCTCAGCAAGACGGTCGGGATCATTCGTATCCCCGCCGACCATCGCAAAGCCAAAACCCTGTTCCTGTGTATAATCATAGGAAAATGTTTCATCAATCAGTCCTTCATTGTATAGCTCGCTGTAATGTTCAGAGCTTTTACTGAACAAAATATCAAGAATGACATTTACGGTTAATTCATTTTTCAGCAGTTCAGCACCGCTTTCGTTTGGGTCCGGTGCTTTAATGCCGAATAAGCATTTCGATGTTTGCACGTTCATTTTCAGGACTTGCTTTTTGACCGCAGCTTCGGCGGGTTCTTCGGCAAACTGGCGCTTGATTTCCGGCTGGTCATCATACTGCTTTTTAGCCTGATTCTCCTTCACCTGGTTCATGATCCGCTCCGGATCGACGGGCCCTGTTACGAACAGCAGCATGTTGCTCGGGTGATAAAAGGTTTCGTAGCATTCATAGAGCATATCCTTCGTGATTTCCGAAATCGATTCGATTGTTCCTGCGATATCAATTTTCACAGGGTGGTTTTTATACAAATTTTGAATAAGGCCAAAGTATAATCGCCAATCGGGATTGTCATCATACATTGTGATTTCCTGGCCGATAATGCCCTTTTCTTTCTCAACTGTTTTTTCAGTAAAATAAGGATCCTGGACAAAATCGATTAACGTTTCCAGGTTTTCCTCCACGTTCGACGTGCTCGAAAATAAATAAGCTGTTCTTGTAAAAGATGTAAACGCATTTGCTGATGCACCCTGGCGGCTGAATTGCTGGAACACATCCCCGTCTGCCTTCTCAAAAAGCTTATGCTCCAAAAAGTGGGCAATGCCATCCGGAACCTTGACCATTTCATTTTTATCGAGTGGCTGAAAATGATTATCGATCGACCCGTAATTCGTTGTGAACGTTGCATACGTTTTATTAAATCCCGGCTTGGGGAGAATATATACATTAAGCCCATTCTCAAGCTTTTCGTGAAAAAGCTCTTCCTGGAGCTGGTCAAATTTAATTTTCTTCACTTTTTCCGCCCTCCATTCCCGTCAAAAAATAGATCGTATCGAGATCGGCTTTTTTTGCAGCAGCCACAATATCTTCCTTCGGCACTTGCCTTGTTTTTTCGAGCCACTCGTCAAGGTCCACCATGGTGCCGGCAACAACACTGTGATACAGCACCTCAACAAGTCCCCGGGCTGTGTCGATCGTTTCAAGCATCTGGTTGATCGTGACCGCCTTCGTCTGTTCAATTTCATTCTCTGTAAAATCACCGTTTTTCATGGCTTCCATTTGTTCCTTAATAATCGTGACGGCCTGCTGATAATTTTTCCTGTCGATTCCCGACATCACCATCAAAAGTCCTTTATGGCTCTCAAGCCGGCTTGCCGCATAGTAGGCGAGGCTCGCTTTTTCACGTACATTAATAAACAGCTTCGAATGTGAAAAACCGCCAAAGATGCCGTTAAACAATTGCAGGGCATAATAATCAGCATCCCCATAAGTGATGTTGGTCCGGTAACCAATATTTAATTTGCCTTGTTTGACATCCTGCTCCTCGATCACTTCATGAACCTCCGGCTTTTTTTCCGGTGCGTGACCCGCTGAGACACGGGGCTCGCGCTCATTAAATTGCAAGAGGCTATCGGCAATTTCGATGACTTCATCCTCGACAATATCGCCGATTACGTAAAGATCAAGTTCATCTTCGGAAAAAGCTCTTTCATAATAATGATATAAATTTTCCGCGTTAATATCACCGACTTTTTCAAGCTCGCCATTTACAGGAATCGCGTACGGCTCTCCTTTACACATTTCCTCAACAAGCCTGAAGTTTGAATATCTCATTTTGTCATCGTAAACAGATTGAATCCGCTGCTTTAACGTCCGTTTTTCTTTCTCAACTGTCTCCGCATCGAATGCCTGCCCGTTAGTATGCGGGTTACGGAGGATTTCTGCGAGAAACTCAAATGCTTTTTTCAATAATGGAGCCGGGTCGCTTAAAAACTTTTCGTTGGCGACTTCGATTGAGAAGCTGATAATATGGTACTCGCCTTTTTTGGCAAGATCAACAAAAAGGGTTGCCCCATAAAGCTCATCCAAATATGCACGGAGAGCGGTCGTCGAAGGATAGCGGGCTGAACTGCTTTGCAGGACGTAAGGCAGGATCGCTCTGAAGGTTGCATCATCTTCATTTAAAGGTGCCTTCATTTTCCAAACGATTGTGTTCGTTTTATATTTTCCCGTTTTCACAATATGCAGATTGTAGCCTTTCATTTTCTTCACGGCTTCAGATATTATCGCCATCACATTTCCTCCCTTACAAAACGCTTTTTTTCAGTCGAGCGGTTATTTTCTATCATATCCTTTAATTTGAAGGCTATTCTTTCTTATAGTACCAGAAATTAGACTTTTTACATTATACTTAGCATCCGGGCAGATCATTTCATTTCTTTTTCGAATTTAATTTACATAATATTATTATGATGAAATAAAAAAGCCCCCGTGATAGGAGGAGGCTGTTAACTTGAAATGGCTTCTGTCGGCACCGGTCCGGAGTTACAGAAGGTATGACCGCAATCAAAACGGGCCTGGTTTTTTCCATTTCCCTTCGCCATATATAAAAGCTTATCTGCTTCGGAAATCATCTCTTCGCTTGACTGATCCTGTTTGCTGCAAGCAATGCCAAAACTCATCGTAATTTTCAAACCATTTTCTGTGAAGGTGTTATTGTTTAAGTATTCATAAAACTCGGTAAAAAATTGGAGCAGGTATTCTTTGTCGTGATTGCGGATTACAAGGGCGAATTCCTCGCCTCCATAGCGAAAAGCTTGTCCGTCATATTTTACGGCGATTTCATTCATCATTTTCCCCATTTCCCGGAGTACTTCGTCTCCGACTAAATGGCCATATCGGTCATTTACCGGCTTGAAATGGTCAATATCGCCCATTATAAGTGCAAAGGGAATGGACTGCTCCTTTAAATGGCGTATATGCTCCTGGAAGTGGCGATGATTATACAGCCCTGTTAAATAATCGGTCACAACAAGCTGCTGATATATCTTCTTTTGCTTGATATGCTTCCTTTCCCGCAGCACGAGGATGGCGCCGAAGATCCCGACAATCCAAACAAAAGCCGTATTTAATAAAAAGACAAACCACACTTGCTCCGATACGGGCATTTCCATTAATAGTATTCCCGAATAACCGGCAGTTGCCGAGGCACTGGAGATGAAAAAACCTTTTGTACGCCAATAAATAGTCGCATGCATAACAAACAGGTAAGCGATCGGAAAAAGATAACTCATGACGCCGCCAGTCAAGCCCAAAAGCCAAAAGAGCGCAATAAAATCAAACACAATCCCTGTTTTTGTAATGAAAGGGAAGTACTTATGATCAGGGCTCATTTTTGCCAGTGCTATTTGTGTTGTTAACATATATATGGCCCCGACTGCGACGAGGAACGGAAATGAGCCTGTTTCAAATTGGAGAATCTCAGCCAGGGGAGGAAAATAAAACATCGTGACTGCCATCACAAAGAAAATCCATCTTAGACAGGAAAAGATTCTTTCGGTTTTATAATCGTTCACATACAGAGAAAAACCCATAACTATTACCCTCTTAAAGTATTAACAACTAATTCCATTTTAGCACAATAAAGCATTTCAAAAAAATAAATATTTAGACAATCTTCGTCAATTTTCTTAATTTTATGCTATTAAATTTGATAAAAAAACACCCCTGATTCACTCTGAAATCAGGGGTGTAAGTATATTATCTGCTTCCTTTTATATAGTGTGTTCCGGAAGCCTTAGGGGCTTCAGCCCGGCCAATAAAACCTGCCAGGGCCAGAATCGTTAATACATATGGTGTAATCAGCAAATATACGTTTGGAACATTCTCCAAGAAAGGCAAGCTTGACCCGATAATGCTCAAGCTTTGCGCAAATCCGAAGAACAACGCTGCTCCCATTGCTCCAAGCGGATGCCATTTGCCAAAGATTAGGGCTGCAAGAGCCATAAAGCCCTGGCCGCTGATTGTTGCATGGCTGAAGTCGGAGGAAATCGCCTGGGCGTATACACCACCGCCAATTCCGGCAAGCGCTCCCGAAATGATAACGCCGATGTAACGCATTTTTGTGACGTTAATTCCCATTGTGTCCGCCGCCATTGGATGTTCACCGACGGCGCGCAGACGGAGGCCGAATGGTGTCTTGAACATCACATACCAGGAAATAAAAGCGAAAGCGATCGCAACATATGAAGTGTAATACGTATTTGAGAAAAACAGATCTCCAAGCAGCGGAATATCGCTTAGCAAAGGAATATCGACTTTACCGAATCCCTTCTGGATAATATCAGTCTGTCCTTTTCCATAGATAAGCTTGACTAAAAATAAGGCCGCCCCTATTGCAAGCAGATTAATCGCGACACCGGAAACCGTCTGGTCAGCACGGAATGTAATCGACGCAACAGCATGGAGAACAGAAAGCAAGGCTCCAACGATCATGGCGACTAAAAGAGCAATCCACGGCGTCAAATTTCCCAGGCTGTCAACGAACGTTAAATTAAAAACGATCGCAGAGAACGCCCCGATCACCATTAATCCTTCCAGGCCGATGTTTACAACGCCGGAACGCTCGGAAAAGTTTCCGCCTAACGCAGTGAAAATAAGTGGTGCTGCCCACAGTAAAGTAGCTGGAATGATAATTAATAAAACATCCATTAAGCCCACTTACTTCACCCCCTTTTTGCCTAATCGATCAATAAGTAAGCGAATCATATAGCTTGCGGCGACAAAGAAGACGATTAACGCAATAATAATATCAACGAGTTCATTCGGTATTCCGGCCTCAAGCGGCATGTTCAAGGCGCCGACCTTTAAGCTTCCAAACAGAATCGCTGCAAAGACGATCCCGATCGGGCCGTTTCCTCCCAAAAGGGCAACGGCGATTCCGTCAAAGCCTACACCTGTAAAGCCGCCCTTTATCGCTGCATAGCCGAATGTTCCGAGTCCTTCCATCGCACCGGCGAGCCCGGCAAAAATACCGGAGATCACCATTGACTGGATGATATTTGCGTTGACGTTCATCCCCGCATATTGTGATGCATGCTGATTGAAGCCAACCGATCTTAATTCGAATCCCTTTGTAGTTTTTTCAAGCAAAAACCACATAACGAATACACTTATAATAGCAATGATAATTCCCCAGTGCAGGCGGGAATAATCGGTCAGCCCTTCAAGGAAGGGTGATCGCAGCGTAGCTGATTCATGAATATTGGCTGTCCTGTCGGCTCTTTCGGAAATGACAGTCCGGATCAAATAGTTTGTTACATGCAGAGCGATATAGTTCATCATAATGGTGACAATCACTTCGTGAACGCGGAACCGGGCTTTTAAGAGGCCTGGAACAAAGCCCCATAATGCTCCCGCCAGTGCAGCAGCCAATATCGCAAGCGGCAGATGAATGATTTTCGGAAGCTCAAAGGCCACGCCAACCCAAACAGAAGCCAGCCAGCCAACGATCAGCTGGCCTTCAACACCAATATTGAATAAACCGGTTCTGAACGCGAATGCGACCGCCAGTCCGGCTAAAATATACGGAGTGACCTGGCGAATCACTTCACCGGTATAATATGCTTGTCCGAAAGCACCATTCCATAGCGCGGTGTAACCTGCAACAGCATCATAGCCGCTGATAATCATAATAACCGTTCCGACAATGACGCCGAGAAGTACAGCTATTACCGGAATTAAGATATTTTTTAGGCGATTAGACATGGCTTTCTTCACCTGCTTCCTTTCGTTTCGACCCGGCCATCAACAATCCAAGCTCCTGCTCAGTCGTCTTCTTTGGATCGACTATTGCGACAATCTTGCCTTCATAAATAACAGCGATGCGATCGCTGACATTCATGATTTCATCCAATTCAAATGAAAGAAGCAGGACAGCCTTTCCATGGTCGCGCTGTTCGATAAGCCGTTTATGGATAAACTCAATTGCCCCGACATCAAGGCCGCGTGTCGGCTGTGCGGCAATCAATAAATCAGGGTCACGGTCCACCTCACGGCCGATAATCGCTTTTTGCTGGTTTCCTCCTGACAAAGAGCGGGCAAGTGTGTATTCACTTGGTGTCCTGACGTCAAATTCCGCAATCAGCGTTTTCGCTTTTTTGTATATCTCTTTAAAATTCAAGATGCCATTTTTTGAGAATGGCCGTTTATAATAGGTTTGCAGAACCATATTTTCAGCGACCGGAAAATCGAGGACAAGACCGTGCTTATGGCGGTCCTGCGGAATATGGCCGACTCCGGACTCGCTTATCTTCCGCGGTGACAGATTGCGGACTTCTTTGTTGTTCAATTTGATTGAGCCGCTTTCCGACTTTCTCAGTCCGGTAATTGCTTCAATTAATTCGGTCTGGCCATTCCCGTCAACCCCGGCAATTCCAAGGATTTCTCCCGCATGTACAACAAGGTCAAGGCCATTGACAGCAGGAATACCACGGGAGTCCTTCACAATGAGCTGATTAATTTCCAAAACGGGCTGCTTCGGATTGGCAGGCTTTTTATCCGTTTTAAAAATAACTTCCCGGCCAACCATCAGGCTCGCCAACTCGTTCGGATTCGTATCCTTTACATTGAGGGTGCCAATCCCCCGCCCTTTACGGATAACGGTGACCCGGTCGCAAACTTCCATGATTTCTTTCAGTTTATGAGTGATCAGGATAATCGATTTGCCTTCTGCAATAAGGGTTTTCATAATTTGGATAAGCTCTTTAATTTCCTGTGGAGTCAAAACGGCAGTTGGCTCATCGAAAATAAGAATTTCGGCGCCGCGATAAAGAGTCTTTAATATTTCTACCCTTTGCTGCATCCCAACAGAGATGTCGGAAATTTTCGCTTTTGGATCGACAGCGAGCCCGTAGCGTTCGGAAATTTCCCTTACCTCTTGTTCAGCCTTTTTAATATCAATTTTCCCACGGGATGTTGTTTCTTTTCCGAGAATAATATTTTCGGTGACTGTGAATTTATCAACAAGCATGAAGTGCTGATGCACCATGCCAATTCCTAAATCGTTGGCGATGTTCGGATTGGTAATGTTCACAGCTTTTCCATGAACACGGATTTCCCCTTCCTCCGGCTGGTAAAGGCCGAAGAGCACATTCATTAAAGTGGATTTGCCCGCCCCGTTTTCCCCAAGCAAAGCGTGTATTTCTCCCTTTCGCAGTTGAAGGGTTATATTATCGTTGGCAACAATTCCGGGAAACTCCTTGCGGATATTGAGCATTTCAATTACATATTCCATCATTTTTCACTCCTTGCTCTTAAAAAAAGGAAATTAAAGTTTAGTAGTAAGAGGTCAGACTTTTACTTCCGTTAAAAAACGGGGGTTCCCCCCTAAAATCTTAAGTGAAAAGCAGAAATGGTTCTGCGCTTCAATTAACATTTTATGATTAAAAAAGGAATAAGAGGCCAAAAAGCCGTGACCGCTTATTCCTTTTTGATCTTACTTAACAGAGAAAGTTTTTAATTCATCACGAGTTCCTGGAACTTTGATTTCCCCGCTAACGATTTTTTGTTTCCACTCGTCGACAGCAGCTTCAATATCCGCTTTGTTGGCAAGCTCGTCATTGATTGGAGCAAGGCCGACGCCGTCTTCACTTAATCCGTAAGTCGTAATTTCTCCGCCAGGGAAGTTTCCTTCTTTAGCCTGTTTTGAAATATCGATTACGGCATTATCAACGCGCTTTAGAGCTGATGTGATGATAACATTGTGCTCTTCGCCTTCAATTTCTACTACACCCTCGGCTGATTGATCAGAGTCAACGCCGATTGCCCAAAAATCTTTAGAAGGATCCTTTTTCTTAAGGTCGCGTGCTTCTTTAAATAGGCCGTTACCTGTTCCGCCGGCAGCATGGAAAATTACATCCGCACCGGAAGAGTACATTGTCGCTGCAATCGTTTGGCCAAGCTCAGCTTTGTCAAACGCACCTGAATACTTCACGTCAACAGTGGCTTCAGGATTAACCGCTTGGACACCAGCCCGGAAACCAGATTCAAAGCGCTCAATTACCGCACCTTCAACACCGCCGATAAAACCGATTTTACCCGTCTTTGTCGCAAGTCCTGCTGTGACACCAGCAAGGAATGAAGCTTCCTGTTCTTTGAACAAAATGCTTGCAACATTAGGCTGGTTAACTTCAGCATCAACAATCGCAAAGTGGGCGTCTTTTTGCTGTTTGGCAATCTCATCGATAGCTTCCTGCATCATAAAACCGATTCCAAAGATAAGACTGTAATTTTTGCGAACAAGATTATTTAAGTTCGTAGCATAGTCAGCGTCAGATTGGGATTGCAAATAATCATAGCCTTTTCCTTTTTCAAGGCCATTTTCTTCACCAAACTTCTGGAGGCCTTCCCATGCAGATTGGTTGAAGGATTTGTCATCTACACCACCGACATCCGTTACCATTGCTACAGAGAATTTTTCTTCTTTTGTTTCTCCTCCGCCAGCTCCGTTATTGTCTTTTTCGTCTGCATTGCCGCAAGCTCCCAAAATCGTTCCAGCAGCAAGCACAAGTGACAGCGCTAATCCAAATTTACGCTTTTTCAAGGTTTGTACCCCCTAAAGTGTTGTAGATATAGTAGAAATGGTCTGAATCGCCCAGGCGTTTGCACTGTGTGAGAAAATTAAATTCTTTTTCTCAGAACGTGAAAACTGAACTTGTCGGCTTTAAAATAATTGACTGAATAGAGAACAGGTTCGTCCGTTTCATCGAAATGCATTTGCTTTAGGACAAGCAAAGCTGTTTCCGGGTCACATTCCAGGATCGGTGAAATTCTTTCGTGATAGCCGATCGGTTCGATTTGGGCAACCGCATAAGTGATTTTCCGCCCTGCCTTCTCCTCCAGGATGCTGAGGAGCGATTCCTGCTCATGGGAAAAGGATTCCGGCATGATTTTTTTTGGAACTTTATCGATGCAATACACGACAGGTTCCCCATTAGCGGTTCGAACACGTTCACTCACGACAATTTCGTCATCCTTGGTACATGAGAAGCGGCGAAGATCCTCTTCGGTTGGGCTCAGCGTTGATGAGCTTAGGAAAATTGTCCCGGGAGTCATGCCTGCTTGTTCAATCATGCTCGTTACACTGTTAAGCTGCTCGATCCCCGAAGTAAACAGCGGCTTGGCATTTACAAATGTCCCAACGCCATGGCGGCGAATGATGACATTTTCCTCTTCAAGAATTCTTAACGCTTCACGAAGAGTAGCCCTGCTGACTCCGAGCTGCTTCGCAAGATCAAATTCTGAAGGCAACTTCTCTCTTTCTTTATACCTGCCTTCGTCAATATCCTGCTTAATTCGATCGATGACTTGTAAATACAAATGCCGATTATCTGATTTGATAGACATGTGCTCCTCCAACCACTTTTCTACAGACATCAGACCTCTGATGTTCAATCATTCCTACTAATCGAAAATACTATAACACTTTTTCCGGTATAAATAAATAGAGTTTCAGGATTTTGTCGAAAAAAGCTTATAGTTTACAAAAGTCGAAAATATATACAAAATCAGCTCTCTTAATAGCTGGTCTATTCATAGAGAAAAACAGTTCAGAATCCTTGTCTTGTCAACTATTTTCTTTTGTTTACCCAAGTATTTTTGCTTCACTTTTCCCGGTAAAAAATTGACATGAATTTTTCTCTTGACTTTTTTGTAAGCGCTTTTAATAGTATGTCACAATATCCGTTGTATAGAAGTATTTAAAAACGGCCGGAAACAGTTTTTAGCTTTCATAATCTCATAATTGTGTTTTACCCATAACAAAAAGCCGGACTTGCCGGCTTTTGTTTAAGAACTTGCTTCTTCTTTCGGTTTTGAGACGAGCACGGCCCGTGGCTTGCTTCCTTCATACGGACCGACAACCCCTCTTGCTTCCATTTCATCAATTAAGCGGGCTGCCCTGGTGTAGCCGATTCTAAACCGCCTTTGCAGCATCGATACAGAGGCTGTTTGCATTTCTACAATCAGTTCAACTGCTTCGTCATAAAGATCATCATCGACCTCTGTCGTATTTTCCGGAATATCATCGGGAATCATTTCTTCCTGATATTGGGCTTTTTGCTGGGCAATCACAAAATCGACAATATCTTCAACCTCTTCATCCGACAAAAACGCGCCCTGGACCCGAACCGGCTTCGAAGCTCCGACCGGCAAAAACAGCATGTCCCCCCTGCCGAGCAGCTTCTCAGCTCCTCCCATATCAAGGATTGTCCGCGAATCGGTTTGCGATGATACGGCGAAAGCAATTCTCGAAGGAATGTTTGCTTTGATGACCCCGGTAATGACATCAACAGACGGACGCTGCGTTGCAATAATTAAATGGATGCCTGCGGCCCGAGCCATCTGTGCCAGCCTTGTAATCGCGTCCTCAACATCTGAAGAAGCCACCATCATTAAATCGGCGAGCTCGTCGACGATGACGACAATATAAGGCAAGAGGGGCTGGCTCGCTTCTTCTTCCGCGTTTTGCCTTTTTACATAGTCATTATATCCTTCAATGTTTCTTGTTCCCGTATGCGAAAAGAGCTCGTAGCGCCTTTCCATCTCACTGACAACTTTTTTTAGGGCCTGGGAAGCCTTTTTTGCATCGGTTACAACGGGAGCAAGTAAATGCGGAATTCCATTATAGACATTCAGCTCGACCATTTTCGGGTCGATCATCATTAGCTTGACCTCATGCGGTTTTGCCCGCATTAATATGCTTGTAATGATTCCATTGATACAGACACTTTTTCCACTGCCGGTTGCCCCCGCGACAAGCAGGTGGGGCATTTTATTAAGCTCCGCCAAAACGGCTTCGCCGGTAATATCCCGGCCAAGGCCGATCATCAGTTTTGCTTCCGGCCTGTCATTTTCCCTTGCTTCAAGAACCTCCCTCAACGAAACCATTGCGATCTCTGAGTTCGGAACTTCAATGCCGATTGCCGATTTACCTGGTATCGGCGCCTCAATTCGGATATCTTTAGCAGCAAGGGCAAGCGCAAGATCATCACTGAGGCTGACAATTTTGCTTACCTTTACACCAACATCCGGGTGGACCTCATATTTCGTGACAGCCGGTCCAAGGTGTACCTGTGTGACCCTCGCTTTTACCCCGAAGCTTTGGAAGGTTCGTTCCAGCTTGGCAGCATTCGCGTGGATGAGCTCGTATTCACCGCTTTGGTCCGTTTGGCGCGGATGCTTGAGCAGGCTTACCGGCGGAAGCTCGTATGCGGTATTTTCTACTTCAGTAAACGTCATTGGCGGTGCAGAATCGTCCTCCGCAGATCCATTCCGTTGTTGCGCGTTGCCGCTTTCCGCTTCGCCGGCCGCCGGAGAAGGATAGGCTCTTTCCGCAAAGCTTGAAATGATTGGTTCAGAAGGCCGTTCTTCTCTCGTGTCCGTTTCGTCTTGGGCAGGACCCGCCGGATTATCCTGTTCAGCTTGTGCACGGGTGCGCTGCTTTAGCCTCTGCAGCCTTCTGGCTGCTCTTCGTTCCCTTCGACGGGTGGTTGATTCTTTAATATCGTCAACAAAAGCGAGCCAATTCTTTTTGCCGAAATTCCATAGAAATCCGCCTATTTTTGCTGCAGTACCCCCGAATGTCTTCCCGGTCAACAAAATAAAGCCAATGATAATAAACAAAGTGGCAATTAACTTGGTGCCGGCTTCATCAAATAAATAGTAGAAAAGCGCAAACAGGACAGCACCAATCATGCCGCCGCCCAGGTCGGTAGTGCTTGTTTGCCCGTTGATTTCCATACGAAAAAGGTCCCATGTATTTGAAATGACACTCGGATTGGTGAAGCTTCCCCCGCTTGACATCAGCTCAAAGAGTGTAACATGGCTTAGGAGCAGCAAGGATCCAATAATGATGTATATCCCAACAAGCCTTCTGTAAAATAAAAACGGGAATTCACGTTTACACATTAAATATCCGCCAAAAATGATCAGGCCAATTAAACTCAATATGTACCATTCTCCCATAAAGAAACGAAAGAACAGAACAATCCCCTTCCCGACTGCCCCAAGCTTGGCAAGCGAAATTGCGGCCAGCGTAATCATAATCAGAGCAGCCAGCTCAAATTTCAGCGTCCTTTTCAAATGATCTTTTTTTCTTGACTGTCTTCTTTTTCTTTTAGCCATTTTATCACCTTATATCTTAATCTGGTCGTAGTAAATATATGTTTCCAGGACAATTAAGAAAGCAGCCCAAAGCTGGCTGCTTCTTTATGAGTTGTCATTATTATACCATATTGCCAGTCCAAACATAAGGCAGGCGGGAATTATGAAAAAGAAATTTTTGCGCCCGGTGAGCAGCGCGCATCCAAAAAGTGTTGGGGATCGCTGCTTAAAACACGGATTACCCGGTAAGACTGGTCGTCAACCAATTCCACCATAAGCGGAATTCCGTCGAAGTTAATCAATTTTTGCTTGCTGTGCACATCTCTCTCAGGAGGAAATATCATCTCTTCAGGGATCATAGTGTACAGGATCATTGAATGACCGCCCCATTTTTTGCCCTATTTAATTCAATCAATTCGTTAAGCTTTGTCATCGCCTGCCCAACTCCGCCTACTTCATCAATCAAGCCGTGAGCCACTGCCTCGCTCCCGACAACATTTGTTCCAATGTCCCTTGTTAAATTCCCTTTTTCAAACATTAAGTCTTTAAAGGTTTGTTCACTTACTTTCGAATGTCTTGTAACAAATTTTATCACCCTGTCCTGCATTTTATCCAGGTATTCAAACGTTTGCGGAACCCCGATAACAAGACCTGTCAGGCGAATCGGGTGAATCGTCATTGTCGCAGTTTCGGCAATAAACGAATAATTGGTTGACACGGCTATTGGCACACCAATAGAATGTCCGCCACCCAGGACAATCGAAACGGTTGGCTTTGAGAGTGATGCAAGCATTTCGGAGATCGCAAGGCCGGCCTCGACATCCCCGCCCACCGTATTAAGGATGACAAGAAGTCCTTCTATTTTCGGGTTTTGCTCAATGGCAACGATTTGCGGAATAATGTGCTCGTATTTTGTTGTTTTATTCTGCGGAGGCAGCTGCATATGCCCTTCAATCTGGCCGACAATCGTCAAGCAATGGATCGTTGAATCCTGTGACAGCTGAGGTACATTTGTTTGTCCAAGCTGCTGTATTTTGTCGATTAAAGTCGAACCTTTTTCGTCATGTTGCTGTTCCGCCTCATCCTGGTTGTTAAAGCCTGTCTGAAACCGTTCTTGATCCATATCATGTTCTCCCTTCAAGCAATAATAATGTTAGTATGATCTCTGGCAGAGATTTCATTCTATCGTTGAAGAAATATTCCGGGTTCAAGAAGCAAAAAACAGGTACGGCCCGGACAGCCAATACCTGTTTTCAGCTCTAAACCTCCATGATGATCGGCAGGATCATCGGTCTCCGTTTAGTTTTTTCATATAAATATTGATTTAGTGAATCTCTCATATCCTGTTTTAAACTTGTCCAATCAAAGGAAGGCTTCGAGATACTTTTTTCAACAATCTGGCGGACCAACTCTGTTGAGTCTTCCATCAACTTTTCTGATTCGCGCACGTAGACAAACCCTCGTGAAATGATTTCCGGCCCTGCGACAATTTTCCGGGTGCCTTTGCTTAATGTCACGACAACAAGCAGGATGCCATCCTGAGATAAAAGCCTCCGGTCACGAAGGACAATATTGCCGACATCGCCGACACCGCTGCCATCGATTAATACGTTTCCGGCTGTCACGCGGCCGCCCGGTTTCATCTGGCCTTGCTTAATCTCGAATACATCCCCTTTGTCAGCGATAAAGATTTGCTCATCGAGAATACCGCACTCTTTGGCAACCCGGGCATGGGCTTTTAGCATCCGGTATTCGCCATGAACCGGAATAAAGTACTTTGGTTTCATTAGATTAATCATAAATTTAAGTTCTTCCTGGCTGCCGTGGCTCGGCACCTGGGTGATCGATTTTCCTGATACGACGTTCGCACCGGCGCGGCACAGCATATCAATCGTTTTATACACAAACAGTTCGCTTCCTGTCAAAGGAGAAGCGGCAAAAATGACGGTATCGCCATCCTGGATATTTACTTGCTTATGGTCTTGCTTGGCCATTTTTTGCAATGCCTCAATCGGTTCTCCCTGCTCTCCTGTTGTTAGAACAACGATTTCTTTATCCGCATATTGATCGATGTCGCTGATTGGAATCATTAAACCTTCATCAACCTCAATATAGCCAAGGTGCAGGGCAATGTCATAGATACGCTGCAGGCTTTTGCCGACAACTGCCACTTTTCGCCCGTTTTCTGCTGCCGCATTAAAGATATGTTGAATGCGGTTCAAGTCGGAGGCAAAGCAGGCGGCAATAATCCGGCCGTGGGCATTGTAAAATGCCGTTGACATTTCTTTGGCGACAACGGACTCAGAGATGGTGTATCCGGGCCTTTCCGCTTCGGTACTGTCTGACAGCAAGCATAAAACACCTTTATCACCAATGGCGGCCATTTTCCCGATTTCCGGCTTGTATAAATCGGTTGCGGCCTGATCAAATTTAAAATCGCCAGTATAAACAATGGCTCCTCCGGAAGTGTCGATACAAATTCCGACTGAGTCGGGAATGCTGTGGTTTGTCCTGAAAAAGGTCACTTCCGCACTGTCAAACGTTAAACGGGAATCGGAATTGATTTCTCTAAAGTCAGCTGTTCCTTTAAACTCTTGCTCTTTTAATTTTGCCTGTGCCAGGGCAATGGTGAGCTTTGTTCCGTACACGGGTACATCGAGATCCCGCAGCACATATGTTAGGGCGCCAATATGGTCCTCATGGCCATGGCTAAGGAAAATCGCCTTCACTCTTGATTTGTTTTCGAGCAAATATGAAAAGTCGGGAATCACGATATCGATTCCAAGCATTTCATTCTCCGGGAACATCAAGCCTGCATCGATCACAAATATATCGTCATCCACCTCTGCGACGTACATATTTTTGCCCGTTTCGCCTACGCCCCCCAGGGCAATCAGCTTAATACTTTCATTTCTTGTCATACTCACGTAAGTTCCTCCTATGTTGTTTTCGCCGATCAAAAAATCAGTTAAAACAATTATACTTGATGACAGAAATTGTTTACAACTATATTGTTGGCCCGGTTTCTCCCTGTGATTGCGAACATCGTCGAATTATGCAAAATAATCGATATTTCGAGAAAGTTGATGATAAAATTGCGAAGTTGACGGATTTATTTATAAGTTGACGATAAGATAGTGGAAGTTGACGATACGCATACATAGTGGATGATAATTGCAAAAAAACAGCCATGCCAATTCCTCTGGCAAGGCTGTTTTTACGTGTTATGTTGTTTTATATTGTCTTTAAAAGGTGTGCCAATGCCGTCCGTTCTTGCTCGGAAAGCGGGACGAGCGGCAAGCGGACAGAACCGACGTCAAGCCCTCGCAGCTGGAGCGCCGTTTTTACCGGAACAGGGCTAGGCGCTGCAAATAATCCTTGCATAACAGGCAGGATCTTTTGGTGAAGCTTTGCGGCTTGCGCAAAATTCCCGGCAAAGTGTGCACGGACCATCTCCTGCATTTCATTACCGATAACATGTGAAGCAACAGAGACAACACCTGTACCGCCAATAGCCAGGACAGGAAGAGTCAAGCCATCATCACCGCTGTAGAGCAAAAAGTCATCATCCGTATTCGCAATGATATCGGTCATCGCATTCAGATCCCCGCTTGCTTCCTTCACGGCAACGATATTCGCGATTTGAGACAGGCGAACGACCGTTTCCGGTGCGATATTAACTGAGGCTCTGCCGGGAATGTTATAAACCATGACCGGAAGCTTTGTGCTTTCCGCAATCGCTTTGAAATGCTGGTAGAGCCCTTCCTGATTCGGTTTATTGTAATATGGGGCAACGGCCATAATGGCGTCGACACCAAGCTGCTCCGCTTTTTTCGTTAATTCAATTGATGCATAAGTATCGTTGCTGCCAGTTCCGGCAATCACCGGAATTCTTTTGTTGACGGCTTTAACAACATGCTGGAAAAGGGCGAGCTTTTCCTCTTTGGAAAGGGTCGGCGATTCACCGGTTGTCCCTGCAACAACAAGAGATTCGGTCCCGTGATCTATTAAATAATTGACGAGCTGGGTCGTTTTTGCAAAATCAACATGCCCTTTTTTATCGAAAGGTGTTACCATAGCCGTCGAAACTCTGCCGAAAAGAACCATAATTCCACTCCTTCATACCTCTTATATATCTGTTCTTTCAAACTCCATTGCTTCCGATTCAAGCTGAAAAGCATCGTGAAGAGCGTTTACCGCATTTACAAGGTCATCTTGCTTAACCAGGACCCAGATGGTTGTATGGCTGTCAGCAGATTGTAAAATTCTGATCCCCTTTTCTGATAGGGCCGTAACAATTTTCGCGGCAACCCCGGGAACTCCGGCCATTCCTGCGCCAACAACGGATACCTTTGCACAGTTCCGTTCGACAACAGGCTCATGGCCGAGATTTTCCAGCACATTGATCGCATGGTCGGTCACTTCATCTGTAACAGTGTACACGACACCATTTGGTGATATATTGATTAAATCGACGCTGATCTTTTCATTTGCCATCGCTTTGAAAACTTCAGCCTGTAAATTGTATTGATTTTTTTTGGCATACACTTTAATTTGTGAAACATTTGAAACATGGGCAATGCCGGTGACAGGGCGTTCTTTAATATCGCTGCCCCTGTTCTGTTTGTTAATCGACGTCACAAGCGTCCCGGGATTATCCGTGTAGGTTGAGCGGATCCGGATCGGCACTTTCGCCTGCATCGCAATCTCAACCGCGCGCGGATGAATCACCTTTGCCCCCTGGTAGGCCATATTGCAGACTTCATTGTATGTTACGACAGATAACGGCCGCGCATTTGCGGCGATCCGCGGATCTGCCGTCATAATCCCTTCCACATCGGTAAAAATATCAATCCACTCAGCCTCAAGAGCAGCCCCCAAAGCCGCTGCGGATGTGTCGCTTCCGCCGCGGCCGATCGTTGTGGTGTCACCATTTTTCGCAGCGCCCTGGAACCCTGCGACAACAACGGCATCATGCAGTTCAAGCTCTTTTATCAGCCTCTCGCATTTCATATCAACAATTTTTGCGCTTGTATGGTCATTGTTTGTTCTAAAGCCTGCCTGCGCCCCGGTTAAAGCAACTGCTTTAACGCCGTGTTCGAGCAGCATATTGGTAAACACGACACTTGAAATCGTTTCACCAACGGATAATAACAGGTCTTGTTCCCGCTTGCTGACTTTGCTCGCATTCCCGCCAATTAGTGACAAAAGCGTATCGGTTGCATAAGGGTCCCCGCTCCTGCCCATCGCAGACACGACCACAACCGCCTTATATCCATCTGAAATAGCTTTCTTAATATGACGGATTGCGCTTTCCCGGCTTTGTTTATCCCTGACAGAAGTGCCTCCAAATTTTTGAACGATTATCTTCATCGTAACACCTCTAAAATTTATCTGACTCGTTTCTCTTTTTTGGAGAATGAGAGATTAATTGCCCTCTTTGACAAGTCCCAGCTTCATTAAGCTTTCGGCAATCTGGACGGAATTCCATGCCGCACCTTTTAACAGGTTATCGGAAACAACCCAAAGGTGGAAACCGTTTGGTTCGTCAAGATCCTTGCGAATCCGCCCGACAAACACATCATTTTTGCCGACGCAGTCAGCAGGCATTGGATAAATTTGATTGGCCGGATCATCCTGAAGCGTGATGCCGGGTGCGTCTTTAAGTATGGCCTTGAATGCTTCGACAGTTAAACCGCTGTTTTCCACCTCGATATAGACCGACTCGGAATGGCCGGTTGCAACGGGCAGGCGCACACAAGTTGCGGCAACCTGGAGCTCGGGCAAATGCATGATTTTCTTTGTCTCGTTGATCATTTTCATTTCTTCGTAAGTAAAGCCATTGTCCTGGAACGTATCGATTTGCGGAATTGCGTTAAAAGCAATCTGGTAATGCTTTTTATCGGATTTTACCGGTAAAATTTTCGGTTCAAACGGTTCATTATCAATAATTGCCCGGGTTTGTTCATACAGTTCCTCGACGGCAGCAGCTCCGGAACCTGATACGGCCTGGTATGTGGAGACAATCACTTTCTTTAAACCGTATTTTTGGCGGATCGGTTCGAGCGCAACGACCATCTGAATCGTTGAGCAATTTGGATTTGCAATAATTCCGTTATGTTGATGCAGGTCATTTTCATTTACCTCCGGAACGACGAGTGGAACGTTTTGATCCATGCGAAACGCACTCGTATTATCGACCACAATCGCGCCCCGTTTGACTGCTTCAGGAGCGAGCTGTTTCGAAACACTGCCGCCTGCGCTGAACAAGGCAATGTCGACCCCTTCAAAGCTTTCAGGCTTCGCTTCCTGAACGGTCACTTCCTCACCGTTAAATACAACCTTCGAGCCGGCAGATCGCTGTGAAGATAGCAAGCTTATTTTTGAAATTGGAAATTTGCGGTTTTCCAATGTTTTAATCATTTGCTGGCCGACAGCGCCTGTTGCTCCGACTACAGCAATATGCAATCCATGAGTCTGTCCCATCTATAATTCCCCTTCCGGTATAAAATCAGCATGTTTATCTTATTTTAAAAAAATATTGGAGTTTCGGGAATGTAAGCAGCTTTATGTGCGTCACCGATGCTTCATCCCCGTAATATCATTTATTTTAACATATTCGCTCATTAAAGGAATAAACTTTTTGCCTTAAGCTCCGGAAAAGGGTGTTGTTAATTGGCATCTTTATATCTTTCTACTATAACAGGCTGAAGCTGGGTGCCGTTCATTGCCGCAACAATCGTTTCTTCAAGCATCGTCATTCGCGCCACCATCGAATTGGGCTTTTTCACAGGATCATCCTGGCCAAATGGAATAAAATAAATATTTTTCGTTGCCATCAATTTCATCAGGTTGACTCCGTTTAATCCAAGGGCGTCATTCGTTGAAATACCCAGTACGACTGGATTTCCATTTCTTAATGTCGCTTTTGCAGCCATCAGGACGGGGGAATCTGTCATCGCATTGGCGAGCTTGCTCATTGAATTGCCGGTTAACGGGGCAATCACCATACAATCAAGCGGAAGCTTCGGGCCGAGCGGCTCAGCCTTCACAATCGAATCGATCATTGCCTGGCCTGTCACATTTTCAATTCTTTGCACCCAGTCTTCCCCGCTTCCAAACCGGGTTTCCGTATTTTTCACGGTAAAGGTGACGACCGGAATCACTTCAGCACCCAGATTGACAAGTTTCTCTATTTCCGGAAACACGGCATCGTATGTGCAATGTGAACCTGTTAACCCAAAACCGATTCTTTTCCCTTTTACACTCATGCTTCTTTCTCCTTTCGATTTAGTAAATCCTCACCAAGCAGCTGAGAAAGAACGTTGGCTAAAATTTGCCCTGCCGTTTTTGGGGCGACAATGCCGGGAAGACTCGGTGCCAAGAGAGCTTTAATTCCCCGTTTTTCCGCGTAGCGGAAATCTGTTCCTCCCGGTTTTGAGGCGAGATCAATAATCAGCGTATGGACAGGCATTTTCGATATAACCGATGCAGTGACAACTAAATATGGAATGGTGTTAATGCAAATATCAACATCAGCGACGACTTTGCTGATGTCATCAAGGTGGAAAGCGGTTAAGCCCATTTCGGTGATCCGCGCGATATGTTCACTCTTTCTCGCTCCAACGGCCACCTTGGCGCCCATGGCATGAAAGGTTCTTGCGGCGCTCATCCCGACTCTTCCCAATCCCAAAATAACAACTTTTGAGCCATGAATGGTAAAATCGGTGTGCTGGATCGCCATCATAATTGTTCCTTCGACGGTCGGAATCGAATTGTAAATCGCGACATCATCCCGCTGAAAAAGCTGGACAAGGCGCCGGTTTGCCTGCTTCGTTATTTCGTTTAAATACGAATTCGTAATTCCCGAATAAATCGTACAATAAGCTGGGGTCGCTGCGAGTATTTTTTCTGTTAAAAAGACTTTCTCATTGGAAAAAATCGTCTCAATTTGGCCGTCTAGGCTCGTTCCGGGAACGGGCAAAATAATCGCGTCGATTGTTGAAAAATCGACTTCCTCGATTTTTTCCTTAACAGCTCCGGTAAAGGCATGGTCCAATTGTTCAAATCCGATTAATGAAAGCCTCGCATCCAGTTCTGTTAGCCTGCGGATAATCTCAAGCTGCCTGGCATCACCGCCAATAACTGCGATCTGCATTCCTGTTAGCATGAATACAATCACCTTCTTATATGGAATGAAACTTATCTCTTGTTACCGGGATCATCAGCAAAGCTTTTAAAATCGCCGATCGTTTCCGACCAGAACGACCGTCAACCTGCTGGTTATCCCGTTCTGTGTTATCACAAAGTATTTCGTTTTAAACACTGCTCCCACATATTATGATAGAAACGGGAAATCGGTGAGTTTTCCTGCAAAAAGGAGGACTTCACTTTATAAATCGTGGTAAAATACAAAGAAAAAAACCGGCCTGAGAATGCCGGTTTTACAGTTTGTGCTCCTCGTCAGGAACATCGATAATAATCATGTCGTTTCCGATTTTTTTTATGTGGCGCCAGGAAACACGGACTTCCCCGCCCTGCTTCCGCAATCCAAACCATTTCCCGGTCGGAATAATCAATGCTTCTATTTGTCCGGTCGCTTCATTGATTTCCAGATCGGTTTGCCCGAGGACACCGAGCCTTTCAGCACGCTTTGCGTCAACGATTTCTTTTCCGCTCAATTCACTCAGCTTCATTTATAATCCCCCACAAAAAAGTATTTTTTACATATGTATCGACCCAACCGCCAATTTAGAATAGGGGAATGTCCTTAAATTAAATCAAAAAACAGCCATACCATCATTGGCAGGCTGTTTGAACAATCATTATGCAGAAATCTTTGGCAGCTCTCCATCAGGGCTGATTAACGCAATTGAATAATCATCCTTAAAAATCTTTTTCGCCATTTCATTCACGCCATGCTTGGTGACTTGATCAATTTGTTCAACAATTTCATCGAGGGAGCGGTGGCGGCCAAGCAGCAACTCATTCTTCCCGTTTCTGCTCATCCGGCTGTTCGTACTTTCGAGGCTGAGCATCAAGCTTCCTTTTAACTGCTCTTTGCTGTTATTCAATTCTTTATCGGTAATACCCTCAGCCTTAAGTTTGTTTAATGTCTCCTGGATTGTCGCAAATAACACATCAAGCTGTTTCGCTCCGGTCCCGGCGTAAATCGTGACAATCCCGCTGTCCTGATATGCCGAGTGATAAGAGAAGACTGAGTAAGCGAGGCCCCGCTGTTCACGCACTTCCTGAAACAAGCGGCTGCTCATGCTGCCCCCAAGGATATTATTTAATACAATCAAGCTGTACATGTCGTCATGGCCGACCTTTAAGCCTTCAAAGCCTACACATAGATGGGCCTGCTCGGTCTCTTTCTTGCGGGTAACCTGGTTTGTATGAAAAACGGGAGTTTCTTCCGCTCCCGGTTGTTTCCCGCCTTCATAGCTGCCGAAATATTTCTCCACCTCTTTTATAAAGGAGTCAGAAATGTTTCCGGCAATAGAAACGACAACATTTTCCGGCGTATAGGTGTTGTGCATATATTCTCGAAGTGTATTTCCAGTAAACGACTGGAGCGTTTCTTCAGTGCCAAGGATCGGATAGCCAAGTGAATGCTTTTCAAAAATCGCTTTGCTCAACAGATCGTGGACGATATCATCCGGCGTATCTTCATACATTTTAATTTCTTCAAACACGACGTTTTTTTCCTTATCCAATTCGTCTTCGACAAACGTTGAATTAAAAAACATGTCCGCAAGTACTTCAAGAGCAAATTGCGAGTGGGTATCTAAAACCTTTGCATAATAACATGTATATTCCTTCGAGGTGAAGGCATTTACCTGGCCGCCGATGCTATCAAAAGATTCAGCGATTTCCCGGGCTGTCCGCGTTTTTGTTCCTTTAAAAAACATATGCTCCAAAAAATGCGAAACTCCGTTAATTTCAGGGACCTCATTGCGTGATCCTGTTCCGATCCATACGCCGATTGCGACGGAGCGAACGGTTGGTATATTTTCAAGGACAACTCGAACACCGTTCTTGCAAGTATATTTCTTAATCAAATTAATTCCTCCTGTTCTGGAACGACCGGCTGCAAGTATTACTGCATTTAGTAAGTATAGCTTATTGTTGTTATTTTTTCCAAAAAGAAGTTTTTATTTCTTGTCCTTCTTCATTAATCTTTTTTCGCTTAAGACGTCAGAAACCGTTCCAAGCTCAATATCCTTCTCGTGAATTTGCACAATCAATTGATCAAGCGCTTTTGCAGTGGGATCGGTCGGGTGCATAAGGATTAACGCCCCGTTATGCACCTTCGTAACAACCCTCTGGATTAAAACGTGAGGCGCAGGCTTTTGCCAATCAATTGTATCAACGCTCCACATAACTGTTCCTAATTTCATCGCCGCAGCAATCTGGACGACCTCATCCCGGTAGCTTCCGCTTGGAGGTGCAAACCAGACCGGATTTATACCGGTTGTCGCTTCTATCACTTCATTCGTTTTCTTTAATTCTTCGTGAATTTTTGCCGTACCGAGCGTCTTCATATTCGGGTGGGAATACGAATGATTCCCGATTTCATGGCCGGCGGCAGCAATCATTTTCACCAGCTCCGGATTTTGCTTTGCCCATCTTCCTTCCAGAAAAAAACTCGCTGAAACGTGATGATTCTTTAAGGTGGCAAGCATATCCGGTATGTATTCATTTCCCCAGGCAACATTGATGATAAACGCGGCCATCGGCTTGTCGGGATTGCCTTTATAGATCGGAGCTGCCGCAAGATCACTCAAGTGGACGGCCGGGCTTGTTTGCTCGAAAACAAGGTCTTCTTCGGCGAATTTCCCGGTTTCCTTCATTTTTTTATATGAGGCTTCCACATCCACCTTCAGTCCGTTATAGCCCGGGATCGCTTTCCAAACCCGGTCTATTTTAGCGTCGACAGGGGGGATTTCGTACTCTTTGGCTCTCCGTTCAATCTCTTCTTGTAACAGGCTTTTCTGCTTCCCGGCCGAAAGGGTTTCCGTTTTCAATACCGCAACATAATGGTCTATCCTCTGGTTATTAATAAATATAAAAGCAAACACAATAAATAATGCGATTAAAGCTATTTTTTTCATCCGATACGCCTCCTTCCATAAAAAATATGTGAAGGCAGGACAAGGTAGAACATCTATAAGAAAAGCCAGGGTTGTCCCTGGCTTCTTCCCTGTCCCCGGGCGCGGGGATTTCGCTATTATTGCTGCGCTTTTTCTTTTTGTTCTTTTAAAACTGCTTTTCGGGACAAGTTGACACGGCCCTGCTTATCAATCTCGGTGACTTTGACAAGAAGTTCATCGCCAATTGCCACCACATCTTCCACTTTTCCAACCCGCTCCTCGGCAAGCTCGGAAATATGGACAAGCCCGTCTTTTCCAGCAAAAATCTCCACAAATGCTCCAAATTTCTCAATACGCTTTACTTTTCCGAGATATATTTGCCCGACTTCTACTTCACGGACAATATCTTCAATGATTTTCCTGGCTTTCTGGTTCATTTCTTCGTTAACAGATGAAATAAACACCGTGCCGTCTTGCTCAATGTCGATTTTTACACCGGTTTCTTCAATAATTTTGTTGATCTGCTTGCCGCTTGGCCCGATCACATCACGAATTTTATCCGGGTTAATCCTCAACACCAAGATTTTTGGTGCATATGTTGACAGCTCTTCCCGAGGCTTTGAAATCGTTGCCAGCATTGAGTCGAGGATCTGCATCCGGCCTTTTTTCGCCTGCTGCAGGGCTTCTTCCAAAATCTCGCGCGATAAACCTTCGATCTTAATATCCATTTGCAAAGCCGTTACTCCACTGGCCGTACCGGCCACTTTGAAGTCCATATCTCCCAAATGGTCTTCCATTCCTTGAATATCTGTTAAAATCGTGTAATGTTCGCCTGCTTTCACAAGACCCATCGCAATACCGGCAACAGGTGCCTTGATCGGTACACCCGCATCCATCATCGCGAGTGTGCTTGCACAAATGCTCGCCTGTGAAGTTGAACCGTTCGATTCAAGAACTTCTGATACAAGGCGGACTGTATACGGGAAGTCCTTTTCAGGCGGGATAACCGGTTCCAATGCACGCTCACCCAAAGCACCATGGCCGATCTCACGGCGGCCCGGGCCTCTCATTGGACCTGTTTCCCCGACGCTGAAGTTAGGAAAGTTATAATGGTGCATAAAACGTTTTTCTTCTTCGATTCCGAGTCCGTCAAGAATTTGCACGTCTCCTAAAGCACCGAGTGTGCAGATGCTTAACGCTTGAGTTTGCCCGCGTGTAAACAGACCTGAGCCATGCGTCCGCGGCAAAATGCCTACCTCGGACGAAAGTGGGCGGATCTCATCAACGCCGCGGCCGTCCGGGCGCACTTTCTCCTCTGTAATCAGGCGGCGGACTTCACCTTTAACAAGCTTATCCAATACCTGTTTGACCTGCTTAATCGTATCATCTTCTGTTTCCCGCTCTTCAAATTTTGCCAGAACATCATTTTTCACTGCTTTTATCGCATCTTCGCGGGCATGCTTTTCCTGAACCCGGATCGCTTTGATCATATCCTGCTCACATAATCGACGGACTTCGGCTTCGATATCTTGATCAATTTCATAAAGGACGACTTCCATTTTTTCTTTGCCAATTTCGGCCGCAACTTTTTCCTGGAAAGCGACTAAGCGCTTAATCTCCTCATGGCCGAACATGATCGCTTCGAGCATTGTTTCTTCAGGGACCTCATCGGCACCTGCTTCAACCATGTTAATGGCATCTTTCGTACCGGCTACGACCAAATGTATATCGCTTTTTTCGGACTGCCCGACTGTCGGATTAATCAAAAATTCGCCGTCGACACGGCCGACGCTGACTCCGGCAATCGGTCCGCCGAACGGAATATCAGAAATGGATAATGCCAGCGAAGAGCCAAACATCGCTGCCATTTCAGATGAACAGTCTTGATCCACACTCATCACCATGCTGACGACCTGGACTTCATTACGGAAACCATCAGCAAACAGGGGCCTAATCGGCCGGTCGATCAAGCGGCTGGCAAGAATCGCCTTTTCACTTGGTCGGCCTTCCCTTTTAATGAATCCGCCGGGAATTTTCCCTACCGCATATAAACGTTCCTCATAGTTCACTGTCAGTGGAAAGAAATCCAAATTTTTCGGTTCTTTTGAAGCCGTGGCCGTGCTGAGCACAACCGTATCTCCGTAGCGTACCAACACTGCCCCGTTTGCCTGCTTTGCCAGTTGGCCGATTTCAACCTTTAATTCCCGGCCAGCCCAATCTATCGAATAGACTTGTTTATTTTGTTCCATTCGTATAAAACTCCTCTCTGCATCAATCACACTCAGAGTTAAGCGAGAAAAAACAATTTTCTGTTAACTTCTGATCTTCTATTAGGAAAGCATATAAATGCTCTTATGACAAATTAATAATAGTATGTACAAAATAGCCGTAACTTATATAATGTGAAGCTCATTTTCAAACTTTTTCTGAAAGCATGTCCAATCATATGTATTCGTTTAATCAAGCGTACTGGAGCGACAGACTCCGCCTGCGCAAGCCGGACATAGAAAAAAAGCGGGAAAAAAATCCCGCTTCGGCAGACTATCGACGTAAACCAAGCTTGTTGATCAGTTCACGATAACGTTGAACATCTTTATTACGCAAATAAGTTAAAAGGTTACGGCGTTTACCGACCATTTTCAAAAGACCGCGACGAGAGTGGTGATCTTTCTTATGAGTACGTAAATGCTCGTTCAAGTTGTTGATCTGTTCAGTAAGGACAGCGATTTGAACCTCTGGAGAACCAGTATCACTTTCGTGTGTCTTGAATTCACCAATAAGTTCATTTTTGCGTTCTTGCGTGATTGCCATCCTGTTCACCTCCTATTTTATAATCCCCTGTTACCGAGCAAGCGTCGGTGACTCGTCTTGCCAAGCAAAGGTTCTCTTTTGATACGTTAATAAGAATACAACTTTTTTAGACAAAAAGCAAGTTTAAATATAGCTCTTCTTAAAGTATGCGAGTGCTTCCAGCTTGTCCCTTTCAATTTGTGCAACGAGCTCTTCAATACCGGCGAATTTCTGCTCTTTTCTAATATGAAGATGCCACTCGATCACAAGCGGCTCCCCGTAAATATCGTCACTGAATTCAAAGATATGTACTTCAACGCTTGGCCTCGCGGCTTTCTCCTGATTAAACGTTGGTTTGTAGCCAATATTGCATACTCCATAGTGCCAGCACCCGCTCACCTTTACGCGGACGGCATAGACACCGGAAGGCGGTATAAGCCAATCCTCCGGAATGTCGACATTTGCAGTAGGAAACCCAATCTTCCTGCCCCGTTTATCGCCATGAATGACGATTCCTGCAGTTTGGTAGAACCTGCCAAGCAATGGGGGAAGGTCCTCCGTTTTTCCTTCCCTGATCCGGGTGCGGATTAACGACGAGCTGATCTTCTCCGAACCTTTGGAAAGCTTCGGCACGGTCGTAAAAGTGAATTTCCCGCGTGAGTGGAAAGTGATCGTTTCCATCGTCCCTTTTCCCATTCTTCCGTACGAAAAATCAAATCCAGCGACCGCGTGTACTACGTGTAAGCCGATAATATACTGGTCAACAAATTCCTGTGGCAGCAAATTCGCAAATTCTTTTGTAAACCGGACAACATATAAATAGTCGATTTCCAGCCTTGAAATCAAATCGATTTTTTCGGGCAGGGGGGATATGTATTCAATCTGCTGGCCGCTTCTGCCGAGAACGGCAGATGGGTGCGGATCAAACGTCATCACCGCGCTTTGCAGGCCATTCTGGTCAGCAAAGTCCTTTGCCGTTTGGATCACCTTTTGGTGGCCGAGGTGGACTCCGTCAAAAAAGCCAAGGGCCATCGCGACAGCAGGCAATTCATTCGTTTTAAAATGATGCGGATGATCAATTGTAATAACTTCCACGCAGTTCCTCACCTTTTATTCGTTTCTGAGCACTTTATCCGGTTTCATTAATCCGGGTTTACGGGGATGATGGCGATAAATGGCAAGGGCACGCCCTGCCTCCGTTTCAACCAATATCGGTCCAGATTCACTGCTTAAGTGACGGGGAATCTGAAGTAAAGCGCCGTTTTTTACTTTCTCTGCTAATGTATCACTTATTGTAAATTTCGGCAAATGGGAAACGCCTGCTTCAAGCGGAGCTAAAACCGTCTCTATTTTCCCCTCTGACATCACAGCCTCGACCTCTTCGAGGGTTAAGCAGTCGGCGATGCTGAATTGTGCTGATCGAATTCTCGTCAAGCAGGACATGTGCGCAAGGTAACCCAATTTTTCGCCAATCATGACCGCAAGCGTTCGAATATATGTACCTTTGCTGCACGATACCCGAAAACGGAAGGTAATCGTCCCGCCTTGAAAAATTATGCGGTCATCCAATAATTCAATTGAATAAATCGTTACTTTTCTCGTCGGCCGCTCGACCTCTATACCTTGGCGGGCATACTCATAAAGGCGTTTTCCATTCACTTTCACCGCGGAATACATCGGCGGCGTCTGTACAATTTCCCCGGTCAGGGACCCCAGAACGTCCAGAATCTCATCACGCGATATCTCTCTGTCAACGGCCTGCTTGTCAATGACCTCGCCTGCGGCATCTTCAGTTGAAGTGGAAAAACCGAGCGTCACTTCTCCTTCATAGGCTTTGCCGGCATCGGTTATATATTCGGCCACCTTGGTTGCCCTGCCGATACAGATAGGTAAAACGCCGGTCACATCCGGGTCGAGTGTACCGGTATGGCCGATTTTTTTTGTTTTTAAAATTTTCCTTAAGCGAAAAACACAATCATGGGAAGTCATCCCTTTTGGCTTTAAAAGCGGCAATATCCCTTCCAATGTTTCGCCCTCCTGCCACATCTTTATAGAAGCCTATTTATAAAAAAAGGATAGACAGCAGTCTACCCCTTTTTACAGTCAAGTTCAGTTCTATGCTCTAATTAAGTGTTATCTGTTTGTTAAATAAGCCGTTGCCATTTTAGCTTTTATCTTCATCCTTGATTTGATGAAGAAGCGATTCAATCCGGTTCCCGTAATCAATTGATTCATCAAATTCAAAGAGAATTTCCGGTGTTTTCCGCAAGCGGATGCGCTGGCCGATTTCGGAGCGGATAAAACCTTTTGCCTTTGCAAGGCCCTTTAACGTATTTTCCCTTTGTTCTTCATCACCCAGCACGGATATAAACACTTTTGCCTGCTGGAGATCGCCGGTAACTTCAACGTCGGTTACCGTTACAAAGCCGATTCTCGGGTCTTTAATTTTACGGCCGATGATATCGCCCAATTCTTTTTTCATTTGCTCCCCAACACGGTTCGCTCTATGACTCATTTTGATTCACCTCTTCACCCGAAATAGCGGGCAATGCAAACTCTTAAATCGCGGAAATCGATCCGGAAGGCGGCTCGTGCAGCATGTTTTGTGAGATAAAAAGCAACCCTGAGCCAACACTAAAGCCATTCGATTTCGGTAATCGTCCGTTCTATTTCCGGAAAAGAGTCGATTAATTTTAACGCATTCTGTAATTCTTTTTCGACCGGAACTTTAGCGGATGAGACTGCGACTATCGCAATCTTCGTCCGCTGCCAAACATCCTGATACCCGACCTCCGAAACAGAAATATTATATTTCTGTTTCATGCGGGCGAGGATTCGCTGCAAAACGGCACGCTTTTCTTTTAACGAATGGGCATCATAAATGATGCATTCACATGCAGCCATGCCGATTATCATTAACGTTCCACTTCTTCCATGATATATGCTTCAATCACATCGCCCTCTTTGACGTCATTGAAGTTTTTAATCGTAATTCCGCATTCATATCCCTGGCTGACTTCTTTTGCATCATCTTTAAAACGCTTAAGGGCATCAATCGTGCCTTCGAAAATAACGACGCCATCACGGATTAAGCGGACGCCGCTGTCACGGGTAATTTTACCATCCGTGACATAGGAACCGGCAATCGTACCAATTTTAGAAACTTTGAACGTTTGGCGCACTTCCGCCTGGCCGATAATTTTCTCTTCAAACTCAGGATCGAGCATCCCTTTCATCGCCGCTTCGATTTCTTCGATTACTTTGTAAATAATCCGGTGCAGGCGAATCTCAACCTTTTCTGCTTCAGCAGCGCGTTTTGCATTGACATCAGGGCGGACGTTAAATCCGATCACAATCGCATTGGATGCAGCCGCAAGCGTGATATCCGACTCGTTGATGGCTCCGACGGCTGTATGGATGATGCGGATGTTAACACCTTCGACATCAATTTTTTCCAGGGAGGCTGCCAGAGCTTCCGCAGAACCTTGAACATCTGCTTTAATAATTACGTTTAAATCTTTCATTTCCCCTTGTTTCATCTGTTCAAACAAGGATTCAAGACTTACGCGCGATTTTTCGCCGCGCTGTGCCTGCACTGCCTGCTGGGCTCGTGCTTCACCGATGTGGCGTGCTGTTTTCTCGTCATTAAAAACGACAAAACGGTCGCCGGCCTGGGGCACATCATTAAGGCCTGTAATTTCAACAGGTGTTGATGGACCTGCTTCTTTTACGCGGCGTCCTACGTCATTGACCATGGCGCGGACCCGGCCATAGGTAGAGCCAACCACAATCGGGTCACCGATTTTAAGCGTTCCATTTTGCACAAGCAATGTGGCAACAGAACCGCGGCCTTTGTCCAGGCGGGCTTCAATAACCGTTCCAATTGCATTGCGATTTGGATTTGCTTTATATTCTTCCACTTCGCTGACAAGGAGAATCATTTCAAGAAGGTTATCGATGCCTTCCCCTGTTAACGCTGAAAGCGGAACAAAAATGGTATCGCCGCCCCATGCCTCCGGCACCAGATTATACTCGGTCAATTCCTGCATAACCCGGTCCGCATTGGCAGCCTCTTTGTCCATCTTATTGACGGCGACGATGATCGGTACCTCTGCAGCCTTGGCATGGTTGATCGCCTCGACTGTCTGCGGCATTACGCCATCGTCGGCAGCAACAACAAGAATCGTAATATCGGTGATTTTGGCACCGCGGGCCCGCATCGTCGTGAATGCAGCATGGCCCGGAGTATCAAGGAACGTAATCTTTTTGCCGTTCTCTTCAACCTGGTATGCTCCAATATGCTGGGTGATGCCGCCAGCTTCACCGGCAGTAACCTTTGTATTGCGGATCGAATCAAGCAAAGTCGTTTTTCCGTGGTCAACATGGCCCATGATTGTTACAACAGATGGTCTTTCAACGAGGTTCTCTTCATCATCCTCTGTAAAATAAACCTCAAGATCTGTTGTATCAATCTTGATTTCTTCTTCTACTTCTACTCCGTAATCAGTTGCGACAAGTTCAATGGCATCGCGGTCGAGTTCCTGATTAATCGTCGCCATTACGCCAAGCATAAAGAGCTTTTTAATGATCTCCGAAGGCTCTCTGTGCAGCTTTTTGGCAAGCTCTGCTACTGTTAATGACTCAGTGAAAGTGATTTTTTCCGGAAGCTCTTTCACCTTTTTCGGCTGTGGCGGCACTTGCTGATGCTGTTGCTGCTTGCCGCGATTATTTTTTTTGTTGTTGTTGCTGTTGTGATTTTTGTTGTTATGATTTCGATTGTTATTGTTGTTTCTATTCGTATTATTTTTATTGCTATTGTTGAACGGTTTATTATTGGATCTAAATTGAGTATCCTGTTTTTTGCCTTCGTTGCTCTTTTGAGCCGTTCTCGCCTGTCCTACTTTTGGCTCTGTATTTTTCCCGCTATTCATGGCTGCAGCTGGTTTTGGTCTTGACTGTGTTTGGTTTTGCGGTCTTTTCTGAGGCTCTTTGCTCCCTTGATTCTGCGGCTTTTTCTCTTCTTTTTTCTGATAAAAGCTGTCGAGCTTTTTAATGGTTTCGTCCTCTAATGTTGCCATATGGTTTTTGACCTCAATATTCATTCCGTTTAATTTCGCAATGACATCTTTGCTGGAAATATTATATTTTTTTGCATATTCGTAGACTCGTGTCTTACTCATATTTTCACCCCCGCTAAAATTAATCGAGCAACGTCAACAGCTTCTTTGCAAATCCTTCATCTAATAAAGCCACAACGACACGGGCTTCCTTCCCTATTGACTGACCAAGCAAATATCGGTTCTCAACGATTTTAAGCGGGACATGATAGGATTTACATTTATCTGTTATTTTCTTTGTCGTGTTGGCCGACGCATCTGCCGCCAACAAGATCAGTTTCGCTTTTCCGCTTCTGATTTCCCTTACGGAAAGCTCTTCACCCGAAATGATTTTTCGTGCTCGATTGGCTAAGCCAAGCAATGACATCCATTGAGTTGAATTCATCAGGATAGTCGTTTCTCCTTCTCAATGAGTTCGATTAGCTCTTCGTATAAATGATCATCGATGTTAACCTGCAAATGGTTGGAGAGGGTGTTTTTTTTCCTCGCCAGCATTACTGCATCCTTATCCTTGGAAAGATAAGCACCTCTTCCAGACTTTTTGCCTGTTAAGTCAATCGATACTTCTCCTTCTTTTGAGCGAACGATGCGAATGAGTTCTTTTTTCGGCTTCATTTCGCCGGTTGCCACACATTTTCGCATAGGAACTTTTTTCACGATCCCTCACCTCGCTCCTTAATCGATATCAGCGTCGTCTTCAATGTCATCATCGAAAGTTAACAGTTTTTCGTCTCTCGGGTAAATTCCCGCTTCCCTTGCTTCCGATTCCGGTTTAATGTCGATTTTCCATCCAGTAAGCTTTGCCGCAAGCCGGGCATTTTGTCCGCGCTTGCCAATCGCCAGCGACAGCTGGTAATCCGGGACTACAACCGTCGTCGCTTTTTCATCTTCATTGACAATGACATCAAGCACTTTGGAAGGGCTTAACGCATTGGCGACAAAAACAACCGGGTCATCCGACCATTTCACAATGTCAATTTTTTCGCCTTTTAATTCATTTACGACAGCCTGGACGCGGCTTCCTTTCGGACCAACACAAGAGCCGACCGGGTCAACCTCAGGGTTATCTGAGTGAACGGAAATTTTCGAACGATCGCCTGCTTCGCGGGCTACTGATTTAATCTCAACCGTTCCATCAAAGATTTCAGGCACTTCAATTTCAAAAAGGCGCTTCAATAAGCCGGGATGTGTTCTCGATACAAAAATCTGCGGTCCTTTTGTCGTTTTTTCCACTTTTGTAATGTAAACTTTAATCCGGTCGTGCGGTTTATAATGCTCCGTCGGCATTTGTTCGTTTGCCGGCAAAATCGCTTCAATTTTACCAAGGCTGACATAAATGAATTTAGGATCCTGCCGTTGGACGATCCCGGTCATAATATCTTCTTCACGGTCAATAAATTCCGAATAAATGATGCCTCGTTCCGCTTCACGGACGCGCTGGGTTACAACCTGCTTTGCTGTTTGCGCCGCAATTCTGCCAAAATCCTTCGGCGTAACTTCCATTTCAACAATATCTTCAACCTGGTAATTAGGGTTCAGCTGCTTCGCTTCCTCGAGTGAAATCTCAAGCCGTGGATCAAAAACCTCCTCGACCACTTCCTTTCGTGCAAATACACGCATTGAACCGTTCTCCAAATTCAAATCCGTCCGCACATTTTGCGCCTGGTTAAAATTGCGGCGGTATGCTGAAACGAGCGCAGCCTCAATCGCTTCAATTAACACATCCCGGGAAATGCCTTTTTCTTTCTCAAGCATCGTAAGAGCATCCAACAATTCACTTGCCATAAACACGTATCCCCCTCAATCCTTAGAAATTTTCTTAAAATCCTTTTGTCCATTTTTCCTATAAAAAAAGGCTGAAGACAGCAAATCCAGCACAGTGCTTCTTAAGGAATATTGGCTAAAGACAGGATCAATCTTTCCGAAAAACCATTCTTTTTAAGAAAAGGTAACGGCCAACCGGGCAGCAGCCACTTTTTCAAACGGAATTTCAATCAGTTTTTTTCTCGTTTTAATCTTGATTTCAACCGTCAGAGACTCGCCGTTAAACTCCTTTAATTCTCCTTCAAAGCTCTTTTCCCCATCAATAGGTTCATATGTTTTAATAAAGACATTTTTGCCGACCGCCCTGTGATAATCACTTTCTTTTTTCAACGGCCGTTCTGCGCCTGGTGAAGACACTTCCAGGAAATAGTTATGGGGAACAGGGTCGAGTTCATCAAGCCTTTCGCTCAATTTTTCGCTTACCATTCCGCATTCTTCGATGTCGACTCCGGAATCTTTATCAATAAAAACGCGGAGGAACCAGTCTTTACCCTCTTTGACATATTCAATATCAACCAGTTCCAGCCCGTTATCATCCAGGATCGGGGTTACTAATTCCTCGACAACATCGGTTACTTTGCTCATGATATCCCTCCTTTTACATCCATTCTTTTCGATCGTTTTCAGTTTTAATAAGAAGAAGGAAAATATTTTGCATAAAGTCCCAATACAATACGAAAGAGTGGGTTTCCCCACTCTCGTTTGCACGTTATCCTTAGTATTTCCAATAAAACTATAACATAACCAAATATTTAATGCAAATTGAATCGCTCCACATCCCGTCCAGGCTAGAAAAACGAAAGCTGGTTTTGCTCAGGCAAAGCTTCCAGGCATCCATGATTATCAAGATACTCAAGGATCGTTTTCGAAATTTTACCGCGCTGCTGAAGGTCTTCCTTCGAGAGAAAATCTCCTTCACTTCTTGCCTTAACAATGTTCAGAGCAGCGTTGGTTCCAAGTCCGGGAATCGAATTAAACGGCGGTATTAAAGAATCGCCTTCAATTAAAAACTGATCTGCACTTGAACGGTATAAATCTACTTTTCCAAAAGAGAAGCCGCGCTCGCACATTTCGAGCGCAAGCTCCAATACGGTTAACAGGTTTTTTTCTTTTGGAGAGGCATCAAGCCCTTTTGCATTAATTTCCTGAATGCGGGCGCGGATCGCCTGTGAACCCCTCGTCATCGCTTCTACATCGAAATCTTCGGCTCTTACCGTAAAATAAGCCGCATAGTACATCAATGGATGATGAACTTTAAAATAGGCGATCCGGACCGCCATTAAAACATATGCGGCAGCATGGGCCTTGGGGAACATATATTTAATCTTTTTACACGAGTCAATATACCACTCAGGAACATCGTTTTTCCGCATTTCTTCTTCCATTTCATCTGTCAGGCCTTTTCCTTTCCGGACGGACTCCATGATTTTAAAAGCAAATGCCGGTTCAAGTCCCTGGTAGATTAAATAAACCATAATGTCATCACGGCAGCCGATTACTTCGCTCAAATTGCAGATTTTATTATGGATAAGCTCCTGGGCGTTCCCAAGCCAAACGTCGGTACCATGGGACAGGCCGGAGATCTGCACCAACTCGGAAAAAGTGGTCGGTTTTGTATCCTCAAGCATCTGGCGGACAAACCGCGTTCCAAATTCCGGAATGCCAAGCGTGCCGGTTTTACACATAATTTGCTCTTCGGTTACGCCGAGTGATTCTGTCCCGCTGAAAATTTTCATGACTTCGGGGTCATCTGTAGGAATCGTTTTCGGATCAATTCCGCTTAAATCCTGGAGCATCCGAATTACCGTCGGATCATCGTGGCCGAGAATATCGAGCTTTAATAAATTGTCATGAATGGAATGGAAATCAAAATGGGTTGTTTTCCATTCCGACGTTTTATCATCAGCCGGGAACTGGATAGGTGAAAAATCATAGATGTCCATATAATCAGGAACAACAATGATTCCGCCTGGATGCTGTCCGGTTGTCCTTTTTACCCCGGTGCAGCCTGAAGCGAGCCGGTCGATTTCCGCGCCGCGAAGCTGTAAATTGTTATCCTGCTGATATGCCTTCACATATCCGAAAGCTGTTTTGTCTGCAACTGTGCCAATCGTACCGGCACGGTAGACATTGTCTTCGCCAAACAATACCTTCGTATAGTTATGGGCACGGGGCTGGTATTCACCTGAAAAATTCAAGTCGATATCGGGTACTTTATCGCCCTTAAACCCGAGGAAGGTTTCAAACGGGATGTCATGCCCGTCCTTCTTGTATGTTCCGCCGCAATTCGGGCAGTCTTTATCAGGAAGATCAAAACCGGAACCAACCGAACCGTCATTAAAGAACTCGGAATGCTTGCAGGTTGGGCAAACATAGTGCGGCGGCAGCGGATTTACTTCAGTAATTTCCGTCATCGTTGCAACCAACGATGAACCGACAGATCCCCGTGACCCGACAAGATAGCCGTCATCGAGCGATTTTTTTACGAGTTTGTGAGAGATGAGATAGATAACCGCAAAACCATGTCCGATAATGCTTTTCAGCTCTTTTTCAAGGCGGGCTTCAACGATCTCCGGCAAAGGATCCCCGTAAATGCTGCGTGCCCTTGCATAGCTCATGTTGCGCATTTCTTCATCTGCACCCTCAATTTTTGGAGTGTACAAATCGTCTTTTATCGGTTTTATATCGTCAATCATATCGGCAATTTTATTCGTATTCGTCACGACAATTTCACGAGCTTTATCTTTGCCCAGGAAAGAAAAACTGTCGAGCATTTCGTTTGTTGTCCGAAAATGGACATCGGGCAGCTGGTGCCGGTTTAGCGGGTTGGCCCCGCCTTGCGAATTCACAAGTATTTTCCGATAAATTTTATCATTCGGATTTAAATAGTGGACATTGCCGGTTGCGACAACCGGCACGCCAAGCTTATCCCCGAGCTTGACGATATTCGTAATGATTTCCTCCAAGGCAGTGCGGTCCCTGACAAGCTCCATTTCTAAAAGATGGGCATACACTTCCTTTGGATGGACTTCAAGAAAATCATAAAATTGGGCTATTTCTTCAACCTCTTCCGGCGCCTTTTGCATCATTCCTTCAAACACTTCGCCTTTGTCACAGCCTGAGCCGACAAGGATACCTTCACGGAACTTTTCGAGCTGCGAACGGGGGATTCGCGGCACCCGGTAAAAGTAATTTACATGGGCAATCGAAACGAGCTTGAACAAATTCTTTAAACCTGCTTCGGTTTGCGCAAGCAAGGTGCAATGGTATGGACGCGCGCGCTGGTAAGCGTTGCCCTGGCCCATATTGTCATTTAACTGATCGTGAAACTCAATGCCTTTTTCGGCTGCATCTTTAAGCATCCGGAGCAGCAGGTATCCTGTCGCTTCCGCATCATAAATAGCACGGTGATGCTGCGTCAGTTCTATATCAAACTTCTTGGCAAGCGTATTCAAGCGGTGATTTTTCAAGTCAGGATATAAAAAGCGGCCTAGCTCGAGTGTGTCTATGACAGGGTTGTCAGCTTTACTGAAGCCGGCTTTCTGGTAGCCGACATTCAAAAAGCCCATGTCAAAAGAGGCATTGTGGGCAACTAAAACTGCGTCATCCGCCCATTCCTTGAAATCAGCCAACACTTCTTCAATTTCAGGGGCCCCCTTCACCATGTCATCGGTGATTCCTGTTAAATTAATGGTTGTTGCAGAGAGCGGGTGGTGCGGATCGGCAAACCTTTCAAAACGGTCGATGATTTCGCCGTTTCGCACCTTAACAGCAGCCAGCTCAATAATTTTATCGTAAACAGCCGATAAACCGGTTGTTTCAACGTCAAAAACTACGTACGTATCTTCCGCAAGCAGCCTGTGTGAACTGTTATAGGCGATTGGCACCCCGTCATCGACAAGGTTTACTTCGACTCCATAAAGAATCTTTATATCATTTTTTTTGCCGGCGCCATATGCTTCCGGAAAAGACTGGACTACGGCATGGTCTGTAATCGCGACAGCTTTATGGCCCCATTTTTTCGCCTGGGAGACAAGCGCGCTGACCGGTGTGACAGCGTCCATCTGACTCATTGGTGTATGTAAGTGAAGTTCAACACGCTTTTCGCCTTCCGGTGCCGTATCTTTTCGTTCGAGCGGTTTTATTTCGTTTATGTCATTTCCAATCATCACGAGATCGCGGACAAAGGTATCGTTTTGGATGCTGCCGCGGACCTTCAGCCACATTCCCTTTTGCACCCGTTGGAATTGGGCCGCATCTTCTTTATCTCTTGAAAACATTTTAATAAGAATCGAGCTTGTATAATCAGTAAGCTTGAAGGTCAAGAGAGTACGCCCGCTTCGCAGCTCTTTCGTTTCCGCAAAAAAGACATAGCCTTCGATCGTTACCCGCCTTTCCTCATCGACAATTTCTTCGAGCCTTCTGAACTCGGAGTCATCCTTAATCGTTAAGCCGATTGTGAGCGGGCCGGATGGCGCCGCGCCGTCTGCCTCTTTCTCCGCTTCTTTCCTCTGCATCTCAGCGAGCGCCTGCAAACCGCGTTCCTGGTCTTCCTTCTGCTTCGCTGCCAAAAATTGTTCATACTCTTTGTTCTCTGGTTCTGACGTAATTTCCGCCTCAATCGTGATTGCCGGGAAACCGAATGTCTGATAAATATTTGAAATCATGCCGGCATATTTCTTCTTGATTGCCAGCCCTTCCGTTTCGTTCCTGACGGATATAATAAATTTGCTGCCCTGAACTTTTGGGATCTGCTCATTTAATAGTTTTAAAAGGGGCGGTGATATCCCATCTATCTCTTGAATGCAATGGCTCCAATATTCCAGTGCAAGCTGTTCGGAAAATTGCCGGTCACGAACTCCGATCGAAAATGAAATATTGGCAATATGCGAAAATGTCTTTTCCAGCTGGGCAGTAAATCTACTAAATACACTGCAAGGAATAATTCTTTCGAATAAGAAGTAAAAATGCCACTTTTTCGCCTTTTTTTCGATGACCAATTTATCAATTTGTGCATTTATAAAGTGGGAAACGATCGCATCCTCTGTCAAATTTAGCTGCTGAAGTAAAAGCTGGAACCGCTCTTTCCTGCCGGGGGCCTGATCGTTCATTCGTCTCCCTCCCATTCTATGTTTCTATTTTTTCTATCTTTTTTCGACGATATTTTCAATTTTGAACAACAGTAATTATATCATAAAGCCAAGGTTTATTTTTATAAAAAAATACCCCTAAAAACCTGCTATTTCGATCCCCGTAAAACAAAAAACGGGCTCCGCAGCTTGTGGCAGAGCCCGTTTTATCCTTTAAAGAGTTGAGATTAGTTCTGAAATTTTTGCAACAAGCTCATCCTTGTGAAACTCAAAGGATTCCCCTGTTTTGCGCACTTTGACTTCGATCATTCCCTCGGCTGCTTTTTTGCCGACTGTAATCCGAACCGGCAGCCCGATTAAATCGGAATCGGCGAACTTTACACCCGGTCTTTCCTGGCGATCGTCGAGAAGTACATCAAAGCGGTTCTTCTTCAGCAATTCATACAGCTCCAACGAGAGGGCTGACTGTGCTTCATCCTTCATATTTACAGCGATCAAATGCAAATCAAACGGCGCGAGTGCGGCAGGCCAGATCAGGCCATTTTCATCATTGAATTGTTCTGCGACCGCAGCCATCGTCCGGGACACGCCGATACCATAGCAGCCCATCAGCATCGGCTGTGATCTTCCGTTTTCATCTAAATAATAGGCATTCATCGCTTCACTGTAGCGTGTGCCGAGCTTAAAGACATGTCCGACTTCGATTCCTTTTGCAAACAAAATCCTGCCTTTTCCATCCGGTGAAGGGTCCCCTTCCTGAACAAAGCGAAGATCTTCATACTGGGATATTTGGAAGTCCCGTCCCGGGTTGACATTGATAAAATGGTAATCTTCTTCATTGGCACCGCAGACGCCATTAACGATTGCCCCGACAGCATGATCGGCGATCACTTTAACTTCGCCATTTTTCAAGTTAACCGGCCCGAGTGAACCAACGCCGCAGCCAAGTACCGCTTTCGTCTCTTCAGCACTGGCAAGCTCAACCGTGGCAGCTTCCAATAAATTTTTCACTTTAATGTCATTCACTTCATGATCCCCTCTGACAAGAACGAGCACGTAATTTTCATCCGCTTTAAACAGCAGGGATTTTATGCAGTTGTTGGGAGTGACATTTAGGAATGCCGTCACTTCTTCAATCGACTTTTTACCAACGGTTTTTACTTTTTCAAGCTCTTTTTCAGCTTCGCCGTTTTTCTCGTATGTGGCAATCACCGGAGCCATTTCAATATTGGCTGCGTAATCGGATGTATCAGAATAAGCGATCGTATCCTCACCGACATCGGATAACACCATAAATTCATGTGTATCTTTTCCACCCATCGCTCCAGAGTCGGCAATAACCGCCCGGAAATCCAGGCCGCATCTTGTGAATATGTTGCTGTATGCTGTAAACAGCTTTTCATAAACGTCATCCAGACTTTCAGGAGATGAATGGAATGAGTACGCATCTTTCATAATAAACTCACGGCCGCGCAACAGCCCGAAACGCGGCCTTTTTTCATCGCGGAACTTCGTCTGGATTTGGTAAAGGGTTAGCGGAAGCCTTTTATATGATTTAATTTCGTCCCGGACAATGCTCGTAATCACCTCTTCATGGGTCGCACCAAGCGCAAAATCACGGTCATGGCTGTCTTTAAGCCGCATCAGCTCGGGCCCGTATGTGTACCAGCGCCCCGATTCCTGCCATAGTTCAGCAGGCTGCAAGGCTGGCATAAACAGCTCGACTGCGCCGGCATTGTTCATTTCCTCGCGAATGATCGCTTCGACTTTTTGCAGCACTTTTCTGCCAAGCGGAAGGTAGCTGTAAATCCCGCTCGCAGTTTGGCGGATAAAGCCGGCTCTTAAAAGGAGCTGATGGCTTTTAATTTCAGCATCAGCGGGAATTTCCCGCAAGGTTGGAATAAGCGACATACTTTGTCTCATTTTGTTCTGCACCCCATTTTTCATTACTACTGTGATCGTTTCTTTCCCTGCCAGTTATAATTCAAGTCATATTCTTTATATTTCATGACACTTCCTGAAAGAATAGCCATCAGCAAGTGGCCTTGTGATGGCTGATAAATTTATAAGAAAAAGCGTTGAATATCATTCCATGTCACAACAAGCATGAGCAGCATCAATAAGGCAAAGCCAATAAAATGGACCATTCCTTCTTTTTGACGGTCAATCGGCTTTCCTCTTACTGCCTCAACCGCGAAAAACATCAGCCTTCCCCCGTCCAACGCCGGGATTGGCAGCAGGTTCATGATGCCGAGGTTAATGCTTAAAATCGCTGCCCATCGCATTAAATAAAAGATCCCGGATTGCGCAACCGTATCGGTCGATACATAAATCCCGACCGGCCCCGACAGCATATCGATTGAAAATTGGCCAGTCACCAGTTTTCCTAACAGGACAAAAATTTCTTTTGTCCAGAAATATGTTTGTTCAAAGCCATAGGAAAAAGCTTTAAGCGGCGATTTTTCGACCGGGCTGTAAACGCCGATAATGCCGATCGTTTCTTCTTCTACCTTTTGCGCTTCCGGCGTTACCGGTATTTCCATTGTTTCCCCATTCCGGACGACCACGAATTCAAGCTCGTTGCCGGGATTTTGGCGAATAATCTCAACAACATCAGACCAGCTGGAGATTTCTGCCCCATCAATACTTTGGATTGCATCGCCTTCCTGCAAGCCCGCAGCCCCTGCCGCTCCATCCGGCGCCAGTTTTCCAAGCGCTGGTTCATTGGAAGGAATACCTTGAATAAGCGCTAAAATGAGAAAAATGAAGAAGGCAAGAACAAAATTCATCATCGGGCCGGCAAAGATGGCCATCGTTCGTTGTCCAAGCGTTTTAGAAGCGAATTGCCGGTTATACGGGGCAATTTGCGTTTCAACTCCATCTTCGACTAACACCGCATCACGGTTGATTAAAAATGATTGCAGCTGCTCCTCTTCATCATCTGCGTAGCCTTTTATGACAAGGTCATGCTCGATATCGGCGTGTTCCACTTCAATGACTCTTGCTTCCGGATATTTTTCTTTGTTGTTTAAAATGATTTTCGTCACTTTTTCGTTTTGATCGAAAAGAAGGCCGATCCGGTATCCAGGCTTAATTTCGACCATTTCCGGGTCTTCACCTGCCATGCGGACGAACCCGCCGATTGGCAACAGGCGGATCGTGTATGTCGTTTCTCCTTTTTTATGGGAGAAAACTTTCGGACCGAAACCGATCGCAAACTCGCGGCAAAGAATTCCGGCCCGCTTCGCAAAAACGAAATGGCCTAACTCGTGGAAAAAGACGAGGGCGCCAAAAATGACAATAAATGCGATAACTGTACTCAAAGTTTAACCACCTTTTATCGTGTGAGTTTTTTCAAGCTATTGACCTATGATGAAATTAACCTTTTAACGTACATGATTGTTTTCAAAACAAAAACCTATTAATATTATACTAATGATTCGACTAATCTTCTCGCTTCTTTATCTGCTTCTTCAATCGTTTCAAGATCGGGGTTAGCGTTATTTTTATGAACGCTGATCGCTTTTTCTATTAAGTCTTCGATTTGCAGGAACGTGATTTTCCCATCCAAAAATGCAGCTACAGCCGCTTCATTGGCTGCATTTAAAACTGCGGGCAGCGTCCCTCCGGCCTTTCCTGCCTCGTAAGCATAATGTAAACAGCGAAACCGTTCAAAATCCATTTCGGAGAAATGAAGTTTGCCGATTTCTGCAAGATTAAGGCGGTTCGCACTTTGAAGAGGAAGCCTGTCCGGGTATGCCAGCGCATATTGAATCGGGACCCGCATATCAGGTGTGCCGAGTTGAGCGATCATGCTGCTGTCATGAAATTCCACCATTGAATGGATGATGCTTTCTTTATGTAATAAGACATCAATCTTTTCAAACGGCATCGAGAAAAGCCAGTGCGCCTCAATCACCTCAAGCCCTTTGTTCATCATCGTCGCTGAGTCAATCGTAATTTTCGCCCCCATCGACCAGTTCGGATGGTTCAAGGCTTCCTCCACCGTTACCTTTTCCAGGTCTGCTCTTGAGCGATCGCGGAAGCTGCCTCCGGAAGCCGTCAAGATTAATTTCGCAATATTTTTGTCCTTTTCGCCCTGAAGTGCCTGGAAAATGGCCGAATGTTCGCTATCAACCGGCAGCAATGAGACTTGATTGCGTTTCGCGGCCTCCATAACGATGTGTCCAGCTGTTACAAGCGTTTCTTTGTTGGCGATGGCGATTGTTTTTTTCGCTTCGATTGCCGCTAACGTTGGGGCAAGCCCGACACTTCCAAGGACAGCATTGACAAGAATATCAGATTTTGCAAAAACTGCGGCTTCAATTAGACCCTCTTCAGAAAATCCAAACTGAATGCGGGGATATTCAGCTTTCAATGTGTCCGCCGCTGATTTGTCCTGGACCGCAACAAATTCAGGCTTAAATTCGGAGACAATTTTCCTCGCCAGCTCCAAATTTCTCCCGACTGCAAGGGCGACCAGCTTAAACTCGCCCGGGTGCTGTCTTATAATATCCAAAGTCTGGGTGCCAATCGATCCGGTTGCCCCCAAAAGACTGATATTCTTCATTTAGCTCACTCCTAAGTCAACAAAAACTGCATTTATACTTTTGCACTCTATATCAACTGAAAAAAATGGATCAAAGGCCATACAAACAGCAGGCTGTCGAACCTGTCGAGAATGCCTCCATGCCCGGGAAGAAGGCTCCCGGAATCTTTAACATTATAATGGCGCTTTAACGCAGATTCGACGAGATCGCCAATTTGTCCAAAAATCGATATTAGAACCGTAATGATAATCAGCTCGAAAAGCGGCGCATCCACCTTTTCCGTAAACATGGAGAAAATGATCGCAACGGCCACGGCACAGATAATTCCGCCGACAAAGCCTTCAACAGTTTTATTCGGGCTGATTTCCGGCCAAAGCCTATTTTTCCCCATTGCTCTTCCAATAAAATATGCACCCGAATCGGTCGCCCAAACAATCAGCAGGGAGTAGAATACAAATTCAATTCCGGCATCCCTTGTTTCGAGAAAGTAATAGAAACCGATCCCGATGTATAAAATAGCCATTGTTGAAAAAGCAACATCGTCAAAAGTAAACCGATTTTTAGTGGCTACAGTATAAGTCAAGAACAATAAAACCGCAATCAAAGCCAACTCTACTTTAGTATAGTCAAGATCTTCGATCAGATTTTGGTATTCGCTTGGGAGCAGGAAAATCCACAGTAATATAAGAGATATAATTCCTGGAACGGACAGCAGCTTAAGATGCCGCATTCTTAGCAATTCATACAGGGCAATGGTTGCCAAAAGGTAAACCATCAATAAAAAAGGAGCGCCCCCGTAGAGGACGATTGGCAAAAATATCACCAATGCTATTACCGCTGTTATAATTCTTTGCTTCATCTAATTTTTCAACACCTTTATCAATCTCTCGCGACCCGCTAAATTTTACGATGTATATCAAGTTTTGCCATTTGCTGTGAAAACCGAGTCAATGCATGAAACAGCGAGTTTAATGGCCCTTTTTCCGACACTTCGCTTAAACCTTAAAGGCCCAACGTTTCGAGTTTCGGTTCTATATACCGCCAAACCTGCGCTGGCGGCTTTGAAATACTTCGATTGCTTCGACTAAATGCTCTTCGTTAAAATCCGGCCAGAGGACGTCCGTGAACCAAAATTCGGTGTAGGCCAGCTGCCAGAGCATAAAGTTGCTTAAACGGATTTCACCGCTTGTACGAATAAGAAGATCAGGGTCTTCGATATTTTTAGACATTAAATAAGCGGAAAAGGTTTCCTCATTAATGTCATTTTCATCCATTATACCACGTTTGCATTCCTTTAAGACATCCTTAACCGCTTCAATAATTTCAGCCCTGCTGCCGTAATTAAGGGCAAAATTCAAACTGAGGCCTGTATTGTCCTTTGTTTCTTCAATCGCTCTTTCAAGTGCGTTAAGGGTGTGGGCTGGCAAGTTCTGCTTATAGCCCATCATTTTCACCTGGACATTTTCGGAAACAAGCTCCGGTAAAAAGGTATCCAAAAATTTGTCGGGCAGGCTCATGATATAGTCTACTTCCGTTTTCGGCCTCTTCCAGTTTTCAGTTGAAAAAGCGTACACGGTAAGGGTTTTTACTCCCAGCTCGCTTGCCAGTCTCGTGATCTTCCGGACAACCTTCATCCCTTCATGATGTCCGGCCACTCTCGGCAAAGCTCTCTTTTTCGCCCATCTTCCATTACCATCCATAATGATCGCGATGTGGGAAGGAACTTTTTGCTGTTTAACCTTCTTTATGCGCTCCTCGAGATTGGAAGAAGGCGCGGAGTTCCTCCAGAGCTTAAGTTTTTTTAACATAACTACAGTTCCTCCAAAACGGGTAATCAATCTCCGAATAAAGATTGCTGAAAGCAAGCTTGCTTTTCGACCTTTTTCGGATAGCCTCTTTTCCACATGCTCTTATCATACCAAAAAAGGGTAAAGATATCTCTATTAAAAAGAATATGTTCGCATATGACAATTAAGAATATTTTAAAAAGTGCATGCCAACTGGTATGCAGGAACCAGTCTTAACGAAATGATAGACCCAAAACATAAAAACCCTCTAAAATAGAGGGTTATAAAATATATCCCGCCTGCTGGCTAACCGAGAATTAGAACGGCATAACGAATAGAATAAATGAAATTGGAAATCCAATGATCATTATACTTCCATTATTTCTTTCTCTTTATCTTTTGTAATCTGGTCGATCTTGCTGATGTACTCGTCTGTTAGCTTCTGGATATCATCACCATAACCTCTCAGGTCATCTTCTGTGATATCGCCATTTTTCTCAAGCTTTTTAAGATCGTCATTTGCATCACGGCGAATATTGCGGACCGCCACTTTTGCTTCTTCCGATTCTTTTTTGACAAGCTTTACAAGCTCCTTGCGCCGTTCTTCCGTCAGCTGTGGAATCGAAATTCGAATCACCGAGCCATCACTTGTTGGATTGAGGCCAAGATCGGACTTTTGGATGGCTTTCTCAATTTCGCCCAATACGGATTTATCGTAAGGCTGAATAACAAGCAAACGCGCTTCGGGCACGCTAATTCCTGCGAGCTGGTTTACCGGTGTAGGTGCGCCATAATAATCGACAGTAATTTTGTCCAATAAGGATGCGTTTGCTCTGCCTGCACGGATGCTTGCCAGTTCACGTGTGTAGGCCTGAATCGCTTTTGTCATTTTTTCTTTAGTATTGGAAAGAAGCTGTTTTGGCATGATTATTTCCCCCTGACTACTGTACCGATGGTTTCACCCATTACGGCTCGTTTTATATTTCCTTGTTCCATAATTGAAAATACAATTAATGGAATATTGTTATCCATGCACAATGAAGAGGCTGTTGAGTCCATAACCGCCAGTCCTTCCTTGATGACATCAAGATAGGATAATACATCGTATTTCTTAGCATCTTTGTCTACCCGAGGGTCTGCCGAATAAACGCCGTCCACGTTATTTTTCGCCATTAAAATGACGTCTGCTTCAATTTCCGCGGCACGCAAGGCGGCTGTTGTATCGGTCGAGAAGTAAGGATTCCCTGTTCCGGCTGCAAAAATAACCACCCGTTTTTTTTCTAAATGGCGAATGGCTCGCCTGCGGATATACGGCTCAGCTACCTGGCGCATTTCGATTGAAGTTTGGACGCGTGTTGCTACTCCGGCTTGCTCAAGGCTGTCTTGCAGCGCCAATGAGTTCATCACCGTCGCAAGCATGCCCATGTAATCAGCTGTTGCCCGGTCCATCCCCATTTCACTGCCGATTTTGCCACGCCATATGTTGCCACCGCCAACGACGACTGCTACTTCGACGTTGAGCTCAGCCAGCTCTTTTACCTGTTCGGCGATTGATTTGATGACGGCTGGATTAATGCCAAAGCCCTGTTCTCCGGCTAAAGCTTCACCACTTAATTTTAAAACAACGCGTTTATATTTAGGGCTGCCCATAAGAACCTCCATTATGTAATTAAAGCTGTTTATGCTTGATTTTCCCAGGAAAATGAACGCTCCGTTCCTTGAAAAACAGGGAACACATAGTGTCCCCTGAAATTGGAAAAATTACCGATTTCGAACCTAGATTCTGCACGGCTTCGCATGCTATTTCAGGTAGATCGAAAACTTCATTTGCGGTCGTTCTATTTATTATTTTTTTATCTGGTTCATGACTTCTTCTGCAAAATTCTCTTCGCGCTTTTCTAATCCTTCACCAACTTCGTAACGGACAAATTCACGAACAGTTGCGCCTTTTGATTCAACAAACTGGCGAACTTTTTGATCCGGATTTTTAACAAAAGGCTGATCAAGGAGGCAAATATCCTCAAAATATTTTGAAAGGCGCCCTTCAACCATTTTCGCAACAATATTTTCAGGCTTGCCTTCATTCAATGCCTGCTGAGTCAATACCTGGCGCTCGTGCTCAACTTCTTCCTGAGACACATCTTGACGAGAAACGTATTTTGGGTTAAGGGCAGCGATATGCATGGCAACATCCTTCGCTGCTTGTTCTTCGCTTGTTCCTTCAAGAACGGTTAATACGCCAATGCGGCCGCCCGCATGCAAGTATGCACCAAAAGCATCGCTATCTGTCTTTGTTTTTACTGCAAAGCGGCGCAGGGATAGTTTCTCACCGATTTTTGCGATTGCGGCATTAATATGCGCCTCAACTGTTGCACCATTTTCCATTGTTTGCGCCAGTGCTTCTTCAACGGATGCCGGCTTGTTCTTTAAAAGATGGTCAGCAAGTTCCTTAACAAGAACCTGGAAGCCTTCATTTTTCGCAACAAAGTCTGTTTCAGAGTTCACTTCAAGGATTACCGCGTCATTTCCTTCAGCAACGATGTAAGTGATCCCTTCAGCAGCAATCCGGTCCGATTTTTTCGCAGCTTTCGCGATTCCTTTTTCACGAAGGTAGTCAATTGCTTTTTCCATGTTGCCGTCAGTTTCCTGAAGCGCTTTTTTGCAGTCCATCATGCCTGCGCCGGTTTTTTCACGTAATTCTTTTACCATTTGAGCAGTAATAGCCATAATGATAATTCCTCCTTGAATGTATGTTATGTAAAAGATTTGGTGGATAATCTTTAAAAAAAGGTGATAAAGGGTGCTCCCTATTATCACCTTTTAAAATTCACATTAAGCAGTAGTCGTAACTTCTTCGCCCTGCTTCGCTTCTAAAATAGCGTCTGCCATTTTAGAAGTTAGAAGTTTCACTGCGCGGATCGCGTCATCGTTGGCAGGGATCACAACATCAATTTCATCCGGGTCACAGTTCGTATCAACGATACCAACGATCGGAATGTTTAATTTATGAGCTTCTGCAACCGCAATGCGCTCTTTGCGCGGGTCGATGATGAACAGAGCATCAGGCAGCTCTTTCATATCTTTAATGCCGCCAAGGAACTTTTCCAAGCGCTCTTGTTCTTTTCTTAATTGAACAACTTCTTTTTTCGGAAGAACTTCAAAAGTTCCGTCCTCAGCCATTCTTTCGATATCTTTCAATCGTGAAATACGCTTTTGGATCGTTTCAAAGTTTGTCAATGTACCACCTAACCAGCGTTGGTTAACATAGTACATTCCAGAACGTAAAGCTTCCTCTTTCACTGAATCCTGGGCTTGCTTCTTCGTTCCAACGAAAAGGATTGTACCGCCGTTACCAGCAAGTTCCTTTACGTAGTTGTATGCTTCTTCAACCTTTTTAACTGTTTTTTGAAGGTCGATGATATAAATGCCGTTACGCTCAGTGAAAATGTATTTTTTCATCTTGGGGTTCCAACGGCGAGTTTGGTGTCCGAAATGTACACCAGCTTCAAGCAATTGCTTCATGGAAATGACTGACATGTTTTTTCCTCCTAATGGTTTTGTTTTCCTCCGTCCGCATCATCTTTATACCGCACTGCCTTTTGGCAGCACCAGCAGCATAAATCAGCAGGACGTGTGTATTAACACCATGTCATAATATAGCATATGTCTAATTCACAATCAAGTTATTCCTGTTGTTTTTGATTAAATTTAAGCAAAAGCTCAATTTCTGTTTTGCCTTTCTGCAGTTTCTTGGCAATTGCAGCGGGATCGAGCCCCTGTTCCTTCAATCTGAAGATCTGGCTTAAGAGCGTTTCTTCCTGCTCCGTTTCATTCAGGCTCTGATCAACGTTTTGATCAGAGTCAGCCGGCGGAGGCGTGGCAGCACCAGCCACTGCTGTTTCTTCTCCTTGATTACGGCTATTTTTTTTGTATGCTTTTGCGGCATGGTAAGCTGTCGCCTTCCCGATGCGCGAGGATCTTCCAGCCGGCCCGGCTGCATTGTCCGCATTTGGCTTTAACTCGTTCGCTCCTGAACCTTCCTCTAACACCGATAAGCCTTTATCGCGAACGCTTAAGCGGCCGGTTTCGCTGTTTTGGCTAAACTTGTTGATAAACCGTTCGTTTTCTTCTTTCATTTCCAGCAAATAAGCAGAAATGATTTCTTCCATTTCACGAATCAGCCTGGCCTGGTTTTTTTCCGCTTCAAAAAAACGGTTTTGCCGCAAGTATAGTAAAATGATCGCCAAAATGGTGCCCACATTTAAAATCAAACTAATAAACAAAAAGAATGTTGTCACGATATCCCTCTATCCGCTGTAATCAATAATGGTTCCTTTATATGGATGAAGCTCTTTTGCCGCTTTTTTTTCTTTTTCCTGTTTGCTTTCCTGTTTTGATCCATCGTCCTGCTTTTTGGATTCATCCTTGCTCATTTTCACTTCGCCCTTTTGCTCATTCTTTTGCACAGTTTTCCGCTGTTTTTCTTCGTTTTTCTGGACGCTCTCAGCGGCATGCTCAATAAGGTGCTGGCCCCGTTGCTGGAGCTGCTCCTGAATTCGTCCAGCATCCTGTGTCCTCGGAAGAGCTACCTGCATCTCGATCGATTTAAGGCTCAAGATTATCACTTCCTTGTCAGAAAAGCGTAAGCGTCTTGCGGAAACAAGCAAAAAGCCGCTTGTTCCTATCGCGGAAACAAGCCAGAAACCGCTTGTTCCTATCGCTCAGTCATTTTCGGAAACTTTGCTATCATTAAAGCACTTTATCAAGTGCCTGCCTCAATTTATACAATGCTTTTGAGTGGATTTGTGATATTCTCGATGTCGACAGGTCCATCACCTGGCCGATTTCGGTCAGCGTCAGTTCTTCTTTGTAAAACAAGCTCAAGACAAGCTGCTCTTTGTCATTCAGCTTTGTGATCATTTCGGTCATTTCATAAATCATTTCATTCTTGACGATTTTCTCTTCGGGAGTTTCTGTCTTATTGTCTTTTAATACAAACGATTGGCTGTCAGAATCATCCTGATCGGCCGGCTGCTCATCCATTGAAAGGACATTGGCGAAAAAATGCTCGTTCATCGTTGCATAAACTTCTTCTTCAGTTATAGCGAGTTCGGCAGCGATTTCCGCTACTGTCACATTTCTCATATATCTTTGCTCCAACATTTCGGTGGCAGCTTCAATTTTCTTTGCTTTATCCCTGGTGCTTCTCGGCAGCCAGTCCTCTTTGCGCAATCCGTCGAGAATCGCGCCGCGAATCCGAAAAGAAGCGTATGTATCGAATTTAAGTTCCCGATCCGGGTCGAATTTTTCCAGCGCATCATATAATCCAATCATTCCAAGACTTCGTAAATCATCCCTTGAAACGCTTTTAGGAAGACCGACCGCAATTCTCTGCACATGATAACTTACGAGCGGAATATATTTCTTGACTAATAGATTCCCGGCCTGGGCGTCGCGATATTGGACCCATTTATTCCATATTTGTTCATCGCTTGTTGAAATCTGTGTCATCGCAATCCTCCTTAAACGTCTTCCGCCTTCAATTATTGCTATTATACCAAATTATTTCCTCTATTAATATAAGCTGGGATGCTTGATTTAACGGCAAATAATAGAAGTTTTTTCTTGATGTGCCCCAAGCGCTTCTTCTTTTTATAGAGTACAAGAGAAGAGGTGGAATAAATAGAAAATCAGCCCGTATTACACGAATGCAGGCTGATTCTTGTGGGATTATTTAAAAGTGCCGAATTGTTCAGGAATTTTTTTCAGAGATAGGATCGGGATTCTTCAGGAATTGGTTGTCTCCCGTTTATTACAACTCGTGAATCCCCTTGTTTACAGTCCGAATCTGCAAAATACCTGTACCAGGATTAAATTCAATCGTCCGCCCGCTGTTTCCACCTAAATCTTCCCCTGCAAGCGGGATGTTTAAAAGGGCCAGTTCCCTTTTAACCGCCTCGGCGTTTCTCGGGCCAATTCGCATCATGTCATTCGAGCTCGCAAATTGAAACATTTGCGCCCCGCCAGCCATTTTCGCTTTTAAGCTGTTTGGACGGGCCCCGTGCCTCGCCAATCCGGACACGAGTTCTTTTATCGCAGTATCGGCGTACTTTGCAATATTAAGCGAGCCCGTCTTCGCAAGAGAAGAATCCGGAAGCATCACATGGGCAAGTCCGGCAATCTCCATGAGTTGGTCGTACACGACGACTCCGACACAGGAACCGAGTCCGGAGGTTCTGATAAGATGGGGTGCCTTGACAAAATTCATATCCGCTATCCCTACCTTAACAATCTGTAAGCATTCATTCATCGCCTGCAACCCCTAATGCCTCAAAAATAATCTGAAAAGATTCCGGATCCGGCAGCAGGAAAAAATGTCCCCTTACACTCTCAAAATCTCTCATTTCATCCTCGTTCAGAGCCGTATCAATGACAATCGCATAATCGCTGACCTGGGAAATCTCTATCAATCCATAGCTGATAATCGCGCCCACCATATCAATGCCTAAAGCAGGCACCGAAGGGTATAGAGACAGATTGGTAAAATCAGATAATGATGAAAGATATGAGCCCGATAATATATTTCCAAGCTCCTGCAATGCCGAAAGCGCCAGCTCATCATATGGCGGGTTATCAAAGCTGAACCCCGAATCACCAATCATTTGCCCAATGAAAGCGGCTGCCTGTTCAAGCGGCAGAACAAAGAACATGCTGCCGGGCGCATCCCCTTCAATCCGCAAAAACACACTGGCCACTACATTTTCCGAACCTCCGGCCATTTCCATCATTTCATCAAAAGACACAACACTGACTTTTGGCACTCTCATGTCTATTTTTTTATTAAGCAGCGTGGACAAAGCAGTCGCCGCGTGTCCTGCTCCAATATTGCCAATTTCCCTCAATATATCCAGATGCATATTAGAGATTTTTTCGATAAACATAGGATTATCCCTAAATTCCGGCCAAAACATGATTTTCTTCGGTACTTAACACCTTTTCAAGATCGATTAAAATTAATAATCTTTTATCGATCTTGGCAACTCCGCTTATATATTCCGCCTCTAAAACACCGATTACTTCAGGAGGAGGCTCAATTGCTCCTTCCGGTATATCGATTACATCATTTGCGGCATCAACAATAAGGCCTACTTCCATGTCTTCCAAAGCAACAATGATAACACGAGTGCTGTCGCTATGTTCCGTTTCTTCGATTTCAAACCTGCTTCTGAGGTCAATAACCGGTGTAACCACTCCCCGAAGGTTAATAACCCCTTTTACAAATGGATATGTACGCGGAACCCTCGTAATATGCTGTACTTTTTCAATGGAACGAACCTGGCTGACAGGTATCGCATACTCTTTTTCTTTAAGTTGAAAAATAATCACTTTCATTTCTGAAGTTAAAGTGTCAGACATATGGCCCCACTCCTTTTTATAATCCAGTCCATTTTTTAACGTCGCCCGGCTCAGCCTGGGCGTACCATTATTTAATTAAAGCATTGCAGTCGACAATCAAGGCAACCTGGCCGTCTCCAAGGATCGTAGCTCCGGAAATCGCAAATACGCTGTTTAAGTAATTTCCAAGTGATTTTAAAACGACTTCCTGCTGCCCGATGAACGAATCAACAACAAGGCCCGCCATTTTATCCCCTTTGCGGACGATGACGACAGAATAAAACTCATCATCTTCATCCTGGCCAGGCACATCGAATACTTCCTTCAGGAATAAAAGCGGTACAACCCGTCCGCGGAAATCGATCACTTTCTCATTATGTGAGTACAAAATTTCTTCTTTCTTGACGATCGCTGTTTCAATAATCGAAGACAACGGTACAGCGAATTTTTCTTGTTGAATTTCAACGAGCATAACCGCAATGATCGATAGTGTCAGCGGCAGCTGAATCGAGAAGACAGAGCCTTCTCCCTCTTTTGAATCGATCGATACCGATCCGCCGAGCGATTCAATCGTGCTTTTTACAACATCCAATCCGACACCGCGCCCGGACACATCGGAAATTTTATCAGCTGTTGAGAAGCCTGAAGCAAAAATAAGCTCATAGATTTGCTTTTCTGTCAGCCCTGCAGCAGCCTGCTCAGTGATGATTCCTTTATTTAAAGCCTTTTTAAGAACCTTATCCTTATTAATGCCGGCACCATCGTCTTCAATCTCAATGAACACATGGTTGCCGCTGTGGAACGCTTTTAAAACGACTGTACCTTCTTCACTCTTTCCTTTAGCGATTCTTTCCCCGGGTGTTTCGACACCGTGGTCAATCGCATTGCGCAGAAGATGGACTAACGGATCGCCAATTTCATCAATCACGGTCCGGTCGAGTTCTGTTTCTGCACCGATAATCTCTAAATCTATTTTTTTATTTAAATCGCGGGCAAGCTGGCGAACCATGCGCGGAAAACGGTTAAAGACGGTTTCTACCGGCACCATGCGCATATTTAAAATAATATTTTGCAAGTCTCCCGAAATCCGCGACATTCTTTCGATCGTTTCGTGGAGTTCCTGATTGTTCAACTCGCGGGATATTTGCTCAAGTCGCCCTCTATCAATGACAAACTCTTCAAACAAATTCATCAGAATATCCAGTCTTTCGATATTGACCCTGATCGTTTTATTGCTGTTGTTTGCCTGTTTGCCGGTGCCGGTTTTTTTCTTGTTATCCACCTCGGCAAGCTGGGATGGCGACCTGGATGAATCCACATCGTCGGCAGATGCTTCCGAGCGAACCACGTCCGGGCTTTCCGCTTCTTTTTGGCGGATCGCCTCCAATAAAATCGGGGTCGCTTCTGCTTTTTCAACCTCGGAGACCTTCATGATTTTCTTCTGAATATCCTCTTTTGGTTCCTTGGAAATAAGCGTGACGGAAAACTCCTGGTCAAACTGTTCGTCTTCAAGCTGATCAACAGAAGGCGTTGATTTGATCACTTCGCCCATCTTCTCCAAAACTTCGAAAATCATGAACACCCTGGCAGCTTTCAGCAAGCAATCTTCGCGCAACGCAATCGCAATTTCGTACGCTTCAAAGCCTTGCTCTTTTGATTGTTGAAGTACTGTTAATTCAAATTCATCATATTCGTTTTTCGCTGAAGCGGAAACATCCGCTACCGCCACAGCAACTTCTGCTTTGCTTCCTGCTTCAATCGGGCTTTGGCCGATTTCAATCAATTTCAACTTCTCGACCACCCCGGTGACATCCCGCTTTCCGTCTCCCCCTTCGGCAATCGACTGGACCATCGCTTCAAGATCATCCACCGCCAAAAAGACAACATCCAAAATTTCAGCGTTAACCGAAATTTTTTCATTGCGGATCGCATCAAGAATGTTTTCCATCTGATGGGTAAGGCTGGCCAAATCTTCGTATCCCATCGTAGCCGACATTCCTTTTAACGTATGCGCAGACCGGAATATCTCATTTACAATTGCCAAATCCTGAGGATTCTTCTCAAGTTCCAGCAGGTGCTGGTTGCATGATTGCAAATGTTCTTTGCTTTCTTCAATAAAAACTTCTAAATATTGGTTCACTTCCATATGCCTTTCACCCCTCGGCTGTTAAACGTATTTCATAATCGTTTCAGCAATATTTTCAATATTTTGTACTTCATCAACAAGTTTCGTGGCTATTGCGGCTTTTGGCATTCCAAAAACAATCGATGTTTCCTGCGATTCAGCTATCGCTTTCACTGTCCCTTGCTTTTTCAATGCAGCCAGGCCCATTGACCCGTCAGAACCCATACCCGTCATAATGACAGCTACTTTTGAATAGTCCTGAATTTGGCTGACTGATTCAAACAAAACATCGACAGAAGGACGGTGTCCCCCATGCGGGGCTGTTTGGTCAAGCTGGACAGCCAGGCTTGTTCCGACTGCTTTCACGGTTAAATGAAAGCCTCCGGGTGCAATATAAGCGACCCCATTTCTGATAATTTCACCAGCTTCTGCCTCTTTCACATGAATTTTCGACAATGTGTCCAATCTTGATGCGAGCGACTTCGTAAACCCCGCCGGCATATGCTGGACAATCAGGATCGGTGCTGCTATCCGGGCAGGCAATCTCGTTAATACTTGCTGGAGCGCCCTCGGCCCACCCGTCGAAGTGCCTATACAAATCAGTTTTTTCCCAACCTGGTTCCATTTGCTGAATCGATTGGATTGTATAAAATTCCGGTTGGTTAGTTCTATTTTACTATAATCCGTTACAGAATGAGTAGAAATATTTCCAGTTGATGATAATTTTGCCGCTTGCTTGATGTTTGCCTTACTTGCGTGGAGAACTTTTTCAATTAATTCCTCTTTAACTTTATGTAAATCCAGCGAAATGGAGCCGGAAGGTTTTTGGATAAAATCGATCGCGCCGTAATGCATTGCGAGCATTGTATTTTCAGCTCCGTCGCGGGTAGTGCTCGACAGCATCACAACAGGAACCGGGTTTTCTTTCATGATCTGCTGCAACGCTTCCAACCCGCTCATCACGGGCATTTCAATGTCCATGGTGACAACGTCGGGTTTCAAGTCGCGAATTTTTTTTATCGCATCTTCACCGTTTCGGGCGGTACCGGCGATATGTATACGCGGGCTTTCGGAAAGAAAGTCCTGGATTAACTTCCGCATAAACGCTGAGTCATCTACGATTAAAACTTGTATTTTTTCCACCTTGCCGCCTACCTCTCGAACAGAAATCTCTTTAGCCTTGTGATAAAGTGAAACCCTTTGGAAGCAGAGTTTTCTGGACGGTCAATGCCCAGGTTCACATGCCGTTTCGCTATTTCCTTGATAGCCCGGGCAGCCGCAGCTTTCTCATTGTAGACAAGCAGCGGCGTTTGCCTGGCAACGGCGAGCTGAACGTTGCGATCGTCGGGAACGACCCCAAGCGTGCTCAGTTCTCTTCCTAAAAATTTTCTTGAAACTGCCATCAGGCGCTGCTGCGTTTCAAGCCCCTCTTGTTCTGAAAAAGCACGATTGACAATCACTTTTAAGGGGATTTGCGAATCGAGCAAATGAATATATTTCATGATTGAATAGGCATCTGTTATCGAAGTTGGCTCAGGTGTTGTCACCACAAACACCTCATGCACCGAGCGCAGGAATTTCAACGATTCTTCATTTATGCCTGCACCCATATCAAACAGAAGGTAGTCATAATCATCAATGACCATCGTTAAATCTTCGACAAATTTCTCGACTTTGTCGTCTTCTAATTTGAAAACCTGTGAAAGACCGGTTCCGCCTGCAATATAATCCACGCCCTCAGGTCCCTTTGAAACAATCTCTGCAAGACCGGCCCTTCCTGAAAAATAATCGACGATTGTATAATCGCTCGAGCGCCCCATTAAAATATTCAAGTTGCCCATGCCGATGTCCATGTCAAACACTAAAACGCTCATTCCAGTTTGCGCAAGGGCTACCGAGAAGTTCAACGAAAAATTCGACTTCCCTACGCCGCCTTTTCCGCTTACAACCGCAATCGTTTTAGTCGTTCTCCCTGACTCATGTCTCTTCAGTCTTTTTCTTAACATTTCCGCTTGATCATTCATGTCTTTCGACTCCAAGAACCGTATTGACAATGACCTCTGCCGTTGCATGCTTCATGTCATCGGGAACATTTTGTCCGTATGTTAAAAAAGCAGCCCCTGTACGATATTTGTCAATCATGTTGATCATTGCACCATAGCTTGATGTTTCATCTGTCTTTGTAAAAATAAATTTATCGATGTCGATAAGCGAAAACTGCTTATAAATCTCTTCCATATCCTCCTGCTTTGAAGTTAATGAAAGGACAAGAAACGTTTCCATTTCCTTTTCAAAGTCGACAACCTCTTTTAAATCTTCGACATATTGCCTGTTGCGGAAGTTGCGGCCGGCCGTGTCGATCAGCACCGTATCGTAATCTTCAAACTGGCGCGCTGCTTTCTGAAAATCGTCGAAGTTGTAGCAGACCTCAATCGGTACGTTCAAGATTTTCGCATAGGTCTTTAATTGTTCGATTGCGGCGATCCGATAAGTGTCCGTCGTGATAAACGCGACTTTTTTGTTATGGGCTAAAATGCAATCGGCTGCCATTTTCGCCAATGTCGTCGTTTTGCCGACCCCGGTAGGACCGACCACGTTTAGATACTTTTTCGTAAAAGTGATTCCGCCAAACGGGAGAGACGAAATACGCTTGATTAACTCAGCTTTTAGCCAGGCAAACACTTCCTCATCACCCGCAGCCGCTCCTCCTGTATACCAGTTCGAGACTAATCCGGACAATATGTCCTTTTGAATGTCCGGGCTTATTCCCTGGCCAGACATCAATGCTTGTGCTTTCAGGACTGGTTCAGGATAAGAAACAGCATTGTCAGAGCCGGCGAGGCGGACACTGCTGATCAGTGAACGCAATTCATGGATCTCCTTCACCAGCTCATCTGGCGCTTTCGTCTCAGGATCAGAACCCTTTCCGGTGTAAACCGGATTGAAAGGAGAATGTCCGCGGCCGGATGGCTCTGCTTTAACCGGAACGCTTTTTTGTTTTTCTTTAATTACCGGAACCTGCGCAGTTTTCGCAGCAGGGTCCACAGCCGCGATCACTTCAATATTCTTTTTCTTAAAAAAGCCGAAAATTCCGCCAGTCTGGATCATTTTCGAATTTAGAATGACAGCTTCGCTTCCTAATTCTGCGCGAATCACTTTCATCGCTTCGGGCATTGAAGGAGCAATGTATTTTTTCACTTTCATTACGCACTCACCACCCCGACACTTTGTACTTCTACATTTGCTTCCAGTTCATTGTAAGATAGGATTGGTATTTGCGGAAAATACCGCTCTGTTAATTGCCGTACATACATCCTGACCGCCGGCGAACAAAGGACAATCGGTGTTTGTTCCATTAACGATAATTGCTCCACCTGTGAAGCAAGTGATTCTAAAATGGTTTGTGACACAGCCGGGTCCATTGATAAAAAATTCCCATGCTCAGTTTGCTGGATTCCATCTGTGATCAATTTCTCGGCTTTACCAGAAAACGTAACAACCTTTAAAGACTCTCCATTCGAATATTGATTTGTAATTTGCCTTGCGAGAGCCTGCCGTACATATTCGGTAAGCAGGTCAGTGTCCGTTGTCACTTTTCCAAAATCAGCCAATGTTTCAAAAATGATCGGCAAGTTGCGAATTGAAACATTTTCTTTCAACAGCTTGGCCAGTACCTTTTGCACTTCACCTACCGACAACGGATTCGGCGTCACTTCTTCAACGAGAATTGGATAGCTTTCTTTTAAATGATCAATTAACTGCTTCGTTTCCTGTCGGCCGAGCAGCTCATGGCTGTTCGCCTTAATTAATTCTGTTATATGGGTAGAGACAACGGAAGGCGGATCGACAACGGTATATCCGTTAATCTCAGCCAGCTCCTTCATATCCTCGGTGATCCATTTGGCCGGCAGCCCGAATGATGGTTCGATTGTATCGATCCCCTCAATCGAGTCGTCTTCACCGCCGGGGCTCATCGCTAAATAATGATCAAGAAGCAATTCGCCTCTCGCCAGTTCATTTCCCTTAATCTTCAGCCTGTACTCATTCGGCTGAAGCTGGATATTATCGCGGATCCTGACGACCGGGATGACAAGCCCCAATTCAATCGCAAGCTGTCTGCGGATCATCACGATCCGGTCGAGAAGATCGCCGCCTTGATTTGTATCTGCCAGAGGGATGAGCCCATAGCCGAACTCGAACTCGATCGGATCGACGTTTAACAGATTAACCACACTCTCGGGGCTCTTCATCTCGTCCGTTTGAATTTCTTCTTCGATTTCCTGGAGCTGCTCTTTATTTTGTTCAGGCGTGCGTGACATCATATAACCTCCGACCGCGAGCAAGGCTGCAAGCGGAATCGTATAAATGTCGTTAATCGGCGTTAATAAGCCGAGGAAAAAGATCGTCGCACCCGTGACATAGAGCATTTTTGGAAAGGCAAACAACTGTGAAGTAATGTCCTGTCCAAGATTCCCTTCTGATGCTGCCCGTGTCACGACGATACCGGTCGCAGTCGAAATTAACAGCGCCGGGATTTGTGTCACAATCCCGTCCCCTACCGTTAACAGGGAAAAATGGGTTGCTGCTTCAGCAATCGGCATCCCCTGCTGGAGCATCCCGATGATAATCCCGAACGTCAAATTGATCAGCACGATGATAATTCCGGCTATCGCATCACCTTTGACGAATTTGCTCGCCCCGTCCATGGCTCCGTAGAAATCAGCTTCCCTGCTAATTTTGTCACGTCGCTCGCGGGCTTCCTGTTCGGAAATCATCCCGGCATTCAGGTCGGCATCAATGCTCATTTGCTTGCCTGGCATCGCATCAAGGGTAAAGCGGGCCGCCACTTCGGATACACGTTCGGAACCCTTCGTAATAACAATAAACTGAATGACGACCAAAATTAAGAAAACAACCAAACCGACAATCACGTTTCCGCCGACAACGAAATCGCCAAACGTTTTGACAACACTGCCGGCATTTCCATTGGAAAGAATCGCCCGCGTCGTTGAAACATTCAGGGCAAGGCGAAACAATGTTAAAATCAACAATAAAGAAGGAAAAATCGAAAACTGGAGCGGTTCACTCATGTTCATGGTTGTAAGTAAAACAAGCAAAGCCAAAGAAATGTTAATGATGATTAAAATACTTAGCAACCATGGTGGAAATGGAATGATTAGCATTGCCACGATTAAAATTACACCCAGCAATACGGATAAATCTTTTGCTGACATACCAATTCTCTCCTAACTCGCCCCGGTAAAATTTAAGGGTAAAGATCACATTGTGTTACATTTTATTTTTAGTTTTATAGACAAAAGCAAGTATTTCGGCAACCGCCTTAAAAAACTCTTCAGGGATTGCGTCGCCGACTTCAGCCTGGCTGTATAAGGCCCTGGCCAACGGGCGGTTTTCGACAGTAACTACTTCGTTTTCTTTTGCAATAAACTTCATTTTTTGGGCGATGTAGTCCACTCCCTTTGCGACTACATAAGGAGCATCAAGCTTTGCTTCATCATACTTCAGCGCAACCGCATAATGTGTCGGGTTCGTGATCACGACATCCGCTTTCGGAACCTCCTGCATCATTCTCCTCATCGCCATTTCCCGCTGCCGCTGCTTTATTTTCGACTTTATCAGCGGGTCACCTTCAATGTTTTTATGCTCATCTCTGATGTCCTGCTTTGACATCCGAATGTTTTTTTCAAAGTCATATTTTTGATAAAAATAATCGAGCACCGCTAAAAACAGCAACGCTCCGGAGGCAAACAAGCCCATTTGCAAGGTTAAGCCTGCAATGGTAAGCATGGCTGCCCCAACCGATTTTTGCGAAAGAACGAGGATTTCATCAATTCGTTGCCAAAGTACCGTAAAGGTGACGATTCCAACAAAACCAATTTTCAGAATCGACTTCAGCATTTCGACGATCGCCCTTAATGAGAATATCCGCTTAAACCCTTTGATCGGATCAATTTTATCAAGCTTGAACTGGATCGCCTCAGTAGAGAACAAAAAACCGATTTGAAAATAATTGGCCGCTACACCGGCGATCATCGCAATCAGCATGATCGGGCCAAGAAACAAAGCTAAATCTTGTAAAATATCGACAAGAAGAACATGGATATTGCTTTCGGTGATCTCAAGCAGCATATATTCTTCTAAAGAATGAACCATTAAATATAAGGTATTGTCCAGCAAATACGATCCGGCAAACCAAAAAAACAAAAATACGGCCAAGAGTACAACCGCTGTATTGACATCCTGGCTTTTCGCCACCTGCCCTTTTTTCCTGGCGTCCTGGCGCTTTTTTGGTGTTGCCTTTTCTGTTTTTTCACCTGCAAAAAACTGCAGGTCCAACGAGAGGAATTTCATCTATGCCCCTCCAATTAAGTCCATTAAGCCCCGCATCGTCGTCAGCATCATCTCAAAGAGCTGGGACACGCTTAGCATTAATACACCCATCACGATAATGAGAACGATAAACCCGACACCGATCTTGAGCGGAAGCCCGACGACAAAAACATTCAATTGCGGAACGGTTCTGGCGACAATCCCCAGTGCCACATCAACAAGAAACAAACAGCCGACAACCGGCATAGACATCTGGAAGGCAATCACAAACATCGAATTAAACGAGCGGGTCACGTACTCGGCAATATTTTCATCGCCAAAAGGGATCCACGCCTGATCGATCGGAATGAATTGATAGCTGTAAAAGATTCCGTCAAGGAGCAAATGGTGGCCATTAACCGCCAAAAATAACAAAAGCGAAATCGAGTATAAATATTGACCCATTAACGGGCTTTGTGCGCCCGTTTGCGGATCGATGACATTGGCAATCGCAAAGCCCATTTGAAAATCGATCAAGCCCCCGGCGATCTGGACCGCCGAAAGGATTAAGTAGGCAATAAAGCCGAGCACAAGCCCAACTAAAGCTTCCTTTATGATTAATAAATAGTAAGCCCCATTAATTTCTAATGCCGGGGCGTCTACTGTATAAAACATAATCCAGGCCAGAAAAAAGCCCAGCCCTATTTTATGCCTGGCAGGAATCGTCCGGTAGGAAAAAAGCGGCATCATCAAAAAGAAAGAAGTGACCCTTACGAATATTAGTAAAAATGCCGGGAATTCCGGAAGCAAATCTAGCATAAAATCATCCTACAAATCTAGTTAAGTTTGAAAAAATTTCATTTGTATAAGACAGCATATGGCTGAGCATCCATGGACCGAAAAAGACGATGCCCAGCAAAACAGCCACGATTTTCGGAATAAAAGCGAGCGTCTGCTCCTGGATTTGTGTAGTTGCCTGAAAAATGCTGACCAGCAAGCCAACAACGAGCGCGACAAGCAGCAAAGGCCCGCAAATGATCAGCACCATATAGATACCGCGTTCAGCAATTGAAATGACCATATCAGATGTCATCTTGTTTTCACCCTCTTAAAAGCTTTGTAAAAGCGACTTCACTACTAAATACCAGCCATCCACCAACACAAACAGCAATATTTTAAACGGCAATGAAATCATCACCGGAGGAAGCATCATCATCCCCATTGACATCAGGACGCTGGCGACGATCATATCAATCACTAAAAACGGAATAAAAATCATAAAGCCAATTTGAAAAGCCGTTTTAATTTCGCTGATGGCAAACGCCGGCACGAGAGCCGTTAATGGAATATCTTCAATCGATTCCGGTGCATCAGCCTTTGCGTACTCCAAAAACAAAGCCAGATCCTTCTGCCTCGTGTGGGCGCTCATAAACTCCTTAAACGGACCCGAAGCCCGCTCGTAAGCTTGCTCGAGGTTGATCTCCTCATTAAAAAGCGGTGTCAGCGCCTGTTCGTTCACCTCTTGAAAGGTCGGTGCCATAATAAAAAAGCTTAAAAATAAGGATAACCCGATCAGCACTTGTGTCGGCGGCATTTGCTGGGTTGCAAGCGCCGTTCTGACAAAGGAAAGAACGATGACAATTCGTGTAAAACACGTCATTAAAATAAGAATGCTCGGTGCCAGTGACAGGACGGTTAAAAGCAAAATCAATTTGACCGATGTGGAGACGTTTTCGGGAGAACTCGCGTTAAAAAACTCTACAAATTCATTCATTTCCTGTCTTTCCCTTTCTTCTCCATCTCATCATAAAGGTTTGCCCTGCCTTTTTTTAATTCGTCCAGCTGGCGCTTCAGCATCGATTGAAACTGACTGTTTCCTGCGCCGTCCGTTTTTTTCCTTCTCGTTCTTTCAAGTAACCTTGTCACAATATCACTTGGCCCGGCAAGCTGTTCAATTTTACTGTTATAATCTGAGATGATTTGCCGATATTCTTCAGGATCGTCAATTTCTGTCAACAGCTCAATGCTTTCACCGACGCCAACGACCAGGAGGCGGTTGCCGACCTTGATCATTTGCACCGAGCGGTTCGAGCCCAAATTGGTTCCGCCGATATTCTCCACAAGCTGTGAACTTTTGTATGTTTGACTTTTTTTATTGATAAACTTAAGAATGACATAAAGAAGGCCTATCACAAAAAGAGTCGTAAAAATCATGCGCAGAAAATCCCAAATCGTTAATCCAACCGTGCTTTCCGCAGCTTTCGTTTCGTTTTCCTGCTTGTTTTCCGGCTCGTTTTCGAGTTCTTTTTCACTGCAGTTTTCCGGATTCTCCACGCAGTCCTTCACGCTGTTATTCATTTGCTCTGCTGAGGCCCAGGCTTCTGAGCCCAGCAAAACAAGAATAATCAGCAGCAACACTTTTAACGTTTGTCTTGTTTTTTGCAATGCGCTGCACCTCTATAAAAAAATAATTCCTTATCCCAACGCTTTAGAGATTGCTTCTAAAACTCTGTCTGCCTGGAACGGCTTGACGATAAAGTCCTTTGCTCCCGCCTGGATTGCGTCAATAACCATCGCCTGCTGGCCCATTGCCGAACACATGATCACCTTCGCATTCGGATTGATCTTTTTGATCTCTTTAAGGGCGGTGATCCCGTCCATTTCAGGCATTGTGATATCCATGGTGATTAAATCAGGCTGGTTTTCCTTAAATAATTCAACAGCCTGGGCGCCGTCAGCCGCTTCACCGACAACCTCATAGCCGTTTTTCGACAATATATCCTTAATCATCATTCTCATAAATGCCGCATCGTCTACAATTAAAATTTTGTGTGCCATTCTGTCTATGAACCTCCTGGTTTATCTTAACTTTTTAATTCGGTCACTCTGGCTGATAATGTCCGTCACTCGAACGCCAAAATTTTCATCTATTACAACAACTTCCCCCTTGGCGATCAGCCGGCTGTTGACAAGAATATCAACGGGTTCACCGGCAAGCTTATCAAGCTCAATGATCGAACCTGATGACAGTTCGAGAATCTCTTTCACGGAACGCTTCGTTCTGCCAAGCTCCACAGTAACCTGTAATGGTATATCAAGGAGCATATTGAGGTTTTTCGACTCCGATTCCTGAAGCTGGTAAGGCTCAAAGCTTGAAAACACGGCTGGCTGCACGTTCGGCTGGCTTCCGGCCGGGTAGCCTGCACCGAAATGCTGCGGTCCGGCTTGATGATTCATCCCTTGCTGCGGCATAGCATATCCTTGCGGCGCCTGCTGCTGATAATCCGCGATTTGTGACGCGCCAGGCTGTGGCTGCCCTGAATATCCATTCGCAGACACTTGCTGGCTTGCAGAACCGCTTGGTTGAGCCGGCTGGCCGCTTGCAGCGGGATTTCCATTTTCGATTGTTTGCCGAACTTCTAGTCCTTCGCCCGGATTTAATAATTCCTGAACGAGATTCTTGGCAAATTCCAGCGGAATGAGCTGCATAATGCTGGAATCAATTAAATCCCCGACCTTTAATTTAAACGATACCTTAACAAGCATATCTTCATCGGGAATCCGGTCAGTTCCTTCACCATGTTGAACATCTAAAATATCGATTGACGGCGGGGAAATATCAACCCGCTTTTTGAAAATCGTTGACATTGAGGTTGCCGACGAACCCATCATTTGATTCATCGCTTCCTGAACGGCACTTAACTGGATTTCTCCCATCAGTTCAGCAGGATTTCGGCCGTCGCCACCAAGCATTAAATCGGCAATAATCGCTGCATCACTCTGTTGGATCACAAGGAGGTTGCTTCCCGAAAAACCTTCTGTATAACTGACTTGAATGGCAACATAAGGGTGTGGGAATTCTTCAGGGAGCTTTCGCTTTGGAATCACGGTAACAGACGGTGTTGTGATATCTACTTTTTGATTTAATAGAGTAGACAGGGCAGTAGCTGAGCTGCCAAACGATATGTTTCCGATTTCCCCTAATGCGTCCTGCTCCATACCTGTTAAAAATTCTTCGACATTAAAATCCGCATCTGAAGCAACATGTGCATCATCATCTGTACCCCTTAAAAGAGCATCTATTTCATCTTGAGAGAGCATGTCATCGCTCACCATCATCGTCTCCCCCTTTCAAGGCTTCAATTACTTGAATCGCTAATTTTTTGTTTGTTTTTCCTGGTTGTCCCCGATATTTCGGTATTTCACCGACTTTTATCGTTAATGGCTGGTCGATTTGCTGGTTCAGTTCGATAACATCCCCTATATCAAGCATCAGAAAGTCTTGAATTGAGATATCTGAAGTACCCAACTCTGCAATGATCGACAGGTGTGCTTCCTGAATCCGCTGCTCCAAAACCGCAATTTCCTGCGGCTCCCTGTCCTTCTTGTCGGTCTGCATCCAATAGTGAACGGAAAGTTTTGGAATAATCGGCTCCAATACGACGTGCGGAATACAAATATTGATCATGCCACTCGTTTCACCAATCGTCGTATTTAAGGAAATGACGACAACTGTATCATTTGGCGACACCATTTGCAGAAATTGCGGATTGACTTCGAAATCGGCCAGGATTGGATCTATTTCTGAAATATTGCTCCATGCCTCCTGCAAATTTTCAAAGGCTCTCTCGAATGTATTGGACATGATTTTTGTTTCAATCTCAGTCAAATTCTCAACTTTGTTAATGCTCGAGCCTTTGCCGCCCAAGATCCTGTCCATCATGGCATAAGCGATGTTCGGGTTGACTTCCATCAAAATCCTGCCTTCCAAAGGCGGAACCTCAAATACATTTAAAATCGTCATCTTTGGTATGGAACGGATAAATTCCTCATAAGGAATTTGATCGGCAGATGCCACGCTGATTTGCACATAAGTTCTGAGCTGGGCCGAGAAAAACGTCGTTAGCAGTCTTGCAAAGTTCTCATGGATTCTCGTTAAACTGCGGATTTGATCCTTTGAGAACCGCAGCGCTCTTTTAAAATCGTAAACTTTTACTTTTTTCTCGGACTGCTCTTTCTTTAATTCATCAGCATCCATTTCACCCGTTGATAACGCGGATAAGAGGGCATCTATTTCATTTTGTGATAAAACCTCTGCAGACATAAAACCTCACCTCCATGTTTTCAGTCGTGTAATCGTTGTTCGTTTTCTTGCCATTACTGGAGGAGAGATTGGGTAATATAAACCTTTTTAACTTTTCCTTCTTGCATCAGGCTGTTGATTTTTTCCTTTAACGTCTCTTCAAGGCTGATCTTGCCATCCTTGCCTTGCAGTTCTTCGGATTCCCTTTCGGACAGCTCTTGAATAATGATGTTTTTCACCTGAAAATCGCGTTTTTCCAGCTCTTCTTTTGCCTTCTTGCTGTCTGTTTCGATTTTAAAAGAAATTTTAATAAAATCATTACCTGCCAGATTTGTCGTTATTTCAGGAACATCAACGGAAGCCTCGAGAACTTCTTCAATTGATGGCTCTTTATGTTCACTTTCCTCCCCGTTTACTTTTAATACGACAACAAGCGCAACAGCCCCGACTAGTGTGATGGCAACAAGCAATATTAACATAATCATTAGCAGCTTATTATTCTTCATTTTCATTTCCCTCCAACTGTTGTTGTCCAAGAAGGTTGACAGTTTGGTAGAATTTCTCTACCAATTGCAATACATGATCTTCTGTCTCCTTCACGACATATTTGCGGCCGTTTGTCAACGTTATGGTCGTATCAGGAAAGGATTCGATCGTCTCTATGTAAACTGCATTGAGCACAAAGCTTTTTCCATTTAAACGCGTTACCTTTATCACAGTATGTATCAGGGCTAAAGGCTCTGCACCTTTAGGCCCTGTCCCTCCCTTAACCTATCGTTTTAAGTTGACAAGCTCTTGTAAAATTTCATCAGACGTCGTAATGATTCTCGTGTTGGCCTGAAAACCGCGCTGTGCTGTGATCATTTCCGTAAATTCTTCTGACAGGTCCACGTTCGACATCTCGAGCGCTCCCGCCGCGATCGTGCCACGGCCGTTTCCAGGGATATTAATATTGGCGACCCCTGAGTTGACTGTTTCCTGGAACAAATTGTTGCCCGCTTTCGTTAAACCGGAGGGGTTGCTGAACTTCGCCAGTGCCAGCGTTCCAAGATTCCTGATTTCCCCGTTTGAATAGACTCCATTAACTTCCCCTGAAGGTCCGATATTAAAGCTTTCCAGATTCCCGGCGGTATTTCCGTTTGGATTGGCCATCGCTGTAATCGAGTCGCCGGTGTTTGTCAGGTTTGCCAGGCTTAAAGTAACCGCCTGGTCCTGGCCTGCCGCCGGGCCAATCGGAATATTAAATGGATTTACATCTGCCAAATTTGTAAAATTAATTGGCTGGGCAGCAGATGATCGGGCCGGACTAAAATTTCGGTTAGTAAAAGTCACTTCCCATTGGGAAGTACCAGTATTCAATGCAAACTGGGCATCGATAACATGGGCGGTGCCGTTAGCATCAACAACTTTAATTTGCTGTGTGGCGGGATTGCTGCCATTTGCCGCTGCCGGCAGGTTTCCCGCCAGCTCGATGCGATTGGTAATAATTGCAGGCAGGATCGCATTCACATTGACAGTGATGTCGCGCAACACACCATTATCATAGGCCTGGACTTTTAAGCCATCACCGTTGACCAATGTCCCTTCATTATCCAAATAAAAGTTTCCGGCTCTGGAATAATACTGGTTTTGACCTTGACGGACGATAAAATAGCCGTCACCGTCAATACCCAGGTCAAGCGAGCGCCCCGTATTCTGGAGACTTGACCCTGTATGGACCGTATCGATTGTTGCCAGCGTTGTGCCCAACCCGACTTGAACCGGATTTTTTCCGCCGCGGTTTGCCTGGGCAGCACTTGCACCGGCTATCGTCTGGTTCATCGTGTCTTTAAAGGTAACGCGGCCTTTTTTGTAACCGAATGTATTGACGTTGGCGATATTGTTGCCGATCACATCAAGCTTTGTCTGAAAGTTTTTCATTCCGCTAATTCCTGAGTACATTGAACGTAACATCGTTAAAAACTCCTCTCTCATCTAAGCTGCTTCTGTCAGTCCACAGCTTTTGGCTTCCTTATCCAGGTCCAGCCAATTAGTTTTCTAAAATAATCGTTCCGTCTATATTCGTGAAAATTTGCGTGGAAGCTTCGTCGCGATCCATAGCCGTAATCACTGTATTGTTTTTGGCACTGACAATTAAAGCGGCATCCTTTAGCAGCACCAGGGATTCTTTCACTCCCATTCGTTTCGCTTCCTGCACTTTCTTTTCGATCCGGCCCCAGCGCTGATCATCAATACGAATATTTCTTTGCTCAAGGCGCTCGCTCGCGTGTTTGCTCATCGTCAGCTTTTCTGTACCAATCGCCGTATGCAAGTGCAGCGAAAAAGAATGTTGCCCGACAGGCTTTGCTTTATTGTTGCGATATTGGTGGTTCGTTACGGCTGGTGATTGAATCGGACGAAACACTGGCTTGTCCATCCAACCACTTCCTTTACTCTATTTTCGTAATCTGGGAAGAGTTGATTGTCGTTCCCGCTTCATCGTTAAGCTGGAATAAAATTTTACCGTCTTTAAACGACACCGATTTAACGGCTGCTGCTATTTCTTCCTTTTTGTCATTTACATAGGTGACTGTTTTACCGATCAGCATGCTGGCCTGCAGCAAGCTGCTTTCTTTGGATGCTTCGTTAATTTGTGAGATGTTGCCTGGTTCCAGAATTGTTCCGTCTTCAAGAATAAAATTCGCTTTATTGTCTTTGAATTGCAGGGAAGCAACCCGCCCGCTTCCTTTCTGAATGACCGGGTCAGCGTTTGGATCATCCGATTCAATCACTTTATGCCATGTGACTTCTTTTCCGACAAATTGGCTAAAAGCAACGAGCTGGTTTTGTTCTTGCGCTTCGACAAAACGATTAATCGAAGCTCCCATATTGGTAATCTGCTCGAGCGTACTAAATGTAGCCATTTGCGCCACAAAGTCTTTATCTTGCATCGGGTTCATCGGATCCTGGTTTTGCAGCTGTGTCATTAAAATCTTAAGAAAGTCATCCTTTCCTAAAATGCCGGAACCGGTTTTTCGCTTACTATCTTGATAAGACCTTAACAGTAGCGATGAATCAATCGTATTTGTCATTAAAGATCACCTAAACTTCCGTATTCAATAATACTTCTCCAAAACTAAGGCTTAATTCAGGCTGCTTTTGCTGTTCCTGATCACGATGCTGATCATGCTGTTTGGATTGTCCATGCTGCTGGTTTTCCCTGCCTAAAAAGCGCTCCTGCTGGGACTGCTGCTGCGTGATTTCCACTCGTTCAACTTGAATATTTTGGGCGCTGAACGCTTGCTTGAGCCCCTGCAGCTGTGTTTCAAGCGCATCCTTTGCCACTGCTGTTGAAGTGAGGATTTTTGCAACAATCGCCTGTTCTTTCTGAATCAATTCAATCCGCAGTGCACCAAGATGCTCGGGGTATAGCTTAATGAACAGCTTTTGCGTACCCGGGCCTTTTGTAAACTGGCTTTTAGCAAGAATCGATTCGAATTGCCGCATCAGCTGCTCAGCAGAAACCGGACGGCCGTTATCGCTCAGCGTCATCGCCAGCTGCTCGGGCCTCGAAATCTGTTGAAATAAAAACGGTGATCCCTGCACGCTTTCCTGCTTTACTGCGGCTGTTGCCTGCGTTGCATCCTGCTTCGTTGACGCCGTCCCTTTTTGGTCAACAACTAACTCTGTTAAAGAAATATTTTTTTCATTTTTCTGGTTTAGTTCTGCCGCCAGCGGGGTAAAGAAGCTTTTGAGCATTTCTGTTCTCATGCCCGGTTGCTGGGCATTCTTGTTCAAAGCTGTCGGATTTACAGTAGTCTGTGGTGCATTTGTCCGCAATAACTGGTCCAGCTTCGCCGCGATTTCTTTTAAAAGCATGCTTCCCGTCTGGTTTTCAGCAGAGGAATCCTTATGCCTGGATAAAAGATCAAAAAGCTTGACCGCTTTAGCGAGCAGGACAAAATCATGATTGACGCGAGCAGGAAGTTCGTCAGCTTTCATTGACAACATAGCAAGCAATGCCGATGCGATTGCCGTGATGTCGACAGCTTCTTGCTTGTCCCCTGCGGCCGGTTCAAACAGTTCAGTTTGTTCAGGCGCCTTATTTGTGCTGCTTGCTTTTACAAGAAAATCTTGAACAAGCGATTCCCACTTCGCGTCAGTAAGTCCCAGAAATTCTTTGATGACATCCAAAAGCTCTGAACCTGAATAAAGTTTATCCAGCATCACTAATCCGTCCTGCAATTGTGCCGGATCAGTCATCTTCAGGAATTCCGCCAGCCCGGATAATTGTTTCATATCAAGTCCGGACAGCCCGGGACTTGCTGATTCTGCTTTTGCCGCCAGTTGACTGCTGAGCAATCCGGAAAAAATGCTGCCCGTTTCTGTATTACCCTGCTGCAGCTGGTTGAAGGTCCCGGAAGAAGCGACCGCATGGATCATTCCAAGTGCGCTTAACTCCATTTTTTCACCTCCTTTCAATTATTCGTTCTGGCCGGCCGACTCGTTTGTCAACAGTACCGTAAATTTCGCTGCATCCTCGGGAGACATGTTCTCCATTATTGCAGCCAGCGTTTCTGCTTTGATATTGGTTAATATCTTCAAAGCTTCCTCATCACTCAGCTTCGTGATAATCGGGGCCGCCTTCTTTGCTGACATCGTCTCGTACGTACGGACAATATCTTTAAAGGCACGCTTGTTTTCCTCCTGAATCGCCGTCAATTCATCAATTTGCAGTTCAAGCTGTCCCTTCTCAAGCTGAAGCCTTTCGATCTCCTGATCCTTATTGCCCATTTTCGTCTCAAGCTGTTCTATCTCTGCTTCCCTGTCCTTTATTTCTGCCTCGAGATCGATCATATCTTTTTCAAACTCTTCTGTCGTCGGCTCTTTTTTACTTTCAACCCAGCCGGAAACAACCGGGATTTTTTTCGCTATTTCTTTTGATTTTTCAAAAACGTTCACGCCCGAAAATGTCATCACGATGAGAGCAACTGCGACAGCAAAGATTAACGGAATCAAGAAAGCCATTAAGAACCATTGAAATCGGTTATATTTCTTTTCTTCTTTTTGTTCCATTGCTTTGTCCATCATTCCACCTAACTTCCCCGGTTCATAAACTGCTGAATCGAGATATCGTCCATCTGTTTGCCCTCGGTATACTTCATTTCTTCTCTAAAATGGTTAAAATCTTTTTCCTTGATTTTTTCATATTTCTTTACTTCGATATTTTTTTCCATCAGCTTTTCTTGAAAAAATGACATTTGCTTTCTTGTGTTGATGACCATTTGCTGGTAATAGTCGATCGTTTTATTTAAATTCCCAAGAAAAAGCTGGTGATGCCTGATCTCCTGGACGGGAAGCCCGGACACGAGCCTGGATGATTGATAGGCTTCCATATCTTCCTTCTTTTTTAAAAGGTCATACAGCTTTTCGGCCGCTGCCTCAAACTTTTTGACTGCATCGTGATAAATTGACAGCGCCTCATCCTTTTCCCGTTCCTTTAAGCTCAGGATCTTATCAAATTTGAATTGGTAATGCATTTGACTACTCCCCTTCGTCCATTAATCGGAATAAGGCCTGGACACTTTCCTCCATCGACACCTTTTCATGTGTTCCTTGCTTTAAAAACGAAAGGATTTTTGGATAAAGCTGAATCGCTGTGTCAACTTCCTTTGAGGAACCCTTTTTATAAGCGCCGATATTAATTAAATCTTCCGAATTCAGATATGTGCTTAACGCTTCCCTGAGGCTTTCTGCTGCTCTGACATGCGGTTCCGGGACGATATAATTCATAATCCGGCTGATGCTTTTTAATACATCGACTGCCGGAAATTGCCCTTTATTGGCGAGGTTCCTGTCCAACACAAAGTGTCCGTCGAGTATTCCCCTCACCGTATCGGCAATCGGCTCATTCATGTCATCCCCATCGACGAGAACCGTGTAAAAGGAAGTGATTGAACCATGCTGATTCGTTCCGGTCCGTTCCAGAAGCTTCGGCAAAACAGCAAAAACGGATGGTGTATAACCTTTTGTTGTCGGCGGTTCACCAATTGCGAGTCCAATTTCGCGCTGCGCCATTGCCACCCTTGTGACAGAATCCATCATCAGCATCACCTTTAATCCTTTATCACGAAAGTATTCAGCGATTGCGGTTGCGGTGAACGCACCCTTTATCCGCATAAGAGCCGGTTGATCGGAGGTCGCAACGACGACAATTGACCTTTTCAACCCTTCAGGTCCAAGATCGCGCTCAATGAATTCCCTGACTTCGCGGCCACGTTCCCCGATCAGGCCGATTACGTTTAAATCCGCGGTTGTATTCCTGGCTATCATGCCAAGGAGGGTGCTTTTCCCAACCCCGCTGCCTGCGAAGATGCCAATGCGCTGGCCTGTCCCGACTGTCAGCAGGCTGTCGATCATTCTGACGCCAACCTCAATGGTTTCCGTGATTGGCGGCCTGCTCATTGGATTAGGCGGTGCCTGCTCGGTTGGCACAGCCGTCAGCCCCTTTGGAAGCGCTGATCCGCCCAGCGGCATTCCGAGCGAATCGATTACACTTCCGACAAGACTGGCACCGACTTTTATTTCGAGCGGCTTCAGCGTTGCTTCGACAAGACTCCCGGGTGATATATCCTGGACCGTTGTGTACGGCATCAATATGACGTTTTCTTCCCTAAAGCCGACAACCTCCGCCTGAATGACTTTTTTTCGGTTGTTGCCGACATGTATATAACAAAGATCACCAATTGAGCTCTGCGGCCCCTGGGATTCAATCATTAACCCAACAACCCGCTTTACCCTTCCAAATCTCTTAAATGAATCGAGTTCGTCAATATGGTCGATTAAGTCGGCAGCCTTCCTCATCATTCACTCTCCAACAGCTCGGCAAGCTTTTGTTTTATTTCCAGAAGCTGACTGTCGACACTGGCATCGATGCGGCCATTTGCCGATTCAATCAAGCAGCTTTGTTCGCTCAAGTCATCATCAGGAAAAATATAAAAATTGGTTTCCTTAGGGAAAAGTGTCAGCAATTCCTCTTTATGCGACAGCAGGTTTTGATAATGGACCGGGTTTACATGAAGCTCTACATCACGGGCATCCCGTGCCTGTTTGATCGCTTGCTTGACGATTCCGATAAACTCTTCCTCATGATCATGGATCGTTTTGCCGAGAATTTTTTCAGCTACTTTAATACCGAGTTCCAGAATCGTCCGTTCGGAGGATTCGACCCTTTGCTGATAATCGGTTCTTGAAGATTCGACAAGTCCGGAAGCAAAAAGAATCGATTCGCGATATTCTGCAAATCCTTTTTCCCTGCCATCAAGGAGCCCTTGTTCGTAGCCTTGCTGCATTGCCTGCTCAACAAGAAGCTGCTTCTCTTCCTGCCACGCGTTTTTTTGTTTTTCAATTTCTTCTTGAATGGATTTCGCTTCGGAACGGGCATCAGCAAGCAATTTCTGAGCCTGTTCCGCAGCATCGGCAAGCAGCGCCCGTTTTTCTGCTTCGACTGTTGTATCAGGTGCAAGGATTATTCCCTGCTCATTCCGGTTAAGCGTGCGGATTGAAATGACTTTTTTCTCGCTCAATTCCGCAGTACGATGGGATTTAATAAGCCTAGACAATGATATCATCTCCCCCGCCGCGAGCGACGACGATTTCTCCGCTTTCTTCCAACCGGCGGATATTTGCAACAATACGTGATTGTGCTTCCTCAACATCCCGGAGGCGGACAGGACCCATATATTCCATCTCGTCTTTAAAGGTTTCAGCCATTCGAGTCGACATATTTTTAAAGACGATTTCTTTCACTTCATCACTGGATACCTTCAATGCGAGCATGAGATCCTCATTTTCACAATCGCGGATCACTCTTTGAATCGCACGGTTGTCCAGTGTAACAATATCTTCAAAGACAAACATTCTTTTCTTAATCTCTTCTGCGAGTTCTGGATCCTGGATTTCGAGCGCATCAAGAATCGTTCGTTCGGTTGCCCTGTCAACACCGTTAAGAACCTCGACAACCGCTTCAATCCCGCCTGTCTGCGTATAATCCTGCGTCACGGTTGCCGACAGCTTCCTTTCAAGAATCTGTTCCACTTCATTGATGATTTCGGGTGACGTGCTGTCCATAACGGCAATTCTTCGTGCTACATCCGCTTGCATTTCCTGCGGCAGCTCGGAAAGAATTTGCCCTGCCTGCGGAGCATCCAGATAGGATAGGATGAGAGAAATCGTTTGTGGATGCTCGTTTTGAATAAAATTTAAGATTTGGCCAGGATCTGCTTTTCTGGCAAAATCAAAAGGCCTTACTTGTAAAGAGGAAGTCAGCCGGTTAATAATAACTGCTGCTTGCTCAGATCCAAGAGCTTTTTCGAGAACCGTCTTGGCATAGCCGATTCCGCCCTGGGAAATATAATCCTGGGCCAGCGCAATATTGTGAAATTCTTCTAAAATTTCTTCTTTTTCGCGGGAATCAACTTTGCGGACACCCGAAATTTCCAGTGTGAGCTTTTCAATCTCCTCTTCACTTAAATGCTTATATACTGAAGCTGAAACATCAGGACCAAGGGAAATGAGGAGAATGGCTGCCTTTTGCTTCCCGGTTAGTTCTTTTTGTTCTTTTTTCGCCATTGGTGTTCCCCCTAATCTTCAGCAATCCATGACCGTAAAAGCTTTGCGAAATCTTCCGGTTTTTCTTTTGCCATTTTTTCAAGCTGCTTTCTCTTCAAGCTGCTTTCCGTTTCCTGTTCTTCGTTTACATCGGGCACATTCGCAGAAATCGTTTCTTCGATGATGAGTTCTTCCTCTTCCCGCTTTATTCTTGAACGGATAAACAAGAAGACTAAGACCGCGATGATCAGCAGCAATACACCGCCTGCTACAAAAATCCACCAAGGAAGTCCTGGTTGTGCGCCGCCTTCGAAATCTATTTTTCCGTTAAATGGCTGCACTGAGACCATTACCTTCTCGTTTATTGCTTCGTCTGTTAATTCAGGTTGCGTGTCATCTTTATTAATCGTTGTCCGGACAATCGTCCCCAGGATTTGCGTGATGTCGTCAACCCTGTCCTGTGGAAGCGAATTCGGGTCATCGGCAACCGGCGGTTCGACCATTACTTGAATCCCAAGGTCTCTCACTTTATATGGAGATTCGACAATTTCCTTGCGGATTCTGTTTACTTCGTTATTGATCGTTTCCTCGACCCGCTCGTAATCTCCATTTGCGTCTTGCCCCGCCAGGTATTGGTTTCCACCTGCATCTGCCGGGTCTTCTCCCTGGAGAATTCCGCCTGCCTGTTCACCGTTTCCGGTAAAAGTTTCGGTCAATCGCTGGGCACTGATCGCGATTCCTTCCATATTTTCTTCATCAACAGGCGCTACGAGGCTTTCTTCCCGGTTTTCCTGGGTAAAGTCTATATCAGCGGTGACAGAAACCACTACTTTATCCTGTCCCATCAGCGTTCCAAGCATATTTTGCACCTGGCGCTGAACGTCCCTTTCAATCTGTTTTTTAATCTCATGCTGGGTTGCAAAAGATGCCCCGGAAGAATTTTTTTCATTATTTAAATCAAAATACTCAAAAAACTGATTCATAATGACGATATTATCAGTGGGAAGATTTGGAACACTTTTTGAAACTAAATGATAAAGTGCTTCGATTTGGGCTTCTTCAAACTGATAGCCGGGCTTGGTGTTTAAAACGATAGAAGCAGAAGCAGCGTCAGCCTGGTCAGAAACAAATATTCCTTTTTCAGGGAGATTGATCATCACCTTTGCATCTTGAACTCCGTCAATCCCCTTCATGAGATTAGCTAATTCTGTTTGCATTGCATCAAGCTTTAAAACATCAAATTCATTCTCAGTCATGCCAATCCCGGCGTTCTGGCTGAAAAATGAATAATCAATATTTCCTGACTTTGGTATGCCTTCAGCTGCAAGTTCGACTTTAAGCGTATCTACTGATTCTTCAGGCACTTTGATAGTCGTCCCTCCGTCGGATATTTCCGACTCGATTCCTCTTGCATCCAGGCTTTCTTTAATGGCGCCTGTCTCGGAAGGGGAAAGGTTGCTGTAAAGAGGGACAAGAGTAGTCCTTGTTGCAAGGGCTGAAATGACTATCGCCAAAATCACAATAAATAGGAGCGAGCCAAAAAATAAATATCTTTGTTTTTTCGTTCTGCTGCTCCAGTAATCTTTTATTTTATTTATTCTTTGCTGAAACGATTCGTTCATCTTTGTTCCCCCGGTTATTCTGTCTAGGTATTGGCAGCTAATAACCGCTACTTTAAAAGTTCCTAGCTTATATGACTATTAAACTTGCATTCTCATGATTTCTTGATATGCTTCAACCGCTTTGTTTCTTATTTCCATGGTCAACTGCAAAGAAATACTGGCTTTTTGTGCTTCAATCATCACTTGATGCAAGTCGACATTCTCGCCTTTTGCCAGTTTTTCGGTCAATAAATCTGACTTTTGTTGCGCTTCATTTACTTTTTCGATCGATTCCTTTAAAATCGCCGAAAATTTTTGCTGTGCTTCAGACGGGGTATATGTACGGTTTGCTGCCTCCTGCGGCTTTAAAATATGGGCTGCAGAAGGAAAAGAAACACTATCCATTTAGTTCTCTCCTTATTTCCCGATTTCAAGTGCTTTCATCATCATTCCTTTTGAAGCATTAAAGACCGTTACATTTGCTTCGTAAGACCTCGTAGCACCAATTAAATCAACCATTTCGCGAAGCGGGTCAACATTCGGCATCGCTACATATCCTTCTTCGTTCGCATCCGGATGCTCAGGGTCAAAAACCATTTTAAAAGGCGTTTCATCTTCAACAATTCGCGTTACATTGACGCCATTTCCAACCGTTTTGTGGTCAGCCTTATTCATCGCCATGTTTAAAAAGGAAGAAAATCCGGCTTGCTTCGGTGCCATTGCAACCATTTTCCGCTGGTATGGCTGCCATTCTCCATTCACCATCACAGCCCTCATTGAATCAACATTGGCCATATTGGATGAGATGACATCCATTCTTAAGCGTTGGGCAGTAAGCGCTGATGAAGTTGTATTCATACTATGGAATATTGACATACTTATTTGCCTCCTCTTATCACGTTTTGCAGCGATGAAAACTTTCCGTTCATCCGTTCCGTAACCGCGTTATAATAAATTTGGTTCGTAGCCAGGTCGGACATTTCTTTGTCCAGGTCAACGCTGTTTCCGTTATGGTTATATTGGACATTTTTTCTGGTCGAAATAGCTGCATTCGTTTGCGGTCGTTGCTTAAAATCATAGTGTCGTCCATCGGTTTTGTACGCATGGATCGATTGGTCGACAGCCTGCTGAAGGGTTGCTTTGAAACTGGCGTCTTTCGCTTTATAGTTTGGTGTATCTACGTTGGCAATATTTTGCGAAATCACCTTTTGTTTTAAGGATGAGTAGTTCAAAGCACTTTCCAGTGTCGAAATTGTATTGGAAAATAAACTCATTTCGTGCACCTCTAACTTCGAATTTTTGCAGATTATGGCGAATTATGTATAATCATATTTTTAATTGTAAAGAAACTGAAATAATATGTCTATGTAAAAAAGGTTAATTTTTATCAGTCTAAATACCCATTTTCGACATTTCTCTTAAAATCCCTTGAAATCCAAGAAGAAATTTTTTGTTGACATTTATCGTTTTCATCTTGGTAAATGTTAAAAAAAGAACGAAAGTATGTTTATTTTATAATAATCTTCCAATTTGTTTATAGGTAATTTAACCTATTTAATTTTGGTAAGTGTTGGACTGATTTTTCCTGTTTGTCACTATTTGCAAAATAAAAAATGCAACAAATGTAACACATATGCAATATTTTGTCGGAAAGTGCATGTAAGCATAAAAAAACCGGCCCAAGGAGTAGGTCTTCCTTGGGCCGGTTTTTTTAGTCATTATTAATTTGTTTTCAATTTTTCCAACTCGAGCAAGAATTTATCGTTCAATACTTTAATATAGGTTCCTTTCATGCCGAGAGAGCGGGACTCAATCACGCCGGCGCTTTCAAGCTTGCGGAGCGCGTTAACGATTACTGAGCGGGTAATGCCGACACGGTCGGCAATTTTTGAAGCAACCAGCAATCCTTCGCTGCCATTTAATTCTTCAAAAATATGCTCAATCGCTTCCAGCTCACTGTAGGATAAAGAGCTGATTGCCATTTGGACAACCGCTTTGCTGCGCGCTTCTTCCTCAATTTCTTCCGCTTTTTCGCGAAGGATCTCCATCCCGACAACTGTTGCGCCATATTCCGCTAAGATGAGATCATCATCATGGAATTGTTCTTGCAATCTTGCCAAAATTAATGTTCCAAGGCGTTCCCCGCCACCGATGATCGGAACAATTGTCGTTAAACCGGTTCTGAACAAGTCGCGGTTTTCCACTGGAAACGCTGTGTATTCACTGTCTACATCCAGATTTGAAGAGGTTTCTTGTACGTTGAATAAGTTGTTTGTATACTCTTCCGGGAACTGGCGGTCTTCAAGCATTTTTTTCATCCGCTCATTTTCAATTTGCTGGTTAATCGCAAAACCGAGCAGCTTGCCGCGGCGGCTGACAACGAAAATATTGGCTTCGATGACTTCGCTTAATGTTTCCGACATTTCTTTAAAGTTAACCGGTTTTCCTGCTGCTTTTTGAAGCATTGCATTAATTTTTCTCGTTTTTGTTAATAAGTCCATAGTTTCTTCCTCCTATTGCTTCCAACAATTATTATTTATTTTTTTTAGGTTTGACCGCGCCTGCTGACGCTCTTTTTGGGAGCATTTGCTTTTTCTACTGTCTACCTACCCTATCTTAAATCAATTAAACGATAGTTGCTACAGGATAAATTGGCTTAAATCCTTATCACGTGAGATGGCCCCGAGCTTCTCCTCGACATACTGGGGAGTGATTGTTACCTTTTCCATCGTGATGTCCGGCGCTTCAAATGACAGATCCTCAAGCAATTTTTCCAGGATCGTATGCAATCTTCTCGCACCAATATTATCGGTATTTTGATTTACTTCAAAAGCAACCTCCGCAATCCTACGAATAGCATCGTCAGAAAATTCTATTTGTATACCCTCTGTTGCTAATAACGCTTCATATTGCTTGATAAGCGCATTGTCCGGTTCGACGAGAATTTTATAAAAATCGTCTACATTCAGCTTTGTCAGCTCGACGCGAATCGGGAAACGCCCTTGCAGTTCGGGAATGAGGTCTGATGGCTTTGCTGTATGAAATGCCCCTGCTGCGATAAACAGTACATGATCTGTTTTAACAGAGCCGTATTTAGTCACGACAGTCGACCCTTCAACGATCGGCAAAATATCTCTTTGAACACCTTCCCTTGAAACATCGGCAGACGATCCCCCGGTGTTTTTGCTTGCGATCTTATCGATTTCATCAATAAAGATGATTCCGCCTTGTTCGGCCTTATAAATCGCATCTGACGTAACTTCGTCCATATCAATCAGCTTCTGGGCTTCTTCATTGGTTAACACCTTGCGCGCTTCCCGAACGGTGAGCTTTCTCTTTTTGCGGCGCTTTGGCATTAAGCTGCTCAGGGCGTCCTGCATATTCATGCCCATTTGCTCCATGCCAGAGCCTTGCAGCATATCAAACATCGATGGTTGCTGTTCATCGACTTCCACCGTGAGCATTTCATTTTCAAGCTCTCCCAAAGCGAGCTTTTCACGGATCATTTTTCTGCGTTCATACACATTCTGGTCTTCGGCTGACTGGCTTTCTTGCTCAACCTGGTTATTCCCGCCCCCGAACAGCATTTCCAGCGGATTTTTATAGTTTGCGGCTTTTTTTGCGGATGGAACTAACAGTTCGATGAGCCGCCGGTTGGCATTCTCTTCGGCGCGTTCTTTCACACTGAGCATTTTTTCTTCTTTTACTAAGCGGACAGATGTCTCCACCAAGTCCCTTACCATTGATTCAACATCGCGTCCAACATAGCCAACTTCGGTAAATTTCGTAGCTTCCACTTTAATAAACGGAGCGCCGACAAGCTTTGCGATTCGGCGGGCGATTTCTGTCTTTCCGACCCCGGTCGGCCCGATCATCAAGATATTTTTTGGAATAATTTCATCGCGCAGCCTATCATCGAGCAAACTGCGGCGATAGCGATTCCGGAGCGCAACGGCGACCGCTTTTTTCGCATCATTCTGGCCGATGATATATTGATTCAGCCTGTCGACAATTTGCCGGGGTGTTAAACTTGTGGATTTTGACATGGTAAAGCACTCCTCCCTTTAAAGCTCTTCAACGATGATATTATGGTTCGTATATACACAAATTTCCGCGGCTATTTCCAGTGATGACCTGGCTATTTCCCGGGCAGAAAGGTGATCACCCGCATATTTCTTCAAGGATCTTCCCGCGGCCAGGGCATAGTTGCCTCCCGAACCGATCGCAAGGATTCCATCATCCGGTTCGATCACTTCACCCGTTCCGGAAATGAGCAGAAGATCGCTTTCATTCATCACAATCAGCATCGCTTCCAACCTTCTTAGCACCTTGTCGCTGCGCCATTGTTTTGCAAGCTCGACCGCGGCGCGCTGCAGATTTCCGTTAAATTCCTCAAGCTTTCCTTCGAACATTTCAAACAATGTAAAAGCGTCTGCGACAGAGCCGGCGAAACCGGCTATCACTTTGCCATTGAACAGCTTTCGGACCTTTTTGGCTGTATGTTTCATCACTACAGCGTTTCCAAATGTAACCTGTCCGTCACCCGCCATTGCACATTTCCCTTGGTGTTGAACGGCAAAAATCGTTGTTGCGTGAAATTGTGACATGTTTAATCCTCCCCTTTGGAGTCTATGCCCTTGGATGGTGGGACATATACGTTTTTCGCAAGTATTCATTTGTTACATGAGTATACACCTGGGTCGATGATAAGAAAGCGTGCCCAAGCAGCTCCTGCACTGTCCGCATATCTGCGCCATTGCTTAATAAATGCGTAGCAAAGCTGTGGCGGAGCATATGGGGATGAATCTTTCCCGTCAAAGCCGATTTTTCAATCAAAGTATTGAGAATATCGCGGACTCCCCCGGCCGTCAGCGGGCCTCCGCGAAAATTGACAAACAAATTGTCATGGGGAACCCGCCCGGACTGGAGCTTGCGCCTGCCGTCCTCTATGTAAATGGACAGGGCATCGTGCGCAAAACTTCCAAATGGTACATATCTCTCTTTATGGCCCTTTCCACGCACCAGCACGGTTGACACCGCCATGTCCAGATCTTTCAATTTGATTTGACAGCATTCGCTGACGCGAATCCCTGTCCCGTATAACAGTTCAAGCAGCGCTTTATTCCGCTGGCCAAGCGGGCTTGAATCATCACAGGCTTTGAAAAGCTCACCCATTTCCTCTTCATAAAAAAAATCGGGAAGCCGTTTTTCTGCTTTCGGAATCGAAACAAGCGAGAAAGGATTCTCATTGACAAGCTTTTCCCTTAATAAAAATTTATAGAAGCTTCTCAGACTCGAAATCTTCCTGGCGACAGACTTTCTGGCCAATTTTCTTTCATACAGTTTGGTTAAATAAATCCTGACATCAAAATATGTAACCTGTTCCAGCGCCGGGATGGCTTGTTCAGACATGAACAAAGAAAAATCTTTAATATCCATTTGATAATGCTCAACTGTATATTGTGAGTAATTTTTCTCAACTTGTAAATATTCAATAAATAACTTTAATAAAACGTTCACATTCTGATGCAAAAGGCTCACCTCACAAGGGCTACTAAATCGTATCATAAAATAATAGCCCATGCAATATAATTTACAAATTTTTCACAAAGTTCTGAATTGTTTTCAATGCTCTTTCGGCATGCTGCTCATTTCGTTCCTTTTTCGCTTTTATCTTCTCTGCCAGTTCCGGAAACAAACCGAAGTTGGCATTCATTGGCTGAAAATTATCCGGATTTGCGGTCGTAATGTATCGCGCCATGCTGCCAATTGCCGTTTCACGGGGGAATTCGACCGGGTCTGTTCCGCTCACATATCTTGCCGCATTAATTCCCGCAACCAGGCCGCTTGCCGCCGATTCTACATAGCCTTCGACCCCGGTCATTTGGCCGGCGAAAAATAGATCTTCGCGGTTTTTAAACTGGTAGGTTGCATTTAATACTTTTGGAGAGTTGATGAATGTGTTTCTGTGCATCACTCCGTAGCGGACAATTTCGGCATTTTCGAGCCCGGGAATTAAACGGATTACCTCTTTTTGCGGTCCCCATTTTAAATGGGTTTGAAAACCGACGATGTTATAAAGTGTCCCTGCTCCATCATCCTGTCTTAATTGGACAACGGCAAATGGGCGCTTGCCCGTTTTAGGATCTTCGAGGCCAACCGGCTTCATTGGGCCAAACAGCATCGTCTTTTTGCCCCTTGAAGCCATGACTTCAATTGGCATGCACCCTTCAAAGAAGATTTCTTTTTCAAATTCTCTTAACGGCACCGTTTCGGCTGCGGTCAGCGCTTCATAAAAGCGGTCGAATTCCTCCTCATTCATAGGGCAGTTCAAGTAGGCCGCTTCGCCTTTATCATAGCGTGATTTTAAATAAACCTTATCCATATCAATGCTGTCTTTTTCGATAATTGGCGCTGCCGCATCATAGAAATATAAATAATCTTCGCCGGTTAAGCTCCGCAGCTGCCCGGATAGATCCTTGCTTGTCAGCGGGCCGGTTGCAATGATTGTCGGGCCTTCGGGAATGTCCGTTACTTCTTCATTAATTACGGTTACATTTTCGTGATTCTTTACCCGTTCGGTCACTTTAGCAGCAAACTCGTGGCGGTCAACGGCCAGCGCTCCTCCGGCTGGAACCGAGCACTCGTCCGCCGAGCTGATGATAACGGAATCAAGCATTCTCATTTCTTCTTTTAATACGCCGACCGCGTTTGTTAATGTATTAGCCCTTAATGAATTGCTGCAAACCAATTCGGCAAATTTATCTGTATGATGGGCTGGAGTTTGCTTGACGGGTCTCATTTCATAAAGGCGCACCTTTATTCCCCGTTTGGCAAGCTGCCAGGCTGCTTCGCTCCCTGCCAGTCCTGCACCGATCACATTTACTGCTTTAGTCATGTTTTCTAAACCTCCAAATTCAACTTATGCGCGATTTATCGTACCATATTGGAAGAATTTTTCCTAATATAAAGTGATAATCTCAAGCTTTTTATGCTCATTGACAGCATAAACCACATCCAGTCTCGATTATACTATACGTTTTCGAAAACTGATAAGTTTCATGATTCCGTCTGATATCGCAAAACCTTGATTTAAAAACAAAGAAAGAGTGAGCACTGTGCCCACCCTTACTTTTGCTGTTCTTCTTTATAATCGCATTCAATGCATTGAACCTGAACGCCTTTTTTCAGCTTTTTTTCAACAAGCAGGTTATCGCATTTTGGACAGCTGCGCGGCAGCGGCTTATCCCATGAAATAAAGTCGCATTCCGGAAAGCGGTCACAGCCATAGAAAATTCGCCGCTTTTTGCTTTTTCTTTCTATTATATTGCCTTGCTTGCATTTCGGACACTTGACACCGATTTCCTTGACAATCGGTTTTGTATTGCGGCAATCAGGGAAGTTGCTGCACGCCATAAATTTGCCATAGCGGCCCATTTTGAAAACCATTGGGCTGCCGCAGTTTTCACAATCTTCCCCGGCAGGCTCATCTTTAATTTCGATTTTTTCCATTTCCTGCTCAGCTTTTTCAAGATGTTTGGCAAATTCGGAATAGAATTCGTCGATAATATCCACCCATTTTATTTTTCCGTCTTCAACATCATCAAGTTCTTGCTCCATTTTTGCGGTAAATTCAACGTCGAGAATTTCCGGGAAAAACTCAAGAATCAATTCAAGAACGATTTCACCAAGCTCGGTCGGAATAAAACGCTTGTTTTCAAGAGCGACATATCCCCTTTTCTGGATGGTGTCCAGGGTAGGAGCATAGGTGGACGGACGGCCGATTCCAAGTTCCTCAAGAGTTTTCACAAGCCTTGCTTCCGTGTAGCGCGGCGGTGGCTGGGTGAAATGCTGTTTCGGATCAATATCCTTTTTCAACACTTCATCGCCTTCCTGTAAGTCGGGAAGCATATTATCGCGCTCTTCAGTTTGATCATCAGATCCTTCTACATAAACTTTCATGAATCCGGCAAACTTTACTTTGGAACCGGATGCCCGGAATATTACATCACCATTTTTCAAATCCACACTCATCGTATCCATGACAGCCGGTGCCATCTGGCTGGCAACAAAGCGGTCCCAGATCAGTTTGTACAGGCGGAGCTGGTCACGGGATAAATATTCTTTCAGTCCGCCAGGTTCACGCAGTGTGCTTGTCGGGCGGATCGCTTCATGCGCATCCTGTGCATTCGATTGTTTCTTGTCTTTTCGTTTTTCTGCAGCGAGATATTCCTTGCCGTAAGCGTGTTCAATATATTGGGCTGCTTCTGATTGCGCCAGCTCCGAAACACGTGTCGAGTCGGTCCTCATATAGGTGATCAAACCGACCGTGCCTTCTTTTCCGAGGTCGATCCCTTCATAAAGCTGCTGGGCGAGCATCATCGTCTTCTTTGCCCTGAAATTTAGTTTTCGGGCAGCTTCCTGCTGGAGAGAGGAAGTTGTGAAAGGAAGTGCAGGGTTGCGCTTCCGCTCTTTTTTCACGACTGAAACGACTTTGAACTTGTTTCCCTTCATCTTGCTTAAAATGTTTTTCACATCGGCTTCGGATGTTAATTCGACCTTTTTGTCATCCACACCGTAAAAGGATGCTTCAAACGTATCCTTGCCCTTTAAAAACTGTCCGCCGATTGTCCAATATTCTTCAGGAACAAACTTTTTGATTTCCTTTTCGCGATCAATAATCAGCCTGACTGCGACAGATTGGACCCGGCCGGCACTGAGCCCTTTTTTCACTTTTTTCCATAGTAAAGGGCTGATATTGTAGCCTACTAGCCGGTCTAAAATCCGGCGCGCCTGCTGGGCATCAACAAGGTCCATGTTAATCGGCCTCGGGTGTTTAAACGATTCCTTAATCGCATCCTTTGTAATTTCGTTAAAAACGACCCGGCAATCCGATTCGATATCCACATCAAGGGTGTGCGCCAAATGCCAGGCAATCGCCTCCCCCTCGCGGTCAGGGTCAGCCGCTAAATATATTTTCTTCGCTTTTTTAGCAGCGCTCTTTAATTCTTTCAAAACCGGGCCTTTTCCACGGATCGTAATGTACTTTGGCTCGAAATGGTTCTCTATGTTTACACCCATTTGACTTTTTGGCAAATCCCGTACATGCCCCATGGATGCTCTCACTTTATATTTTTTTCCTAAATATTTTTCAATCGTTTTAGCCTTGGCCGGCGATTCAACGATTACTAAAAACTCTGACATCCACTAGTCCTCCTTGAGAGGGATTATAAATTATCTACTATTATTGTGTAAAATGATCTTGTTGTCAAAACAGCTATTTTCTTAGAAAAAAAAATTTCAAATGAAAATCACAATTATTTTACAGACACCTGTTGCAAAATGTATAACAGATTTGAAATAATTTCAACCTTTTTGAAGAATTATTTTCAAAGTCGAGAAAATTCATTGCAAAAAAATGAACAGTTTTTACAGCATATAACGGCATCGCTAAAATAATTCATGAACATGTCATGACTTGAACTCTTCCAGTATATCATCGGCTGTTTTCACAAGCTTGGCCCCCTGCTGGATTAAGTCATTTGTCCCCTCCGAGTTCGGACTGAGGATGCTTCCGGGAACCGCAAAAACTTCCCTTCCCTCATTCACTGCAAAGCTGGCCGTAATCAGCGACCCGCTCTTTCTTTTCGCTTCAACGATTAAGGTGCCGTGTGAAAGGCCGCTGATGATCCGGTTTCGATGAGGAAACTGCCAGCGTGCAGGCCTTGTATTAGGTGGATGCTCGGAGATAATAAGCTGGGATTTCATCATTTCCAAAGCAAGAGGCTGGTTTTCTTTCGGATATATATGATAAAGGCCTCCTGCAATCACTCCAATCGTACTGCCGCCGCTTTTCATTGCTGCCGAATGGGCTAAAGCGTCGACTCCTTTAGCAAGTCCGCTCACAATCGTAATGCCCTGGTTAATTAACGGTGGAAATAAGCAGTGAATTGCCTTCCTTCCATACTCAGTGATTTCCCGTGAGCCAACGACTGCCAGCAGTTTTTTTTCATTTAGAAGCGCAGGATCGCCTTTTATATATAAAATCCAGGGCGGCTGGTAAATCTCTTTCAAAAGCTGGGGATACTCTTTATCAAATAAGGTAATCGCATGGATATTGTTTTCGCGATAGCGGCGAATTTGCTCAAGGATGGAATTGGAATGAAGGTCGGTTAACGCTTTGTTCAAATCGGGGGTGGAAAGACGAAGATTTTTGTTGTCGTGCCAGGCTAAATCATAAATGGATTCCAGTTCGGGATCTGTTTTCAGCAAGCGGTAAATATGCGTCCAGCCGATGCCGCGGCAATGGTGCAAATGGACAAGTCTTAATGTAAAATCATCCATTATAATCCTCCTAAGTATTTTATGAATATGGGAAATAGTCCCTCTTCAAAAAGAGGGACTTGAAAGATTAATAAACCTAAATTTTAGCAATCAGCCATGGTATCTCCGCTGCAAGCCCGGATGCTTTTTACTGCGCTCGAGTGAAGACTTAATGGGTTTTGCATTGGTCATAAAGGCCTTTTTCCTTTAGAACCTTGATCAAAGTTTCACCCATGACTGACGGAGTCTCTGCGACTTGGATTCCACATTCGTTCATGACACGGATTTTCTCATCAGCGGTACCTTTTCCGCCGGAAATAATCGCACCCGCATGGCCCATCCGTTTGCCCGGAGGTGCTGTACGGCCGCCAATAAAGCCGACGACAGGCTTTGTCATATTGGCTTTTGCCCATTGTGCCGCTTCTTCCTCGGCTGTTCCGCCGATTTCACCGATCATAATCACCGCATATGTTTCCGGGTCTTCATTGAACGCCTTTAACACATCAATAAAGTTCGTGCCGTTAACAGGGTCTCCGCCAATCCCGACAGCAGTCGATTGTCCGATGCCTGCCTGGGACAGCTGATGAACAGCTTCATAGTTTAAAGTTCCTGAACGGGAAACAACGCCGACATGGCCTTTTGTATGAATATAGCCGGGCATGATCCCGATTTTGCACTCATCCGGAGTAATGACTCCGGGACAGTTCGGCCCGACAAGCCGGGTTTTCCTGCCTTCCATATACCTTTTGACTTTGACCATATCAAGGACAGGAATATGCTCGGTAATACAAATAACTAAATCGAGCTCTGCATCCACCGCTTCTAAAATGGCGTCCGCTGCAAACGGGGCTGGTACATAAATAACTGAAGCATTTGCACCGGTTGCTTTAACGGCTTCATCAACTGTATTGTAAACCGGAACACCCTCAACTTCGCTGCCACCTTTTCCGGGAGTAACACCGCCGACGATATTGGTGCCATATTCGAGCATTTGTTTTGTATGAAAAAGGGCTGTTGAACCAGTGATTCCCTGGACAATTACTTTAGTATCTTTATTTATGAATACGCTCAACTTTCATTCTCCTTTCTTCCCGTTATACTAATGAAACGATTTTTTGTGCGCCGTCAGCCATCGATTCCGCTGCAATGATATTCAAGCCGGATTCATTAAGAATCTGCTTGCCCAAATCAACGTTTGTTCCTTCCAACCGGACTACGAGAGGAACTTCCAAGCCTACTTGCTTTGCAGCTTCAACTACGCCTGACGCAATAATGTCACATTTCATGATTCCGCCGAAAATATTGACGAAAATACCTTTTACGTTTGGATCAGAAAGGATAATTTTAAAAGCTTCGGTTACCTTTTCGGCTGTCGCACCGCCCCCAACATCGAGGAAGTTGGCCGGATCTCCGCCATAATGCTTGACAATATCCATCGTTGCCATTGCCAATCCTGCCCCGTTGACCATGCAGCCGATATTTCCATCAAGGGAAATATAGCTAAGGTCATATTTGGAGGCTTCGATTTCTTTTGGATCTTCTTCGTCGAGATCGCGGTATTCCAAAATATCTTTTTGGCGGTACAAGGCATTTGCATCAAAGTTTAATTTTGCATCGAGCGCCAATACTTTGCCGTCACCTGTTACAACAAGCGGATTTATTTCAGCAATTGAGCAATCCTTTTCGACAAAAGCTTTGTAGAGGCCCATCATAAATTTAACGGCCTGGCCGACAAGCTCGTTGGGAATGTTAATATTAAAGGCAATGCGGCGTGCCTGGAATGCGGTTAACCCGACAACAGGGTCGATTTCCTCTTTGAAAATTTTCTCGGGAGTTTTCTCTGCCACTTCTTCGATTTCAGTGCCGCCTTCTTCAGATGCCATTAATACGACTCTTGAAGTAGCACTGTCCAATACTAGACCAATATAGTATTCCTTCTTAATATCGCAGCCTTCTTCTATCAGCAGACGTTTAACTTCTTTCCCCCCGGGACCTGTCTGGTGTGTCACCAGCGTTTTCCCCAAAATTTCGTTTGCATATGTACGGACTTCCTCCAGGCTCTTCGCTACTTTCACACCGCCGGCCTTTCCGCGCCCGCCTGCATGAATTTGCGCTTTAACAACGCAGACAGCAGTGCCAAGCTCTTCTGCAGCTTTTACCGCTTCTTCTACTGTGAAAGCAACCTTTCCATTCGGAACCGATACCCCGTATTTTCTGAGGACTTGCTTACCCTGGTACTCATGTATATTCATTTCCCATCCTCCTTTGATCTGGCAGCTGCGCTGGTCAAGACGCCCTGCTTCAATATGAAACTCTCAAAAAATAGACTGCGCTTTCATTTTATTAGATGACACATACCTTGTCTAGCATTATGGCAAAAATATTATCTGTCTTTTTAAAATTCGGAAAATATAAACCTTTATCAGCGGGCAATCTACTATTCTTTTAAAAAGAAATTCTTCTAATATAATCTTATGTGAAAGACAAAAAACTCGAACCATTTCTCGGTTCGAGTTACTTATTTCCCGCGGCACGGTCGGTCCGGTATATGAAGGCAAATACTTCGGCGACAGCTCCGTAAAGCTCTTCGGGAATCCGCTCATTAATATCAAGCTCGCTTAAAAGCTCAACAAGGCTTGGATCTTCCTGGACCGGCACATTATTTTCCTTTGCCTTTTCAAGAATATTCTCAGCAACTTTTCCTTTTCCTTTTGCCAATACCTTTGGCGCGTCGTGCCTGCTTTGATCGTAACCAAGCGCAACCGCGGTTGTTCTCACATATTTTCCGTTTTTTTTCATATTCTCACATCGACCCCTTTATATTGCTGCGGATCAAAAACAGGGCCGGATTTTCTCATAAATTGGGGCCCGTCTTTTTTGCCCGGCTGTTCGAATTGAATCGATGACAGCTGGTAGTCAAGCTCCTGAAGCTTTGTTTTCAATGGCTTGATGAACGGCTGCGTGAGCTCTTTTATGTCAGATGTGCCGTTTATGATTGTAAGATTTAAGACACGGTTTTGAACTTGCATATCGACGATCGTTTCGTCCAAATTTTCCAGCTGCAAGTAAAATAACACTCTGCAAAAATTCGGGTCAATCGACCCGTCCTCATTATTTCTGCCACTCCATTGCATTGTTAAATCCGCCGTTCTGTCCCAAAAAGAAACCGGCACCTGAACGACAAATTGCTGGAGGGGACCGGCTTCCTGCGCCAGCACCTGCAAGCCGGTGATCCGGTTCAATACATGTTCAGCGGCCTCCTTAACGGGTGCGGGCGGATGTTCATTTAAAAACTGGAGAAGCAGCGGCTTTAATGATTCTATTTTTTCGCGGCCATGCGGATGTGGGTTTTTCAGCCATTCTGTCAGTTCATATTCGTGGCCAAAGCCAATCGTCCGAATCAGGTCCTTTAGCTGGCGGGCAATTTTATCTCCCTCTTCCCAGTTTGGAGAATTGCGGACGATCGCGGCTGTTATTTGCTCGATTAAGTTCTTTTCTTGTAATGAAAAAGGTAATGACAGTTTATTTATGTCAGTGCCGAGCAGCCCGGCAAGCTGCTGCCCACCTGTTCGCATGTTTTTCGCGCCGGAGAATACGGCTAAAATATCTGCTGCTTTCACGGCGCCTGGCTGTTCAGTGGTCTGGATAAAGGCATCGAGAATATTCCTTATTAAACTTGCATGATTTTTCAAGTTTTGCTGTCCCGGTGAAAGATGCCCGTATACAAGATTCTGCAGCCTGACAGGCTGGGAACTCGTATCAAGCGGCTTCTTGACGCTGGCAGCCAGTTTTTCCAGCTGTGCAACAGCTTCCTTGATCCCTTGCTGATCATTGGCCAGCAGATTCCGGTAAAGATCGCTGACGACTGCAATCGTTCTTTGCAGGAATGCGCTTTGGCCCGCCGGAGCAGCCTTGTTTGCAAAAGCGGCAAGCCCCGTTTCGATCACTTCCTGCTCGGTTGCTTCGGCTGGAAAGATACCAACCGCCTGCAAAATTTTGAACGCTGGCGGGCTATCATTCTTTGCGTGCAGCCACTCTTTGCCGACCAGCTCGAGCCCGGCTGCTGCTGTTTTTTCTTTTACGTTCGTCACGAGTTGCGCAAGGATGGCCTTCAGCTGTTGGCTGGCTTGAGTAGGCTCTGTATTTTCCAATGCGGCTGCCAGCCTGTTCAAGCTTGTATGCAGCGGTTCATGTTTTTGAATGGAGGTCAGGGCAGTAAAAACCCCTCTTACAAAAGGGAGCTCCTTGACGATCATTTGTTTGAGCGCCTCAAGCCCGTCATGAAAGTTTTTCGAGTCTTTGATCCATTGGCTGGCGTTGTTTAGGGCTTCTTTGGTGATCGGCAGCTGCTCCCTCAAAAAGAAGCGGACGATCTCGATGTTTTCTTTTGTCGCCGGAAGAGACAGACTGCTTAAGATTCCTTCCAGCGTTGCGGGAGTCCGTCCCCCGGAATCCGGTCCGGGCAACAAAACTCTTAAATGTACTTTCCCTTCACCGGGCTGGACCTGAAACCAATAGCGTTCATTGGCGGATAACGGGGCTTCGAGCTGGGCAATCACTTTTTGTGTGCCGATCAGGACTTCGGCCGTCTGGTTTGGAAAAAGTTTTATCACCTTCCCCTGGAAGATTTGTCCGGGTTTAAAGCTTGTCGATTTATGTGTGGATAGTGTTTCCTGCCTCAACAACGACTGAATTATATTTGCCGGCCCCATGCCGTCACCCCTTTCCTTTTTATTCCCTGTCCCTTACTGGTGCAAAGCTTTTTCTGTGGTATGGAGAAATTCCGTATGTCTGGATCGCTTCGAGATGTTCCTTCGTGCCATATCCCATGTTTTTCGAAAAATGGTAGTGGGGATATTGTTTGCCCGCCTCTTTCATCAGCCTGTCCCTGTACACCTTCGCAACGATCGAGGCGGCTGCGATTGAAATACTGCTGCCATCGCCTTTTATAATCGCGTCATAGGGATACGGAGTTTCAAGCTTGACCGCATCAATCAGCAAATAATCCGGCTTCGGATTCAATTGCGCGATTGCGGACAGCATCGCTTTTTTCGTCGCTTCGTATATGTTGATCCGGTCGATTTCCTCCGCTTCAATTCTTCCTATCCCGATATTCAGTGCATGCGAGCGGATATATTGATCATATTCCTCTCGTTTTTGCTCTGTCAGCTTTTTCGAATCATCGATGCCGGGCAAATAAAAATCGTCCGGCAATATGACCGCTGCTGCAACAACAGGGCCGGCAAGCGGACCTCTTCCGACCTCGTCAATCCCGGCAATCAATTGAAAACCTTCGCTATGTATTCTTTTTTCATGTTGACTCATCAAGGCGAATTTTTTTCGGGCCAATTTTTTTTGCTCTTCAAGCCGCAGCCATTTTGCCAATAATGTCTGGACACCGGCACGATCATCCTCTTTAAGGTGATTGATGAAAGATCCTGGCGGTTTCTTCAGGTGAAACAGCTTCTTCTCGATCTCAGCTATCGTAAGGTTCTTCATAAACGACTCCTTCAATCGTGTTACTTTATGTATCGGATTTTTTTGGTCATAATCAAGGTGTTTTTCAGGAAAGAACCAGGTGCGGCTAAATTTTCCCGCTAAACGATTATATCGAAGGGATCGAATCCTCATTATATCAAACAAAGGCCCCTTTTCAGGAGCCCTGGTCTTGACCATTTTCAACTGTTTTGTCAGAGCAATTCTCCAGGTCTTTCAAACGTCAGCGGACCGAGCCGTTCTGTCCTGATTTCCCTGATTATGAGCTCGGAAACCTTGTCATAGTCAACTTCTCCGCCAGCCGTTAAACAGCCTCTGAACCTGCCGATTTCACTCAGCAGCTCGACGGTATCCTCAGGGATGGTTTCAAGCTGAAACCGGTCCTTCAATCGGGCCGGATAGGAATTTTCTAAAAAGCGTAAAGCATAGATCGCGATATCGTGCATATTGAGGATTGTATCCTTAATCGCACCGGTTACCGCGAGCTTCAGGCCTGTTTCCTGATCCTCAAATTTGGGCCAGAGAATCCCCGGAGTATCGAGCAGCTCCAGTTCTTTACCGACCTTAATCCATTGCTGCGCTTTTGTTACGCCCGGTGTATTGCCGGTTCTGGCGATATTTTTTTTCGCAAGCCGATTAATAAGCGTTGATTTCCCGACATTGGGAATCCCGACAATCATCGCCCGAATCGCTCTTGGTTTTTTAACGCCTTTCGCTCTCATCCGTTCAAACTTTTCATTGAGCGCCTCTTTCGATGCAGACACAATCTCTTTCATGCCTGTCCCCGCCTGGGAGTTGATCGCAAGCGCTGTTACTCCCTGTTCTCCAAAAAATTGAATCCAGTCCTTTGTGACAGAAGGATCAGCCATATCCGCTTTATTTAAAAGAACAAGCCTCGGTTTATGCTGAATAATTTCATCAATCATTGGATTCCGGGAGGAAGACGGGATACGTGCATCCACCAGTTCATAAACAATGTCAATCAGCTTGAGCTTTTCTGTGACTTCCCTGCGAGCCTTGGCCATATGGCCTGGAAACCATTGGATCGTCAAAGCAGCCACACCTCCCTGCAATCTATTTCACGATACGTACGTCTTCTATCGGCCAATAGACGACATTTGTGTTGCCGAGCACTTTTTCCATCGGCACTGTTCCGATATGGCGGCTGTCTTTACTGAATCGGCGATTATCGCCCATTACAAATAAATGCCCTTCGGGAACCGTTTCCTGGCCGATTTTTTCTTCAAGTGTAAATGGATCAGTCAACGGGCCGTCAATGACCTGCTGCTTATAAGTATCCAAATAAGGCTCCTCATACGGTTCGCCGTTTATATAGAGAGTATCGTCCCTATATTCTACCCGATCACCGGGCAGCCCTATTACTCTTTTTATGTAATCTTTATTTTCCGGAGCATGAAAAACAATAATATCGAACCGTTCAGGCTCTCCCCACTTATAGCTGAATTTGTTGACAATCATTCTGTCCTGATCATGCAGTGTCGGCATCATCGATAAGCCGTCAACTACAATCGGGGCAAAAAAGAAATACCGGATGACGGCGGCAAGTGCAACTGCAATAAACAGTGCCTTTGTCCATTCCCAAAATTCGTTTTTTTGCTTTGTCATTAGTTCCCCACCATTCCTGCACCTTAAAATATAACTGCATAGCTTTATTTTACAAAAGATGCTGCAAATAAACACGAATCAATACATTTTTATCATGATTTATATCATTGCCATTTGACATGGAGCTAAAGCCTATGAAAAAGGAGCTTGTTCAACCAAGCTCCTTTCATCATACTATTATCGGATTTCTTTAATACGAGCTTTTTTACCACGCAGGTTGCGCAAGTAGTAAAGTTTAGCACGGCGTACTTTACCGCGGCGAATAACTTCAAGCTTCGCAATTTTTGGTGTATGGACAGGGAATGTACGCTCTACACCTACACCGTAAGAAACTTTACGTACTGTAAATGTTTCGCTGATTCCACCACCACGACGCTTAATCACAACACCTTCGAAAATCTGAATACGTTCGCGGGTTCCCTCGATAACTTTAACGTGCACACGTACAGTATCGCCGGGACGGAACGCTGGCAGATCAGAACGAAGCTGAGCTTTTGTGATTTCTTCGATTAATTGTTGCATCGTTTTCAACTCCTCCCACAGATGCTCTTGCACGACTTTTTCTGCTGCAGCGGAACACCGTTATCCAGACCGTAAACATGAATTCATGCCCAAGTCACAAAAAATATCATAACATAAATAGAGTGCTATCGCAATAGCTATTCCCGCTCTTCTACAATTTCGGCAAGCAATTTTTTCTGCTCATCGGAGAGTTCTGCTTTTTCCAACAAGTCTGACCGGCGCAAATAAGTTCTCCGCAACGATTCCTTCGTTCTCCACTCCTCAATTCGCTTATGATCCCCGGAGAGCAGAACATCGGGAACCTTTAAGCCGCGAAATTCAGCTGGTCTCGTATAGTGCGGATGTTCCAGGAAACCCGTGCTGAATGAATCGTGCTGATGCGATTCTGCGCTGCCAAGGACATCGGGCAAGAGGCGGACAACGCTATCAATTACAACCATCGCACCAAGTTCCCCTCCTGTCAGCACGTAATCACCGATCGAAATCTCATCGGTGACCAAATGCTCGCGAATTCTTTCATCATAGCCTTCATAGTGGCCGCAAATAAAGATAAGATGCTCTTCCTTTGATAGCTCCTCCGCTTTCCGCTGCGAAAAGCGTTCCCCCTGGGGACAAAGCAGAATGATTCTCGGCTTCGCTGCCCCCGCCTGTTCCGTTAACGCTGTAATGGCATCGAAAATCGGCTGAGGCTTTAACACCATTCCCGCTCCGCCCCCGTACGGATAATCATCAACGGTTTTATGCTTGTTGTCAGCATACTCCCGGAAATTGACAACGTTGAAGGAAACTGCGTTTTTTTCTTGTGCTTTTTTCAAGATTGAATGTCCAAAAACACCGCTGAACATTTCCGGAAACAACGATAGAACGTCGATTTTCATCATGGCAGCAATCCGTCCATTGGCTCGATTACAATCGTTTTTTCGTTTATATCTACTTCTTTGACGATATCATCAATATATGGAATGAGGATGTCCTTTCCATCTTTGCCTTTGACAACCCAAACATCATTGGCTCCGGGAGTTAAAATTTCCTTGACGATGCCGATTTTTTCACCAGCCGTTGTCAGTACTTCACAGCCGATGATTTCATGGAAGAAAAATTCTCCTTCATCAAGTGAGCCGAGCTGGCTTTCGGAAATTTTTAAAAGGCCGCCCTTCATTTTTTCTGCTTCACTTATATTTTCATAACCTTCAAAGGTTAACAGATCAAAGTTTTTATGGGTACGATGGCTGGCCACCGTCAATTCAACCGGTTCTTTGTCATCCCCCAAAAACAAGTAAAGCCGATTTCCCGGTTTATAACGCTTTTCCGGAAAATCTGTTCTTGAGATTACACGAACTTCACCTTTAATTCCATGCGTGTTCACAATTTTTCCGACGTTAAACCACTTTTCCATCGCCATCACCTTTCGCGTATTTCTTCTACGATTCCATCCTTAACCAAAATCGTCTTTCCATGAAGGATGTCCTCCCAGCTGTCTCCTTCATGGATCTCAACAATTGCCTGTACTTCCTTTTCCTTTAGTTCACAGCCTAAAGGTAGCATATGTAATTGTTCCATTTGGAAATCAAGGAGCTTTATTTTTTCCTGGCGCAGCTGGATTTCCCGTTCAAAATGCTTATTCAGGCTGTCTGTTTGAAACTTTTTAGACCGTTCCAGCTTTTTTAATTCAAAGCGCAGCTGGTCGCACTCCTTTTGGAACTGGTTTTTGCTTGCCTGGTATTTCTCAAAAAGAACCGTTTTGCTTTTATCGGTTAAAACTTGCTTGACCACAACAGTTTGGAGTATTTTCATGCAGTGGACCTCCGATCACTTTTTGTCCATCTATGCTATTTCCATCCTGAAACTAAACTGCGGACGCCAACCAGATTCAAATCTTATACGTATAAAAAAAGAAGGGTTTCCCCTCCTTTTCTCTGATGGCCAGTTCAGCTATGGGCATGCCTCCTCGAGGTTATACGGATCTTTGTGTTCGCATCGCTTGACAGTTGATCAGATTTTGAGGAGAACATTGCGCCCCGGCTGGCTGGTTTATTCACTGATTTCTAAGAAAATTTTCTTCTGTTGTGTTGATCCTGCTGCATAGACAACGGTTCGAATTGCCTTTGCAACGCGCCCCTGCTTTCCAATTACTTTACCCATGTCACTCTTGTTGACAGAAAGCTGATAGGTCACGCGTTGACCTTCTTCATGAACATTCACTTGAACATCTTCCGGAAAATCAACCAGGGGCTTAACAATTGCTTCGATTAATTCTTTCATCGCATCCGCTATTACTTGCTGTGTTTCGCGTTATGGAATTTTTCCATGATGCCTTGCTTGGAGAAAAGGTTGCGAACAGTGTCAGATGGCTTTGCACCTGTTTGCATCCATTTAAGCGCCAACTCTTCGTTGATTTCAACCTGAGCCGGTTGTGCAACCGGATTGTAAGTTCCGACTGTTTCGATGAAACGGCCGTCACGCGGAGAACGGGAATCAGCTACAACAATACGATAGAAAGGAGATTTTTTAGCTCCCATACGTTTTAAACGAATTTTTACTGCCATTTTAATTAAGCACCTCCAAATAGTTTTACACAAGATAGAATAATAACAAATAGTATATTGGTTGTAAAGTGTTTTTTCTTGTCAGGCTGATAAAAAGTATTAAAAAGGCTTAAACGGAAGCTTAAAACCGCCTTTTTTCCTGCCTTTTTGCTGCATGCCTGTCATTTGTTTCATCATTTTCTTCATTTCTTCGAATTGCTTCAGCAGCCGGTTGACTTCCTGAATCGATGTCCCGCTTCCTTTGGCAATCCGCTTTCGCCGTCCGGCGTTGATAATTTCAGGGTGGAGTTTTTCATTCTTTGTCATCGACTTAATAATCGCTTCGACATGGGTGATCTGCTTTTCATCAATTTGCAGGTTGTTTAAGCCTTTAATCTTGTTTGCCCCAGGCATCATTTTCAACAGCTCATCAAGCGGGCCCATGTTGCGGACCTGGCCAAGCTGTTCAAGGAAGTCATCGAGAGTAAAAGAGGCGGTGCGCATTTTTTCTTGAAGCTCTTTCGCCTTTTCTTCATCGACATTTGCCTGAGCTTTCTCGATTAAAGTAAGCATGTCTCCCATTCCGAGAATTCTTGATGCCATGCGCTCTGGATGGAACGTCTCAAGCGCATCAAGCTTTTCACCAAGACCGACGAATTTAATCGGTGTCCCGGTTACGGACCGGATCGACAGTGCTGCTCCGCCGCGGGTATCGCCATCCAGCTTGGTCAGGACAACTCCGGTTAATCCGAGCTGCTCGTTAAAGCTCTGCGCGACATTGACCGCATCCTGCCCCGTCATTGCATCGACAACAAGAAAAATCTCATCCGGCTTTGAAAGCTCTTTGATTTGCTTCAGCTCGTCCATTAGCGTTTCATCAACATGCAAACGGCCTGCTGTATCAATCAAAACATAATCATGATGCTGTTCTTTTGCTTCGGCAATCGCTTGTCTGGCGATTTCGACAGGGCTGACCTCGTCACCAAGCGAAAAGACCGGCATATTCAATTGCTTCCCAAGCGTTTGCAGCTGTTTGATGGCTGCCGGACGGTACACATCAGCCGCAACGAGCAAAGGCTTTCTGTTGTACTTTTTCCGCAGCAGATTTGCCAGTTTGCCTGAAGTCGTCGTTTTCCCGGCACCTTGCAGGCCAACCATCATAATGACAGTCGGCGGGCGGTTGGATGCGGCGATTTTGCTTTCTTCGCCGCCCATTAAGGCAGTCAGTTCTTCTTTCACGATCTTGATAACCTGCTGGCCGGGAGTCAGGCTTTTCAGCACTTCCTGGCCAACCGCACGCTCGCTGACTTTTTTGATAAAATCTTTGACTACCTTAAAGTTAACGTCCGCTTCGAGCAGGGCGAGACGAACTTCACGCATCATTTCCTTTACATCCGCTTCCGAAACTTTTCCCTTGCCGCGGATTTTTTGCATCGTACTCTGCAGTCGGTCGGCCAATCCTTCAAATGCCATTGTTTGCCGCCTCCTAATCTAATTTCTCAAGCTCTGCAACAGCTTGTAAAAGGTGATCCTCCGGTTCACCCGAAATGATCATTTCTTTTATTTTGGAAATGAGCTTGCTTCGCTCTTGAAATTTTTGAAATAATAACAGCTTTTCCTCATATTCTTCAAGCATTGCTTCCGTGCGTTTGATGTTGTCGTATACGGCCTGGCGGCTGACATCATACTCTTCGGCAATCTCTCCGAGGGAATAGTCGTCCAGATAATAAAGGGACATATAGCTGCTCTGCTTCGGGGTTAACAACGACTGATAAAAATCGTACAAATAGTTCATTCGCGTTGTTTTGTCCAGCATCACTCATCCCCCCTTGTTAAGTGAAAAGCCTTTACATAGATATTTTACACAGTCATACCCTCTATGTCAAGAAAACATCTTTACAGCCGGGTCTGCGGTCTGTAGAAAAAAACCGGGTGGAGCTGGTCCATCCGGGTTTAAGCTTATCCGATTACTTCTTCATCGACAAGATCGGCAAAAAGACCATACACGTATTTCTCGGCATCGAATTCCTGCAGGTCATCCATTTTCTCGCCAAGCCCGACAAATTTGACCGGGATATGCAATTCATTTCGGATCGCCAGCACAATTCCGCCCTTCGCTGTTCCATCAAGTTTCGTCAGGACAATCCCGCTTACATTTGTCGCTTCTTTAAACGTCTTGGCCTGGACTAACGCGTTTTGCCCGGTTGTCGCATCAAGAACGAGCAGAACCTCATGGGGCGCTCCGGGAACTTCCCTTTCAATGACACGCTTTACTTTTTCAAGCTCGTTCATTAAATTCACTTTATTCTGGAGCCTGCCGGCGGTATCGCAAAGAAGAATATCAGCCTTGCGTCCACTGGCAGCATGGATGGCATCATACATGACCGCCGCGGGGTCGGAGCCGGCCGCTTGCTTAATAACATCGACTCCAACCCGCTCTCCCCACACTTCCAGCTGTTCGATTGCCCCGGCCCGGAATGTATCCCCGGCAGCGAGGACGACATTTTTGCCTTCACTTTTGAATTTATGGGCCAATTTGCCGATTGTTGTCGTTTTCCCGACACCGTTAACACCGACAAACAAAATGACAGTCAATTGATCGTCCTGAATGTTTAGATGTGCGGAGCCGGAATCACCGCCCTCATAAATATCAACAAGCTTTTCGGAAATGACGGCTTGAACTTCACGGGGATCCTGGATATTGCGGCGCTTCACTTCCGTTTTCAGTTCATCAATCAGCTCCATCACCGTTTCAAAGCCAACATCGGCCTGGATCAATATTTCCTCCAGCTCTTCAAAAAAGTCCTCATCGACTTTACGGTAGCGGGCGACGAGATCATTCACCTTCCCGGCGAAATTATCGCGTGTTTTGCTGAGCCCTTCCTTGAATTTTCCCGTTACACTGTCAGTTTGCTTCGTGATCGATTCCTTTAGTTTTTTAAAGAAGCTCATCAGCCTACTCCTTTACGATTGTATTAATTGTTTAGACTCCTCAAGGCGCACGGAAACAAGTTTTGATACTCCTGATTCCTGCATGGTTACGCCATAAAGGACATCGGCCTCTTCCATCGTACCTTTTCTGTGGGTAATGACGATAAACTGGGTTTCCGAGCTGTATCGTTTTAAGTACTGGCTGAACCTGAAGACGTTGGCCTCATCAAGGGCTGCTTCAACTTCATCCAAAATACAGAAAGGAACAGGACGTACCTTTAAAATCGAGAACAACAGGGCAATCGCAGTCAAGGCGCGCTCGCCGCCGGATAAAAGCCCGAGATTTTGCAGTTTTTTCCCTGGAGGCTGTGCCACGATTTCAACGCCGGTGTTCAGCAAGTCATCTGGATCGGTGAGGCGAAGATCAGCTCGTCCACCGCCGAATAAGGCCTGGAAAACGCCCTCAAAATGGGAACGGATTCCGTAAAAGGTCTGCTCAAAGCGTTTCTTCATTTCATCGTCCATCTCATTAATGACCTGGAACAGTGTATCCTTTGCTTCCTGAAGATCATCCTTTTGTTCAAGCAGGAACTCATATCGTTCTGAAACCCGTTCATACTCTTCGATCGCGCCGAGATTAACGGTGCCCAGTTCTTCAATCGCAAGCTTGATGAGCTTTACTTTTTTCCGGGCTTCTTCAGGCGGAATGGACAGGGAGTACTGTTCCTTTGCACCTTCAAACGATAGCAAATACTCTTCACGGAGAACCTGGAGCCTGTTTTCAAGCTCCACATCAAGGCGATTGAGTTTTACTTCCTCATCTTTAAGAACGGTGATAAGCCCTTTATGCTGGCGCTTTAACTCCTTTACTTCCCGTTCCGCATCATCGAGATCCTGATGCATTTTTAAACGTTCATCCCGTCTCGATGAAATCAGTCTGATCGTTTCATTTTTATCATGAAGCTTTCGTTTTGCCGCATCTTCCAGCTGCTGCTCTCCGGAATGATTGTCGGTCATCTCCGAGGAAAGCAATTGTAAATCCTCCTGATAGACCGTTTGCCGCTGCTCATGCTCATGCAGTTCGGCCGTCAACCGTTCAAGCTGCTCCAGCCTTGAGTGCAGCTGTTCCTTCTTGGCAGCAAGCGCAACCTTCAGTTCACTTATTTCTCCGGAAAGCGCCTCCTTTGAGGTCATGGCAGTCGTTTTCTGCTCTGTCAGCTGCGCGATTTCTTGATCAAGTGCTGAAATCCGCTCGCCTGAAGAGTCAAGCAAGGCGTTAAGCTCATCTTTCCTGGCGGCAAGCCTGGCCTGCTCATCGGCAAACTGGAGCATATCCATATCGTAAAGGGCCAACCGTTCATTAATATTTTTTTCTTCCAGTTCGACTTCGCGGAGACTGCCCTTTAATGATTGCTCTTTCATGCGCAGTTCTTCTCCGGTTTTTCTCGACTGTTCGAGACCAGCTTCCTTCTCCTGTACAGCTGCCTTCAGCTTCTTCACTTCGTCTTCAAGCCTGGCTGTTTTACTCTCCATGTCAGCCAGTTTTTCTTTAAGCTTTTCGAGTTCGCCTTTTCGGCTTAACAGCGAAGACGTTTTTTGCTTCACAGCTCCCCCTGTCATCGAGCCTCCCGGGTTCACAATATCCCCTTCAAGCGTAACGAGCCTGCAGCGGTATTGCAGGAGTCTCGCCATTTCGTTTGCTCCTTTTAAATCTTTCGCAACAACCGTATTGCCGAGCAAATTTGAAATAGCGGCCGAAAATTTCTCCTCAAAGCCGATGAGGCTCTCGGCGGTGCCGATAAAGGAGGAATGCTGTTGGACTGTCTGCAGCTGTGCCGGCGCCAATGATTTCCCCTTCATCACAGTTAGCGGGAGAAAGGTTGCCCGCCCAAATGCATTCTGCTTTAAGTATTGGATAGCAGCTCTTGCGTTCTGTTCGTTATCAACAACAATATGCTGCATCGCCCCGCCAAGCGCAGTTTCAACCGCCACCTGGAATTCCTTTGGAACCTGGATCAGCTCGGCAACGGCCCCTTCGATGCCCTGAAGCTTTGAATTGCGGGCTTTTAATATTTCTTTTACTCCCTGGAAAAAGCCTGAATAGTCATCTTCCATTTCCTCAAGCATTTCTTTGCGCGATTTCGCCTGCTGTAAAAATTGATAGGCTTGATAAAGCTGTTTTTCCTTTTTCTGATAATTGGCTTTTAAGGCTTCAAGTTTTTTCTGGTCTTCCATAAAAGTGCGGACTTGTTGTTCAAGCTGCAATTTAGCTGCAAGCAGCTTCGCTTCAATCTCGGCCTTTTTTTCTTCAATTGCCTGACGGTCCGCCAAAAACTTTCCATTCTCCCCATCAAGCTTTGAACTTCTCGCCTGGTGCTGCTCGAGCTGCTGGTCAATATAGCTGATTTCATTTTTCGCGCTTGCCTGTTCATTCAGCCTCTCAATGTAATCACTTTTCAACGATTCTATCTTTTCTTCAATATTTTCGCTGAACAGGCTTATATGCTGCTGTTTTTCATTGAGCTGTTCCTCCAGACGGGCCGCTTCTTTTTCAAGTTTAACAGCTTCGTTTTCATGGACGGCTTTTTCCTCGATGAGAACGGCTATTTTTTTTGACAAGTCCTGGAGGTTTTGTTCAATCTGCTCTTTATTTTGTGAGGCATTTTTCTTTCTTTCCTTTAAAACCTCTTTGCGGCCTTCCAATTTCTCAAGCTCTTCACTTGCATGCAGGAGCACATTTTGCAAATCATTGATTGACTCATCGAGCGCTGCAATCCGGTCACGCGATTCTTCGATTTTTGCTTCTTTCAATTGCAGCTCTGCTGATAGTTTTCCTTCATCTTTTTGATGTTGTTCGAGCTGCTTCGAGAGCTGCTCCCATTTCTGGTGAAGATCCTCTATTTCATGCACAGTCAGGGCAACTTCGATTTTTTCGAGCTCTTCTTTTTTCTCCATATAATCTTTCGCAATGGAAGCCTGGATTTTAAGCGGTTCTACCTGGCCTTCAAGCTCATGCAAAATGTCGTTGACACGATTCAGGTTTTCCCGTGTTTCAGACAGCTTGGCCTCAGCTTTTTTCTTTCTTGATTTATATTTTAGGACGCCGGCAGCTTCTTCAAAGATCGTTCTTCGTTCTTCAGCCTTGCTGTTCAAAATTTCTTCTACTTTTCCCTGGCTGATGATCGAGAAAGCTTCTCTTCCAAGCCCGGAATCCATAAACAGGTCGACAATATCCTTCAACCGGCATGGCTGCTTATTAATCAGGAATTCACTTTCTCCCGACCGGAACACCCGCCTTGTGACACTTACCTCATTATAATCAATCGGTAAAGCTTGATCCTCGTTATCGAGTGTTAACGTGACTTCGGCAAAATTCAGCGCCTTTCTTGAATCACTTCCGGCAAAGATAATATCCTCCATTTTTGCGCCGCGGAGGGACTTTGCTGACTGTTCACCAAGCACCCAGCGAATGGAATCGGTAATATTGCTTTTGCCGCTGCCGTTCGGACCGACAACGGCGGTTACACCCGGAACGAAGTCAACGCTGATCCGTTCAGCGAACGATTTAAAACCAACAACATCGAGTCGCTTTAAATACACTTTATGTCCCCCTTATCATGCTAGTCTTTGTCCATTTCATGTGCGTCCCGCTGAAGATGGGCTTTTAATTTTTCAAGAGCCATTTGTGCAGCATGCTGCTCGGCTTCCTTTTTGGACCGGCCGTTTCCGGTTCCCAGTTCAATGCCGTTCAGGGACACTCTCGACACAAATTCCCGATTATGCGCGGGCCCTTTTTCCTGCAAAATTTTATATTCCACCGTCCCGGCGCCATCCCGCTGGACCAGTTCCTGCAACTGGCTTTTATAATCCATCACATGAGAAAAAGCACCTGCACTTATTTTTGGAAAAATGACCTTATCCAAAAATCCGGTGACCGTTTCAATATCCTGATCCAAATACAATGCGCCTATAAACGCTTCAAATACATCAGCAAGCAGTGCCGGCCTTGCTCTTCCGCCCGTCATCTCTTCACCCTTGCCGAGCAAAATGAGTTCACCGAAGGAAAGCTCATTGGCGAACGAGACCAGTGACGGTTCACAAACTACAGCGGCGCGAAGCTTTGTCAATTCGCCTTCACTCATCATCGGGTATTTCTTAAAAAGGTATTTGGACACTGTCAACTCGAGTACCGCATCTCCTAAAAACTCCAGCCTTTCATTGTCTTCATAAGGCCGCCTGCGATGCTCATTCACATATGATGAATGGGTAAATGCCTGTCTGAGCAGCTTTTCATCTTTAAATTGAATGCCAATTTTGTTCTGGAAATCTTTAAATTGCTTTTCCTTTGCGCGAAGTGCTTTTTTTTCTTTTTCTCTTCCGTTATTGCGCATAAAAATTCCACCTTGCTCGTAATTTACATTAGTTCAAGTTTACAAAAAAAACGCAGGAAAGGGAATTCTTCCCGAAGATTTTAAATTTCCGTGCCGGGCCGGTTTTTCCTATTGAAGAAAGCTCCGTAAAAACGGAGCTTTCAATTAGACGTAGCGATTACTGACTGTTTTTTATGTAATTAACAGCGTCGCCGACTGTTGCAATTTTTTCAGCATCATCGTCAGAAATTTCCATATCAAACTCGTCTTCCAGTTCCATTACAAGTTCAACAACATCAAGGGAATCAGCGCCTAAATCATCCTTGAAGGAAGCTTCAAGCGTAACTTGGTTTTCATCTACTCCCAAACGGTCAACGATGATTTTGGTTACACGTTCTAGTACATCTGCCATGCTTATTCACCTCCCCTCGGGGACATTATAGTGTATTTTGAAATGTTAATAAAGGCTTGTCATGAATTTTTAATACGAGGCACACGGGCTGCCATTACATGACCATTCCGCCGTCAACGTGCAGTGTTTGCCCTGTCATATAGCCGCAGTCATCGGAAGCGAGGAAGGCGGCAACACGGGCAATATCACCCGGTTCTCCGAGGCGTGCAAGCGGAATTTGTTTTAACATCTCCGCTTTTACCTCTTCCGGCAGTTTATCTGTCATATCGGTCGAGATAAAACCTGGTGCCACGGCATTGACGAGAATCCCTCTTGAAGCAAGCTCCTTGGCCGTCGTTTTGGTGAGGCCGATGACCCCGGATTTCGCGGCAACATAGTTGGCCTGTCCGGCATTTCCGCTTACGCCGACAATCGAGGAGATGTTAATGATCCGGCCGCTGCGCTGCTTCATCATCTGCCGCGTCACCGCTTTTGTGCAGAGAAAAACGCCTTTCAAATTCGTGTTGATGACGTCATCCCATTCTTCTTCCTTCATTCTCATTAATAGATTGTCTCTCGTAATGCCGGCGTTATTGACGAGAATATCGAGTTTTCCAAACTTTTCAATCGTTTCCTTGACCATGCCCGCCACCGAATCGGCGTTGGCGACATCGGCCTGGACAGCAAATGCTTCCCGGCCAAGCGCACGAATTTCATCAACAACTTCGTTTGCCCTGGCTTCACTTCCGGAATAGTTGACAGCAACCGAAGCTCCCTGCCTTGCTAATTCCAGAGCAATTTCCCGGCCGATTCCTCTTGATGCGCCGGTGACAAGCGCCGCTTTTCCTTCCAGTTTCATCGGATTTCCTCCTTTAAGGCTTCCGCTGCAGCTTTACACGATTGTTCATCAGCTACAGAAAATATTTGTGCGCTTCGGTCGATCTTTTTTACGAGCCCTGATAATACCCGGCCAGGGCCGACTTCGATAAAAGTATCAACGCCAAGCTCAACCATTTTTTTAATTGAATCTTCCCATAGTACCGGTGAATATAATTGTTCAACAAGTTTATCCTTTATTTGCCCGGATGATACGATCGGTTCAGCCGTCACATTGGCGATAACCGGTACGTTTGGATCATTTACACTCATTTGATCCAGCACGGCTTTTAGCTGCTCCGCCGCAGGTTTCATTAAAACAGAGTGGAACGGGCCGCTCACTTCCAGCTGAATCGCCCGTTTTGCGCCTGCCTCCCGCGCTGCTTCCGATGCCAGCTCAACACCTGTCTTCGAACCGGAAATGACAATCTGTCCCGGGCAATTGAGGTTCGCAAGCTGAACCGGATGTCCCGCAGCGGAAATCCGGTCTGTTACAGCCGCCAACGGTTCCCTTTCAAGGCCGAGAATCGCTGCCATTGATCCTTCTCCATTTGGAACGGCCGCTTCCATGAATTCGCCTCTTTTGCGGACAGCATATACCGCCTCTTCAAAGCTGAACGCTCCTGCTGCGACAAGCGCCGTATATTCTCCAAGGCTATGGCCGGCGACATAATCCGCGGCAATGCCGAACTGCTTGAAATATTCGAGCACCGCGATGCTTGCGGTTAACAGGGCTGGCTGGGCATTATACGTTAACGTCAACTCTTCCTGCGGGCCTTCGAATATTAATTTTGATAGTTTAGAATCTAAAGCCCCGTCTGCCCGGTCAAAGATACTTTGGACAGCTGCGCTCGCATCCGCCAGCGATTTACCCATGCCGACAATTTGCGAACCCTGGCCAGGAAATAAGAAAGCAATTTTTCCCACTTATGATGCTCCTTTCAAATCTTTATGTTAATTGTGATGATTTTTATTAAACCGTTTTACTCTCTAATGGCGTTTTTAATTGTCCCGGATACATCTTTGGCAATCATTTCGCGGGTCTGGCGAATCGCGTGAAAAACAGCGTTCGCATCAGAAGAACCGTGCGCTTTTATAACGGGAGCTTTTAAGCCGAACAAACCTGCCCCGCCATACTCGGAATAGTCCATTTTATTCTTTAATTGTACAAGATCCGGCTTCAGGACTGCCGCCGCCAATTTGCTTTTCAAGCTGCCCGTGAGTGCCGCTTTCATCATTTTAAAGACCGTCGATGCGGTTCCTTCAATCGTTTTTAAAACCATATTTCCTGTAAAGCCATCCGTTACAACGACATCTGCGACGCCATCCAGCAGATCGCGTGCTTCTACATTCCCGATAAAATTCAGATCAGCAGCGCTGATCATGTCAAAGGCCTTTTTCGCCAGTTCATTTCCTTTCTTTTCTTCCGTCCCGATATTTAGAAGGCCAATTCTCGGGTTTTTGACGCCCCTAACCTTTTCCGAGTACACTGAACCAATGATTGCATATTGCAGCAAGTGTTCCGGCTTCGCATCGACATTGGCTCCGACATCGAGCAGTAAAAAGCCTTCACCGCCGATCGTCGGAAGTGTAGGGGACAATGCCGGCCGTTCAATGCCGTCGATGCGGCCAACGACAAACAATCCGGCTGCCATCAGTGCCCCGGTGTTTCCGGCTGAAATACAGCCGTCAGCAGCGCCGTCAGCAACCTGCTGTGCAGCCAGAACCATCGAGGCATTTTTTTTGCGGCGCACAGCCTTGACCGGTTCATCTGTGCCGAGAATAACTTCATCTGTATGAATAATCTTAATTCGTTCATTGCTTGTCAAATAATGATTGATTTTCGCTTCATCGCCGACAAGTGTTATATGTATATCCCGGTATGCCTCAATGGCCTTGATCGCACCAAGGACGATTTCCTTTGGGGCATGGTCGCCGCCCATTGCATCTATCGCTATTTTCATCTTGCTCATTCCTTGTGTTATTTTTTCGAACGGTACATTTCAAACTCGCCTTGAAAGACGAGCTCATTATTAACGTAACTGTTCACTTCGACGAGCGTTCTTGCGTTTTCACGATCAATATTCGTGACCCGCGCTTTCGCGATCACGCGTTCCTTTACTTTTACGGGTCTCGTAAACTGGATATCCGCTTTCGCTGTCAGCGCCAGTTCATCATTGATGACCGCGACGGCCAGCGAGTTGGCCTGGGCAAATAAATGGTGTCCTCTCGCAATTTGATTTCGTACAAAAACATGTTCTGACTTCACATCGAATATCGAAATCGCACTGCTGTCCAGCTCTATATCAATGATTTCCCCAATTACCTCTTCAATCGGCAACGCTTTTACTTCATCCTCAAATGTTTTCTCGGCAACGCTTTTAATCCGCTCCCTTAATTCCGGTATTGACAACTCCAACCGGTCCAGGCGGATCGTTTGGACGCTTACAGAAAATTGCTCTGCGAGATCTTCATCTGTAATAAACGGGTTGTCCTTGATCGTTTCGACCAGAAGTTGCTGCCGTTCTCGTTTACTTCTTTTCATCTTTTTTACACCGTCCGAGATATTAAGACTAGGTACTAATAGTAGTATATAATCAAAAAAAGCAGATTGCAAGAATCTTAATAACGATTCTCGAGATCTGCTTTCAGTCGATACTTTATAACGCCCGCGGCCGCATCAATCAAGCTTTTCCCCGGAAAGAGCGCCGGATCTTTGCAAAAATTCGCGCAAGACACAATATTCATCCGACTTCCAAAACACATCCGATTGAATCATCACCGCTGCATCGCTGCGCGCTGTTTCAAGCGCCCGGTAGTCGTGGACCATATCGGCTACTTTGAACTCCGGAAGGCCGCTTTGTTTTTTGCCGAAAAAATCACCCGGGCCGCGCAGTTCGAGATCTTTTTCACTGAGCACAAAGCCATCGTTTGTTTCAGCCATGATCCGCATTCTTTCCTTGCCTATTTCGGTTTTTGGATCTGCAAGGAGGATGCAATATGACTGCCGGGAGCCCCTGCCGACGCGGCCGCGCAGCTGGTGAAGCTGGGACAGCCCAAACCGTTCGGCATCATAGATGACCATCACAGTCGCATTCGGGACATTGACGCCGACTTCGACGACCGTTGTTGAGACAAGCACTTGAATTTCGTTCGCGCTGAACGCTTTCATGACCGCTTCTTTCTCTTCAGAGCTTAAGCGGCCGTGCATCAGGCCGACTTTATAACGGCTCTGGAAATAGCGGGTAAGGGTGCTGTGGACATCAATGGCATTCTGGACGTCCAGTTTATCCGATTCCTCGATTAACGGACAGATCACATAAGCTTGCCTTCCTTGAACAAGCTCCTTTTCCATAAAACCGAGAATCCGGTCAAGCATCTCGTGCTTCGCCCAATACGTTTCAATCTCTTTTCTGCCGGCCGGCATTTCATCGATGACGGAAACATCCATTTCCCCGAAGGCCGTAATCGCAAGTGTCCGCGGAATCGGGGTCGCCGTCATAAATAGAACATCCGGGCTTTCCCCTTTTCCCCGAAGAATCCGCCTCTGCTCCACGCCAAAGCGGTGCTGTTCATCGGTGATGACGAAGCCGAGCCTGGAGAATTGCACTTCTTCCTGGATAAGGGCATGCGTACCGATCAGTACGTCCACATCACCAGATTGCAAATCTTCGAGTATAGCTTTTCTCCGTTTGCCTTTTACCGAGCTTGTCAGCAATTCACAGCGAACGCCAAACGGGCTCAGCAGAGCATTGAGTGATTCAGCATGCTGCTCAGCCAATATTTCAGTAGGCACCATTAACGCTCCCTGGAATCCCGCCGTAACACTTGCATAAAGCCCGATTGCCGCAACAACGGTTTTTCCCGAGCCAACATCTCCCTGCAAAAGCCGGTTCATCCGGTAATCGGATTTCATATCAGCGAGTATTTCGTTAATGACCCGCTTCTGGGCGCCAGTTAACGGAAAAGGAAGCGCTAATATAAATGCCTTTACCTTTTTTAAATCGTATTTTTGGCTGAAACCAGCCGAATTCTCGCGTTCAAATTTGCGAAGCGCCTGGATCTTAATTTGAAAAAACAGGAATTCTTCATAAACAAATCTCCGCCTTGCCTGTTTTACATCCTCGCCTGACATAGGGAAATGCATCGACCTGAGGGCATCGCGGCGGTTTAAAAGTTTATATTTTTTAATGATCGAAGCAGGCAATGTTTCTTCAATTTCATGGCCATATTGAGAAAAAGCGAGCTTAATATATTTTCGAATCCCTTTAACGGATATTTTTCCTTTCACCGCATAAACAGGTTCAAATTCTATCGTTTTTGAATATTCGCCAGACTGCATTTCATTCGCTGTGATCGTTTGCCTGTGCTGGTCCCATTTTCCGGTTACCGTGATCGTGTCGTTTATGGCCAGTTTGTTTTTTAAATATGGCTGGTTAAAAAAAACGACTTGAATTAAATAGCGGCCAACGAGGAGGCGAACCGTCAGGCGTGACTTTTTTCTTCCATAATAGAGCAAGGAAGGCTCACTGTGGACCTTTCCCTCAACCGTCACTCTCTCATCATGCTTCACTTCTGCCAGATCCTTAAGCCTGTAATCTTCAAACCGGTATGGAAAATGTTCCAATAAGTCCCCGACGGTGAACAGATTCATTTCTGCCAGTGCTTCTGCGGTCTCTGCGCCAATGCCTTTGATTACTGTAACAGGTTGATTCAGCGATTCATTCACTTGACCCTGAGCGGGATTCCGAAGATCTTCGCTTCAAGCTCCCGACCTGTCGGTGTTGCCGCCAACCCTCCCTGTGCAGTTTCTCTTAAAGCGACAGGCATCGTTTGGCCGATTTTGTACATGGCATCGATTACTTCGTCACAAGGAATACGGCTTGTAATTCCGGCCAGTGCCATATCAGCCGCAACCATTGCATTGGCTGCCCCCATGGCATTTCTTTTCACACACGGCACCTCAACAAGGCCGGCGACAGGATCACATACTAAGCCAAGCATGTTTTTCAGGGTGATCGCCATTGCTTGAGCCGATTGCTCGGGGGTACCGCCAGCCATTTCAACAATTGCAGCCGCCGCCATCCCCGCTGCTGAACCGACTTCAGCCTGGCAGCCGCCGGCAGCGCCTGAAATGCTCGCATTGTTGGCGACAACAAACCCGAAAGCGCCTGCTGTAAACAAAAATGAGACCATTTGCTCCCGCGTTGGATTCAGCTTGTGTTTAACCGCAAACAGCGTTCCCGGGACAACTCCTGCTGATCCCGCTGTCGGCGTTGCACAGATCGTCCCCATCGCCGCATTTACTTCATTGGTGGCGACCGCTTTGCTGACGGCATCCAAAATCGTTTCTCCCGAGAGAAAATTGCCTTTCTTGATATAGTTTTGCAAAAGGACAGCATCTCCGCCGGTTAAGCCTGAATGGGAATGGACACCCTTTAATCCTTTTGCAACGGCCTCCTCCATGACGGTGAGATTTCTGTCCATTAAATTGAAGACTTGATCCCTCGTCCGGCCGGTCACTTCCATTTCCTGTTCGATCATAATCCCGGATATCTTTTTATTTTGGCTGTCGGCCAATTCAATTAATTCTGCTACATTCCTGAACACCGTGTAGCCTCCTTTCCTGCGCCTTAGAAAGCGTTATCATATAAATCTCGTCCTAATCTATGATTTTGGTGACCTTTATAATATCGGGAAGCTTTTCAATCTCCTGAATGATAGAATCGTTAATATTTTGGTCGACTTCAATTGTCATTAAGGCTAGCTTTCCTTTTTCCTTCCGTGACACTTCCATATGGCCGATATTCAACTTATATTTGGCGAGAGTATTCGAAACGTTTGCAATTGCGCCAAACCTGTCATTGTGGACGACGAGAATTGCCGGGTGATGGCCGGAAAGCTTCAGTTCAAATCCGTTCAGTTCAATGATTTCAATTTTCCCTCCGCCAATTGAGATGCCGACAAGCTCCAGTTCACCTTGTTCGTCTCCAATTAAAACTCTCGCTGTATTCGGATGGTCTGTGACCGCATCCTCTTCAACAAACGTTACCTTGATACCGCGTTTTTTGGCGATTTTAATCGAGTCTATAATCCGTTCATCAAACGTATCGAAGTCAAGTAAACCTCCGACGATCGCAACATCGGTTCCGTGCCCTTTATAGGTTTTAGCAAAGGAGCCATATAAAGAAATATTTGCCCATTTCGGCTCGCGGCCAAACAGGCTTCTGGCCACTTTGCCAATTCTGGCGGCACCGGCTGTATGCGAGCTCGACGGGCCAATCATGATCGGACCGATGATATCAAAAACACTTTTATATTTCATAAAGCTTTCCTCCCCCAGTAAAGTTTCGAAGCTTTCTCTGCCTTTTAGTCGATCTTGGACCGGGACAACTATATTACACTTTATACAACAAGAAATAGAAGGGGTTTCCCTTCTATTTCTGCTATTATGAATGATGCAATTTGACTGGGCAGCGCGAGTTGCTCCGCGGCCCACAGAAATAGCTGCCTACTCGACGGCGAAGATAAAAGCGTACAGCGGCTGTTCGCCGTTATGAACTTCGATTTCTATATCTTCGTTTGTTTCCTCTATAAAAGAGACAAGTGTTTGAACATCATCGTCTGATGCATCTTCCCCTTTTAAAATTGTGAGGATTTCCGTATCTTCATCGATTAAGTTCGTTAACAGTTCTTTTGCCGACTTGATTTTATCCTTGTCCTTAACCACGATTTTCCCTTCGGCAATTCCCATGAAATCGCCTTTCTCAATCGCCAGCCCGTCGATGGACGTATCGCGGACAGCATAGGTAATTTGCCCGGTTTTCACAGCTTTGAGCGCCTCTGACATTGCCCGCCTGTTTTCGGACAGGTCCGCACCCGGGTTAAAAGCAAGCAACGCTGACAGTCCTTGTGGTACCGTTTTTGAAGCGATCACGATCACTTCTTCATCCGTTACCTCGGCAGCCTGCTCTGCAGCCATGATAATATTTTTATTATTTGGAAGGATAATAACTTTTTTCGCATTTACTTCCTTGATAGCTTTTACAATATCCTCAGTGCTTGGATTCATCGTTTGGCCGCCTTCAATGACGGCGTGGGCGCCAATGCTGCGGAACAATTCGGCGATCCCTTTCCCCATTGAAACGGTAACAATTCCGTACTCCTGTTTTTCTTTTGTTTCAGAAACAAGCGGTTTCAGGTTTGTTTCGACAAGATTGGAATGCTGTTGCCGCATATTTTCTATTTTCATGTTTATTAAGCTTCCATATTTCTGTCCATAGCTCAAAACATCTCCCGGACGCTCGGAGTGGATATGGACTTTGACAAGCTCCTCATCGGCAATAACAAGCAGCGAGTCTCCGTACTGGCTCAAGTCCCGGCGGAATGCATCCTCGGAAAATGGTGATTTTGCAAGCTTTGCCGCTTCAAATTTGACCATAAATTCCGTACAATAGCCGAATTCAATATCTTCAGTATTAATATGGCTGTGAACGTTTTTATGATGCTCGGCGCTAACAAGGTCATCCATTCTTGGAAGGGACGGGGAATCTGGAAGTTTTTCACCTTTAAGCTCGGCAAGAAAGCCTTCGTATACGAGAACGAGCCCCTGGCCGCCGCTATCGACAACGCCGACTTCTTTTAACACAGGCAAAAGGTCCGGTGTCCGGTTAAGCGAAGCCTTCGCTTCTTTCAACACTTCTTCCATGACTGCGACCAGGTCTGTTTCTTTTTTGGCAGCTTGTACCGCTTTTCTGGCGGCGTCTTTCGCCACGGTTAAAATCGTTCCTTCAACAGGCTTCATCACTGCTTTATAGGCAGTTTCAACGCCGGATTCGAGAGCAGAGGCAAATTCCGCTGCCATAATAGATGGCTTTTGCTCAATATGCTTCGAAAATCCGCGGAACAACTGTGACAGAATAACTCCTGAATTACCGCGTGCTCCCATTAACAGACCTTTCGATAAAGCCATTCCCACTTGACCGATATGCTGCTGGACGTTATTTTTAACTTCCTTTGCTCCGGAAGTCATCGATAGGTTCATGTTTGTCCCTGTATCGCCATCCGGAACTGGAAAAACGTTCAACGCATCGACCATTTTCGCATTGGCAGACAAATGGTTGGCTCCCTGGATCACCATTTCCGCGAAGCGTATTCCGTCTAAAACTTTAATTGCCACAAATCTTTCCTCCTCACTAAGTGTCCGTAAGCGACCATTTACGAACTTGTCCGCATGTGAAGTTTTTGCGAACTGGTTGCGTAAACAGGACCCTTTTACGAACTTAAGGGTTCGTTACACGAACACCCTGAACGTAAATATTTACCGAGTCAACGGCAAGCCCAACAGTTTTATCAAGCGTGTATTTAACTTTTGATTGAACGTTGTGAGCAACCTCGGAAATTTTCGTTCCATAACTTACTATAATATACATGTCAATATGTACTTCATCGTTTTCCTGGCGGACGATAACACCGCGGGTGAAATTTTCTTTCCGCAAAATTTCAGTCAGGCCATCTTTAATTTGATTTTTGGATGCCATACCGACAATCCCGTAGCAGTCAACAGCTGCTCCACCGGAAATCGTAGCAATGACTTCATTTGAAATGTCAATTTGCCCGTACTTTGTTTTAAGTTCGATGGACATGAAACGTTCCCCCTTTGGAAATTGCTCCTTGGCTAAAGACATTTTACTATAAGAGCTGCAAATTTGAAAGCGATTCTTCCCTAAGCTTTTACCTGAGCATGACCTGAATCCTGTGTCAAGGAAATTTTCTTGAAAGCTTGAATCATGGCTATTGCATTACAGGCAGTTGTATGATAAATTATTAAAGTATCTTTTTGATTAAGAACGAATGTTTTTCTTATCGGGCCAGCCTCTTGTCTGGCAAATCGTAAATTAGCAAGAAAAAATAGTTTTTGCTTTGGTAGTTAGGAGGGAAAATATATGCCGCGCAAATGTGTGATCACTGGTAAATCAACTCGTTCAGGGAATGCTCGTTCCCATGCGATGAACGCTAACAAACGTACTTGGGGTGCCAACCTTCAAAAAGTTCGCATTCTTGTAGACGGAAAGCCTAAGCGTGTTTGGGTTTCTGCGAGAGCGCTTAAATCCGGTAAAGTTGAACGCGTATAAATAAGACACCCATATAAGGGTGTCTTTTCTTTTTCCGGATTCAAAATATATGCGCTCATGAGATCCAAGAACAAAATAAGAGCACCCCTTTGCGCGGGTGCTCAGGTGGCTTTTTCAGAAAGGTTGTCTGTCCGCCGAAGGCATGCATAAAGCTATTATTCGATCAGCCTTTTTTAAAGGCCCCTAACATTGCACGGACAAGACCACCCAACACCTTTGGCAGTTTAATCGTATAAAATCTCATCATGTCCCTCCTCACCATCTCACACATGCATCTTCGCTTCATGCGCTCCTTTTTATCATATTCAAAAAGAACGGTTTTTGTACTTTCTTTATCAATTTGCTGGAAGCTTTAATCGCGACTGCTTATCACCATTATTATGCCTTCAAGGAAGGAAAAAGTACCACGATCATCAATAAGTTCATTACTAATACATAGTGTAGAGCCGAGCGGAATATGACAGTTTGTTAAAGGATATTTGAATCCTGTCAGGGTAAGGCCTTCAACCGAAGGCGTTACCGGTACGAATGATACATACTTTCTGTCCGGCGATTTTTTTATTTCGTATCTCCCTGCACTTTTCATATAAACGTTGTTCTGGAGATCGATCAATTCGACATCGGTATTTTTCTCTTTCAAAATTGGCTTAAGCAAAAGCTGGATATTTGCAAATAAATGGTCAAGCCGGCCGCCTGTCGCACCGAATAGATTTATTTTTTGCGGATTTTGCTTCAGTGCCCACTCCAATGCCAGTTCCATATCTGTCTCGTCTTTCTCGGGCTTAAACCTTTGCAGTTCATCAACATGCTGTTCGATAAACAGCATTTCCTCTTCATTAACAGAATCAAAGTCACCAAATGCAACCGCCGGCGCAATCCCTTTTGAAATGAGCGTATAAACTCCCCTGTCTACACCGATCCACTTCACATTTCCCTCCATATATTCCGTTAAATCCGGCAAAAGCGCTTCAGGGCCACCAGCTAAAATGTTAATAATCATTCAATCACCTGTTTCTTAAAGCCTTTCTTTTTATTCTAAAATAATAGTTAAAAAAGCCAGCCTGTCTTTCAGCTGACTTCTTTTTCGACTTAGTACCCTCTTAACATTGCAATTGCTTTTCCCCTGTCCGGCGCGTTATAAATGGCGGAGCCTGCGACCAGAACCGTCGCGCCTGCCTCAATACATTGCTTGGCTGTTTCTTCATTGACACCGCCGTCAACTTCGATTTCAATTGCCAGACCCTGAGCAATGATCATTTCCTTAAGCTTTTTGATTTTCGAAAGCACTGCTGAAATAAATTTTTGCCCGCCAAAGCCAGGATTTACCGACATTAATAACACGAGATCAACATCGGCAAGAATGTCCTGAATCGATTCAACAGGTGTGGCCGGATTTAAGACAACCCCGGCCTTTACACCAAAGGATTTAATATAATGGATCGTCCGGTGCAGGTGGCGGCAAGCCTCGACATGGACGGTTAAATAGTCGGCTCCCGCTTTGGCGAACGCCTCAATATAATGATCGGGATTCTCAATCATTAAATGAACGTCCAGCGGAAGCTTTGTTACCGGGCGAATCGCCTCAACAATCAGCGGCCCGATCGTAATGTTTGGAACAAAATGGCCGTCCATCACATCGACATGAATATAGTCTGCCCCACCAAGTTCTACATCCTTTATTTCTTCCCCAAGCTTTGAAAAATCGGCTGACAAAATAGAGGGTGCAATTTTGACCATCATTAATACCTCGGCTTTCTATCTTTAATTTCCTGAAGAAAATCCTGATAATGCTGATAGCGATAATCGGCGATTTCCCCTTTTTCAACTGCTGCTTTAACGGCGCATTTTGGTTCTTTCAGATGAAGGCAGCCCCTGAATTTGCATTCTTCACTTTTAATGCTAATTTCGGGAAAGCAATAATTGAGATCTTCAGCATTAACACCGGTAAATTCCAATGAGCTGAAGCCAGGTGTATCTGCAACAAGCCCGTCCGCGACTTCGATCAGCTCGACATGGCGGGTTGTATGCTTTCCACGGCCGAGATGTGAAGAAATATCGCTTGTTTTTAAGTCCAGATCGGGACGAAGCACATTCAGCAACGAAGATTTGCCGACGCCGGATTGGCCCGCAAACACGGATATAACCCCCTCTAAGTGCGGCAATAGTTCCTGAATCCCATCCTCAGTCTCCGATGATGTCAGCAACACATCATAGCCTGCTTTTCGGTAATTATCGGCATAGCGATTCATTTCGGCCCGATCCGCTTCGGTCGTTAAATCCATTTTTGTAATACATATAAGCGGCCTGATATGGTTAAACTCAACAAGGACAAGAAAACGGTCGAGAAGGGCTGTGCTGAAATCAGGCTCGACTGCAGAAAAGACGAGAATCGCCTGATCAACATTCGCAATCGGCGGGCGGACAAGTTCATTTTTCCGCTCGCCGATTTCCAAAATATAACCATCTGTTTCATTTTCAATTTGAAAAACAACATTATCCCCGACAAGAGGCGTAATCTTGTTTTTGCGGAATACACCTCTACCCCTGCATTGGAAAATTTGATCATCGCTCAAAACATAATAAAAACCGCTCAGCGCTTTTACAATTTTGCCTTCAGGCATAGCAGCACTCCTTGTTTTTTAATCTTCCGGATACTCAATCACATCTTCCTTATATACCCTGTTATCACGGATAATTTTATATCCTGCTGTCTGGCCGGGTTCGATCCTGAATGTAAGGATGATATCTCTATTCTCGGTAATTGTAAGGGTTTGATCAGGTACGGTCATGTTCCTGTCAGCGTCTTCAATGTAAATCAGCACTTCCTGCTCTTCACCTGGAACTTCAGGCTCATACAGCACCGTAACCGTCTCGGTAACGTTTTTCGAAGGAATACTTTTCTTGCCTGAAGAAAGAACAACAGTAATTTTATCGCCCTTATTGAGTTTGCTCCCTGGTTCCGGGGATTGGGAAATCACTTGGCCCGCTGGAACGGTGTCATGATACTGCTCCTCTGACATATCAAGCATTAAACCGGCTGAATCAGCATAGTTTTTAACGCCTGTGCCCGTATAACCTCTTAAATCGGCAAGGGTAATCGGCTCAGGCCCCTTGCTGACAGTAAATTCGAGTTCGGTTTCCTCAGGCGTAACGGCTTCTCCAGGGTCGATATTTTGTTCGAGGATCGTCCCTGCTTCGCTGTCATCATGAATTTCGGTTTTGCTGATATCCTTAAAATTTTTATTTTCAAGAAACCTGAAAACTCCATCGTATTGGCGTCCCCTGTAATCGGAAAGCTCGAATTTCTCTTTCCCTGTGCTCACAAAAATGTCAATTTTGCTTCCTTGTTTAACCGTTTTACCCTCGCGGGGATTTGTCCGGACCACAAGGCCCTCTTCGATCTCATCATCAGTGATTTCTTTTGTTTCATCAATCACAAGGCCGGCATTGGCAAGTTCATCGGTTGCCTCTTCAATATCCATTCCGCTTACATCCGGAACTTTTATTTCTTCAGGGGCAAGCAGATCCGGGAAAACCGTGACCGCTAAAATACCCAGTATAACGAGGAAGGCAAATACAGAAACTAGGATTATCGGCCATTTTTTCTTTTTCTTATCTTTTTTATCCTTGCTTTTGCCCGAAGCATGCTGTTCGTTATCTGCAGTGGCGCCATTTCCTCTCACAAGCGTTTCATCCAAATTGCGGTGCGGCTGATCATTTGTGATGATTGGGATCGCCTTTGTTGTTTCATCATCCTTCGGAACGGTAAACTTTTCTTCATTGAGCCGTTCCGGGAGAAGGGCGGTCCGCAGGTCCTCTTCCATTTCTTCGACACTGCTATAACGGTGAAACGGGTCTTTTGCGGTTGCTTTTAAAACGATATTTTCAACACTTTGCGGAATCGCCGGATTCCACCTTCTTAAAGACGGTGTTTCGGATTGCAGGTGCTTCAAGGCAATCGAAACAGCCGATTCACCTGAAAATGGGAGCCGCCCGGTCAGGAGCTCAAACATGACAATGCCCAAAGAATAAATATCCGATTTTTTGTTGGCCATCCCGCCTCTTGCCTGTTCGGGAGACAAATAATGAACAGAACCGAGAACTGAATTTGTTTGCGTAATACTCGTCGCGCTTAACGCCATCGCAATTCCGAAATCGGTAATTTTCACGTTGCCGTTCCGGTCAATTAAAATATTATGCGGCTTGATGTCCCGGTGGACGATATGGTTCTGGTGCGCGTGCGAAATCGCACTTGTCAGCTGCTGTAGAATCTCAAGCGCTTCATCGATCGGAATCGGCGAGTTTTGCTGTATGTATTGCTTTAATGTTTGCCCATTCACGTATTCCATGACAATATAATAAAGATCATCTTCTTCTCCGACATCGTAGATGCTGACGATGTTTGGATGTGCAAGGCTCGTCGCAGATTGTGCTTCGCGGTGGAACCGGCGGATAAATTCCTCGTCATTTACGAAATCAAGCCGAAGCATTTTGACGGCTACATCCCGGTCAAGAATCATGTCGTGGGCCAAGTATACATTTGCCATTCCGCCCCCGCCGATGATATCGAGAATCTTATAGCGGCCGCTTATTCTTTTTCCGATTATCATTCTATTCACCACTCTCGATGCTGTCTGAAAATTCGACAATAACAAGGGTGATATTGTCTTCGCCGCCGTTATCGTTCGCTAGTTGGATGAATGCCGCTGCTTTTTCTTCAAGACTTTGGTCATTTCCGAGAATTTCCTCAAGCTCTCTGCAGCTTAGCTTATTTGATAAGCCGTCAGAGCACAAAAGCAAACGGTCGCCTTCTTCAAACGTAATCGTTTTAATATCCATTTCAACCGTTTTTTCGGTACCGAGCGTCCGCAGCAGAACATTTTTGCGCGGATGGTTTTCAGCATCTTCCTTCGTAATTTGTCCTGACCTGACCAGCTCATTCACAAGCGAATGGTCCTCGGTAATCTGGCTAAAGCCGCTCTCATTTAAAATGTAGCAGCGGCTGTCACCAATGTTTGCGATTGTTGAAAACCGGTCTGTACTGATGGCTGCCACAATCGTTGTCCCCATGCCTTCACACTCAATATTCTGCACAGCATGATTAAACAGCTGTGCGTTTACTTTTAAAATATGCTGCCTTAACCATTGCTCGGCCTCTTCCGCCGTTTCAATTTCCTTCGTTTCTTCCCAATAAGCTTTCATGCTTGCCAGTGCCATTTTGCTGGCGACATCACCGGCACGGTGGCCGCCCATGCCATCCGCGACAATGGCAAGGCGCTGTCCGCTCCGATTTTCAAACACTCCGCCATTATCTTCATTGTGCTGGCGAATTTTTCCCCGGTCTGTCATAAAAACAGCCTTCATACCGTCACCTCGTCTCTTCCTTGCGCTCCTTTGCACGAAGCTGTCCGCATGCTGCATCGATATCATGACCGTGCTCGCGGCGGATCGTCACATTGACCCCGTGCTTCTTTAATGTTTTTTCAAACAAAAAGATTTGATCCCGCGGCGTTCGCACATAATCCCGCTCCGGAACATAATTGACCGGAATTAAATTGACATGGCATTTCACGCCTTTGATCAGTTTGGCCAATTCCTCGGCATGCTCAACCTGATCATTCACACCGCCAAACAATCCATACTCGAAGCTGATCCGCCGTCCTGTTTTTTCAATATAATAGTTAACAGCTTTCATGAGATCCGGCAGCTTATATGCGCGGTTAATCGGCATTAAGCGGCTTCTGATTTCATTATTTGGGGCGTGGAGAGAGATCGCAAAGTTTATTTGCATGTTTTCGTCGGCAAATTGATAAATCTTCGGAATGATCCCGCTCGTGGAAACAGTGATATGGCGTGCTCCGATATTAAGACCATGATCATGGTTAATAATTTTTAAAAACGAAAGCATGCTGTCGTAGTTATCGAATGGTTCACCAATTCCCATGATGACGACTGAGCTGACGCGCTCATTTGTTTCGTCAAGTGCCTGTTGTACTTTTACGACCTGGGCGACGATTTCTCCTGCTTCCAAATTTCTTTTTAAGCCCCCGAGTGTTGAGGCGCAAAAAGTGCAGCCGATCCGGCAGCCTACCTGCGTCGTGACACATACCGAATTTCCATAGTCATGCCGCATTAATACTGTCTCAATAGAGGTACCATCATGCAGTTCAAACAGGAATTTGATCGTTCCATCTTGAGAGGTTTGCTGAATGATCGTCTTTAACGTCGTGATCGTAAAACTGTCAATAAGCTTCGCTCGCAATCCTTTTGAGAGGTTTGTCATTTCTTCAAAATCTGCTACTCTTTTTTGATACAGCCACTCAAAAATCTGGTCGGCGCGAAATGATTTTTCATTATTATTTTTAAGCCATTCCTTTAACTCGTGCAACTGGAGTGAATAAATGCTTGGCTTTTTTAGTTCTTGTGTTTGTTCTTTTGTTGTTTTTAGCTGTTCCACGTTAGTGCACCTTCTTTCTTAAGCAGGCAATATAGAATCCATCCGATCCAATATCCTGGGGCAGAATTTGCAGCATATGCCCGTCGACCAATGGTTTTATTGCTTCCGGCATCCGGTCCCTTAATGAATGATCCCCTTCAAAATCCGGATTGTTCATTAAAAATTCATTGACTGCCTGTTCGTTTTCCTGTTTATCTACTGTACATGTGCTATAGACGATTAAGCCACCCTTTTTCACTAATGGTGCGACTGCCGCCAGCAGTTCAAGCTGGATTTTCTTTAAGCGCTGGATATCTTCCAGCTGCTTCGTATATTTCATATCAGGCTTTCTTCTCATGACGCCCAATCCTGAACATGGAGCGTCCAGCAGGATCCGGTCAAATGATTCGGCTTGAAAGCGATCCTGGACGTTGCGGCTGTCCATCGCGGCTGTTTCGATATTTTCAAGGCCGAGCCGCTCAGCTGAGGCGTTGATGAGCTTTACTTTATGCTCATGAAGATCAAGTGAAATCACTTTTCCGCTGCCAGCCAGTTTCTCAGCAATATGAGTCGATTTTCCGCCGGGTGCTGCACAAGCATCGAGAATCATTTCATCCTTTTGGACATTTAGCGCATATGCAGCAAGCATTGAGCTTTCATCCTGGATCGTCAGCAGCCCGTCCTTGAAAGCAGTCGAAGCTGCTAAATTTCCTTTCAAGCATTTGACCGCTTCTGGAATGACCGGGCTCGGCTCAACATGGAAGCCTTCCTCGCGTAAAATATCGAGGCATTCTGCCCGGGTCGTTTTCGTTAAATTAACTCTAGCTGTCTGCAGGGGCGCAGTCAAATTAATTTCGCACATTTCTTTCGCTTTTTCAAATCCTAATTGGTCCACCCATCTGTGAACGAGCCATGCTGGATGGCTTGTTTCAATCGCAAGCCTCTCCACAGGGTCCGTTATTTTATCGAGACTGGGCAGTCCTTGCCGCTGAACGTTTCGCAATACTCCGTTTACCATTCCCGAGATCCCTTTGTGACCCCGTTTTTTTGCAATTTCGACCGCCTCAAAAATCGCGGCACGATCAGGAATCTTGTCCAAATAAACCATCTGGTATAAGGTGATTCTCAAAAGATGCAACACCCAGAGCTCAAGTTTGCGTTTATCTTTGATAAACGGCTCGAGGAAATAATCAAGCGTCATCCTGCGCTGCAGTGTTCCATACGTTAATTCGGTCAAGAGCCCGACATCTTTCTGATTGAGCTGGTTCTTCCCAATCACTTTATTGAGGAGGAGATTGCTGTATGATTGATTCTTGTCAATCGTTTCTAAAAGTTCAACGGCTGTTTCTCTTACATTTTTAGTCGTTTTCATTTTGCTCCCCTAATTTCATTCCGACCGTTAAGCCGGAGCCGCGCATAAATTGCTCCGCAGTCATCCGCTTCTTTCCCGACGGCTGGAGTTCAGAAATCTTGATGGCTGTCTGATTGCCTGTAGCTACAATAAAACCGTCCGCATCAATGGCAACGATTGTGCCGGGAGCCGCCTCAGCGTCGGAGTTGATTTTTTCGCCCTTCCACACCTTCAAAACGGCTCCGTTCATAGTAGTGTAGGCTACAGGCCATGGATTTAAACCGCGAATATGGTCATATATTTGCTCACCTGTTTTCGACCAATCAATTCTTTCTTGTTCCCGTTTAATATTGTAGGCAAATGTAGCCTCTTCTTCGTTTTGGGCAACAGGTTGCAGTTTTCCATCAAGCAGTTTCGGAAGTGTTTCTGATAAAAGCTTCGCACCGGCTGCACTTAATTTGTCATGCAGCGTTCCAACTGTATCATCCTCTGTGATCGGCACTTCTGCCTGCGTTAAAATGTCACCTGCATCGAGTTTTTCAACCATATACATAATCGTAATCCCTGTTTTTTTCTTTCCCTGAATGATCGCATAATGAATTGGCGCCCCGCCGCGAAGCTCGGGCAGCAATGATGCATGAACATTGATGCAGCCATAGCGGGGAGCTTGAAGCAGTTCCTTCGGGAGGATTTGCCCGAAAGCAGCCGTCACGATCAAATCAGGCTTCAGCGCCAAAATCTTTTCAAACTCTTTGCGCTCACGGATTTTCTCGGGCTGATAGACAGGGATCCCGTGTTTAACAGCCTCCACTTTGACAGGCGGAGGGGTCATCACCCTTTTTCTGCCGACCGGCCTGTCAGGCTGGGTAACAACGGCAATCACTTCATAGCCGTCCGCAATCATCTGTTTTAAAACTGGAACCGAAAAATCGGGAGTTCCCATAAACACAATTTTCGTCACTCATCCTCAACCCCTTCCAGCTCATCCTCGCTTAACACTTTTGTTATTTTCGATGTAAATAAAATCCCGTGCAAATGGTCAATCTCATGGAGAAGGGCCCGTGCCAGAAAATCTGCAGCCTCGATCGTATACTGCCTTCCTTTCCGGTCAAATGCTTTTACTTTCACAAAAAAAGGCCGGGATACTTCGCCAAACAGACCGGGAAAGCTGAGGCATCCTTCCGGACCGGTCTGCTCTCCCTCAACTTTGACAATTTCCGGATTAATCAGTTCGATCGTTCCTTCTTCATCATCAAGGTCGACAATCGCAATTTGCTTGTTCAAGCCTACTTGCGGTGCGGCCAGTCCAACACCGTCAAATTCAATCATCGTATCATACATATCATCCAGAAGCCTTGCCAATTTTTTATCAAAAACCGTGACCGGTTCACAAGGCTGCTCTAAAATCTCTGCTGGATATGTTACTATTTTGCGTACTGCCAATGCTGTTCCTCCAATATTTGTTTTCAAGATGAGCTCCGCGTGCCGGGATCAGGATGACTTCGCGGCACTTCATTATCGTTTCCGATTGTTGATTCGTTTATATAAAACCAGGTTACATTAAAATGTACGGGTTGACGTCGACCGAAATTTGCAGCCCGCTTGAAGCAGCTTCCTGCTGGTAGCGGTCGAGGACCGTTTTCAGCGCTGGTCCCAGTTCTGGTTCCCGCTTGTATTTTATCAAACATTGGTAGCGATATCTATCATTGATGCGCGGTATCGTTGAAGCAACAGGCCCAAGGACAATCGCCTCGCCTGAAAGCCGTGAGCGGACATGGTTTGTGATTTTCTCCGTAACGGATATCACTTTCATCAATTCCCCGTGGCTGACCGTAATCAACGACAGAAAATAAAAAGGCGGATATTTATGCATTTTCCGGACGAGCATTTCCCGTTGATAGAATTGGTCAAAATCCTGTTTCCCGGAAAGCTCGACACTGTAATGCTCCGGCGTGTAAGTCTGAATCACGACTTCACCTTTGAGCTTGTGGCGTCCCGCCCGGCCGCTTACCTGCGTCAACAATTGAAACGTTTTTTCCGAGGAGCGGAAATCTGGCAAATGAAGCATCGTATCGGCGGAAAGAACGCCAACGAGCGTGATGTTCGGAAAATCAAGCCCTTTTGCAATCATCTGTGTCCCGAGCAGAATATCGGCCTTTCCTTCGGCAAAATCGTTCAAAAGCCGCTCATGGGCTCCCTTGCGGCTTGTCGTATCGATATCCATGCGAATAACTCTTGCTTCAGGCAAGATTTTTCCAAGCTCATCCTCAACCTTTTGCGTACCTGTGCCGAAAAAACGGATATGATCACTGCTGCATTCGGGGCAAACGGATGGCATTCTGTCTTCATGGCCGCAATAATGGCATTTCATCGACTGGCTATAGCGATGATACGTAAGCGAAATATCACAATGCGGGCAGTTCAGGACATAACCGCAATCCCTGCACATCACAAAAGAGGAATGGCCGCGTTTGTTCAGAAACAGCACCGTCTGCTCCTTTTTTTCAAGGCGCTCCTTCAGCTTTTCAAAAAGCAGTTTCGAAAACATTGACCGATTTCCGTTGCGGAGCTCCTCCCTCATGTCGACGATGTCCACTTTTGGCAGGTCCTTGTTGTTCATGCGTTTCGGCAAGGTGAGCAGCTGGTAAACTCCTTTTTGCGCACGTGCAAATGTCTCAAGAGAAGGCGTCGCACTTCCAAGCACAATCGGGCAGTTGTGAAGCAGCCCGCGCCTGATGGCAACATCTCTTGCATGATAACGCGGATTTTCTTCCTGCTTATAGCTTGTTTCATGCTCTTCATCAATAATGATAATTCCGAGATTTTCAAATGGGGCAAAAACCGCTGATCTTGCCCCGATTGCCACTTTGACCTCCTTTCTCTGGATCCGGCGCCATTCGTCGTATTTTTCGCCTGCCGATAAGCCGCTGTGAAGAACCGCAACCTCATTGCCAAACCGTCCTTTGAAGCGGTTCACCATCTGTGGAGTTAATGATATTTCGGGAACGAGGACGATCGCTTCTTTCCCTTTCGCCACTACCTCCTGAATCGACTGCAAGTAAATTTCCGTTTTTCCGCTTCCCGTCACACCATACAAAAGAAACACATCATGCTTGTCCTCCCTGATCGATGAGCGGATCGGATTAATGGCGTTTTCCTGGTCATCGGTCAGCAGGAGCGGCGCGGTTTGTGCGAAAACGCGCTCCTCAAACGGATCGCGATAGACTTCTTTGTCGATTTCAGCAAGAAACCCTTTTTCAATCAGCACTTTGACTGTTCCAAACGTTGCACCTGTTTTCTCCAGCAGTTCGCGCTGTTCAATACTTTCGGGGTTTTCAATAAAGAAACTGATCACGTCCCGCTGCCTCGCAGCCCGTTCAGATATTGATTCGAGCTCGTTTGCCAGCTGTTCCCGGCTCAAAATTGGATAAACATGCTTCAATCGTTTTTTATTGACTTTATCCTTAACCCGATAGGCAACTTCAACCGTTCCTTTCGCGGCTTCCCTCTGCAGCGCAGCGACAAGGCCCTGTTCAACCGCCTCGTCCCAAAGGATTTCCGGGTTTTTTTGAAAAACGCTTTGCAATTCCGCCGGAAGATCTTCCGGCCGATGATTTCCCGATAGTCTGACGCTTTTTTCGTATTTCGCCTTTAAGGCTGCAGGCAGCATTGCCTGAAAAGCCGAAATCCGGAAACAAAGGGTATGCTCGGTAAGCCAATCGCCAAGCGACAGCAATTCATTAGTTAAAACAGGTACTAAATCCATCGGTTCAATGATCTCTTTTAATTTTGCAAAAGAAGATTCGGCTTTGACCTCTGTAACAAACCCCTGGATTTTCCTCGGTCCGAATGGGACGACCACTCTCATGCCAGGCAATATTGCATTTTCCCACCGTTCCGGAATCAGATAATCGAATGTTTTATCTGTTTGTTTTGCGGGCACATCGACGACGACACTGGCGACCTTCATCGGCGGCCACCCTCAAGCATGTTCGATACCTCTTCCAAAATGTGCCGGGCTACCTCTCTTTTTGCCATGATCGGCAAATTTTGCGTGCTGCCATCGCGCTTGAAAATCGTCACTATATTGGTGTCCGTGTTAAATCCGGCACCTTCACTAGTCACATTGTTCGCAACGATCATATCGGCATTCTTTTTAATCAGTTTCGTTCGCGCATATTCCTCGATATGATCGGTTTCTGCCGCAAACCCGACTAGGATTTGCTTGTCCTTCTGCCGGCCCAGTTCGAAAAGAATATCCTTTGTCCGTTCCAATTCAAGAATTTCATCGCCAGCCTGCTTTTTGATTTTACTGTCCGCATACGCTTTAGGGCGGTAGTCTGCGACGGCAGCCGCTTTAATCACGACATCTGCAGCTGCGAAATGATCCATAACTGCGTTATACATTTCCTCCGCACTCTCCACCTTGACAGCCTTGACCCCATTTGGAACGGGTATATCGACAGGACCGGTAACGAGAATGACGTTCGCCCCGGCCCGCTCAGCTTCCTCTGCAAGCGCATAGCCCATTTTTCCGGAGGAGTGGTTCGTAATATACCTGACCGGATCAATTTTTTCCCTTGTTGGCCCGGCGGTAATTAAAACCGTTTTACCTGTCAACACGGGAGTTTTCTCTTGAAAAAATTGATTGATAATCCCGACAATTTTTTCAGGTTCCTCCAGCCGGCCTTTTCCTACATAACCGCAGGCCAGGAATCCTTCACCCGGTTCGATGAAGTGATAACCATAGCCTGCAAGTTTGTTAAGATTCGCTTTAACGGCCGGGTGGTCGTACATATGGACATTCATCGCCGGGGCAATCATCACAGGTGAAGTTGCCGCGAGCAGCGTTGTTGTCACCATATTATCAGCAATACCATTCGCAAGCTTGCCAATTACATTGGCGGTAGCCGGTGCGACGACAACAAGATCTGCCCAATCGGCAAGATCGATATGGGCAATCACCTTTGGATTTTTTTCATCAAATGTATCGGTAAATACATCGTTGCGTGACATCGCCTGAAATGTTAGCGGTGTAACAAATTTTGCCGCAGACTCGCTTAATATTACTTTCACATCCGCACCGGCCTGGGACAACTTACTCGTTAAAGCGGCCGCTTTATAGACAGCGATTCCCCCGGTTACGCACAGTAAAATTTTCTTTCCATTCAGCATGAAAGGATCCCCACCCTTTTTATTGTACAGGCCATACGGCCAGATTCTTTATGATCATCTATTTCCATTATGCAAGAAACACGCCATTATTTCATCTTTTTCTGATTAAACCGGTTTAAGATGAAAAATCGGGTCCTTGATGATAAGAAAAGCGCAAGCGCCTTGGTCAGCCCCGACAAGCGCTGGAGGGCCTGACAGTGAAGTCGCTTTTTGACTTCATTGGCAGGACCGAAGCGACTCGAGGGGCTAGGCGCTGGAGCTGGACATCGAAACGCCCAACTATATTTAGAAACGTTTATACTTTCCTATAGCTTAAAAAAAATAACAACCCTGGTGGTTGTTATTTTTAGAGATTATGATTCCGATGAGTCCTTCGCAGCATTGTTTGTCGAATAATGAAGCTTGTCTTTATAAATTTCTTCCAGCGCTTTGCCGACATTTTTATGGGAAACATATTTGTCCAATCTCGGTTTGCCATCTTGTTGCAGATTGCGGGCCCTTTTTGCGGCAACTGAAACCAATGAGTATTTTGAATCAATCTTTGTCATTAATGAATCGATGGATGGGTATAACATATTTTATTCAGCCTCCAGCATTTTTTTATAGCGGCTTTCGACGCGCTCCCTGCGGCAGTGTTCCGCAATGACAATCGCGTTAATTTTTTCGCAGGCGCGCTCGACCTGGTCATTTTCAACGACGTAATCGTATAAGTTCATCATTTCAATCTCTTCTTTTGCTGCCTTCAAGCGGTTTTGAATCACGTCTTCTGATTCGGTTCCTCTTGTCACAATTCGGTTTTTCAGCTCTGACAAGCTCGGCGGCATTAAAAAGATAAACAGTCCGTCGGGAAATTTCTCCCTCACCTGGCGGGCTCCCTGCACCTCGATTTCAAGAAAAACGTCCTTGCCGCGTTCCAGTGTCTCTTTTACATAATCGACGGGTGTACCGTAATAATTTCCGACGAACTCGGCATACTCGAGAAGCTTTCCCTGTTCAATCATCTCTTCAAACTCTTCCCGCTTTTTAAAAAAGTAATCGACGCCGTCAACTTCTCCTTCGCGCGGTTCTCTCGTCGTCATCGAGATTGAATATTCAAACGCGGTATTTGGCTGTGAAAAAATTTCTTTCCTGACTGTTCCCTTGCCAACACCGGACGGGCCGGAAAGAACAATTAATAATCCTTTTTCGCGCATTTAAAAGATCCTACCCTTCATCAAGAATTTCATCCCGGTCATTCAAGCGGTGTGCAACAGTTTCAGGCTGGACAGCAGACAAGATCACATGGTCGCTATCCATGACGATCACAGCCCGGGTTCGCCTTCCGTATGTAGCGTCTATTAAAGATCCACGGTCACGCGCATCCTGGATAATCCTTTTTATAGGTGCCGATTCCGGACTAACGATTGAAATAATCCGGTTGGCGGAAACAATGTTTCCAAATCCGATATTGATCAGTTTAATGGACATCCTAGTCCTCCAATCATCAGTAAATTATTTTGACCGATGCAGTCATTTTCTAAACGGGCTGTTATTCAATATTTTGAATCTGCTCCTTTATCTTTTCAAGCAGGCTTTTCATTTCAACCACTTCTTTTGCAATTGCGGCGTCATTTGCTTTCGAACCAATCGTGTTTACCTCGCGGTTCATTTCCTGAATGAGAAAGTCCAATTTTCGGCCAACCGGTTCATCAAGCAGGATAGTCTCTGCAAATTGTTGGATGTGGCTGTTAAGCCTGGCTAATTCTTCATTAATATCCGCTTTATCGGCAAAAAGGGCAACCTCGGCTAAAAGTCTCGCTTCGTCAATTTGGCCGCTCCCGAATTCTTCGATTCTTTTTTCAAGCCGGGCCCGATACTGGCTAACGACAGCCGGGGCAAGCTCAGCAAGCTGGCCGGTACGTTCGGCTAATTTCTTTAAATGCGCCGATATGTCGCGCTCGAGGGCAGCGCCTTCCGCTTCACGCATTTTTCTCAGCTGTGCTGCCGCTTCACCTGCCGCCCGCAGGACAAGGCTTTCCAATTCCTCATTGTCTGATTGTTGCTCCTCCAATGTAAGGACGCCTTCCCGGCTGATGATATCGGCCAACAACATCTGCCCGTCGAAACCGTATTGTTCTTTAATTTTCGTTATGTATTGATAATATTGGTCCAATAGTTTCCAGTCAACATGAAGCTTTCTGTTTACAATCCCTTCTCCTTCGATCGTAACAAAAACTTCAGCCCTGCCTCTGAAAATTTTCTCGCCGAGCTTCTTCTTGATTTTATCTTCCAATTTTAAAAGCTCGCGGGGCATCCGGATGCTGAATTCACAAAAACGATGATTAACTGTCTTAACCTCAACAGTCACGGCAACGTGGGAAGATTCTGTCCTGCTTCTTCCATACCCAGTCATGCTAACGACCATTTTGCACACATCCAATCTATAATAGCATCCATACAAAGAAAAGGTAATAGAGTCTTCTCTATTACCTTTTGGATTATACCATATATTATCTTGTTTTACTTACCAAAAACGTTCCGGCCAGTAAAAAAGTCGGAATCGCGGATAAGGCGGCAATTAAGATCCAATCGATTGCGATAATCGGAACCGTATGGAAGACGGGCTGGAGCGGCGGATAATAGATAACAATAAACATTAAAATAAGCGAAGAAATGACGGCCCACACCAAGTATTTATTGCCGAACGGATTTCTGGCAAAGACCGATTTTTCACTGCGGCAGTCAAAAACGTGAATCAATTGGGCCATCACCAGTGTAGCGAATGCGACCGTCTGTGCATAGGCAAGCTCTTCAGGATTCCGGCCGTGAGCGATCATAAAAGCGGCCAATGTCGCCGCACCGATTAAAAATCCTCTCGAAATCACCTTCCAGCCCAGCCCTCTTGAAAATACACCTTCCTTCGGGCTGCGCGGGTTTCGCTTCATGACATTATCTTCCGGCTGGTCAAGGCCCAGAGCCATTGCGGGAAGACCGTCCGTAACTAGATTGACCCAGAGGATTTGGATCGGAACGAGCGGAAGCGGCAAAGCGAGCAGCATCGCAAACAGCATCACCAAGATTTCTCCGACGTTCGAGGCAAGCAAATATCTGATAAACTTGCGGATGTTTTCATATATATTTCTTCCTTCTTTAATCGCCGCCTTGATCGTCGCAAAATTATCATCAAGGAGGACGAGTGCGGATGCTTCCTTCGCAACGTCGGTTCCCGTGATTCCCATCGCAATTCCAATATCAGCGGCTTTTATCGCGGGTGCATCGTTGACACCATCACCGGTCATCGCGACGATATGGCCCCTGTTTTGCAAGGCCTTGACAATTTTCAGCTTATGCTCGGGCGAGACGCGGGCAAATACAGAAACATCATCGACGACCTCCTCAAGCTGGCCGACAGACATTTCCGATAGCGCCTTTCCATCAAGAACTTTGCTGTTTTTTGAGGCAATTCCAAGCTGGCCGGCAATTGCTTTTGCCGTGATCACATGGTCACCGGTAATCATCACTGTTTTGATTCCGGCTTCCTTGCATTCTTTAACAGCTGTTTTCACCTCCGGTCTCGGCGGATCAATCATCCCCTGCAGGCCAATAAAGGTCAATCCTTTCTCCGCTTCCGCTTCGTGTAAAATCATCGTGTTTGCCGGAACAGGTTTATAAGCGATCGCAATCGTTCGGAGCGCCTGTGAGGCAAGATCGTTGATGGCTGTCTGGATTGTACCTTGAAGCTCTTTTGTTAAGTACTGCTGCCTCGCATCCCAGAGCACCGCCTCACTGACACCGATCAGCACATCGGGTGCCCCCTTCGCCACGATAAACGTTCGCCCGTTATGATCCTTAACAATGACACTCATCATTTTCCGGCTTGAATCAAACGGGAATTCCTTGACGATTTCAAATTGGCCGGCCAAGGTTGCCCTGCTGTAGCCGGCCTTCATTGCGGCGATCAGCAAAGCGCCTTCTGTCGGATCCCCGTCGATCATAAAATCGTTATTTTTTTGAAAAACTTCCGCATGGTTGCAAAGCATTCCGAACATTAATAGCTGCTGAAGCACCTTGTCCTTTTTCGGGTCAATCGGATCGTTACGCAAATAAAAATTCCCGTGCGGTTCGTATCCGACACCATCAACAGTCCACGTTTTTCCCCCGCTCCATAGATGGGTGACAGTCATTTTGTTTTGCGTCATCGTCCCGGTTTTATCGGAACAAATCACGGAGGCACAGCCGAGCGTTTCAACAGCAGGCAGCTTGCGGACGATTGCATTTTTTCTGATCATGCGTTGCACGCCGAGGGAAAGGGCGACTGTTACAATCGCTGGCAGCCCTTCGGGAATGGCGGCTACGGCAAGCGATACCCCGGCAAGGAACATCGTGTAAACATCATGCCCCTGGAGAACGCCGACACCGACGACAAGAACTGTCAGCATCAGAGCAACAACGATCAAAATTTTTCCGAGCTGCTCAAGGCGCCGCTGCAGCGGGGTCTCCATTGTTTCGGCTTTTTGGAGAAGATCAGCAATTTGCCCCATTGCCGTTTTCATTCCGGTCGCAACTACAACGCCGACGCCACTGCCTCTGGTGACCATCGTTCCCATAAAGGCCATGTTTTCCAGGTCACCTATCCCCAGATCGACGTCTTTCAGTGCGTGTGCCGCTTTCTGTACCGGCATCGATTCACCTGTTAGGGCAGACTCTTCAATTTCGAGGCTGTTCGATTCGACCAATCTGACATCTGCGCCAATCCTGTCACCGCTTGAGAATTTAAGCATGTCTCCCACGACGACTTCCTTGGACGGAATCTTGACCCAGAGCCCGTCCCGCAAGGCCTGGACCTGGGGGGCAGACAGCTCCTTTAACGCATCCAATGATTTTTCCGCCTTCCGCTCCTGAAAAAAACCGAGAAACCCATTGATGATCACAATCGCAATAATCGCGATCGAATCAATATATTCACCGAGCAGCCCTGAAATTAATGTGGCCGCCAATAAAACGAGCACCATAAAATCCTTGAACTGGCTAAAAAATAAGAGCAAAGCAGATTGCTTTTCTCCTTCTTCCAATTCATTATAGCCGAACTGTTTTCTGCGTTTCTTGACCTCTTCTTCGGTTAAGCCTTTTGAAAAGTCCGTATTTAAGGCTTTTTCAATATCCTTTTCTTTCATATTGTGGAACTTCATCCGGCCATCACACTTCCCCCTTTGAATTAAACAAGAGTTGTCCTCACCCTAAAGAAAGCTTATTCAGCCCTGTCCGGAAAAATGCTATGATATTATAAGAAAAGCGGAAGCGCCTTGCTCAGCCCCGAAAAGCGCTGGCCGACTAAGATCGCCACGTCCTGTGGCAACGTCGGCACTAGTACGTCCTGTACGTCGGACGGCCTGACAGTGAAGTCGTTCTTTGACTTCATTGGCAGGACCGAAGCGACTCGAGGGGCCAGGCGCTGGAGCTGGACAAAGAAAAGCGGAGGCGCTTGTTTATCTGAAAAGCTTGATACCATTTGAAATTTGCTTGAATTTACTATAGAAGAGGATGGACATTATGTCATTTGATGGATTATTTACGGGGGCGATGAAGAACGAATTGGTTTCTTCGTTAAAAGGAGGACGCATCAATAAAATTCATCAGCCCTTTAAGAATGAAATTGTCTTGGTGATCAGGGCAAACGGGCAAAACCATAAGCTTCTTTTATCGGTCCACCCGAGCTATGCAAGGGTGCAGCTAACAAACGAAGATTATGAAAATCCGAGCGAGCCGCCAATGTTTTGCATGCTGTTAAGAAAGCATTTAGAAGGTTTTATTCTTGAAGATATCGAGCAGGCCGGCCTTGACCGGATCATTGTTTTTGACGTAAAAGGCCGGAACGAAATCGGCGATATTACCTATAAACGTTTAATCGTTGAAATTATGGGCCGGCATAGCAATATCATTTTGATAGACAAAGCGAAAAATATGATCCTGGACAGCATCAAGCATGTTTCCTTTGCTGTGAACAGCTACCGGGCAGTCCTTCCCGGACAGGAGTACGTCAGTCCGCCCGAGCAAAATAAATACAACCCTTTTGAAGCCGATGAACAGGAAGTATTGCGAAGAATTGATTTTAATGCAGGAAAATTGGATCGGCAACTGGTCGAACAGTTTGCAGGAGTATCCCCTTTGTTTGCAAAAGAAGTTGTTCATCAGGCGGGAATAGCCAATCGGAGCACTTTGCCAAAAACGTTTGTGGAAATGATTGAAAAGATTAAAAACGGTCAGTATACTCCTGCCATCACCTACGGAACGGAAAAGGAATCGTTTTATCTCTTTCCGCTTGAGCATATGTACGGAAAAACGAAAGAATTTCCGACTTTAAGCGAAATGCTGGACCGCTTTTATTTTGGCAAGGCGGAGCGTGACCGTGTTAAGCAGCAGGGAAACGATCTCGAGCGTTTTATTATTAAGGAAAAAGAAAAAAACGAAAAGAAAATCGTTAAGCTTGAAGCGACTTTACAAGAAGCGAAAAACGCGGACCAATATCAGCTTTACGGAGAATTGTTAACAGCCAATCTGTTTGCTGCAGAAAAGGGCATGAACGAAATTACCGTGGTCAATTATTACAGTGAGGATGGTGCTGAGATTACGATTCCGCTCGATCCGCGCAAAAGTCCGTCCGAAAATGCGCAAAAATATTTTTCCCGCTATCAAAAGGCGAAACATGCAATCGTTGTTGTCGGGGAGCAAATTAAAAAAGCGAAAGAAGAAGCTGCTTATTTTAATGCACTGCTCCAGCAGGTTCAGGCAGCGTCGACGAAGGATCTTGAAGAAATACGCGAAGAGCTGGTCGAAGGCGGGTACTTAAGGGAACGGCAAAAGAAAAAGAATAAAAAGGCGCAAAATTTGAAGCCGGTTTTGGATCGATATGCAGCTTCGGACGGTACAGAAATTTTAGTAGGCAAAAATAATAAACAGAACGAATATTTAACGAATAAGCTGGCCGGAAGAGATGAGATTTGGCTGCATACAAAAGATATTCCGGGGTCACACGTTGTGATCCGCAGCAAGGAACCGAGTGAAACGACGATTCTTGAAGCAGCACAGCTTGCCGCCTACTTCAGCAAAGCACGGAATTCAAGCTCTGTGCCCGTTGACTACACTCAAATCCGCCACGTCAAAAAGCCAAATGGCTCAAAGCCTGGTTATGTGATTTATGACAATCAGCAAACCGTCTATGTCACTCCTGATGAAGAAAGTATCCTCGCATTAAAAAAGTAATGAGTCGATTCGCACATAATTTTCCGGTCAGTTCTGCACTCTATCCTTTAGGAGGTGTTCTGCAGATGGAACCGGATAAAAAAAGCCTGCCCGATTTTAAGGAATTGGAAGACCGGGTTATTGGTGAACCGACAGACGGGCCTGCTTTAGTGATCAAAACGAATCTTGACCCTAAAGACGTGACAGAAGAAAATCCGTATTTCGAAAACAAAAAAGGCATGGACGAAAAGGAATTTCGTGCTTATTTTGAAGAATAATATAAAGAGGAAAGAGCTAAGCTCTTTCCTCTTTTCTGCCCTAACTGACTTCCCTTCCCCAGTTGGAGGGATCATTTCTCCATTCAGCCAGCTTCTCGCGGTCTTCCATATTAATAAAACCTTTTTCCGCGGCGATGTCTGCCAAAGTCGAAAAATCGGTTAACGAGTACACGGTTATTTTGGCCTTGTCAAGCAGCTCCGCACCCTTTTCAAGCTGGTAAGTAAAGATCGATACCACCCCTAAAACTTCACAGCCTGCTTCACGAAGCGCCTCTACAGCCGTAATGACACTTCCGCCAGTTGAGATTAAATCCTCAACAACGACGACTTTTTGCCCGCGTTCTGCTTTTCCTTCAATTTGATTTCCTTTTCCGTGCCCTTTCGGCTTGGAGCGAACATAGCACATCGGCAAATTCATTAAATCGCTGACCCATGCGGCATGCGGGATTCCTGCTGTCGCTGTTCCGGCGATTAATTCCGCATCAGAAAACTTATCTTCAATGATTTCCTTCAGGCCGGCGGCAATCTCCGAGCGCAGTTTCGGAAAAGACAGGGTCAGGCGGTTATCGCAATAGATCGGCGACTTGATCCCCGATGCCCACGTAAATGGATCGTCAGGCTGCAAGGACACGGCCCCAATCTCCAATAAACCGGCGGCTATTTTTTTCTTCATGACCTTACATCCTCCCAATCATTTTTCACTTCGTAATAACGTTGCAGCGGATCTGCCGCTTTCGTAATCGAGCGCCCGACAACAATCGCAGAAACGCCCGACTGTCTCGCAAACCCGGGAGTCGCAACACGTTTCTGGTCCTGTGTTTCGTCTGATTCAAGGCGGATTCCCGGTGTAACTGTGTAAAAACTGCTGCCGAACCGCTCTTGGATCATTTTCGCTTCATGGGGAGAACAAACCACACCGTTCAGTCCTGCATCTTTTGCCAGCCCTGCATAATGCATGACCGATTCTTGAAGCGAAACCGCAATCAGCTGCTCACTTTTCATTTGTTCCTCGGACGTACTCGTTAACTGGGTAACCGCGATGCAGTATGGCCTCCTGTTGCCTGCCCCGGTGCCGGAATCGAGTCCTTCAAGGGCTGCCATCATCATCGCTTTCCCCCCGGCCGCATGGACATTGACAAGGTCCGCGCCAAGCCTGGCGATGCCTTTCATCGCGTTTTTTACCGTATTCGGTATATCGTGAAGCTTTAAATCGAGAAAAACGTGATGGCCCCGTTCTTTTAAATCATCGACAATTGCCGGGCCTTCCTGATAAAAAAGCTCCATTCCCACCTTTAAAAACAGCTTTTCTTCGGAGAATTGCTCCATAAACCGAAAAACCTCTCGTTTATCAGCAAAATCAAGCGCGATGATAAGCGGATTGTTCATGTTTTTTCCAGCTCCTCCCCGTGCATTCAGAAATGTGATCATAGCCGAGCCGCTCAACAAGCTCAGGCAAGTCTGCGATAATTTTTGGGCATACAAATGGATCTGTAAAATTGGCGGTCCCGACCGCCACAGCACTTGCGCCAGCTAAAAAATATTCGATTACATCTTCCGCTGTCGCGATTCCGCCCATGCCAATGATCGGCAAGGAAACCTTTTGGCTCACTTCATAAATCATCCTGAGCGCGACCGGTTTGATCGCCGGTCCTGACAGGCCGCCCGTGTTGTTGGCCAGGACCGGTTTGCCTGTTTTCAAGTCAATTCTCATCCCGAGCAAAGTATTGATCATCGTCAATCCGTCTGCCCCGCCGGCCTCGACTGCCTGTGCCATCTCGACAATATTGGTTACATTCGGTGAAAGCTTTACATACACGGGAACTTCGGAAACTTCCTTTACTTTCTTCGTCAAGCTTTTCGCGACTTCCGGTATCGTTCCAAATGCAATTCCGCCTGTTTTTACATTCGGGCAGGAAATATTCAATTCGAGGGCATGGACGTTTGCCGCTTTCGAAATTTCTTTTGCAACAGCAATGTAGTCCTCCTCAGCTGATCCGGCGACATTGGCAATGATCGGTGTCGAAAACTGTTCGAGCCATTTCAGCTCTTCTGTGATCACTTTTTCAAGGCCAGGATTTTGCAAGCCGATTGCATTAAGCATCCCCGCTGGCGTTTCTGCGACTCTCGGCGTCGGATTGCCAAAGCGCGGCTCAGCGGTTGTCGCTTTGATCATGATCGCACCAAGCTCATTTAAGTCATACAATTGACTGTATTCACGGCCGAAGCCGAAACATCCTGATGCAGGCATAACCGGGTTTTTCAGTTCAAGTCCGGGCAGCCTGATTTCCAATCTGCTCATAGAACCACCTCTCCCGCCCGAAACACAGGGCCGTCACTGCATACTTTTTTATAGGAATAGCCATTCGGATCATCTCCTGTATGGCAGACGCAGGCAAAGCAGGCGCCGATCCCGCAGCCCATTCTTTCCTCCAGCGATAAGAATACTTTTTTATTGTGATAAGACGATTCCAACGCTTTTAGCATCGGATTCGGTCCACAGCTGAACAACACATCAAAATCAATGCCATGGCCGTTAATAACATCGGTGACAAAGCCTTTATATCCGTAGGATCCATCTGCTGTTGCGATCATAGCTGGACCCAATTCGGCAAACTCTGCTTCATAAAAAACAGCTTCTCCTGTCTGGAATCCCATTACATGGATCACGTTAACCCGATTTTGGACAAGCTGCCGTGAAAGCTCATATAACGGGGGCACCCCGATTCCACCGCCAACAAGCAAGGCTGTGTCCCCCGCTTTTGCTTCATTGACAGGAAAACCGTTTCCAAGCGGTCCGAGCACATCAACCGTATCACCCGGTTTTTTCCCGGCAAGCAGAACGGTTCCCCTGCCTTCTTTTCTGTACACCATTGTAAACTGGCCCGCTTCCCTGTTAATATTTGCGATGCTGATCGGCCTTCTCAGCAAAGGATCCACTCCGTCTGAAACTTTCAAGTGAACAAATTGGCCCGGGTTCTCCATCCCGGAAACGAGCCCGGCTTCGAGCGTCAGCTCATAAATGGAAGCAGCAATTTCCCTGTGCGCAATAATTGTACAATGTTCATTTTTGATCATGAGTACACCGCCTCCTGAATCGTTTCCGGTTGATCCATCGCATCTGCAGAGAACGTCATCGATTCGATTACTTTTAAGATCGCAGCCGCCGTATCCAGGGATGTTAAGCATGGCACGCCATTTTCGACCGATTCGCGGCGAATTCTGAAGCCGTCCCGTTCCGGTTGTTTTCCTTTTGTCAGCGTATTGATCACAAACTGTGCCTGCCCGTTGCGAATGACGTCGAGAAGGTCGGGCCCTGAGGAGCCAATTTTATCAACGACTTTAACCGGAATCCCCGCCCGCTCAAGAAATTGCGCGGTACCGCTCGTCGCCATCAGCCTGAAGCCGATCGCAGTAAACCTTCTTGCAATCTGTAAAGCTTCTTCCTTATCTTTATCAGCAATGGTCAGCAATACGGTGCCAAAGTTTTGGATTTTCATCCCGGAGGCTACCAATCCTTTATACAAAGCTTTTTCCAGTGTTAAGTCTTTGCCCATTACTTCGCCTGTTGATTTCATTTCCGGTCCGAGGGTAATATCGACTCTCCGCAATTTAGCAAAAGAGAACACCGGCACTTTGGCATACACGCCATGCTTTTCAGGAACCAGTCCGGATTTGAAGCCCTGATTTGCGAGAGATTGCCCAAGAATCACCTTCGTTGCTATATTGGCCATCGGCACCTGGGTAATCTTGCTTAAAAATGGGACAGTCCGGCTCGAACGGGGATTTACTTCGATTACATAAACTTCTTCGTTTGAAACAACATATTGGATGTTTAACAGGCCGATAATTCCGAGTCCTTTCGCCAGCCTTTCAGTATATTGGATCAACTTTGCTTTTACTGCTGCAGAAACATTTTGCGGCGGATATACGGCAATCGAGTCGCCGGAATGGACGCCGGCCCTTTCAATATGTTCCATAATCCCCGGTATCACTACTGTTTCTCCATCAGAAATCGCATCGACTTCAATTTCCTTTCCGGTTAAATAGCGGTCAACGAGGACCGGATGTTCCGGATTTACTTTAACAGCATTTTTCATGTAATGGAGCAGCTCTGCCTCCTTGTAGACGATTTCCATCGCCCGTCCACCCAGCACATAGGACGGCCTGACGAGGACCGGATAGCCGATCTCTGCGGCGATCTTTACCGCCTCTCCGACAGACAATGCCGTTTTCCCTTGCGGCTGCGGGATATCCAGTTCAGACAGCGCCTGTTCAAATTTATCCCTGTTTTCAGCGCGATCAAGGTTTTCCAACGAAGTGCCGAGTATTTTTACTCCTTTTTCCACTAATGCCGAAGCAAGGTTAATGGCCGTTTGGCCGCCAAATTGGACAACTACTCCTTCCGGTTTTTCAAGATCGATGATATGCATTACATCTTCAATCGTCAGCGGTTCAAAATACAGCTTATCCGAGATGCTAAAATCGGTGGACACCGTTTCCGGATTATTATTGATAATAATCGCTTCATAGCCGGCTTCCTTGATCGCCCATACTGAGTGGACCGTCGCATAATCAAACTCAATGCCCTGGCCAATCCGGATCGGCCCTGAACCGAGGACAATGACACTTTTCTTATCGGTGACGACCGATTCATTTTCGTCTTCGTAAGTTCCGTAATAATAAGGAGTTTCCGATTCAAACTCGGCCGCACAAGTATCAACCATTTTGTAGACCGGAATGATCTTATGATCGGCTCTCCAGCTGTAGACATCTTTTTCCCGGCTATTCCAAAGATAAGCGATTATTTTATCGGAAAAGCCGATTCTTTTTGCTTTTAAACCGAGTTCAACATCAAACGGTTTTTCAATCAACTTATTCTCCAGAAGGACAATTTTCTCCATTTTTTTAAGGAAGAACAAGTCAATCCGGCTCCACTCATGAAGCGTCTCTATCGGAACGCCCCTGCGAATTGCTTCACCGATATAAAATAGTCTTTCATCGCCCGCTTTGCGGATTCGCTTTTCGAGGAGTGCATCATCGATTGCGTCCGCATCATTTAACGTCAGGTGATAGACGTTCGCTTCAAGCGACCGGACGGCTTTAAGCAGCGATTCTTCGAACGTGCGGCCAATCGCCATCACTTCTCCTGTTGCTTTCATCTGTGTTCCGAGCGAGCGGTTCGCCGATTCAAATTTATCGAAAGGCCATCTCGGGATTTTCGTCACGATGTAATCGAGAGCAGGCTCAAAGCAGGCATACGTTTTCTCTGTTACGGGATTCATCATTTCATCCAGGGTTAAGCCAACAGCAATTTTGGCGGCAAGCTTGGCAATCGGGTAGCCTGTCGCCTTTGAGGCAAGGGCTGAAGAACGGCTGACCCGCGGGTTTACTTCAATAATGTAATATTGAAAGCTATCAGGGTCGAGGGCAAGCTGAACATTACAGCCGCCTTCAATTCCGAGCGCACGAATAATTTTCAAAGACGAATTCCGAAGCAGCTGGTACTCCCGGTCACTTAAAGTCTGGCTTGGTGCGACGACAATTGAGTCCCCGGTATGGACGCCAACCGGGTCGATATTTTCCATATTGCAGACGACAATCGCGTTATCATTCGAATCACGCATCACTTCATATTCGATTTCTTTAAAGCCGGCAATGCTTTTTTCCAATAAGCATTGCGTGACCGGGCTGTACTTTAAGCCGCTTGTGACAACCTCGATCAACTCTTCCTCATCCCGGCAAATACCGCCGCCCGTCCCGCCCAATGTAAAAGCAGGTCGGACAATGACCGGATAACCGACTCTTTCAACAAAGCGGAACGCTTCGTCAAGATTGTGGATGATATCACTTTCTGGTACCGGTTCCCCGAGCTCATTCATTAAGCTTCTGAATAAATCGCGGTCTTCCGCCTGTTCAATCGCCGGCAATTTCGTGCCGAGAATTTCAACGCCGCACTCTTCCAGCACTCCGGATTTAGCCAGCTCCACAGCCAAGTTCAAGCCCGTCTGGCCGCCAAGCGTCGGCACAAGCGCATCCGGACGCTCCTTGCGGATGATCCGGCTCACGAACTCGAGCGTCAGCGGTTCGATATAGACCGAATCGGCTATCTCCGTATCCGTCATGATCGTCGCCGGATTGGAATTAACAAGGATGACTTTATAGCCTTCTTCTTTCAGGGCCATGCATGCCTGTGTACCCGCATAATCGAATTCTGCTGCCTGGCCGATCACAATTGGACCGGATCCAATCACTAAAATACTGTTTATATCTGTACGCTTTGGCATTTGTGGGCTCCTTCCCGATTGTCAGATTCGATCATTGCCAAGAAACGGTCAAATAAATAGTTGGCATCTTCCGGGCCCGGTGAAGCCTCCGGGTGATATTGAACCGTGAATGCAGGATACACCTTATGTTTTAGCCCTTCAATCGTTCCATCATTCAAGGCAAGATGGGTAATCTCGAGGTTTGTCCGCTCAATCGATTCCGCTTCAACCGTGTAACCGTGATTTTGCGATGTTAAAGCAACTTTTCCGGTTGTTAAATCCTTGACCGGATGGTTGGAGCCGCGATGGCCAAATTTAAGTTTCACCGTATCGGCCCCGCAGGCGAGGGCGAATAGCTGGTGGCCGAGGCAAATGCCAAACAGCGGCACCCTGCCCAAAATTCCTTTAATCATTTCAGCCGCCTCCGGAACATCCTTCGGGTTTCCAGGTCCGTTTGACAGCATAACGCCGTCCGGACTTAAGTTGATGATTTCTTCAGCGCTTGTATTGTAAGGGACGACGATAACATCGCAATCCCGCTTATTCAATTCTCTTAAAATGCCATGCTTCATTCCAAAATCGACCAAGACAACCCGCCTGCCTCTCCCCGGGCTTGGATAGGCGGTTTTCGTTGAGACTTGCTTTACCTGGTCGGTCTGCAATTGCGTTCTGCGCAGCCTTTCGACAACTGTCCCGGCATCTTCCTCGATGCTGCAGACAGCCCCTTTTAATGTGCCATGTTTGCGGATAATTCTTGTCAGTTTCCGGGTATCGATCCCGGCAATTCCCGGAATATTTTTGATCTTAAAATATTCATCAAGTGTCTTTTCATTTCTCCAGTTTGAAGGAAAATCGGCGGCTTCTTTGACGATAAAGCCGTGAATCGCAGGAGTGATTGATTCAAAATCATCCCGGTTTATGCCGTAATTGCCAACCAGCGGATATGTCAGGGTGACAATTTGCCCGCAGTATGATGGGTCCGAGAGGATTTCCTGATAACCGGTCATGCCGGTATTAAAAACAACTTCACCAATTGTTTCGGCATCGCTTCCGAATCCTTCACCTGCAAATACCGTTCCATCTTCAAGAATCAGCTGTCTTTTCATGCTGTCACACTCCCTTTGCTCCATGCTATGCGTCCATTTACAATCGTCATCACCGGCCAGCCTTTGCATTCCCAGCCTGTAAATGGCGTATTTTTTCCTTTTGATAAAAAACGCTTCGGATCAATCGCTTCAGTTTGCTCGAGATCGATCAGGACGATGTCAGCTGCTGCTCCGACTTCAATTTTTCCTGAAGAAAGTCCGAACGCTGCTGCCGGCTTGACCGTCAAAAAGTCGACCAGCTGCTTTAAGGTGATCATTCCTTTTTCGACTAAATATGTGTTTAAAAGCGGAAAAGCGGTTTCCAACCCGACTATTCCAAACGGTGCAAGCTGCATGCCCTCCGCTTTTTCTTCTGCTGTATGCGGCGCATGGTCGGTCGCGATAAAATCAATTGTTCCATCAAGCAATCCTTCAATAAGAGCTTCCCTGTCCGCTTTGCCGCGCAATGGGGGGTTCATTTTATAATTCGGATCAAGCCCGGGTATATCCTCGTCGCATAACAATAAGTGATGCGGAGTCACTTCCGCCGTCACTTTGATTCCGGCCCGTTTTGCATCCCTGACAACCCGCACCGACTCTTTCGTGCTGATGTGGCAGACATGATAGTGGCAGCCGGCCGCTTCCGCCAATAGAACATCACGGGCAATATGGACAGATTCACAAACCGACGGAATACCACCCAGCCGATGCTTTTTTGAAAAATCTCCTTCGTGAACCGATCCTTTGTTAATAAGCGTATTTTCCTCACAATGGGCGACAATTGCCATGTTTACTTCCGCTGCTTTTTTCATGGCGGCAAGCATCATGCCTGCTGATTGAACACCAACTCCGTCATCTGTAAACGCAAAGGCGCCAGCTTCTTTCAACGCCTTAAAATCGGTCAGTTCCTTACCAAGCTCCCTGATTGTGATCGAAGCATATGGAAGGACGCGGACAGCCGCGTTTTCAGCAATCCGCTTATGCAGCCATTCCAATTGTTCTTGCGAATCCGGGACTGGTCTTGTATTCGGCATCGCGGCGACCGTTGTAAAACCGCCTTTTGCAGCCGCCTTTGTTCCCGTTTCAATCGTTTCTTTCTTTTCCCCGCCCGGTTCTCGTAAATGGATATGGAGATCAATAAATCCCGGAGCGATTAGTTTTCCTTCGGCATCAATCACTTCGGCATCTTCAACCGGGATATGCTCGCCAATTTCGTTAATTTTTCCGTCTTTAATATAAATGTCGGCTTTGCGAAATTCCCCGTTATCTGAAAGCAACTTGCCGTTTTTGATAATCATTGACATTTGGTATCCCTCCCATTAAAGATTCGATTGATCTCTTCAAAACGGCCATGCGCACGAACACACCATTCTCCATTTGCTTAAAAATTCTCGAGCGCTTGCATTCTACCAAGCTGTCAGCAATCTCAACGTTTCGATTAACGGGAGCGGGATGCATGATGATGCTGCCGCGCTTCATCCTTCTTTCCCTTTCTTCTGTTAACCCGTAAGCAGAATGATAGCTTTCCAGTGATTGAACGCCTTTTTTGGCATGGCGCTCATGCTGGATGCGCAGCAGCATTACCACGTCGGCCGTTTCGATGGCTGAATCGATATTCTCATAGCGGCCGGCTTCGAGCAGGCTGTGATCGAACCACTCTTCAGGTCCGGAAAAAACAACTTCCGCACCGAGCCTGGAAAGAACATTTGCATTTGAGCGGGCCACGCGGCTATGGCGCAGGTCGCCGATAATCGCAACCTTCAGCCCGATAAAGTGAACAAACTCTTGCTGGATCGTCAGCAGGTCAAGCAGCGATTGAGTTGGATGGTGGCCGCAGCCGTCTCCGCCATTAATGATCGCCAAGCCTGTTCGGCCGCGAAGCTCATCAAAATAGCGATCCTGCGGATGGCGTATCACCACTGCATTTGCGCCAATCGCTTCAAGGGTCCGAACAGTATCATACAAGGTTTCCCCCTTCGAAACACTCGAAGCACTCACTTCGAAAGGAATGACTTCCAGTCCAAGCTTCCGTTCTGCCACTTCAAAGCTTGATTTTGTCCGTGTACTCGCTTCGAAAAAAAGATTTGCAACAAAAGTCTGCTTTCCTAGTTTCCAGACCATCCCCGCGGAAAACCGTTGTGCTTCTGCCAGAATCTCTTTGATCTCACTTAGTTCAAGTTCAGTCGTTGTGAGCAAATGTTTCATCAGGAAGCTCCCCTTTACTTAAAATTTTTCTTCAAAAAACACCCTGACGTCATATGCCAGGGTGTAAGAAACGTAGTGAATGAGCCGGTTATTAGAGAGGGATTCCCCCCTGGCCGGTCATCTGACACCCTTGAAAGCCTCTCGGACTTTTTTAAAAGGTGATGCTATTCAGTTTCGTTTTCGTCATTATTTTCAAATCCAAACAGGTCATCCTTCATTTCTTCACGGCCCGGCAGGATAATATTAAGCAGCAGGCCGGAAATGGCGGCCAGCGCCATGCCCTGAATCTGGAACTGATCTGAAAACTGGATGAATGCCCCGCCGATCCCGATTACAAGAATAACAGAGGCGATCACAAGGTTGCGCTTGTCTCCAAAATCAACCTTGTTGTCGACAAGCATCCGCAAGCCGGAAGACGCGATAATTCCGAACAGGAGAATCGAAACTCCGCCCATAACCGGGGTCGGGATCGTGCTGATTAAAGCTGTTATTTTACCAATAAATCCAAACACGGTGGCAATCACGGCAGCCCCGGCGATGACATATACACTGTAGACTCTTGTGATCGCCAGCACGCCAATGTTCTCTCCATAAGTTGTTTTTGGAGGCCCGCCAATTAAAGCGGAGATCATCGTTGCCGTACCGTCACCCAAAATGGAACGGTGCAGGCCGGGATCTTTTATATAATCCTTGCCGACCACTTTACTTAAAACAAGCTGATGGCCAATATGCTCGGAGAGCGTGACAACCGCAACCGGCACCATCAAGAGGACAAGCTCCCATGAGAGCGTCACCGGATAATCGGCAAAAGGTATTAAGAAATCCGGATTTTCCAGCCAGCTTGCTTCTTTAACCGCTGTAAAATTAACGATTCCGATCAGCAGCGAATAGAGGTATCCGATAATGATTCCCCCCAATATCGGCACAAGGTTCAGCATTCCTTTTGCAAAAATCGAAAAGATAATCGTTGCAGCCAGTGTCACCAGTGCTGCAGAGAAGTGAAGCAGGCTGTATTCGCCGTCAGGGCTGTTCGGGTTATTCATCGCCATATTAACGGCTGTTCCCGCCAGCCCAAGACCGATGACGATGATAACCGGCCCGGTTACGATCGGCGGCAGCAAATTCATGATCCATCTGTAACCGGCTTTTTTAATAACCAGAGCGACGACTCCGTAAACGAGACCGGCAATAAAGCTTCCGATCATCGCCGCGCCCGGGCCGCCTCCCGCCTTCGCTGCAATGATCGGGGCAATAAAGGCAAAAGATGAACCCAGATAGGCGGGAACCTTCCACTGTGTAATCATCAGAAAGGCCAGTGTCCCGATTCCGCTTGAGATAAGGGCGATCGCCGGGCTAAGCCCGACTAAATATGGAACTAAAATCGTTGCGCCAAACATGGCGAATAAATGCTGTAAGCTTAAGGTCAGCCATTGCCCCGGTGTCGGAACATCTTTGATATCTAATATCGGTCTGCTCATTTTTCTGTCTCCTTTTTCCTTTAAAATGAAAAGCCCTCCTCGTGTCCGGGCACAAAGAGGGCATGATAACGCCTAAGCAAGTTCCTTAGCCGCTTCCCCCTTTGTCAGCCTCTCTGGACTGCCGTTAAAAGGGTATTTATTTTTCAAAAATGCTGACTTGATCTTCTTGATCAACTTCTTTTAATTCAACAACAATTTTTTCCGAACTCGCCGTCGGGATATTTTTCCCAACATAATCGGCCCTGATCGGCAGTTCCCTGTGCCCTCTGTCAACGAGGACGGCAAGCTGGACAGCAGCAGGCCGGCCGATATCGATCAGCGCATCCATGGCGGCCCTGACTGTTCTTCCCGTATAGAGAACATCATCAACGAGAATCACTTTTTTATTTGTAATATCAACGGGAATATGCGAACCTTTGACGAGTGGCTCCAAATCGGCCGTTTTCTTCGTCAGATCATCCCTGTACAAAGTAATATCCAGCTCGCCAACAGCGATCGACACTCCTTCAATTTGCTCTATTCGCCCGGCAAGCCTTTTTGCGATATATATACCCCTTGTTTTAATTCCGACTAATATGCAGTCGGAAATTCCTTTATTCTTTTCAATAATTTCATGGGCAATCCTTGTCAGCGCCCTGCGTATTGCTTGTTCATCGAGGACGATTGCTTTTTGCGGCATCGTATCACGCCTTCCGTGAAATTTAACATAAGAAAACCCTCTTACCTGAAAGGCAAGAGGGTACACGAATTTTCATTCATCACAAAAGTGCATGGCCAGCACCATTTGCATATCCGTTCCTTCTCAGCCTCTCTGGACTGTTTTTAAAGGACTATTCAACTAAAGCAATCTTAAAATACATGTTGGTTTTTGTCAACGGTTATTTCGAAGTTTATCCAATAGCTGTTGAAAATCTGGTGGAAGTGGAGCTTCAAACTCCAAGTATTCTCCTGTTCTTGGATGTGCGAAGCCTAACACTCCGGCATGCAGGGCCTGTCCGCCAATATCGAGTGTTTTTCTCGGACCGTATTTAGGATCGCCTGCAAGCGGAAAGCCGATATATTTCATATGAACACGAATCTGGTGCGTCCGTCCTGTCTCCAGTTGACATTCTATATAGGAAAAATCAGCAAACCGTTCCAGCACCTGAAAATGGGTCACAGCATGCTTCCCATTGTCGACAACTGTCATGCTTTGCCTGTCTTTCGGATCCCTGGCAATCGGAGCATCAATCGTACCATGGTCATGGGAAATGATTCCATGGACAACCGCTTTATATTTGCGGGTTACCGTTTTATTGACAAGCTGGTTGACGAGGCTTTCGTGTGCCAAATCATTTTTGGCGACCATCAACAAGCCTGATGTGTCTTTATCGATCCGGTGGACAATCCCGGGGCGCAGCACGCCGTTTATTCCCGACAAATCCCGGCAATGGGCCATCAAGCCGTTCACAAGAGTTCCGCTCATATGTCCCGGGGCGGGATGGACAACCATTCCTTTCGGTTTGTTGACGACAAGCACATCGCGGTCCTCATAGTATATGTCGAGGTCCATTTCTTCAGGAATGACGTCCAGCTCTTCCGGCTCAGGAATGGTGACCTCAATTTTATCATTTATATTGCATTTGTAATTGGTTTTTATTTTTTCACCGTTCACTAAAACGTGCCCTTCTTTAATCCACTGCTGAACTTGCGTTCGTGACCATTCTTCGTTTAATGCAGAAACAACCTTGTCGATTCTGTCATTTGCCTGTTCTTCAAGAATGGTGTGTTCCATTTTCTCCATCAGCTTTCTCCTTCTTCATGTCTCTCTCTTCCAGCAGCATCTGCAGCATTAGCAAGCCGACCCCGATTACCAGCGAAGAATCAGCAATGTTAAAGATCGGAAAATCATACCCAAATATATATGTATCCACGAAATCAACAACTTCTTTTCGCCACACCCTGTCAATAAAATTTCCGATTGCCCCGCCAAGCATTAATCCAAGTGAAACACCAAGCAGCCTCTTCCCCTTGGCTGCCTTTTGGATATAATAAACAATTCCACCAATGACAATAATCGTAATAATGTAGAAGAATCCCATTTGGCCCTCGAGAATCCCCCAGGCGGCGCCCCTGTTGCGGTGGGAGGTGATATAAAAGAAGTTTTCAATCATTTCAATACTTTCGCCAAGCTCCATTTTTTTGACGACGAGCCATTTTGTCCATTGATCAAGAACGATCACAAATATAGCGATTATATAATAAAACACAAAGGCAACCTCCAAGCATTTACTCAGGTTATCATGCTTCATCTTTTCCGCCTTTCGGGAATGGACGGTGAAGCATGTTATCGGCCGCTGGACCTAAAGGCAGCGGGCTTTAAACATCACCTTTGCATTTTAGCATAATTTTCTTGAAAACGACAGTTATTCATTAATGGAGCGATTTACGGTAATATTGATCAAGCCTGCTGATATCATCGATCGATTTAAGCGTTGGAATCATCGCTAAAAGGCTGGCCGGAAGCAACTCCCCTGAAATTTCACAATGTCCATATTTTCCCGTTTCCAGCTTTTTTAATGCTGCATCTACATCATTCAATTCCGCCTGGATATAATAAGATACTGAACTTTGGCTGCTATCGAGCTTGTTTTGTAATTCCTGTCTTGTTTTACGGAGTTCGGAAATGAGGTCTTTCGTGACTGCATCCATACCATTGCCTCCGTTCATCATGTTGTGAACTTAGTTTTTCCGTTCTTTTTTTTAAAAACCATGCAAACATTTTACAGACAGTACAACAAATAGGAGGGCAAAGGCGGAAAATATTTTTCCATCGGAAATCATAAATCCCGGGTTCCGATCATAAGAAAAGCGCAAGCGCCTTGGTCAGCCCCGACAAGCGCTGGAGGGCCTGACAGTGAAGT
>NZ_PGUZ01000022.1 GCF_002860165.1 Bacillus sp. V3-13 | reverse complement strand
GAGCTGGGGAAACGTCCTTCATCCAGGTGATGAAGGACAAAAAGAGGTAAGTGAGCTGGGGAAGAGTCCTTCATCCAGGTGATGAAGGACAAATTGTGTAAGTTAGCCGGGGAAACGTCCTTCATCAAGATAATGACAAAATGAGGTAAGTCCTATTCCAGATTGAAGGTCCATGCCAGTGACCGGCATCTTCAATTTGCATGATTATTTTTTCGTGATATTTGGTATACTTTTTTATTCAAAAAATGCAGGCGTATTCCGTCTGCATTTTCAAATGGAACAGCAAGGGGAAATGAATGATGGGAACGCTTTGGCATGGTGGACTGATTTATACGATGGAGACGGAAGGCGAGCAGGTTGAAGCGGTTTATACGGAAAATGGCACGATTATCGCAACGGGAACCGTGGCGGGCCTGCTGGAAAAATATCAATACGACATTTCTGAGATCAATCATTTACATGGAAAAACCATGTTGCCAGGCTTTGTTGACAGCCATATGCATCTGATCGGCCATGGCGAGACGCTGATCAGACTTGATCTTTCCAGGCAAACCTCGAAGCAAGCTGTATTTAAAGCTGTCAAGGATTATGCGGATCGAACCGCAGCGGGCAAATGGATCATCGGGGAAGGCTGGAATGAAAATCTGTGGGAAAATCCTGAGGTTATTTCCAGAGAGGAGCTGGATGCTCTTGTTCCGAATCATCCCGTTTTACTCAAGCGTGTCTGCCGCCATGCTTTAGTCGCTAATTCGTTGGCTTTAAAGGAGGCGAACATAACCGAGGCAACAATCTGTCCTCCCGGCGGGGTAATTGAGAAGAATGATTCGGGGACATTGACCGGACTTCTGAAGGACCAGGCCCAGGATCTAATTTTATCTGCTCTGCCAGATGTTGATGAGGAATATTTGCAAACAGCGTTGCGGGCAGCGATCAAAAACGCCTGGCGTCTTGGCCTGACCGGGGCCCATACGGAGGATTTAAATTATTATGGCGGTTTTCAAAAGACATATGAAACATTTAAACATGTCATTGAAGATGAAGGACTGAGGTTCCGTGCCCATCTTCTCGTCCACCATGAAGTCGCCGCCGATCTCTATAAAGCGGGTGGCGCTTTTCTCGGCGGAAATCAATGGATTGAGTTTGGCGCAATTAAAATATTTGCGGACGGAGCGCTGGGTGGAAGAACAGCTTTGCTCAGCCACCCGTATGCCGATGACCCCGAAACGAGCGGCGTCGCCATTTTTACGGAACAACAGCTCCTCGATATTGTCAAAAATGCCAGGGAACACGAGATGCCTGTCGCGATTCATACGATCGGCGATTTGGCCTTCGAGTATGCTTTAAATGCACTGGAGAAAAGCCCTTTGCAAAGCCGGGGAAGGGACCGGCTGATCCATGCCCAGATTTTACGGAACGATTTAATCGGGCGCGCTAAAAAGCTCCCGTTAATTCTCGATATCCAGCCAAGGTTTACAGCATCCGATTTTCCCTGGGTAGTCGAGCGAATTGGTGAGGAACACATGCAATATTGCTATGCATGGAAAACTCTGCTCGACGCAGGCATTCCTTGCGCGGGAGGGTCGGATGCGCCGATTGAACCGGCTGATCCGCTGCTTGGCATCCATGCCGCCGTAACGAGGACGAACGTCGATGATCCCGCAAAGATCGAATATAAGACGGAAGAAGCGTTATCGGTTTATGAAGCTGTCAGTTTGTTCACGAAAGGAAGTGCTTATGCGATTTGCCATGAGCATGACCGCGGTCTTATTAAGGAAGGGTACACCGCCGATTTCACTGTTCTTTCCGAAAATATATTTCAAATTGATCCGCATCAGATTGCCGGCATAAAGGTCATGATGACGGTTATTGATGGGAAAATCGTTTATAACGTGGAAAAGCCGGAGGCATAATCTCCGGCTTTTCTCATTTTTATCCAAGCAATTTTAGCCCACTTTCAGCTGTTTTCCTGTATAATAAAAAATATTTCGAAACTAGAAAGAATAGAGGAACGAAAGAAATGAATCATGATGAACAACGATTAGGAGTCATTTACGCGGGCTTCTCTTATATTTTATGGGGATTGCTTCCGATCTATTGGAAGTTTTTGCACCATGTGAGCGCCTATGAAATTCTGGCTAGCCGGATTGTCTGGTCGTTTATTTTTATGCTTGCAGTCCTGTTTGTCTTAAGAAAGCAGAAAGCCTTCTTGCAGCAGCTGACAGAGTTGAAGAACATTCGAAAAGCGGCAGCGCTTGCTTGTGCCTCGTTGTTAATCAGCATCAACTGGCTTATTTATATTTGGGCCGTTAATACCGATCAAATGATCCAGGCCAGCCTTGGCTACTACATTAATCCGCTTGTCAGCGTTTTGCTCGGCATGCTCGTTTTGAAAGAAAAGCTTTCTCCGGCGCAATATTTATCCGTGCTGTTTGCAGCGATTGGCGTACTCGTTTTGACGGTTTCGTATGGAAGCTTCCCGTGGATTGCTTTGACGCTTGCCGTTTCATTTGGATTATACGGACTGGCGAAAAAGCTGATTAAAGTCGATTCGGAAATTGGCCTGGCGCTTGAAACTTTGATGGTCACTCCGATCGCCGCGATTTATATCGGCGTACTTTTCTTTAATGGTAACAACGCTTTTGCCGCTGTTTCCGTCTCAACGGACCTGCTGCTGATTGGTGCAGGTGTTGCTACTGCCTTGCCGTTGTTGTTTTTTGCAAAAGGAGCCCAGCGAATTCCGTTATCAATGCTTGGATTCCTGCAATATATCGCGCCAACCTTGACACTCCTTCTCGGCGTCTTTGTATACGGTGAACACTTTACAAGAAGCCACCTGCTCGCCTTTACATTTATTTGGGCAGCGTTAACGATTTATTCAATCGCGCGCACAAAAGCGGTCACAGCGCTTGAGTTGAAATGGAAAAAAAGCAAAGGCCTTGAAATGTGAGAAAGAGAGTCCGTTTCGGGGCTCTCTTTCGTTACATTATTTAGTCCAGCTTTCTATAGAAAAGTCCGTTTCACTTTTTCCCAGAAGGAATTGTCCTTCAATTTAACGGTTTTGATGACTTTGCCGCTTAACTTAATATCAATTTTTTCGACATGCTGGATGCTCAATGCTTCATTGTCCATCCCCATTGTCGGGTAGTCATTGCCGACCTGGGCCACTTTCAGGGTAAGCTGTCTGTCTCCGCTCAATATAAAAGAAGATCCGAGCGTCCGGTAGCGGTTGTTGTTTAATGATGCAAGCTCGCTTACCTGGAAGCACGGCAGCATCGGATCGACAATTGAGCCATTAACCGATTTTGTATAGGCTGTACTTCCGGTTGGCGTTGCGACAATCATGCCGTCACCGCGGAAGGTTTCAAAATGGATCTGGTCGATGAAGACATCAAGAACAAAGGTTTTAATGATCGCCGAGCGGATGCTGAACTCATTCAGGCAGCTGAAGGTCGATTCGTCATCGACTGTGACATCAATGGTCGGATAGCGGCGAACCTCGATCTGTTCATTGGTCATTGCTTCAATCATTTTCGCGGTGTCATCAATATTAAAGTCGCAGTAGAGGCTTAAGCTGCCCGTTGTCGAAATGCCTGCATACAAGCTATCCTCTTTAAAGCCTGTTTTTCTGACCGCCTGCAGAAATGTACCATCACCGCCGATGCTGACGATAATATTCGCGGTGTTGAAATCTTTAACAACATTAAACCCGTATTCTTTGGCGAGCTCGTACAGGGGTGCTACTTTTTCCAGAGTTTCAATATCCCGCTTATGGTAAAAATATAAGTTGCGGCGATTAGGCATTTTTCATTCCTCCAAGCATAAAGTAGGATTTTTAGGTGATTCATTTTCTGAAAAAAATGAATTTGCAATACGTTCATATTTTTAAACCAAAGATGTTGCTATTTTGCTAAAATATTAGATGTTGACATTAGTTTACCATGTTTTTGAAACATTTTGAAAGTAAGTCCGTATTAAAATGGAGTCACAAAAAGGGGGAGACAGCATGAACGGTAAACGCTGGGCAGCACTTGGAATTGCTGCCGGATTATTTTTTGTTTCAGTGATTGTTAATTTTGCAACAGCTTTTGCATTGAATGATTGGGAAACAACATTTGCGGAGGTATTTGAAACTTCCGATGATTTATTCCTGGAAGAGGTTGTTGAGGAAGGCGACGAGTTTAATAAAATTGCTGTCCTCAACGTGGATGGAGTGATTCAGGATACAGGCGAGGCATCTTCACTGCTTGCAACCCCTGGATATAACCACCGTGCCTTTATGGAAAAACTGGAGCAAGTAAAGGATGATGATACCGTAAGCGCCATGATTATTCGTGTCAACTCGCCCGGCGGCGGAGTGGTCGAAAGTGCCGAAATCCATGATAAGCTTGTCGAGATTCAGAAAGAAACGAAAAAACCGGTATATGTATCAATGGGAACGATGGCGGCTTCAGGAGGTTACTACATCTCAGCTCCTGCAGATAAAATTTATGCAAGTCCGGAGACAATGACCGGTTCTTTAGGGGTTATTATGCAAGGCATAAACTATAGCGGACTGGCTGAAAAATATGGCGTCGATTTTGAAACAATCAAAAGCGGCCCATTTAAAGATATTATGAGCCCAACGAGAGAGATGACGGAAGAAGAACGCGCGATCCTCCAGGCGATGATTGATAATTCTTATAAAGGTTTTGTGGACGTTATCGCTGAAGGCCGCGGACTGTCCGAGGAGCAGGTAAGGCAAATTGCCGACGGACGCATTTATGACGGACGCCAGGCGAAGGAATTGAACTTGATTGATGATTTCGGTTATTTAGAGGATGTCATTAAAGCATTGAAAAAAGATCATGACTTAGGCGATGCGATGGTTGTCCAATACACCGAAAATCTCGGCTTTGGCTCGTTATTCAGTATGGGGGCGCACAAAATTATGGGAGAAGAGCTGGAAATGGCGGGAATTATGAAGCTGTTATCCCAGCCATATGCTCCGCGTCTAATGTACTTATATGCTGAATAAGGAGGGAAACCAATGAGTGTTAACGATTCTTCAGAAAAAAATCCCGGTCAACAGGAATCCGTAACCCGGGAAAACTTGGCGGCTGGCGAAACTTTTCCAGCTGAAAATGCTGATCGAGTTTCTGATCCGGGCTATGAGGTCAGCGCTCCTCCGGCGCCTCAACTGCCTTTTGCCGGTTTCTGGATGCGCTTTTGGGCATATCTTTTAGATTTAATCGTCGTTGGAAGCATTGATCGCTTAATCATGAATCCGATTTTCAGGGTGCTTGATATTCCCCTTCACGACGCGGGAATTTTCGCGCCAATCACCATTGCAACAGCGATTACTTTCTATGCCTATTTTGTGCTGATGACGAAGTTCTTCGGGCAAACGCTCGGGAAGATGGTGTTTGGGCTAAAGGTCGTTGATTTGGATGGAAGCAGTTTATCATGGGGAACCGTTCTGTTTAGAGAATGGATTGGCCGCTTCATTTCATCAACCATCGTAGTCGGCTATGTGATTGTCGCCTTTTTACCGAAAAAACAGGGGCTGCACGATCTTTTTGCAGACACAACGGTAATTCACGAAAGATAGAAACGTAAACCTGCCATAACGAATGGCAGGTTTATTTTTTTAATTTCAGCCGATAATAATAGGCTGAAAGGTTGTGATTTCATCGTGAATTGGGTCCTGATTGGATTGATCATCCTGATTGCTGTCATTATCCTTATGGTCATCATTGTCATGAGCAAATTAACCGTTTTTATACACTTCAATCATTACAACGGTAACAACCATTTACAGTGCGAGTTTAAAGCATGGTTTGGCCTGATAAAATATAAAGTTGATGTCCCGGCCAATAAAGATTCCGGATCAGCTGTTTTAAGCGATGAAATTGAGCATGATGAAACAACACCGAAACAAGAATACGGCAAGGATTCTGCGGGTCGTTTGGAAACTGGTTTAACGGACGTCAAAAAGCTGGTTGACCATTTTGGAAGTTTACATCGTATTCTTAAAAATTTTTTGAAGCAAATCGCTATTAAACAATTGGAATGGCATTCGGTTGCCGGGCTTGGTGATGCTGCATCGACCGCGGTACTGACGGGCGAGTTCTGGGCGCTTAAAGGCAGTATTATCGGGATACTCAGCAATTATATGAAGCTTAAAATGATGCCGGTGTTGTCGATAACGCCCGCGTTTCAGCAGGTCGTTTTTGAAACATCCTTTAAATGTATGCTTCAATTTAGAATCGGGCATGCTATGGTTGCCGGAATGAAAATGATTAAATTTGGGAAGGGCGCAGGCCTCAGGTTTAGGAAAAAACCTTTTTCCGCTCTTTCTGAAAATAAGGCTAAATCCATTTAGATGGGGAGGAAGCAGAAGTGTCCGAGCATCCGATTCAAGGGTTAATGACAACTGCCATGGAAAGTTTAAAAGAAATGATTGATGTCAATACGATTATTGGGGATCCCGTAGAAACCCCGGACGGGAGCGTCATTTTAACGGTTTCAAAGGTTGGTTTTGGCTTCGCCGCAGGCGGCAGTGAATTTAAGCTGGATGGCTCAAGTTCCTCTCAAGACCAGGGGCAAGGTCAGAGCAGCCAGAGCCAGGGACAATCCAAGCATCCGTTCGGCGGCGGAAGCGGGGGCGGTGTTTCGATTACACCTATTGCTTTTTTAATCGTCAGCTCCAGTGGAGTAAAAATGCTGCATCTGGATGAAAGCACTCATATCTATGAAAAAATATTGGAGCTCGCTCCACAGGCTGTCGATAAAATCCAGCAAATGTTTGCGAATAAAAATGAATCACGCAGGGGGCAACAGGGTAACAATAATCAAAACCAATCGAACAACAACAATAATCAAAACCAATCGAACAACAACAATAATAATCAAAACCAATCGAACAACAACAATAATAATCAAAACCAGAATCAAGATTGTCAGCAAGGCGGAAGTTAACTCTTACAATTGGGGTTAGCTTTTTTCTTATGATAAGAGAAATATGTCTACTTGTTTTTTCTAAAAAGAAAGCTTAATTCTTTGCAAAAAATGCTCTTAAAAGCTATCATTTACACTGTACATAATGAGAAAATAAGCGTGCTTGCATGCCGGAATTCATTGCCGGCGAGGAGCGGCTTATAACTTCAAGACGAGGCGTTTTGCAAGATTAAATGTTGAGGAGGATGGTTTAAGTGGCATCAATAACTTTTAAGGGAAATCCGGTTACTTTATTGGGAAATGAAGTGAAAGTCGGTGACAAAGCACCAAATTTTGTCGTGCTGGCCAATGATTTATCAGAGGTGACTCTTGATGATTCAAAAGGTACTGTCCGGCTGATCAGCGTTGTGCCGTCAATCGATACAGGGGTATGTGACGCGCAAACAAGACGTTTTAACGAAGAGGCAGCAAAACTTGATAATGTTAAGGTTTTAACGGTGAGTGTCGATCTTCCGTTCGCGCAAAAACGCTGGTGCGGAGCAAATGGAATTGAGAATGTCCAAACGCTTTCCGACCACCGCGACCTTTCATTTGGCGAAGCATATGGAGTTGCGATTAAAGAACTTCGCTTGCTTGCCCGCGCGGTATTCGTCGTTGATTCAAACGATACCGTAACATACGCAGAGTATGTCAGCGAAGCAACCAATCATCCAAACTACGAAGCAGCTGTTGAAGCCGCGAAACAAGCAAAATAATGAAGAGTGGCCCCCGCTGATGGATAGCGGGGGTGTTTTATTTTCAAACAGGCCTGCCTGCTTGTGAATCAACACTTTGATCGTTACAATAGTGGAAGAAAGACCTCGGGAGGTATGTGAAGTGGAGGTTTCTCCAGTAGAAGAATTATTTGCAGTGTTTGATGGAACAGCTGCGATCCTGCAGGAAGAGCTGCAGTGTACATATTTGGAAGCCCTGGCTGAAACAGGGGAAAATATCTTTCAAAAGACGATTATTCAGGAAGAGTTGAGTGAGGTAACCGCTAAAAGGCTTGAGAAAAACTATAATTCGGTTGCGGCAAAAAGTTTTTCAAACGAAGAATACCGTAAAGCGTTTCAGCTCGCGATTTTAAAAGGAATGAAAGAGTATGTCCAGCCAAACCACCAGATGACTCCCGATACAGTTGGGATGCTTGTTGGCTATCTGGTCAATAAGTTTGTAGAGAAGAATGCTTTTCGGCTGCTCGATCCTGCAGTCGGCACGGGCAATCTATTAACGACGGTCATCAATTACCAGGATAATAAAAAGGTTGAGGCCGTCGGGGTCGACATCGACGATTTGCTGGTAAAGCTGGCTTATGTCAATGCCAATTTGCAATCACATCCAATTCAGTTATTTAATCAGGATAGCCTGGAGCCGCTCTTTGTTGATCCTGTTGACGCTGTCGTTTGCGATTTGCCTGTCGGCTTTTATCCAAATGATGTCCGGGCCGCCGAGTTTGAGATTCGGGCTGAATCCGGGCATACATATGCCCACCATTTGTTTATCGAACAGAGCACCCGTTATTTAAAACCGGGCGGCTATCTGTTTTTGATCATCCCGAATGGCCTGTTTGAAAGTGAACAAGCCGGAAATTTGCATGCTTTTGTAAAAGAGAATTTGATTATACAAAACTTTATCCAGCTTCCTTTAAACCTTTTTAAAAACGAGGCGGGTGCAAAAAGTATTTTAATCCTGCAAAAGAAAGGCGAAAATATCAAACCTCCCAAAGAAGCTTTGCTTGTTAACTTGCCTGATTTATCAAACGGAGCTGCAGTAGACCGCATCCTCCAAAAAATAAATCGCTGGTTTGCCGAAAACAAATAAGAGGAAAAGTAAAACCGCATGCAGAAATTGCAGCGGTTTTTTTCGATAAAATATCAGAATATATTTAATTTGTGTTGAAAACGGTAACAATCACACGTGCGTCTTGAAAAGTGTCATAGACAGTGCTTAAATGGGGAATTGAGAGATATATTCGGTGTCGGTTGTACAAAATAACGTTGTACCAGCAAAGAATATTATTGATGATCGTGTTATACAAAAGGAGCGGTAGCAATCATGTCAAAGGTTATTGCAATAAACGCAGGCAGTTCTTCTCTAAAATTTCAATTGTTTGAAATGCCTGGTGAAGAAGTGATTACAAAGGGTCTGATTGAACGGATCGGCCTGAATGATGGAATTTTTAATATAACGGTAAACGGAGAAAAAATTCAGGAAGTTACCGATATACCAAACCATGAAGTAGCTGTAAAATTGCTGCTTGATAAGCTGACCAACCTCGGGGTCATTTCTTCATTATCAGAAATTGATGGTGTCGGGCACCGCGTTGTGCACGGTGGTGAAGCCTTCAATGACTCTGTTTTGCTTACCGGGGAAGTGATCCGGCAAATTGAAGCATTGTCAGACCTTGCCCCGCTTCATAACCCGGCGAATGTAACGGGAATCCGGGCATTCCAGCGCGTTCTTCCAAACGTGCCTGCCGTGGCGGTGTTTGATACGGCTTTCCATCAAACAATGCCGGAGAGCTCTTTCCTTTACAGTCTTCCTTATGAATATTATGAAAAATACGGAATTCGTAAATACGGCTTCCATGGCACTTCGCATAAATATGTATCGCAGAGGGCTGCTGAAATGCTTGGTCGTCCGATCGAACAATTGCGCCTCATTTCCTGCCACTTGGGGAACGGTGCCAGCATCGCGGCAATTGAGGGCGGAAAATCAATTGATACTTCAATGGGATTTACGCCATTGGCTGGTGTGACAATGGGAACCCGTTCTGGCAACATTGATCCGGCACTGATTCCGTTCATTATGGAGAAAACAGGAATGACCGCCGAAGAAGTTCTTGATGTTTTAAATAAGAAGAGCGGACTGCTCGCCGTATCCGGTTTTTCGAGCGATCTTCGCGATATTGAAGCGCAGGCGGGTGAAGGCAATGAACGGGCTGAACTTGCTCTTGAAGTGTTTGGAAACCGAATCCACAAATATATCGGATCTTACGCAGCCCGCATGTACGGAGTAGACGCGATTATTTTCACGGCTGGAATTGGTGAAAACAGCGATACCATTCGTGAAAGAGTGTTAAGAGGCCTGGAATTTATGGGTGTTTATTGGGACCCGGCTTTAAACAAAGTCCGCGGTGAAGAAGCGTTTATTAACTACCCGCACTCACCTGTTAAAGTTATGGTCATCCCGACCAATGAAGAAGTAATGATTGCCAGGGACGTTGTCGAAAAAGGGGAAATTCGCGGATAATAAAAAGCAGCTTTATTCTCGGCCACGGGATAAAGCTGCTTTTTTTGTTTGAAAAACCCCAGTACGCGTCAAAAAGGAAACGGGATGTTTTTCTATGCTATAATGATTAAAAAATAGCCGGCAAGACTGGAGGTAATACGGTTGGCTTTATCAGATCGGGAAAAAAAGGCGCTTGACGGAATAAGGGATTGGGAAACCAGATTGGCCAGTTATGAGCCGAATGATTTCGAATTGACGTATGAAAAATATTTGGAGCGATCATTTTCGCTGCTTCCGGAACAGATCCAGAAGCAAATATTTTCTGCACTTGATAACTGGCTTTTCCACCTTCATGCTGTTATTCAAAGTGCGCAAATCCAGCATGATGCAAAAGAACGGATTCTTACTGCCGGAAGGGTGTTTAATCCGGACATTGAGGCAGTGAAGGATCTCCGCTCGCTTGATATCGACCAGCTTAAATACATAGCCCATCAACAAATTTCAAGGCACCGCTTGTACTCGTTTGCGCAGGGTGGCTTATCCGGCACAGGCGGTGCATTGCTGCTTGGATCGGACATTCCCGCAATGGCTGTGATAAATCTCAGGGTTGTCCAGCTGATTGCGATGACTTACGGTTTTGAAGTGAACACTCCTTTTGAAATGATGACTTCATTAAAAGTTTTCCACGGTGCAACATTGCCGCCGCGCATGCAGGGACAGGCCTGGACCGAATTAATGAACGAGCTTGAAGGCAGCGAAGGGTTTTACTTTTATGACGGAAAAGAAGATTTGACTGATTTGACGTGGCTTGAGCATCCGCTAAAGCAGGTCTTTAAAGGAATTGCGATTTTGTTGCTAAAAAAGCGTTCTGTTCAGGGAATGCCGCTGATCAGCATGGCGATTGGGGCCGGAGTAAACTATCAGCTGACGAGAAAGGTGACAGAGTTCGCCCACCAGTATTATCAAATGCGTTATTTTTTGGAAAAGGAGCGGGCCGATGAGCACAGCTGAACATAAGAAGGAAGCGCCGAAGCAGGTTCGCTGCATGGTGATAACCGTCAGCGATACAAGAGATGAACAAACGGATAAAAGCGGCCGGTTAATCATCGATTTGCTTGAGGAGTCCGGTCATTCAATAGTGGATTACGCCATTGTAAAAGATGAAGCGGAGCCGATTCGTGCGGAAGTTTTAAAAGGCGCCGGGAATACCGCCGTTGATGTCGTCATTACAAATGGCGGTACTGGCATCGCGAAGCGGGACGTCACGATTGAAACGGTTCGCGCGCTGTTTGATAAAGAAATAACGGGATTTGGCGAGCTGTTTCGAATGCTCAGCTACCAGGAGGATATCGGATCAGCCGCGATTCTTTCAAGAGCGATTGCCGGAGTGATCGGGGATACGGCGGTTTTTTCAACGCCCGGATCCCCGGGCGCCGTAAAGCTCGCGATGAACAAGCTGATTTTGCCTGAACTCGGGCACGTCGTCAGAGAGCTTAGGAAGGATTTAAAATAGCTTGAATGGATAAAAGGCCTCTTCAGAGTGAAGAGGTCTTTTTAGAGCTATAGGAAAGTATAAACGTTTCTAAATATAGTTGGGCGTTTCGATGTCCAGCTCCAGCGCCTAGCCCCTCGAGTCGCTTCGGTCCTGCCAATGAAGTCAAAAAGCGACTTCACTGTCAGGCCCTCCAGCGCTTGTCGGGTCTGACCAAGGCGCTTGCGCTTTTCTTATTGATGAACCTTGCCTGAGATATCCTGGTTGGTGCGGTACCAGAGCCATAAATCATTAATGATCGACGCGAGGTCGGCAATCTCATTGTTGAGCTGGCAGGAGCGCTTAAAGTCGCTTTCATCGGAAAGTGCTGCTTGTTTTATATTGATGATGCCCTCCAAATCGGAGATTCGATCAGGGATTTTTCCCCTGACTTTTTCCCATATCAGCAAAATTGATTGTTGCTCTTCTTCACTGTACGTGTTCCAGCTTTTATGAGCATCGGGTATGGGGATGCCCAGCCTTTGATTAAATGAAAAGAAATCATCCATTTTAAAGCCTCCATGAAGTGTTATTGCTATCATTCTACAACAATCCCCTGCTGTCTTCCATATCAATTAAAATCATTTTTATACAAATTGATGAATAAGTATTGAAAAGTAACCGAAAACTTGGTAAAGTGAAAAACAGATGATTGAATAAAAATATATTTAAATGAATATTTATTCGTTGATTTAGAGGAGGAACTTCTATGACAAATCAAAAAGTAGTACTTGCATATTCAGGTGGCCTGGATACATCTGTCGCAATAAAGTGGCTGGGGGACCAGGGATATTCGGTAGTTGCCTGCTGCCTTGATGTCGGTGAAGGCAAGGATTTGGAATTTATCCAGCAAAAAGCGCTTCAGGTTGGTGCGGTTCAGTCATACGTGATTGATGCAAAAGAAGAATTTGCAAAGGAATATGCTCTGATCGCCTTGCAGGCTCATGCCTTATATGAAGGAAAATATCCGCTCGTCTCAGCTTTATCGCGTCCTTTGATTGCCGCGAAGCTCGTGGAAATTGCCGAGCAGGAAGGTGCGGTCGCAGTTGCCCATGGCTGCACAGGAAAAGGAAATGACCAGGTCAGGTTTGAAGTTGCGATTCAGGCGTTGAACCCGGAGTTGAAAGTATTGGCTCCAGTCCGCGAGTGGAGCTGGTCGAGGGAAGAAGAAATTGAATATGCAAAAGAAAAAGGAATTCCGATTCCGATCGACTTGGACAGCCCATTCTCGATCGACCAGAACCTCTGGGGCAGAAGCAATGAATGCGGCATTTTGGAAGATCCGTGGGCGGCTCCGCCGGAGGAGGCTTACGAGCTGACAGCAAGTCTTGAAGATGCGCCCGATACAGCTGACGTAGTGGAAATCGGCTTTGATAAGGGAGTTCCTGTATCACTGAACGGAAAGCACTACTCATTATCCGAACTTATTTTACAATTAAATAAGCTGGCCGGAAAGCACGGGGTCGGCAGAATCGATCATGTTGAAAATCGTCTGGTCGGCATCAAATCGAGGGAAGTGTATGAATGTCCCGCTGCGATTACATTAATTAAAGCGCATAAAGAGCTGGAAGACTTGACACTTGTGAAGGAAGTTGCCCATTTCAAACCGGTGATTGAGAAAAAAATGACTGAGCTCGTGTATGAGGGTCTCTGGTTCTCTCCTTTAAAAGGTGCCCTTGAAGCGTTTTTGAAAGAAACCCAGGAGCATGTTACCGGGACTGTCCGTGTCAAGCTTTTCAAAGGACATGCGATTGTTGAAGGCAGAAAATCTCCTTATTCGCTCTACGATGAGAAGCTGGCTACCTATACGGCGGAGGACGAGTTTGACCATACAGCGGCCGTAGGGTTTATCAAGCTATGGGGCTTGCCAACAAAAGTACAAAGCATTGTGCAAAACAAGAAGGTGACTGTGTGAAAAAACTGTGGGGCGGAAGATTTACAAAAAGTGCCGAGGAGTGGGTCGATGAGTTTGGCGCATCGATCTCTTTCGACCATCAGCTCGTAAACGAAGATATAGACGGAAGCATTGCGCATGCAGAGATGCTTTCGAAATGCGGAATTTTAACCGAACAGGAAGGCGGGCTCATTAAAAAGGGGCTGCTAAACTTAAAGGAAAAGGCCGGCAAAAACGAGCTTCCTTTCTCAGTGAAATTGGAGGATATTCATTTAAATCTCGAAAGCCTGCTCACGGAGGAAATTGGCGCCGTCGGAGGCAAACTTCATACGGCCAGAAGCCGCAATGACCAGGTTGCCACCGATATGCACTTATTTTTGCGCACGCAAACGGAAGTGGTCATTGAATTAATTATCGAAATGCAGAAGGAGCTCGTCGAAAAAGCCGAGGCGCATGTTGAAACAATTATGCCGGGCTACACACACCTGCAAAGGGCCCAGCCGATTTCTTTCGGGCACCATTTAATGGCGTATTTTTGGATGCTTGAACGGGATAAACAGCGCTATGAGGAAAGCTTAAAAAGGATTAATATATCGCCGCTCGGAGCCGGTGCACTGGCAGGCACGACTTTTCCGATCGACCGCTATTACAGTGCCGAGCTGCTCGGTTTCGACGCAATTTATGAAAACAGCCTTGATGCCGTCAGCGACCGCGATTTTATCGTTGAATTTTTATCAACAAGCTCCATTTTAATGATGCATTTGTCCCGATTAAGCGAAGAAATTATTTTTTGGGCGAGCCAGGAATTCAAGTTTATCGAATTGGACGACGCATTTGCCACAGGAAGCAGTATTATGCCGCAAAAGAAAAATCCTGACATGGCAGAGTTGGTACGCGGGAAAACTGGCCGGGTATATGGAAACCTAATCGGGCTGTTGACGGTCTTAAAAGGGCTGCCGCTCGCTTATAATAAGGATATGCAGGAAGACAAAGAAGGAATGTTTGACACGGTGACGACGGTTACCGGTTCATTAAAGATATTTGCCGGCATGATGAAGACGCTGAAGGTCAATACCGAAGTGATGGAAAAATCCGTAAAAAATGATTTTTCCAATGCAACCGAGCTTGCCGATTATTTGGCGGATAAAGGTCTGCCATTCCGGGAGGCACATGAGGTGGTTGGAAAATTGGTTCTTGCCTGTGTTGAAAAAGGCTGCTTCCTTGCCGATTTGCCGCTCGAAACGTTCAAAGAAGCAAACCAACTATTTGAAGAAGATATTTATAGCGCCCTTGATCCATACACGGCCGTCAAGCGTCGCAACAGCGCCGGCGGGACAGGATTTGAACAGGTGCAAAAAGCGATTGAAAAAGCAAAGCTGATTTTGGAAATAAAAGAGCACGCGTGCCGCTAGTGGCTGCGTGCTTTTGGTTTTATCTGCTGACATTAAGGTAAAAATGATAATATTACACTAGTATTTAATCCAGACCTTTTTCGGTTCGAACAACAAGGACATCACAAGCTGCATAGCGGGTAATATGCTCTGAAACACTGCCGATCAGGAAGCGTTCAACCGCATTTAACCCGGTTGCACCGCAAATAATTAAGTCGGCCTGATGCTTTTTGGCAACATCTTTCGGAATTTTAACCTTCGGTGAACCATAATCTATTTCGTATTTTACATCTGTGACTCCGGCATCCAAAGCCCGCTGCTGGTAATTTTTCAAAAGCTCTTCGGCAAAAAGCTGTGCCCTTTCCGCGATTGCCCGATCATACGCTTCTACAGTGGCGAAGGTTCTTGTATCAATGATATGAGCTAAAATGAGGGAAGCATTGTTTCTTTTGGCAATCTCAATCGATTTTTTAAAAGCCCATTCCGCTTCTTTGGAACCGTCAACGGCTACTAAAATATTTTTATACGCCAGTTTCATTGTCCTCTCCTCCTTTGCCTTAATTATACAATATTTTCGCTGTGAATATCTGTAGCAAAAAAACGAACAATATTGGGGACAAGCGGTTTTTTTGCTGAACAAGCGGGTTCCGACCTGTTCGCCGGGGTCAGTTCAAGATGCGGAATTTCCAAAAAGTCTGATCATTAGAGGGAAATTTTTCTTCCTCTTTCTTATAAAAAGGTGTTATATTAGTAACTGCTTAGATAATCTTTTCGGTCTGAAGATATTATGGGAGGTTTGAATAATGCGAATCGGAGTGCCAGCAGAACTCAAAAACAATGAAAACCGCGTGGCGATGACACCAGCAGGAACAGTTAATCTCATTAATTTTGGCCATGAAGTATATATTGAAAAAAATGCCGGTGCAGGCTCAGGTTTCACTGATGAGGATTACGTTGCTGCCGGAGCAAAGATTGTGAATACAGCCGAGGAAGCATGGTCGATGGATATGGTCATGAAGGTGAAAGAACCGCTGCCGAGTGAGTACCGTTATTTTCGTGAAGGATTAATTTTATTTACATATTTGCATTTGGCACCTGAACCGGAGCTGACAAAAGCGCTGATCGAAAATAAAGTAATCGGGCTCGCTTATGAAACCGTGCAGCTTCCAAATGGGGCGCTTCCTTTATTGACGCCGATGAGCGAGGTTGCCGGAAGAATGGCACCGCAGATTGGCGCGCAATTTTTAGAAAAAGTAAATGGCGGAATGGGGATTCTTCTTTCCGGCGTTCCCGGTGTGCAAAGAGGCAAGGTGACGATTATCGGAGGGGGCGTTGCCGGGACAAATGCTGCGAAAATGGCGATTGGCCTCGGGGCAAAGGTGACGATGATCGATTTGAATCCGGAGCGTCTGCGCCAATTGGACGATATTTTCGGAACAGATGTCACAACCCTCATGTCCAACCCTTACAATATTGCGGAAGCGGTCAAAGATTCGGATCTCGTGATCGGTGCGGTATTAATTCCAGGGGCAAAGGCGCCAAAGCTCGTTTCAGAGGAAATGATCCAATCGATGAAGCCTGGTGCAGTGGTTGTTGACATTGCGATTGACCAGGGCGGGATTTTTGAAACAACTGACAGAATTACAACTCATGACAATCCTACTTATGAAAAGCATGGTGTTGTTCACTACGCTGTCGCCAATATGCCGGGGGCGGTGCCGCGCACTTCGACCATTGCGCTGACGAATGTGACCGTACCGTATGCGATCCAAATCGCAAATAAAGGGTACAAACAAGCGTGCCTTGATAATGGGGCCTTGCTGAAAGGGATCAATACGCTCGCTGGCTATGTAACGTATCAGGCTGTGGCTGAAGCACATAACCTTGAATATTCAAATACAAAAACACTGCTTGAGCAACTTTAAAAAGTATATGCCGATGAAAAAAAGAAAAACCCGGACAAGCCCGGGTTTTTCTTTATTACAGCAGCAATCAATCGAATGCCGCCTGTTTATTTGACGATCTGCAGCTCCTTCGGGAACTTTGTCAAGATTTCGGCTCCATCTGCAGTGATCACGGCGTCATCCTCAATTCTGACTCCGGCAACACCAGGAACATAAATCCCCGGTTCAATCGTGAAGACCATTCCTTCTTCAAGAAGAAGCGGATTCGTTTCGGTTAAGGATGGGTATTCATGGACGCTTATTCCGAGGCCATGGCCAAGCCGGTGCGGGAAAAACTGTCCGTAACCAGCATCGGCAATCATCGATCGGGCTGCCAAATCAATCTGTGAAGCGGTCGCACCCGGTTTGCTGGCGGCAACTGCTGCCAACTGGGCGCGAAGCACGGTCTCATATATTTTCTGCTGTTTTTCGCTGATCTCTCCAAAGGCGACGGTTCTCGTGATATCGGAACAATAGCCGTCGACGACTACTCCAAGGTCAAAAAGGACGAAATCTCCTTTTTTCACTTTTGCCATTCCCGGAGTTCCATGCGGTGACGTTGCATTCGCACCTGTCAACACGGTCGTCGCGAATGACATCTTTGTCACGCCTTTTTTCTTAAGGGCATATTCGACGGCTGCAAGAATCTCAAGCTCGGTTTTGCCTTCTTTAATTTCCTGCACACCTGTTTCGATGGCGAAATCGGCCAGCTCGCATGCTTCGCGAATTTTGCCCAATTCTTTTTCATCCTTGATCATCCGCAGGACTCTCATTTTTTCTTCAGCTGAAATGAATTTCGCTTTAGGAAACATTTGTGACAAAATCTCAAAGCGTTCTACGTTCATATGCTCCTTTTCAATCGCCGCTTTGCGAACAGCCAGTTTCCGCGCGCCAATCGCGTTTTGAACCATTTCCCACGGGCGGTCAATATCGCTGTAGCCGATGATTTCGCCTTCCCAGCCAGAGCGCTTTGCCTCCTCCGTTTCCATTGCGGGACAAACGAGGAATGGTTCTTCGTCCTGAAAAACCGCGAGTGCCAGCACCCGTTCGTGAGGTTCGCAGTTAAACCCGCTCAAATAAAAAACATTTTCCGGGGACGTTAGTAAACTTGCGTGAACCTCGTTTTCTTTCATCCACTCTGCCAGTTTCTGCAATCGCCTGTTCATGGCCATACCCCTTTCTGTCTCTCATAGTTTTAGGTTAGCAAGACAGATGCAGAAAGTAAACTTTTAGATTTCTGCGCTTATGGGTAAAAAGAAAAACGAGGCAGGAATCAGTTTTGATTTTGTTGAAAGTAATATTATGAATTTTTTTGAAAGGGGCCAGGAAAAATGAAAGTATCCTATCATGGACATTCCGTTGTTAAAATTGAAACCAATCATAAAACGATCTTGATTGACCCATTCATAAACGGGAATGGCTTAACTGATTTGAAGGTGGACGATGTAAAGCCCGATGTTATTTTGTTAACTCACGGCCATGGTGACCATTTCGGCGATACGGTTGAATTGGCGAAGAAAAACAATTCGTTGGTCGTGGCAAACGCTGAAATTGCTACATACTTAAGCTGGCAAGGTATTGAAGCACATGGGATGCATATTGGCGGCGCATACGAGTTTGATTTTGGCAAAGTCAAATTGACCCAGGCTTTCCACGGGTCAAGCCTGGAGACGGACAACAAGGAAATCATCTATCTTGGCATGCCTGCCGGGATTTTGTTTATGGCGGAAGGCAAAACGATTTACCATGCCGGAGACACCGCTTTATTCTCAGATATGAAATTAATTGGCGAACGCCATCCGGCCGACGTTGCCTTCCTGCCGATCGGTGATAACTTTACGATGGGACCTGAGGATGCCGCCTATGCAGCAAAGCTGCTAAATCCGAAATTGGTTGTACCGATTCACTATAATACCTTCCCGCCGATCAAGCAGGACCCCGGGCGTTTTATCAGTATGCTTGAGGGCCAGGAAGGGAGGGTATTACAAGCAGGAGACTCGCTCGAACTTTAGGCAATAATAAAAAGCACAGAGTCTGAACTGTCCTTTTTTTATCTATGTAAGCATAAAAATGAAACAAGAGGAGGGACAAACGTGAAAAAGAACCGATACTTGTTTTGTTTATTGGCGGGCGGCTTGCTTCTCTATATCGCAGTTCCGCGCCTTTCTGTGTTTGCCGGGGGCCTGGAAGGGCGGTTTGCAGTAAGCTGGCTCGTGTTCGCGCTTTTTGTGATTGCCGGCAATTTAACCGCGCTTATGCATGCTCCAATAAAACAGCAGGGAAACCGGCATTTTTCCGGATCTAAAGGGGCGAAAAAGAAAATCCGCTCTTACGGGAGTTAAGACTGTTCGATGACATTTTTACCGGAAGCTTGCATATCGAATTGTATTCATGGGTGTAAAGACCTTATAATAAAAGAAAAGAAAAATTTTCTAGGACAATCCGCGGAAATTTTTATAGAGGGTGAAGGTCTTGACAACAAAGCATGAACAAATACTGCAATATATCGATGAGCTTCCGGTCGGTGAAAAAATTTCTGTCCGCCAGATCGCCAAGGCGCTCGCTGTCAGTGAAGGCACAGCGTACAGGGCGATCAAGGATGCCGAGAACAAAGGCTATGTCAGCACGATCGAACGGGTCGGGACAATCCGCATTGAGCGCAAGAAAAAAGAAAACATTGAAAAGCTCACATATGCGGAAGTGGTCAATATTGTTGATGGCCAGGTTCTGGGGGGGAGAGCCGGCTTACATAAGACGCTTAATAAATTTGTCATTGGTGCGATGAAGCTTGACGCGATGATGCGCTATACAGGGGCAGGCAACCTGCTGATTGTCGGCAATCGGACGAGAGCGCACGAGCATGCTTTAAAAGCGGGCGCAGCCGTTTTAATAACAGGCGGTTTTGATACGGATGAAGATGTCAAAAAGCTTGCCGATGAATTGCAGCTTCCGATCATTTCAAGCAGCTATGATACATTTACGGTGGCGACGATGATCAACCGGGCCATTTATGACCAGTTAATTAAAAAGGAAATTGTCCTTGTGGAAGATATTTTAACTCCGCTTCAGGAAACGATATTTTTAAGAACGGATGAAAAAGTTTCTGATTGGCATAAGCATAACCAGGCGACGCAGCACGGCCGTTTCCCGGTTGTCGACCACAATATGAAGGTGCAGGGGATCGTGACTTCCAAAGATATCCTCGGCCACAGCCCCGACACCCCGATCGATAAAATTATGACAAAAAGCCCGATGACGGTCAGTGGAAAAACAAGCGTGGCATCGTCGGCGCATATGATGGTATGGGAAGGCATTGAAATGCTCCCGGTTGTCGATGACGGAAACAAGCTTGAGGGGATTATCAGCAGGCAGGATGTGCTAAAAGCGCTGCAAATGGTCCAGCGCCAGCCCCAGGTCGGTGAAACGATTGATGATATTGTCACAAACCAGCTTGTGTTAATAAAAGGAAAAACGAAGGGCGACGATGTTTACCGCTGTGAGGTTACCCCGCAGATGACGAACCATCTCGGGACGATCTCGTATGGAGTTTTTACGACGATTGTGTCCGAAGCAGCGAACCGGTTTCTAAGGGGCTATAAAAAAGGGGACATGGTTGTTGAAAATATGACCATATACTTTATCAAGCCTGTGCAAATAGACAGCGTTATCGAGATTTACCCGAAAGTTCTTGAAGTCGGAAGGAAATTTGGGAAAGTCGATGTCGAAGTCTTTAACGAGGGAATGCTTGTCGGCAAGGCGATGATGATGTGCCAGCTCATTGACCGGCAATAAGAAAAGCGGAAGCGACTCGAGGGGTTAGGCACTGGCCGACAAGAACGCCACGTCCTGTGGCATTGTCGGCACTAGTACGTCCTGTACGTCGGAGCTGGACATCGAAACGCCCAACTATAAGAAAAGCTTATATTTCCTATAGTTTAAAAAAGCCGTTTCCCGCTGATGGGAAACCGGCCTTAATCTCTGTTCAATTTCGAATGGATAAAATCAGGTGTTACTTGCTTTTTTTGCAAGCTCTTCGGCTTCTTCAATCGCTTTAGGCAGATAAAATTGATAAGTTTTATACCCGGCCCAGATGCTTAGTCCGCCGACGACAATAAAGACGGCACCAACAATATATGAAACCGTTGATCCGTATAGAAACAGCTGGTTGATTCCAAACAGGGCCACGAAAGCGCCAAGGGCAATCCTCGACTTTGAGGAAATCCATGCTTTTTCAAGAGGACGATTGGTCCTGAAAAATTTAACTTTATAAAATAAGTAAAATGAGAAAGATATGACGACTAAGATGACCAGAACTGGCATGTTTTACTCCTCCAAATTCGACAAGCTTCTCTTATTTTAACTATTTTGGACTGGAAAAGCTATTATTTGCATGTGAAACTGGTTCATTTTTCAAAAATATTGATGCTGACCAAAAGGAGTTAAATAATGATCGAAAAAATTTTAAATACAATCCGCCAATATGAAACGATTATTATTCACCGCCACGTTCGCCCCGATCCTGACGCCTACGGGTCACAAGGCGGTCTTGCCGGGATTTTGCGCACATCCTTCCCCGATAAAAAAATTTATGCCGTAGGAAAAGAAGATCCGTCCCTCCGCTTTCTAAATGAGCTTGACGTCATAGCTGACGAAGTATTCAAAGGGGCACTGGTAATCGTTTGTGATACGGCAAATGAAGAGAGAATTTGTGACAGCCGCTATAAACTCGGCGATAAGCTGATTAAGATCGACCACCACCCAAACGAGGATGCGTATGGGGATTTAATGTGGGTTGACACGGATGCCAGCTCAGTAAGTGAGATGATTTACGAGTTTTATTTGGCGGGAAAAGATCAAGGCTTAAAAATGTCCAACCAGGCAGCAAGGCTTATATACGCCGGAATAGTCGGGGATACGGGCAGATTCCTGTTTCCAAGCACGACAGAAAAGACGTTCAAGTATGCCAGTGAGCTGATCCATTATGATTTTTCCCGAACAGAGCTTTACGATCAAATGTATGAGCAAAAGCCAAATCTCGTCAAATTGAATGGCTATGTGCTGCAAAATTTCGAAATGCGCCCAACTGGTGCGGCATCGATGTTCCTGACAAAGGAATTGCTGGCCCGGTTTGATGTCGTTCCATCAGAAGCATCGCTGTTAGTCGGGGAGCTTGGAAATGTAAAAGGAATCAAAGCATGGGTGTTTTTTATTGAGGAAGAAGATCAAATCCGCGTCAGGCTCCGCTCCAAGGGGCCTGTGATCAACGGGATTGCCCGAAATTATCAAGGAGGCGGCCATCCGCTTGCCGCTGGTGCTTCGATCTATTCCTGGTCTGAGGCCGAGTCTGTGTTAAAAGAAATTGACGAGGCGTGTTTACAATAAGCAGCAGGCCCTGTACGAAGCAGGGCCACATCCATTATTCTTCAAGAGTGAGACGGAGCTTAATATACAAAGTTGTGTAGATGAATACTTCCTCAACCTTCATGTTGTACCTTTTATCGTTTATGGGTACGGGTTTATTTTCGATGACTCGTTTTAATAGTTCCCTGCTTTTATAAACGGTTTCCAAATCCTTTGCAAGCATCATTCTGATGTCCTCTTTTACGCTTTTTTCAGCCTCAAACACACTCAAAGGATCTAGGCGATATTTTTCGCCATTGCTTATTTCCACTTTTATTTCCTGCACGGTCAGCTGCTCGATATTTTTTTTGTTTAACTCCTTGTATTCTTCCTGCCAAATTTTTTTATCTTCCTCCAGCTCTTCAATATCATCTCTCAGTTTTTTAATATCTTTACTGTATTCCTCCTGCCAGACTCCGAATATATACAAAAAGATAAACCAGCTGATAAAACCGCCAATTGCCATTCCGGCAATAAAACGCTGCCAGCCCGGCTGGCGGTAATACTGAGGAATTCTCATTGGGAAATATGCTCCTGGGTCAGCCAATTAATTAGAACAGCCCCTGTTTTCGCGCCTCCGAAAGCCGAAAGAATCAGCAGCGATTGTTTGAAAAGATCTTTTGTTTCACTTTCAAGTATGCCTCGCTCAAAGCTGTAGACAGTATCGAATGTTCCGCCGATTGCCGCGATAATCGCCCAGATTCGGATCATGGCACCAAGTCTGGCAATCTCCGTCAGCGGCGGCTTCCCGGTTAAAAAAGCGGCCAACCCGCCGATAAGGGCTCCCCCGAGCAAGACACCGAGGGCAATAAAATAGCTTTCAATCAAACCGACAAAAAAGGGTTGTTTATGTTCCATAGTTTTATCCATCCCTCTATTTGATGATAAAGGCTCCGATAATTCATCATATGGACAATCCCCGCTAAATATGTTTATAAGATTGTCAGGAAATAAGGCCGGCTTAACTGAAGAAAAGAAAACATATTTTCTTTTTGAAATAGCAAGTTCTATAATGGTTAAGAGAAGAAGAATAAGGGTGTGAGTCATTTGTCATTTATCCACCTTCATGTATACAGTTCATATAGTCTCCTTAACAGTACAGCAACAATCGAACAGCTCGTGCGCGGCGCAAAGGAACGCGGCTTTCATGCGCTTGCCCTGACAGATCGAAATGTGATGTATGGAGCCGTTGCTTTTTATAAAGAATGCCTTAAACAAGAAATCAAGCCGATCCTTGGGCTGACAGTCGATGTGATCAGCGGATTAAGCGGTGATAGCGCATACCCTCTCGTTTTACTGGCTAAAAACGAACACGGTTTTAAAAACTTAATTAAAATAACAAGTGTTGTGCAAACGAAATCATCCGGAGGAATTCCCGTAAAATGGCTCAAGCATTATGCAGAAGGAATTTTTGCCCTAACGCCAGGTGAAGAAGGTGAAATAGAGCAATATTTATTAAACGGTGAACCTGAAAAAGCGCTTGAAGTCGCCGCGGCATTTACAGCAATCTTTGAAAAAGAGCATTTTTTCATCAGCCTGCAAAAGCACGGCGCTCCGGAAAGACCCGGGTCGATTGAGGAGCTGGTCAAGCTTGCCGGTTCGGCAGGCATTCAGGCGGTCGCGACAAACCGGGTTCATTATTTGGACAAAGAGGATGCTTTTGCCCATGAATGCCTGCTGGCGATCAAGAATGGTGAAAAACTCCACGATCAGCAGCGTGAAAAGCTCCCAAGCGACCAATTTTATTTGAAAACGGGCAAAGAAATGGCCGAGTTGTTTGCGGATTACCCGGACGCTTTAGAAAATACGATCAAAATCGCAAAAAATTGCAATGTGCTCCTTGAAATGAATAAACAATATCTTCCCAAGTATCCAGTTGAACATGGAGTGTCGGCGGAGGATATGCTTGAAAGCCTTTGTTATCAAGGCTTGGAAGAAAGGTATCGAAATCCGGGCAAGGAGCATCGTGATCGTCTTGCCTTCGAGCTTGGAATCATCCAAAAAATGAATTTCAGCGATTACTTTTTAATCGTTTGGGATTTTATGAAGTACGCGAGGGACGCGGGGATTCTGACTGGCCCGGGCAGGGGCTCTGCCGCCGGCTCACTCGTGGCCTATGTGTTATATATTACGGATGTCGATCCGATTGAACATGATTTATTATTTGAACGGTTTCTGAATCCTGAACGGATTTCCATGCCTGATATCGATATTGATTTTCCAGATCACCGCCGTGATGAAGTCATCAAATATGTTGCCAGAAAGTATGGCGAACTCCATGTTGCGCAAATCGCGACATTCGGGACACTGGCGGCGAAAGCGGCCGTTCGCGATACTGGAAGGGCATTTGGCTTGAATACAAAGGAGCTGGACAGGCTGTCGAGATTGATCCCCTCAAAGCTGGGGATCCGCCTGGCAACGGCGTACGAGGAATCGGCTCCCCTGCGGCAGTTTGTCGAGGAATCAGACTTTAACAGGCGTCTTTTCGAAACAGCAAAGAAAATTGAAGGACTGCCGCGGCATACTTCGACCCATGCTGCCGGTGTTGTGATCAGTGAGCAGCCGCTAATCAACCTTGTCCCGATTCAGAGCGGGCATGACGAAGTGTTCCTGACCCAATATTCGATGGAGCATTTGGAAGATATCGGACTGTTAAAAATGGACTTTCTTGGCCTCAGAAACCTGTCTCTCCTTGAATCGGTTATAAACGATATTCAGAGAAAGACCGGCACGAAGATTGATATTCATTCCATCCCTTTTAACGACAGCAAAACTTTTGAGCTGTTAAGCCGCGGCGATACGACGGGGATTTTTCAGCTTGAATCAGAGGGGATGCGCAAAGTGCTGACAAGGTTAAAGCCGACACACTTTGAGGACATCGTTGCCGTAAACGCCCTGTACCGTCCGGGCCCGATGGAGAATATTCCGCTTTATATCGACCGCAAGCACGGGCGCCGGCAAATCGAGTATCCGCATCCCGACCTTGAGCTGATCTTGAAGAACACATACGGAGTGATCGTCTATCAAGAGCAAATTATGCAAATCGCTTCCAAAATGGCAGGCTTCACATTGGGGGAAGCAGATTTGCTCAGGCGGGCCGTCAGCAAGAAGCAAAAAGCAGTTCTCGATAAAGAAAGAAGCCATTTCGTTCAAGGTTCGCTCAAGCAAGGCTACAATGAGCAGACAGCGAATGAGCTGTACGATTTGATCGTCCGCTTTGCCAATTATGGATTCAACCGGAGCCATGCGGTCGCCTACAGCTTTATTGCTTACCAGCTCGCCTATTTGAAGGCTCATTATCCGTTGTTCTTCATGGCAGCGCTGTTAACGTCGGCCACAGGGAACGAGTCCAAGCTGATCCAGTACATTCGCGAATTGAAACAGATGAATATCAGCATCCTGCCTCCTTCCATCAATAAAAGCGGGTACTCATTTCTCGTCGAACAAGATTCGATCCGCTACAGTCTCGCAGCGATCAAAGGAGTAGGGGCAGCTGCGTTAAAGGAGATATTTTCGGCCCGCAAACAGAAGCGGTTTGAAGATATTTTCGATTTTTGTCTCCGCGTTTCTGCAAAAGCAGCCAATCGCAAAACGCTTGAAGCGTTCGTTCATTCCGGCTGCTTTGATGAATTTGGCCACGATCGGGCAGTGCTGCTTGCAAGCATAGATGTCGCGCTCGATCATGCCCTGCTCGTAAAACCGGAAGGGGTGGAGAATGGCGATTTATTCGCTGATGATGATTTCTTCCCTAAACCGAAGCATGTTGAAGTGGATCCGATCGGAATTGAAGAAAAGCTATCGTCCGAAAAAGAAGTGCTCGGCCTATATTTATCAGACCACCCGCTATCCTTATTCGAGCAGCAGTTAAGAGCTGCGAAAATCCCGTCGCTTTGGGATTTAACTGTTCCGGGAAAAAGGGTTCGCACCGCTGCCTATATCACGGAGGTGAATAAAATCCGCACAAAAAAAGGCGAGGCAATGGCTTTTGTTACATTGAGCGATCCAGGTGCCGAGCTTGAAGCGGTTGCCTTTCCGCAAGTATTCAGCAAAAATGCGCTCCTCTTAAAACAAGGAAACACCGTATTGCTTGATGGCAAGCTTGAGGAAAGAGACGGGAAAAAGCAGCTGATCATTCAGGCCGTCCATTCTTTGAAGGATTGGGCGGAACAATCGGGGAAAAATAAACCGGCCCTGTATTTAAAAATAAGCCGCGATAAAGAAAATCCGGAGCAGCTCAACCGCTTAAAGGAGATCTTAAAGGCCTTCAAAGGCGGCATTCATGTCGTTCTTCATTATGAAAGTACTGAAAAAACGGTGCGATTGGCTGACACTATCAAAGTCGATGGTTCAAAAAATTGTCTTGCTGAATTAACTGCTTTTCTTGGAAAAAGCAATGTTATTTTAAAAGAATAGTTCTTTACATCCTTTTCAAGTATGGTATATTGATAAGAAGATGCGTGGTCTGACCACTGGATGGGGCGTTACCTGAGCCTTGTCTGCGATATGCTGATGTTTTTTGAAGAATGAAAGGGTGGGGAAACTTGAGTTTACGTGAAGAAGCATTGCACATGCATCGCGTTAATAAAGGCAAATTAGAATCGAAATCCAAAGTCGAGGTTAAGAATGCCAGAGACCTTAGTCTTGCGTATTCACCGGGTGTCGCCGAACCTTGCAAAGAAATCTATGACAAACCGGAAACGGTCTATGACTATACGATGAAAGGCAACATGGTGGCGGTTGTTTCCGACGGGACTGCGGTTTTGGGTCTTGGAAATATCGGCCCTGAAGCTGCTTTGCCGGTAATGGAAGGGAAGGCTGTTCTATTTAAAAGCTTTGCAGGAGTCGATGCTTTTCCGATTTGTCTTGGAACGACGGATGTGGACAAGATTATTGAAACAGTCAAGCTTCTTGAACCGACCTTTGGCGGGGTGAATCTTGAAGATATTGCCGCTCCAAATTGCTTTGTGATTGAAGAACGATTGAAAAAAGAAACGAATATTCCCATCTTTCATGATGATCAGCATGGCACTGCAATCGTTACCGTTGCCGGGCTCGTTAACGCCCTGAAGATTGTCGGCAAAAAAATGAACGAAATCAAAGTTGTTGCAAACGGTGCCGGAGCGGCTGGTATTGCGATTATTAAGCTGTTATACAGCTACGGGGTCAGGGATATTATCATGTGCGATACAAAAGGCGCCATATATGAAGGACGTCCTCAAGGAATGAACAGCATTAAGGAAGATGTCGCCAAATATACGAATCGGGGAAAATTAGAAGGAAGTCTTGCCGATGTGCTAAGCGGTGCCGATGTGTTTATTGGCGTTTCGGTTGAGGGAGCTTTAACAATCGAAATGATTAAAAAAATGAATCCCGATCCAATCATTTTTGCAATGGCCAACCCGAATCCGGAGATCATGCCTGCAGATGCAAAAGAAGCAGGAGCAAAGGTAATCGGGACCGGCCGATCCGATTTTCCGAACCAGGTGAACAATGTCCTTGCCTTTCCGGGTATTTTTAGGGGGGCACTTGACGTCCGGGCTACCCATATCAATGAAAAAATGAAGGTGGCCGCAGTAGAAGCGATTGCCGGCCTTATTACCGAGGATGAACTCCATGCCGATTATGTGATTCCCGGCCCGTTTGACGCAAGGGTGGCACCTGCAGTGGCAGCGGCTGTAGCGAGAGCGGCAATGGAAACGGGTGTTGCGCGAATTAAAGTCGATCCTGAGGAAATAAAAGAAAAGACCCGGCACCTTGCCATTATCGGGAAAAGCGAGTGAAGAAAAAAGTGAACTCCTCAGAGCGCCATTCGAAGATTTACATTGAAATTGTCAAGCAGCTTCGAAACATGATTGAAGAAGACGGGCTTAAGCCTGGTGACAAAATTCCTTCTGAACGCGAGCTTTCGGAGCGCCTGAATGTCGGGCGCTCTTCCGTGAGGGAAGCATTGCGGGCAATCGAACTGTTGGGCTTGATTGAAACAAGACGCGGTGAAGGGACATTTTTGCGCGATTTCCGCGGACATCAGCTTGTCGAATTGCTCAGCACATTTATTCTTCAGGACGATAAAGCCAAGCGGGATATTACTGAAACAAAGCATTTAATCGAAATGGATTGCCTGCGGCTGATCCGGCAAAGAAATCCCCTTGAAAAACTTCATGACCTTGAAACATGGGTGAAGGACTCAGATGTTACTGAAGACGATTTTTTTTCAAAAGTTGTCAAGCTTTCTGATAATCATTTGTTTTGGCGAATGTGGACAATCTTGAAGGATTATTATAATTCTTTAAATTTATCGCAGGATCATCTCACCAAAAATGATTATCTTTCCTTAGTTAAAGCAATGATGAATAAAGAACAGAATCATTCTCTTGCTGTTTACAGGAAATTAAGAAACTTGTCGAGTGACTGACGACAGGTTCCTACATGTTTTAAAGGGTTATTTATATATATTATAGACAACCCTTTGGCATACTTAAGGCTTTAGTGGCCTGGCCGTTAAATGATTTTTTACTGTTCTTATTAAATATTTTTTATTGATCGTGATTTCGCTCCGCTCTTTTGACCAATTGCTTGAGCGTTACGAACAAGGGAGGTTTCACTTTGCTCAAAGAGATTTTCACAAAATCAAAAAAGAAAAAATATGCGACTATACCATCGGAAACAGCAAAGCAGGATGTTCCGGAAGGAATCATGACGAAATGTCCGAGATGCAAGAAAATCATGTACACGAAAGAGCTTGTGAAAAATTTAAAGGTTTGCACACACTGCGGTCATCATCATCAAATGAATTCACGGGAACGGATCGAAAGCTTCCTCGATGAAGGAAGCTTTCAGGAATTAAATAAAGAGATGGTGTCGAATAATCCGCTTGGCTTTCCCGATTATATAGAAAAGCTTGAAAAAGACCGGCAAAAGACGAATTTAAATGAGGCCGTCATTACAGGGACCGGTGCTGTTAACGGGATTAAGACCGTTACAGCTGTCATGGATGCAACCTTCCGAATGGGCAGCATGGGCTCGGTCGTCGGAGAAAAGATTACCAGGGCGATTGAGAAAGCAGATGAACTGTCGGTGCCGTTTATTATCTTTACGGCTTCAGGCGGTGCCCGAATGCAAGAAGGGGTGCTCAGTTTAATGCAAATGGCGAAAACGAGTGTCGCTCTGAAAAAATTCAGCGACAACGGCGGTTTAACGATCTCGATTATGACCCATCCGACAACTGGCGGAGTGTCAGCAAGCTTTGCGTCCCTTGGTGACTATAATATTGCCGAGCCTGGGGCACTGATTGGTTTTGCCGGTCGGAGAATCATTGAACAAACAATTCGCGAAGAGCTGCCCGAGGACTTTCAAACCGCAGAATTTTTACTGAAGCATGGCCAGCTTGATGCTGTCATCCCAAGGGCAGATTTAAAGGACCAAATCGGGTTAATCCTTGATATCCATACACCTGGAGGTGACCTGAAGTGGTAGGAGAGCTCGAATTCGAACGGCCGGTTATCGAATTAAGGAAAAAAATAACCGAGCTGAAGGAATTTACGAAAAGCACCGATGTAGATTTGTCTTCGGAAATAGAAAAGCTTGAAACAAGGCTTGAAAAGCTTGAGAAGGATATATACGAAAATATAAAACCGTGGGACAGGGTTCAAATTGCCAGACATCCAAACAGGCCGACAACGCTTGATTATATTCAGCTTTTGTTCACCGATTTCTTTGAATGCCATGGAGACCGTGCTTTCGGTGACGATGAAGCGATCGTTGGCGGGATTGCCAAATTCCATGGAATGCCTGTCACGGTGATCGGCCACCAGCGCGGAAAAGATACAAAGGAAAACATTCGCCGCAATTTTGGCATGCCCCATCCTGAAGGCTACCGCAAGGCATTAAGGCTAATGAAGCAGGCTGAGAAGTTCAACCGGGCAATTGTCTGCTTTATTGATACGAAGGGCGCTTATCCCGGCAAAGCCGCTGAAGAAAGAGGACAAAGTGAGGCAATTGCCCGCAATCTTTTTGAAATGGCGAGCTTAACAGTTCCGATCGTATGCATTGTCATCGGCGAAGGAGGAAGCGGCGGGGCGCTTGCGCTTGGTGTCGGCAACCACATCCACATGCTTGAGAACTCGACGTATTCAGTGATTTCCCCCGAAGGAGCAGCCGCCTTATTATGGAAGGATGCATCCCAGGCAAAACGCGCAGCCGAAAGCATGAAAATTACCGCCCCTGACTTGAAGGAACTCGGGATCATTGATCAAATTATTCCCGAAGTCAGAGGGGGGGCCCATAATGATGTCAAGCAACAGGCGGCAGAAATCAATGCAATCCTGAAACAATCATTAAAAGAATTGTCCGGACTTAGTGGTGATAAACTTGCCGCCCATCGTTATGAAAAGTATAAAGCAATTGGTGATTATTCGTTTTTAAATGAAGTGGCCGGGGTAAACTAAAAGCGTGCTTTTTACAGCACGTTTTCTTTTTTAGGAAATGTATTGTTTTCACCACGTTAATGTTGTTAACATGGGCTTTGCAGCTTAATATCTCCAATAAAACGCTTCCAGTTAACCGACAATTCCGTCTATATCGGATATGTTGAGGATTCAGTTGAGATAAGGGCATCTTCATGGTATTTTAGAAATATTCAAGGGTGTTCTGTTCATAATAGAAAAGCGGCAGCGGACCGTTACAAATCGGAGAAAGCACCCTGTATACGGGAATCGTCAGGCACGGGGATTGAGTGTTCCGGTTGCCCCTGCGTGTGATGCGGGTTTTATTTTCTTTTACATATTTTTATTACTAAATCGGGGTGATGACAGTGAAGAGAATCGGAGTATTGACAAGCGGCGGTGATTCGCCTGGAATGAATGCAGCTGTTCGCGCGGTTGTCCGGAAAGCCATATACCATAATATTGAAGTTTACGGTGTTTATGGAGGATATGCAGGGCTGATCAGCGGCAATATTAAAAAACTTGAACTTGGCTCTGTCGGGGACATTATTCACCGCGGCGGTACTGCTCTTTATTCAGCGCGCTGCGAAGAGTTTAAAACGAAGGAAGGCCAGCAAAAAGGAATTGAGCAATTAAAAAAGCTTTCCATTGACGGGCTTGTTGTCATTGGCGGTGACGGTTCGTACCGGGGGGCAAAAGCGTTAACTGAGCAGGGCTTCCCATGTGTCGGTGTTCCAGGCACGATTGATAATGATATTCCGGGAACTGAATATACAATCGGCTTTGATACAGCCTTAAATACAATTATTGACGCGATCGATAAAATCCGCGATACTGCTTCCTCCCATGAAAGAACATTTGTGATTGAAGTCATGGGAAGAGGCGCCGGGGACCTTGCTCTATGGTCTGGTCTTGCAGGCGGCGCGGAAACGATCCTGATCCCGGAGGAAGATTATGATATAAATGAGATCGCGGACCGCCTGAAAAAAGGACAGGAACGCGGGAAAAAGCACAGTATTATCGTGGTCGCCGAAGGCGTGATGAGCGGAGAAGAATTTGGAAGACAAATAAAAGAAGCGATTGATTTTGATACGCGCGTTACCGTGCTCGGGCACGTACAGCGCGGCGGGTCACCGACCGCTTTTGATCGTGTGCTCGCAAGCCGCCTTGGAGCTCGTGCTGTAGAGCTTTTATTGGAAGACAAAGGCGGACGCGCTGTCGGAATAGAGAAGAACCGGCTTGTAGATTATGATATTATTGAGGCTTTGGCAAAAGAGCATACGCTGGATCTTGACTTATATAAATTATCAAAGGAACTTTCAATATAATAAGTCCCTCATTTTACAGGAGGTTTAATGAAGATGCGAAGAACTAAAATCGTTTGTACGATTGGCCCTGCAAGTGAATCGGTCGAAAAGCTTTGCCAATTAATAGAAGCGGGGATGAACGTAGCCCGGTTAAATTTTTCACACGGCAATTTCGAGGAGCATGGCCAGCGGATCAGAAATATTCGTGAAGCGGCGGAACGCACCGGGAAAACCGTTGCGATTCTGCTTGATACAAAAGGACCGGAAATCCGGACCAACGATATGGAAAACGGTGCAATTGAGTTAACAGCCGGCCAGGAAATCACAGTGTCAATGAACGAGGTTCTCGGAACAAAAGAGAAATTCTCGGTTACATATTCAGGATTGATTGACGATGTTCATACGGGTTCAAAAATCCTGCTTGATGACGGCCTGATCGCTCTGGATGTTATTAAAATTGATAAAGCAAACAATGAAATTCAGACAAAGGTGTTAAATGGCGGAGTATTGAAAAACAAAAAAGGTGTGAATGTTCCCGGCGTCGCAGTTAAGCTCCCGGGTATTACAGAAAAAGACGCAAACGACATCCTGTTTGGCATCGAGCAGGGGATTGACTTTATTGCGGCTTCTTTCGTGCGCAGGGCGACCGATGTTCTGGAAATTCGCCAGCTTCTTCAGGATAATAATGCTTCACACATTCATATCATCCCGAAAATTGAGAACCAGGAGGGCGTCGATAATATCAATGAAATCCTTGAGGTTTCTGATGGCCTAATGGTTGCCCGTGGTGATCTTGGCGTAGAAATTCCGGCAGAAGAAGTGCCGCTTGTCCAAAAGCAGTTGATCAAAAAATGTAACGCACTGGGTAAACCGGTTATTACGGCAACGCAAATGCTTGATTCAATGCAGCGCAATCCGCGTCCAACCCGGGCGGAAGCAAGCGACGTGGCGAATGCGATTTTTGACGGAACTGATGCGATTATGCTTTCAGGTGAAACGGCAGCAGGTTCGTATCCGGTTGAAGCGGTCCAAACAATGAATAATATTGCCCGCCGTGCGGAAACGGCATTAAACCATAAAGAGATCCTGTCAAAGCGCAGTAAGGATAACGAGCATAATATTACCGATGCGATTGGGGAATCGGTTGCCCATACGGCCTTGAATCTGGATGTGAATGCGATCATTACACCAACTGAAAGCGGCCATACTGCAAGAATGATCTCCAAATATCGCCCGAAGGCCCCGATTGTAGCGGTTACGTCGAATGATTATGTATGCAGGCGCCTGGCGCTTGTCTGGGGTGTGTATCCTCAATTGGGTAAAGAATCAACAACGACAGATGAAATGCTCGATCGAGCCGTAGAAGAAAGCTTAAACAGCGGAATCGTGAAAGCTGGCGACTTGGTCGTCATTACGGCAGGAGTACCGGTCGGCGAGGCTGGTACGACGAATTTGATGAAAATTCATGTAGTCGGTGATATTCTCGCAAAAGCGCAGGGTATCGGCCGCAAGTCGGCATTCGGCAAGGTTGTTGTAGCCCAGAACGCCCAGGAAGCACTTGCAAAGGTGAAAGATGGTTCAATTTTAGTAACAATTGGAACTGACCGGGAAATGGTGCCTGCAATCGAAAAATGCAGTGCGTTAATCACTGAAGAAGGCGGACTGACAAGCCATGCAGCTGTAGTAGGATTAAATATCGGCATTCCTGTTATTGTCGGTGTCCAGGATGCCACAAAGCTGTTCAAAGACGGCCAGGAAATAACCGTTGATTCCGCCAGGGGAGTCATTTATAACGGTCACGCAAGCGTTCTTTAATACAATATGGGAGAGGCGGAGGAAGCACCGCCTCTCTTTTTGTTTTGGTTTTTTTGTAAAGTGAACGTATAATAATAGTAAACGGACATGTTTTTATGAAGATTGCTGGAGGTAAAAAATATGCGTTTTATATTCTTGTTAGTGATCATTATACCTGCAGCGGAAATCGCTGTGTTGATGCTGTCTGGCCAAACTCTTGGCATTTGGCCGACGATATTTTTAATCTTGTTTACCGGAGTGCTTGGAGCCTACCTGGCAAAGAAGCAGGGGCTGGAGACAATTCGAAGAATTCAGGAGCAGCTTCGCTATGGTCAACTTCCCGGCGATGCCCTTTTGGATGGGGCCTGTGTGTTAATCGGCGGGACCTTGCTGCTCACTCCTGGTTTTATTACAGATGTAGCCGGCTTCCTGTTGCTGGCCCCGCCAACAAGAAAGGTTTTAAAAATTTTCATGTTGAAAGCTTTTAAAAGGTGGATCGATAAAGGGCGTGTCACCATTATCAGATAAAGAAATCTTCTATTTATGAGCAGATTTCGGTTTTTATGATCGAACGGCGGATTTATGAGCGGAACTTGAGATTTACGAGCGGAACTTGAGATTTACGAGCGGAATTTGAGATTTACGAGCGGAACTTGAGATTTACGAGCGCAATTTGAGATTTACGAGCGGAATTTGAGATTTACGAGCGGAGTTTGAGATTTACGAGCGGAACTTAAGATTTACGAGCGGAACTTGAGATTTACGAGCGGAATTTGAGATTTACGAGCGGAATTTGAGATTTACGAGCGGAACTTGAGATTTACGAGCGGAACTTGAGATTTACGAGCGGAGTTTGAGATTTACGAGCGGAACTTGAGATTTACGAGCGGAACTTGAGATTTACGAGCGGAACTCGAGATTTACGAGCGGAACGGCGGATTTATGAGCGGATTTCGAAATTTATGATCGGACCTGCAGATTTATGATTAAAATCGCTATTTTGCATGAGTCACACTATCAGTTTTTGAGCGGCCATCTCAATAGTTTCAGCCTTCAACTCGCCGATAGGCGAGTTTTCTTATTGAAACGGGATAAATGTAAAACTGCAAACTGAACATGAAAAAGGGGAGTCTCCGATTAACATAATGAGCTCCCCAAGAAGATTAATCAGCCTTTATACAGGCTCGTCTTCTCCCTTAATAAAAGCCCAGAGGTCGCGGAAAACATTGGCTTTGTGCAGAGTCGTTAATATAACAAGCGTAACGGGACCGATGATCAGGCCAAGAAAGCCGATCAGCTTAAAACCGACGAATAAAGCAACAAGTGTTGCGAGCGGATCTATTCCAATGCTTGAAGAAAGAACTTTTGGTTCCATAATCTGCCTTTGGACAATTACGATAATATAAAGGACGCCAAGGCCTATTGCAAGACTGACATTTCCCGAGATGATCGAGTAGATGATCCACGGTACAAATATAGCGCCTGTCCCCAGATATGGGATGATATCAACGAGCCCGGTGACAAGGGCAATGGTGATCGCATAGTCCACACGCAGGATAAGCAGTCCGATTAAAATAATAATGGTTGTAATCGAGATTAAAGTCGCCTGGGCTTTTATAAAGCCAAATAACGCTTTCCTCAGGTCTGCAAACACTTTTTTTCCGCTCGTTTTGGCACGGCCCGGAATAAGCTTTCCGACCCATGCGGAAAGCCTGTTCCAGTCTTTGCTGATAAAAAAAGTTGCCAGCAAGGAAAAAATTAATACGGTCGCCGCGTTTGGAATCCACGAGATCATGCCCGGGATGTTTTCAAAAAAGCTTTTGATAAAAGCCCCTACGGTTGTCCCGATTGTTCTGCCGGCATTCTCGATATTGCTGATGATCGTATCCTGCTGTCCTGCGCCAAGGTTGTTGAATAAGCCTGTCAGCTGATTGTATAAAGGGATGATTTGGGCAACGAAAAATTCTTCAATGTAATCGATTAGCTTCTCCAGATGTGTTGGTACCATTTTTGCAAGATAATCCGCTCCGGAGACAATTTCGGCCACAAGCAAAGTGATCAGTCCGGCGAAAATCGCAAAAATGATCGTTAAAGCCAGAATGACAGCAAGGCCCCTTGGGATACGCCCTTTTTTTTCAAGAAACCCGACGAGTGGATTAATGAAGAGCGCAATCAGAATGGCAATCAGAAACGGATAAGTTACTTTTGATACGTGATAAACAGCAATCACGGATAAAACGATGATCGCAATAACAAAAATGAATCTTAATGTTCTTTGTATGTATAACGGATTCAAAAATACTCCCCCTATTTAAAGGACATTGGCTCAAATTAAATATTTGTATGTATCATTTTAACATTTAGTCTCGAGAGCCGCATTTTTTTCCTTCCTGTTGCGAACGCTAAACGTCCAGGTTTATGAAAAAAGTTAAAGGCAGCGGAAGTTGAAACTCCTTTGCTATTCTGCAATAATATACCATCGGAAGGGTGATTCATATGTCAGGGCCTTTAATATTTTTGATTATACTATTGGTAATCGGGTTTATAGCGAAAAACCACTCGTTAATGTTTGCTGTGGCGGTACTTTTAGTGTTAAAGCTCACCGGAGTTGACTCGAAAATTTTCACTTATATTCAGTCGAAAGGGATCAACTGGGGAGTTACCGTCATTACGATTGCCGTTCTGGCCCCGATCGCGGCCGGAGAAATTGGCCTGAAGGATTTAACTGCTGCCTTCAAATCGCCATATGCCTGGATCGCCCTGCTTTCCGGAATGGCCGTTGCTCTCATTGCAAAAGGAGGAATCACTCTGCTCTCGGAAGATCCCCATATTACGACTGCCCTTGTGCTCGGAACGATTCTGGCGGTTTCTCTTTTCAAAGGCATAGCGGTAGGTCCGCTGATTGGAGCAGGCATTGCCTATATGGCGATGAAAATAATTGAGTTATTCAAATGAAAGCGTGATGCTTTCATTCTTTTTATGCAATTTTGGCCTTTATTTTTCTTATAAAATAATAATTTTTTCACATTTTGGATTCTTTTCGTTCACAAAAATCTGATAATTGTTTATAATAGGACTTGTAAGCGCGTGCTATATCTATTTTTTATATATCTGGAAATGTAAGCATTTTCTTTTCGCCGTTTCCTGAGCAACCGCTCAATTTAGCAAATATAGGATAATAGATGCATAGTCAGGTCTGTCGTCCGGCCCATAAAGCCGGCTTATTGGGCCATATTCCTGGCCTTATACACAATATCAGAAAAGCTTAATTTCTGATCCGCTGGAAATGGTTGGTTCCGGCATCCATATATGTTTACAGACGAATGGGAATGGGGAATTTTTATACGTAAAGGAGAGATTCTTATGACAGTAACAAGAGGTCTTGAAGGGGTAGTTGCTACAACTTCCTCAATTAGTTCCATCATCGATGACACTTTAACCTATGTTGGATATGACATTGATGATCTGGCAGTAAACGCCAGCTTTGAAGAAGTTATTTACCTTCTATGGCACCGCAGGCTTCCAACCAGTGACGAGCTTAACGAATTGAAAACACAGCTTGCAGAAAATGCTGCATTGCCAAAGGAAGTACTCGACCATTTTAAAATGTATTCCATCGACAAAGTCCACCCGATGGCTGCTCTTCGTACTGCAGTGTCATTATTGGGTTTGTATGATGAAGAAGCAGATTCCATGGATGAAGAATCCAACTATAGAAAAGCCGTCCGATTACAGGCGAAAATGCCGGCAATTGTTACGGCGTTTGCCCGTGTTCGAAAAGGGCTTGAGCCTATAGCGCCAAGAACGGATTTGAGCTTTGCAGCCAACTTCCTGTATATGCTTTCAGGAAAAGAACCTGAAGATATTGCGGTCGAGGCGATTAACAAAGCTTTGGTTCTCCATGCCGACCACGAATTGAATGCTTCAACATTCACAGCCCGCGTTTGTGTGGCAACATTGTCTGATGTATATTCCGGCATAACCGCGGCAATCGGCGCGTTAAAGGGTCCTTTGCATGGCGGGGCGAATGAAGCAGTGATGAAGATGCTTACTGAAATTGGCTCGTTGGATAATGTCGAATCCTACGTCCGGGCCAAGCTTGAAAAGAAAGAGAAAATCATGGGCTTCGGGCACCGCGTATACCGTCAGGGTGATCCGCGTGCGAAGCATTTGCGGGAGATGTCAGAAAAACTTACTCATCTTACGGGCGAACCGCACTGGTACGAGATGTCGACGAAAATTGAAGCGATTGTTACCGGGGAAAAGAACCTGCCGCCTAATGTCGATTTTTATTCTGCATCCGTCTATCACAGCCTTGGCATTGATCATGATCTTTTTACACCGATCTTTGCTGTAAGCCGTGTGTCCGGCTGGCTTGCTCATATTCTGGAGCAATATGAAAACAACCGGTTAATCCGCCCGCGCGCTGATTACACAGGCCCTGGAATGCAGAAGTATGTGCCGATCGAGCAAAGGCTGTCATAAAGAATCCCGTTTTACTTTTTTGTGAAAAATGGCTGTAGTAGAATAAGAGGGAACAAGGTTGGAAGTATAAAGCCTTCCAACCTTTGATTCAGTATAGAAAGGCCCGGCTCAAACTGGTTTAGCGTCCAAATAAAGGACTGCACAAACAACAAATGGCCCGGGGCTTTTCAACGAACATGGAGGGAAAAAGAATGCAGGGTGAAAAGATTACGGTTAAAAACGGGGCATTAAACGTGCCAAATAATCCGATTGTACCTTTTATTGAGGGGGACGGTACAGGACCGGACATTTGGGCATCAGCTTCAAGAGTTTTGGATGCAGCAGCAGAAAAAGCTTATAAAGGCGAGCGCAAGATCGTATGGCAAGAAGTATTGGCAGGCGAAAAGGCGTTCAACCAGACTGGCGAATGGTTGCCGGCAGAAACATTGGAAGTGATTAATGAATATTTAATCGCGATCAAAGGGCCGTTAACAACACCGATCGGAGGCGGCATCCGCTCATTAAACGTGGCACTGCGCCAGGAACTTGATCTGTTTGTCTGCCTGCGTCCTGTCCGCTGGTTTGAAGGGGTACCATCACCGGTTAAGCGCCCGCAAGATACGGACATGGTTATTTTCCGCGAGAACACGGAAGATATTTATGCGGGGATTGAATATGCAAAAGGCTCGGATGAAGTGAAGAAATTAATTAATTTCCTGCAAAATGAAATGGGCGTAAATAAAATCCGTTTCCCTGAAACTTCAGGAATCGGGATCAAGCCTGTTTCACAGGAAGGTACGAGCCGCTTAGTCCGTGCTGCGATTGAGTACGCGATTAAGGAAGGCCGCAAGTCTGTCACTCTCGTACATAAAGGGAATATTATGAAATTTACAGAAGGCGCCTTTAAAAATTGGGGCTACGAGCTGGCAGAGCGGGAATACGGCGATCAAGTCTTTACATGGACCCAGTATGACCGCATTAAAGACGAGCAAGGTACAGAAGCTGCCAATAAAGCTCAAGCCGATGCTGAAGCAGCCGGCAAAATCATTATCAAGGACGCGATTGCAGATATCTTCCTGCAGCAGATCCTGACCCGTCCGAAAGAGTTTGATGTTGTTGCGACGATGAACTTGAATGGCGACTATATTTCTGATGCACTTGCTGCACAGGTTGGCGGAATTGGGATTGCCCCTGGCGCCAACATAAACTATGAAACAGGACATGCCATATTTGAAGCAACGCATGGAACTGCACCAAAGTATGCCGGATTGGACAAGGTGAATCCTTCATCTGTCATCCTTTCCGGAGTATTGATGCTTGAACATTTAGGCTGGACAGAAGCGGCGAATATGATCGTCAAATCGATGGAAAAAACAATTGCTTCGAAAGTGGTTACGTATGATTTTGCCCGCCTGATGGACGGTGCTACAGAGGTAAAATGTTCTGAATTCGGCGATGAATTAATCAAGAATATGGAATAACATCAACAAATGAACCGGGCGGCTGTTTCTTAAACAAACGGCCGCTTGCGCAATGAACAAATGGAATGGGATCAAGCAAAAACAAAGGGGGAAATTGCAATGTCATTGAAACGCAAAAAGATTTCTGTAATTGGTGGGGGATTTACTGGTGCAACAACGGCCTTTTTGCTTGCGCAAAGGGAGTTGGGGGATGTTGTGCTCGTCGATATTCCGCAAATGGAAAATCCAACTAAGGGGAAGGCTTTAGATATGCTTGAGGCAAGCCCGATTCAAGGGTTTGATGCAAATATTACCGGCACTTCCAGCTATGAGGACACCAAGGATTCCGATATTGTCGTCATCACTGCAGGTATCGCGCGGAAGCCGGGGATGAGCCGCGATGATTTGGTCCAGACAAACCAAAAAATTATGAAAAGTGTTGCCCGGGAGATTGTTAAATATTCACCTGACAGCTTAATTATTGTTCTGACAAATCCGGTCGATGCAATGACGTACACCGTTTTTAAAGAATCAGGCTTCCCTAAAAACCGGGTCATCGGCCAATCGGGAGTTCTCGATTCAGCACGGTTCCGGACATTTGTCGCCCAGGAATTAAATGTATCCGTTAAAGACATCACTGGTTTTGTACTTGGCGGACATGGAGATGAAATGGTACCGCTTGTCCGCTATTCCTATGCAGGCGGCATTCCTTTGGAAACGCTTATACCGAAAGAGCGCCTTGATGCAATTGTTGAGCGGACGCGGAAAGGCGGCGGAGAAATTGTCAACCTGCTCGGCAATGGAAGCGCCTATTACGCTCCGGCTGCTTCTCTCGTTGAAATGTGCGAAGCCATTCTTAAAGACCAGCGCCGGATTCTCCCTTCGATTGCCTATCTTGAAGGAGAGTATGGTTACGACGGAATTTATCTCGGCGTACCGACGATTCTTGGCGGTAATGGCCTTGAAAAAGTAATCGAACTTGAATTAACTGCAGATGAAATGGCAGCGCTTGATAAATCAGCCGAAGCGGTTCGCAATGTTATGGCGGTTCTCGTTTAAAGAAGCTCTGCCGGCTCTTCTTGAAAAAGGGTTACTAAATTCGGGGGCTTCCCCCGAATTTTTTTTAAGCTATAGGAAAGTATAAACGTTTCTAAATATAGTTGGGCGTTTCGATGTCCAGCTCCAGCGCCTAGCCCCTCGAGTCGCTTCGGTCCTGCCAATGAAGTCAAAAAGCGACTTCACTGTCAGGCCCTCCAGCGCTTGTCGGGGCTGACCAAGGCGCTTGCGCTTTTCTTAACTGGCAAGCATGTTATAGTATTAGAATAAATAAAGTAGACTCGAGGCAATGAGAATGGCCAGGTCTGCTTTTATGTTCACGATAATATGTAAAGAGGGGTGCGCAGGCGAATGTTACTCGGAAAAAAGCGAAAACTCGGCAGGAGAATCGAAGAGATTTCGGTCGGTGAAAAGCTGACATTAACAGAAAAAATTGAGGATAAAGATTTGCTGCTCTTTTTAGGGTTAACAAATGATGCAAATCCACTTTATATCCAGCATGATTACGCATCGCAAACGCCTTATAAAAAACCGATTGTTCCGAGCATCATGTTAACGGGTATTATAACATCAGCTGTTTCAAAATATTTACCCGGTCCCGGCAGCCATATTTTAAAAACTGAGATTGAATTTACAAAGCCGGTTTATCATTACGGAACCGTTCAATTTCTGTTTGAAGTGACAAACATAAACAAGGAAAACCGTACTGTCCAAATCACCGTCCACGCAACGGATGAGCAAGGCGAAACCGTTATTAATGGTTCCGTTCTCGTTTGTCCTCCATACGAACCGGAAGCGATGGATGGGCAGGCGCTCGATAATTTTTGATCATCTTCTTTGGGATATGCAAACGCATATCTCATTTTTTGTTTACAGATTGCCGTGCTGAAGTGGGCGGACTGTTCGCCCATGCATCGTCATTCCCGGGCAATTAAGCGCAGGCTTAGTGCACTTTAATACATCAATTGCTCTTATGCGCGAAAAATATATTATAATAAACGTATGGATCCTGGATTAAAGGAATAGATGGGGTAATTTAATGATATCGGAGGCTTTTATGGACAAAAAAGTGCTGGTTGTCGATGATGAACAATCGATTGTAACATTGCTTCAATATAATTTGGAGCAGGCTGGGTTCGAGGTTGTTACGGCCATGGATGGCGAGGAAGGGAAAGACCTTGCCCTGCTTGAAGAACCCGACCTGATCATTCTTGATTTAATGCTTCCGAAGCTTGATGGCATCGAAGTCTGCAAACAGCTAAGGCAGCAAAAGGTAATGACGCCCATTTTAATGCTGACGGCAAAGGACGATGAATTTGATAAAGTCCTCGGCCTCGAATTAGGGGCAGACGATTATATGACCAAGCCTTTCAGCCCGCGCGAAGTGATTGCCAGGGTTAAAGCGATTTTAAGAAGATCGCAGTTCCAAGCAGAAGCAAAAGAAACCGGGCACGAAGAATCGGACGCGCTTAAAATTGCGGAAATCAAAATATATCCTGAGCATTATGAAGCGTATTTTGGCGAAGAGCAAATAGAACTGACACCGAAGGAATTTGAATTGTTGTTGTACCTGGCCAGGCATAAGGGCAGGGTGTTAACCCGTGACCAGCTTTTAAGCGCTGTTTGGAATTATGATTTTGCCGGCGATACAAGAATCGTCGACGTGCACATCAGCCATCTCCGTGAAAAAATTGAACCGAATACAAAAAAACCGGTCTATATTAAGACGATTCGCGGCCTCGGTTATAAACTGGAGGAACCTAAAGGGGAATGACAAGATTTCGGACGAGGCTCCTTTTTGCACTTATTACGTTAATTATGGCTGTATTGCTTGGACTGGGGCTTTTGCTTGGACAATTATTTAAAAACTATTACTTAAATTCTTTTAACGAAAGACTTGAAAAAGAAAGCGAGCTTGTCTCGATATACATTGAGGATAGCGGGGGAATTGCCGCATTCAGCCAGGAAAGATTCCTGTCAATTGCCGATATGCTTGATGCGCGCGTGACGTTTGCTAATTTGGAAGGCGACATTCTTTTTGATAGCGGAGAACTAAGTAATGCAAAAGTGACAAGACATGACGAGATTATCCGCAAAATTGTCGATGACAGTGAAGATGAAGCGGCAGGTTATGAATTGGGCCGGGACTATGACGTCCATTATTATTGGAAGCCAATCGTGCAAGATGGGAAGCAGCAGGGCTATCTGTTTTTAAGTACAAAAATGGATGAGTTGAAAAAAGCATATACGCAAATTTGGTGGCTGTTAATCGTCAGCCTTGGGATCTCCCTGTTTGTGATTATTTTGCTCGGAATCAGAATTACGACCCGCTACACGAAGCCGGTTGAGGCGGCAACCAATGTTGCGATTGAACTCGCAAAAGGGAATTACCGGGCCCGCACATATGAAGACCACATTGATGAAACGGGCATGCTCAGCGCATCCATTAATGTGCTGGCCCGAAATCTTCAGGATATGATGAAAGCCCAGGAAATGCAGCAGGACAGGCTGACAACATTAATTGAAAATATGGGCAGCGGCATGATTCTGATTGACAGCCGTGGCTATATCAACATGATAAACCGTACCTACAAAGAGATTTTTAATGTTGATCCTTCCAAATATTTGTACCAGCTCTATTACGAAGTGATTGAACATAAACAAATTTCAAAGCTGGTTGAAGAAATTTTTATGACTGAGCAAAGAGTGAAAAAGCAAATGCTCATCCCCCTCTCAATTGAGAGGCGTCACTTTGAGGTATATGGAGCGCCGATCATCGGAACGAACGATGTTTGGAAAGGGATTTTGCTTGTTTTTCATGATATTACAGAATTGAAAAAGCTCGAGATAATGAGAAAGGATTTCGTCGCCAACGTTTCGCATGAATTAAAAACACCGATTACTTCGATCAAAGGTTTTTCAGAAACGCTTTTGGACGGAGCCATGAACGACAGAGACACGCTTGAAGCCTTTTTGAATATTATTTTAAAAGAAAGCGACAGGCTCCAGTCGCTGATTCAGGATTTACTCGACTTATCGAAAACGGAGAAAGAGGGCTTTGTTTTAAATGTTCAGCCTCTCGATCTCATTTCAACATTAGATGAAGTCTTTGCTATTTTAGAAGGAAAAGCGAAGGAAAAGAATATTGCTTTGAACCTTGAAGTTCCTGAAGAAGAGCTCGAGATTGAAGGAGATCAATACCGATTGAAGCAAGTGTTCATCAATGTAATCAATAACTCGATCACCTATACTCCCGAGGGTGGTAATGTCACCGTTTCTGTCAAGGACGCAGAGGAAACGGTCACGGTGCAGATTAAGGATACCGGGATTGGAATCAAAAAAGAAGAAATTCCGCGCATCTTTGAACGCTTTTACCGGGTTGACAAAGCAAGAAGCCGGAATTCAGGCGGTACCGGCCTGGGTCTTGCGATTGTTAAACACCTTATCGAAGCGCATAAAGGCAGCATTTTTGTCAGGAGTGACGTCGGTAAAGGGACAGAATTTACAATTGAACTTTTAAAACGGTTAAATAAATAATTTGCCGGATTGGATGAAGTTTACAGTACTTTAACATAGTGTTTATTTTTTCTTAACATTGCGCTGTTACAATCATATTTGAAAAACCCCTTCATCCAAGGAGCCAAGTGAGAGAGACGAAAGCAGACCCCGCTTTCGTCTTTTTCTATTTTGTGAAACTTTATAAGTCCGGAGCTGCCAATTATTTTTTGAAACCTTTCGTCTTGTTTCCCGTATTACAAAGAAAAGAGAAAAGATTTTGGGAGGGAGCAGGGGAAATGATTAGCCTGAAAAGAATTTACACGATTTCCGGCCTCGTTCTGCTTGTGATTGTGTTAAGCATTGTTGGTTTTACTACCTGGTATACAGTTGATGAGTCCGACCAGGCTGTTATTCTTACATTTGGGAAAGTCGAGGAAGCAATCGACGAATCTGGTCTGCATTTTAAGCTGCCCTGGCCGATTCAAAGTGTCGAAAAACTTTCGAAAGAAACATTCAGCCTTCAATTTGGCTATGAAGAAAAAGATGGAGAGATAAAAGAATTTCCGGATGAGACAAAAATGATTACAGGGGACGAAAATATCGTATTGGCAGACATGGTTGTGAACTGGAAAATTACTGACCCTGCCAAGTATTTGTATAATGCCGAAGATCCGCAAGAAATCCTCTATGATACGACCTCTGCATCGTTAAGAAGCATCATAGGAAGCTCGAAAATTGATGATGCCTTAACATCGGGAAAAGCAGAAATTGAGGCGCAAGTCAGAGAACTGCTGGCGACCCTAATTGAAAAGTATGATATTGGCATTTCTGTATTGGGTGTGAAGCTTCAGGATGTCGAACTCCCAAATAAAGAAGTCCGCAAGGCATTTACAGATGTCACAAGTGCCCGTGAGACGATGAATACAAAAATCAATGAGGCAAAAAAGTATGAGAATCAGCGCACGAATGAAGCTGAAGGGGAAAGAGATGCCCTGCTTTCCAGAGCGCAGGGCGATAAAACCGAAAGAATTGAACGGGCGCGCGGGGAAGTAGCTGTATTTGATAAGCTTTATGATCAATACCAAAACAACCAGGATATCACACGAGAGCGCCTTGTGCTCGAAACGCTTGAGAAAGTTTTGCCTGGAGCGGAAATCTACATTATGAATGATGATGGCAATACGATGAAGTATTTCCCGATCAGGCCGCTTGAAACAGAACAGCCGAAGGTTCAAGCCGAAAAGAAACAGGAAGGGGGCGGGAATAATGGCTGATCGAAAAGTGATTAACATGAAGGAACGGTTCGCAAACGGTTTCCAATGGCGAAATTATATTAAAGTTGGTATATTCTTCATCATTGTTATCTTTGTTTTAGTCTTTATTTTTACAAACCTGTTCATCGTTAAGGAAGGCGAGTATAAGGTTGTCCGCCAGTTTGGAGAGGTTGTCAGGATTGAAAGCGAGCCGGGATTAAACTATAAAATTCCTTTTGTCCAAAGTGTTACAACCCTTCCAAAACACCAAATGACATACGATGTTTCTGAGGCTGAAATCAATACGAAAGATAAAAAGAGAATGCTCATTGATAATTATGCAGTCTGGAGAATCAGTGATCCAAAAAAAATGATTGCCAATGCCAGATCGGTTATCAATGCGGAATCGAGGATGGAAGAGTTCATCTACTCAGTCGTTCGTACAGAGCTTGGCCAGCTCAATTATGATGAGATCATTAACGATGAAAAATCTTCGCGCGGTTCATTAAATGACCGGGTCACCGACAAAGTCAATGAGCTGCTTGCCAATGTAAATTATGGAATTAAAGTGACAGACGTACGAATAAAGAGAACGGATTTACCGGCCGAAAACGAAGAATCGGTTTACACGCGGATGATTTCCGAACGGCAGTCAACTGCCCAGCAATATCTCTCAATGGGGGATGCCGAAAAGAATCGGGTTGAGGCGGAAACAGACAGAAAAGTGAAGGAAATGCTGGCGAAAGCCCAGGCTGATGCAGAAACGATTCGTGCAGAAGGAGAGTCGGAAGCGGCAAAGGTGTATAATCAGTCCTTCTCAAAAGATCCGGATTTTTATTCGTTGTTCAGAACACTCGAATCATACAAGAAAACAATTAACGGCGAAACGGTGATCGTGCTTCCGTCTAATTCTCCATATGCAAGCTTATTAACGGGCAACACACAGTAATCGATATACATGTCCGCATTTAGCAGGATAATGCGTCAATGACCGTTATTTCCCTTTCTGATTCTACTCGTGATAGAATAAAGAAGGGAAATAGCGGTTTTTAATATTTAATAAGAAGCTATGAGACGAGACTATCTGTGTCCTGGGCACTTTTCTTAAATATAGATGATGTTGTGAAATCAAGGAGGAATTCCGGTGGGAAAAAAGCTTGTTTTAATTGATGGAAACAGTATTGCCTACAGGGCATTTTTTGCCTTGCCATTATTGAATAATGATAAAGGGATCCATACGAATGCGGTATACGGCTTTACGATGATGCTAATGAGAATCCTTGAGGATGAAAAGCCCTCGCATATCCTTGTTGCCTTTGATGCCGGGAGAACGACGTTCAGGCATCAAACATTCAGTGAATATAAAGGCGGAAGGCAGAAAACACCGCCGGAACTATCCGAACAGTTTCCGTTTATCCGCGAGCTGCTTGATGCTTATAGTATCAAAACGTATGAGCTTGAAAATTATGAAGCCGATGATATCATTGGCACTCTTTCAAAGGAAGCTGAAAAAGAGGGCTATTCCGTTAAAGTCATTTCCGGGGATAAAGACTTGACCCAGCTGAGCTCGGAACGGACGACCGTTAATATTACCCGCAAAGGAATTACCGATATTGAAGCGTATACGCCTGACCACATAAAAGAGAAATACGGGCTTACCCCCGGGCAAATCATTGACATGAAAGGCTTAATGGGCGACAGCTCCGATAATATTCCGGGTGTTCCGGGCATCGGCGAAAAAACAGCGATCAAGCTTCTCGCGGAATTTGAGACGCTGGAGAATCTGCTTAACTCGATTGACCAGGTAAACGGAAAAAAGTTGAAGGAAAAGCTCGAGGAATTTAAAGATCAAGCATTAATGAGCAAAAAGCTGGCTACAATCACAACCGAAGCACCAGTTGAGATCAAGATTGCTGAAGCGGAATATGAAGGTTACCAGCGGGAGAAAGTGATTAAAATCTTTAAAGAGCTTGGTTTTAATTCGCTGCTGGACAAGCTCGGCGCAGATACGGAAGCAACGGAAGATGCAAAGCTTGAAAAGATTGAATATACAGTAGCTCAAGAAGTGACAGACGGAATGTTCGCCTATGAAACCTCGTTTTATGTTGAGATCCTTGAGGATAATTACCATTATGCAGATATTATCGGCTTTTCCGTTGTCAGTGAAAAAGGCAAGTATTTTATCCCAACCGAAACAGCTTTACGTTCGGAAGCTTTTAAAAAATGGGCTGAGGATGAGAGCAAACAGAAAACGGTCTATGATACAAAACGCTCTGAAGTCGCGCTTCGCCACCATAATATTCACCTGAAGGGTGTTATATTTGATATTTTGCTTGGCTCCTACATTATTAACCCGGCAGAGCCCATCGATGATATTGCAACGATTGCCCACCGCTACGGAATAAAAAATGTGCAGTCTGATGAATCCTTCTACGGCAAAGGAGCGAAACGGAGAATTCCAGCCGAAGAGAAGCTTGGCGAACATCTGGTCCGCAAAGCCGAAGCGATGGAAGCTCTTGAGAAAAAATTAACCGCGGAATTAAAGGATAACCAGCAGTATGAGCTGTTCACCGATTTGGAGCTGCCATTGTCGCTGATTCTTGCCGATATGGAGTCACAAGGTGTAAAGGTTGACCTTGAAAGGCTCCGTACGATGGGTACCGAACTAACGATCAGGCTGAAAGAAATAGAAGAGCGTATCCACGAACAGGCGGGCGAAGCTTTTAACATTAACTCTCCAAAACAGCTTGGTGTCATTTTATTTGAAAAGCTCGGACTGCCTGCCATTAAGAAAACAAAGACAGGTTATTCAACTTCGGCCGATGTGTTGGAAAAATTGGAACACGAGCATGGAATCGTCAGGGATATTCTCCACTACCGCCAGCTTGGCAAACTTCAATCCACATATATTGAAGGGCTGCTGAAGGTTGTCGATCCGCGGACGGAGAAGGTTCATACCCGCTTTAACCAGGCGCTTACGCAAACGGGCAGGCTCAGTTCGACGGATCCGAACCTGCAAAATATTCCGATCCGGCTTGAAGAGGGCAGGAAAATCCGTCAGGCGTTCGTTCCATCGGAGCCCGATTGGGTTATATTCGCTGCTGATTATTCACAAATCGAACTGCGGGTGCTTGCCCATATTTCCGGTGATAAAAAATTGATCGAGGCCTTTCAGGAAGACCTTGATATTCATACCAATACGGCGATGCAGGTTTTCCATGTCAGCGCCGATGAAGTCACAGCGAATATGCGCCGCCATGCGAAGGCGGTCAACTTCGGGATCGTTTATGGAATCAGCGATTACGGTTTATCGCAAAGCCTGGGGATTACCCGGAAAGAAGCCGGAAAATTTATTGAACGCTATCTTGAGAGCTATCCCGGTGTTAAAGAATATATGGAAGATATCGTCAAGGAAGCGAAGCAAAAAGGGTATGTTTCAACCTTGCTTCAGCGCAGAAGGTATATCCCGGAAATTACGAGCCGCAACTTTAATTTGCGCAGCTTTGCGGAACGGACAGCGATGAACACGCCGATCCAGGGAAGTGCTGCTGATATTATTAAAAAAGCAATGATTGACATGGCCGCCCGTTTAAAAGAAGAAGGGCTGAAAACGAGATTGCTTCTCCAGGTCCATGATGAATTAATTTTTGAAGCGCCAAAAGACGAAATCGACCGGCTGAAGAAGATTGTGCCGGAAGTAATGGAAAATGCCGTAGAATTAAAGGTTCCGCTTAAAGTCGATTATGCTTACGGACCGACCTGGTTTGATGCAAAATAACGGCCTGAAAAAGGAGAGAGAATATGCCGGAGCTTCCTGAGGTAGAAACAGTCAGAAGAACATTAACAAACTTAGTGCTTCAGAAAGAGATTGAACACGTCACCGTTTTTTGGCCAAAGATCATTAAACTCCCTGATGAAGCTGCGCAATTCGCAGATGCCCTTAAAGGGCAGCGCATCATCGAGATTGGCAGACGGGGAAAGTTTTTAATTTTTTATACGAATGATTATGCGCTTGTTTCGCATTTGCGAATGGAGGGGCGCTACGCCCTTTTTAATAAGGCAGACGTTGTGGATAAGCATACCCATGCGATTTTCCATTTTACCGATGGCACAGAACTTCGGTACCGGGATGTCCGCAAGTTCGGAACGATGCACTTGTTCAAAAAAGGCGAAGAATTCCTCTCACCGCCGCTCCTTCAGCTAGGGCCGGAGCCTTTTGATGAAGCTTTTACTTTGGAGCTTTTGCGTGGGAAGCTGACGAAAACAAACAGAAAAATTAAAACAGCCCTTCTCGACCAATCGATCGTCGTTGGGCTTGGCAATATTTATGTCGATGAAGCATTATTCAGAGCCGGAATCCATCCGGAACGGCTTGCCGCTTCCCTTTCAAACGAAGAGCTGGAGACCCTGTACAAAGAAATTATCGCGACATTGACAGAGGCCGTTGAAAAAGGCGGAAGCACGGTTCGCTCTTATGTGAACTCGCAGGGAGAAATGGGGATGTTTCAATTGGAGCTTTTTGTTTACGGACGAAAAAATGAACCATGTAAACATTGCGGCCTTCCGCTCGAGAAAATCGTTGTCGGCGGAAGGGGTACGCATTATTGCCCGCAATGCCAGAAATAGCTTTTGCTCATTAAAAAGCAAATACTAAAGATACTGCCCGCCGCTTCACATTGGATGGGCTCCTTCCATATACTATCGTAGCGTTTGACAGGAAGGGGCTCTACCAATGGCGCAGACGATCTCACTTCTATTATTGGCATTTGCTGTCAGTCTTGACAGTTTTAGTGTTGGCTTTACGTACGGGCTCAGAAAAATGCGGATTCCGTTTAAATCCATTCTCATCATTGCCTGTTGCTCGGCCGCTTCTTTAATGGCTGCGATGGCAGTAGGGCATATTTTATCAGCCTTATTATCGGCAGCTGCGGCGGATCGCATTGGAGGGTTGATATTTGTACTATTGGGGGCGTGGATTTTATTTCAAGTATTCCGCCCGGCAAAAACAAAAGATGGAGCACTCGAAGAAAAAACAATTGTCAACTTTGAAATTAAATCGTTGGGACTGGCTGTCAATATTTTGCGCAAGCCGATGTCAGCCGATCTTGACAAATCGGGAACGATTACCGGAATTGAAGCTGTGCTGCTTGGGCTTGCGCTGTCTTTTGATGCATTCGGTGCAGGGGCCGGCGCGGCAATGCTCGATTTTTCCCCGCTGTACCTTGCTGTTACAGTCGCGATTATGAGCTCTTTGTTTGTTTTCATCGGGATGAGAACAGGTTCGATGTTTTCAACATACGGCTGGCTGCAAAAATTTTCGTTTATCCCCGGAATTCTTCTGATCATGATCGGAATCTGGAAAATGTGAACCGATAGAAAGGAATATGCCATGGCACTCGTTGCAGGATTAACAGGCGGCATCGCGAGCGGGAAGAGCACGGTTGCGAACATGCTGAAAGAAATGGGAATAACCGTAATCGATGCGGATGCAGAAGCGCGTGCGGCTGTCCAAAGAGGCGAGCGTGCGTACACGGAAATTGTCGATTATTTTGGAACTGACATCCTCGCTGCCGATCTCGAAATTGATCGCGGCAAGCTGGGAACGATTATTTTCAATGATGAAGAAAAGCGGCTCGTTTTAAATCGTATCGTTCACCCGGCTGTCCGCGAACGGATGGCTGTGAAAAGGGAAAAAGCACTGGCAAATGGGGAACAGCTCATCGTGATGGATATCCCGCTTTTATTTGAAAGCAAATTAACGAACCTCGTTGACAGGGTGCTTCTTGTCTATACCGATCCGGATGTCCAATTAGCAAGGCTGATGAAGCGAAACTTTTTTTCTGAGCAAGAAGCGCTGGCGCGAATCCATGCGCAAATGCCGCTAAAAGAAAAAGTGAATCTTGCCGATGCCGTCATCAATAATAATGGGACAATTGAAGAAACAAGAAAACAGCTTATGCAGATTTTGAAAAATTGGGGCTATAAAAAGTAAAGGAGAGGCAATGTTCCCTCTCCTTTGTTGTGTCATAATTGTTATTACGATTTTTAAATTGGAAAACATGTTAAAATTTCCGCATTAAAAAGATCACAAATCTAATCTAATATGTTATACTATTAGCAGTTAAATCCCTTAATAAGTATAACACTAATGCGGAAGGAGCCGTAATATGAAGGCAAGAATTGCGATTAACGGTTTTGGAAGAATTGGACGAATGGTATTCAGAAAAGCTATTCTTGAAAAAAACATTGAGATTGTGGCCATCAATGCCAGCTATCCGCCGGAGACGTTGGCCCATTTAATAAAATATGACACGAACCATGGGAAATTTACAGGCGATGTTTTCCCGGAAGAAAATTCACTAAACGTGAACGGAAAACGCGTAAAATTATTGAGCAGCAGGGATCCGCGCGAGCTGCCGTGGAAAGAAATGGACATCGATATTGTCATTGAGGCGACAGGAAAATTCAATTCAAGGGAGAAAGCTGCCCTGCACCTTGAAGCAGGCGCCAAGAAAGTCATTTTGACAGCTCCGGGAAAGAATGAAGATATTACGATCGTGATGGGAGTCAATGAAAGCGCATTAAATATCGACAAGCACGATATCATTTCAAATGCCTCCTGCACGACAAACTGTTTGGCCCCGGTCGCCAAAGTTCTCGATGAAAAGTTTGGAATTGATAACGGCTTAATGACAACCGTCCATGCTTATACAAACGATCAAAAAAATATCGATAATCCACATAAAGATTTGCGCCGTGCCAGGGCATGCGGGCAATCGATCATCCCGACCTCAACGGGAGCAGCCAAAGCCTTATCGCTCGTCCTGCCGCAATTGAAGGGAAAGCTGCATGGAATGGCGCTTCGCGTTCCAACACCGAATGTATCTCTCGTTGATTTAGTGGTTGATTTAAAACGGGAAGTAACGGTGGACGAGATCAATGATGCTTTCATTACCGCTTCTAACGGCTCTTTAAAGGGAATACTCGACGTAACTGAAGAACCGCTTGTCTCGATCGACTTTAATACGAATGCCCATTCAGCAATCATTGATGGCCTGTCAACGATGGTGATCGGGGCTAACAAGGTGAAGGTTCTTGCCTGGTATGATAACGAATGGGGTTATTCGTGCCGGGTTGTAGACCTTGCCAAATTGGTTGCCCGGGAAATGATGAGTGCATCCGCAGTTAAGGTCGCCAATTAAAACAGGTGGAAAAAGCTTGCCGATTTCATGCGGCAAGCTTTTTTTAAGCTATAGGAAAGTATAAACGTTTCTAAATATAGTTGGGCGTTTCGATGTCCAGCTCCAGCGCCTAGCCCCTCGAGTCGCTTCGGTCCTGCCAATGAAGTCAAAAAGCGACTTCACTGTCAGGCCCTCCAGCGCTTGTCGGGGCTGACCAAGGCGCTTGCGCTTTTCTTAATAGTATGCTTTTTTTGTCCAATCTACTAGAAAAATGCGGCAATCGTTTCGCGAAAATTCATCATTTATTTTTTTAAATTGATATGTTGCAAAAAAAATATAAACAAAGTATACTATTCCTCGTGAACTTCTTGAAATATGGTACTGATGGCTACTTAAAGGGTTAGGACCTCTTTGGACTAACTTTCCCCCGTGGTAGTTAAAAGATGCCGCTTTATATGTCATTTCATGAAGGAAGCGAAAAAGCTTAAGGGGGAAACTGAATATGGAAACTATGGGTCGTCATGTGATTTCAGAACTATGGGGTTGCGATTTCGAAAAATTAAATGATATGGAATTAATTGAGCAAACATTTGTGGGTGCAGCATTAAAATCCGGTGCTGAAATTCGTGAAGTTGCATTTCATAAGTTCGCACCACAGGGCGTTAGCGGTGTCGTGATTATTTCTGAATCACATTTAACAATACACAGCTTCCCTGAACACGGATATGCCAGCATTGATGTGTATACATGCGGCGATCTGGATCCTAACATTGCTGCAGATTATATTGCAGAAGCGTTAGGAGCTCAAACACGCGAGAATATCGAGATTCCTCGCGGGATGGGTCCTGTACAAGTAAAACAAGCAGAAGCGAAAGCTCTATAAACTGGAATTTGCAGGCAAGAGGTGTATGTCATACACCTCTTTTTTAATTTCCTGAATAATATTGTAAACTAATAGAAAACGATTAAAGGTGGGAATGACGATGTCATTTTTTCGCGCTCTTACAACAAGATACAGCAAGCAATGCGAAACGAAGGAAAACCATCCGGACAGCGATTTAAAGACGCGCTATTATAAGGGCAGCTTTAATCAAGTGTTCCAGGCGGCTGAAGAAATATTCAAAGGTGACAGCAACTGCAGGGTTACAAGCGCCTCCAAAGAGCATGGGGAGATCGCTGTTGAAGTAAAAGGGAATGTCCCGGCATTTTTAATCGTAACGATCATAACGGTAAAGCCTTACGAAACAGCGATTGATATGAATATTTCGACCGAAAAATTTTCATTGGCAGGAATTCACGGCGCCCTGAAAAGCAAGCTGCTATCCTTCTATAAAAAGTTTGACGAAAGGTTTACATATATCGGATCAGGAAAGCATGCCGAGTAAGTGGTACTTGTTCTGACAACTCCTTTTCTATAAGATATTATTAAGAGCCATTATAAAATTATTGGAGAATTCGGAGCTGATTGTATGAGATGTCCTTCCTGCCAAAATAACAGCACGCGTGTTTTGGATTCCCGGCCCGTTGATGACAGTCGTTCGATTCGGAGAAGGCGGGAATGTGAGGCTTGCGGTTATCGGTTTACCACATTTGAAAAAGTGGAAGAAATTCCGCTTGTTGTTGTGAAAAAAGAAGGAACACGAGAAGAATTCAGCCGTGAAAAGATGCTGCGCGGCCTTATCAAGGCATGTGAAAAGCGGCCGGTCGAGCTCCAGCAGCTGGAGGAGATTGCCCATGATGTCGAAAAAGAGCTGCGAAGCCGGGGCGTATCTGAAATAAAGAGCGAAGTGATCGGTGAAATGGTGATGGACAGGCTTGCAGATGTCGATGAGGTGGCCTATGTCCGGTTTGCTTCAGTCTATCGGCAATTTAAAGATATCAATGTATTTATCGAGGAATTAAAAGAACTAATCAAACGGGAGCAGTCATAACGAGCTGAAGGAACCCTTTAGCTCTTTTTTAAAGCTTATAAGTGGGGTGTGTTGACGTACGGTCTCCAGTTTATCTTAGCTGGGATACTTTCGTATTATTTTTGAAAGGTTGAAGGTTATGGTCCAGCATTGGCAAGAGCTTTTACCGGTTGACCGTTATGTTGTAAGGGCAAATGGCCTGCTTCATGACTTCGACCGGAAAGTATTAACATTTTTATACCAGCCGCTCATTGGTTCGGCGTGCTTCAGTCTTTACCTGACTTTATGGGGTGAACTCGAAGAAAACCGGATCTGGTCTGAGTCCCAGTCCCATCACGGGTTAATGACGATCATGGGGATGGGCCTCAGGGATATTTATGAAGCGAGGCTCAAGCTTGAAGGGATTGGCTTGCTTAAAAGCTATGTCCGCTCTGAAAATGACAGCAGGGAGTTTATTTACGAGCTTCAGCCCCCTTTGAATCCGGAGCAATTCTTCCTTGATGGAATGCTCAATATCTACTTATATAGAAAAATCGGTAAAAATCAGTTTGCGCGCTTAAAAAGGTTTTTCAGTGACCGGAAGCTGCCTGACCATGAAGAATACAAGAACATCACAAGGGCGTTTCAGGATGTCTATGCCTCTGCATCAGAGGCTTCCCTGCAGCATGATGAGGAAACCGCCAGGAGCCTCAGCGCCGAAAATGGCCAGGTTTTCATAGGCCGGGCTGAACAAAACGGCATTCAAATAGATACAGAGTTTTTCAATTTTGAATTGTTGACTGCTGGATTACAGGAATCGTTAGTGCCGAAAAAAGCGTTGAACAAAAAAGTGAAAGAAGCGGTCAGCAATCTGTCGTTTCTGTACGGTATCGATCCGATTCAAATGAAAAGCATTATCCTCAGCGCAGTAACGGCGGAGGATGAAATCGACATTGAAGAATTGCGCAAGGCCGCGCGCGACTGGTACCAGTTTGAACATCAGGACAAGCTGCCGTCACTTGTTGACCGGCTTCAGCCTGCTGTCCATTTGACAGCAGCTGCTGAACCGAAAACGCAAGAAGAGCAGCTCGTCCACTATCTTGAAACGACTTCCCCCCGCCAATTGTTGAAGGATATTTCCGGCGGGGCTGAACCGACGAAAACCGATTTGCAAATTATCGAAGAAGTAATGTTTCAGCAAAAACTTCTTCCTGGTGTTACGAATGTGCTGATCCAATATGTGCTGCTGAAAACAAACATGAAGCTGACAAAGGGCTACATCGAGAAAATTGCCAGCCACTGGGCAAGGAAAAAAATAAAGACTGTAAAAGAAGCGATGGAGCTGGCCATCAGCGAACACCGCCAGTATCAGGAATGGGCTGATAGCAAAAAAACGGCCGGCCAGGGGGCCCAAACGAGGCGGAAGCCGATCCGGACGGAAAAATTGCCTGATTGGTTCAAGGAAAATGATAGTCCGTCTGCACCAAAAGAGAAACCGGCAGTTATTCCGAACTTTGAAGAGAAAAAACGTGCACTTGAAGAGAAGCTGAAAAAGCTGAGGACGTAGGAGGTGAACGAACGTGGAGAAAATTAACCAGACGATCAAAAGGCTTGCCGGAAATGAAGGTTTTCAAAAACGCTACACCCTTATGCGGGAAAAAATTATGAAAAATCCCGAGGTTCACGCTTTTCTCAGCGAGCATAGAGATGAAGTGGACGATGGCATGGTTGAAAGAAGCATGGGAAAATTGCTTGAATACGCGGATCAAAGCAAAGAATGCAATCGGTGCCCGAGCCTTGACGGCTGTATTAATTACATGAAGGGGTACCATCCCAAACTGGTCATCCAAAGAAATGCGATCGATATCCACTATGACCGCTGCCCGAGAAAGGTGATGGAGGATGAAAAGCGCAAGAATGAAAAGCTGATTAAAAGCATGTATTTTCCAAAAGATATTTTACAAGTTTCCTTTAGTGATTTTGATCTGAAAGAAGATAATCCAGGCCGTTATACAGCTCTTGAAAAAGCGGGAGACTTTATCGCAGCCTATCAATCCGGGGAAAAAGTAAAAGGTTTATATTTATTTGGAGAATTTGGAGTCGGAAAATCATTCCTGTTAGGAGCAATTGCCAATGAACTGGCCGCCAAAAAATTCTCCTCAATGATCGTGTTTGTGCCTGAATTATTAAGAGAAATGAAAAATTCGATTGCCGATTCGACTTTAAATGAGAAGATTGAAACGATCAAGAAGCAGCCGATTCTGATGCTTGATGATATTGGCGCTGAAACGATGTCGAGCTGGGTCAGGGACGAGGTTCTTGGTCCGATCCTGCAATATCGCATGTCCGAAAACCTGCCAACCTTCTTTACATCCAATTTTGACTTCGAGGGGCTTGAACATCATTTAACATACAGCCAGCGCGGTGAGGAAGAAAAAATGAAAGCGCGCCGGATTATGGAGCGCATCAGATTTTTGGCTGAACCGATTATGCTTGACGGTGAAAACCGAAGAAAATAACGTACCCAACCACCTGTTTCAGGTGGTTTTTTCTATTCCCAAGCCTCAGGAAAATCAAAAGGACTTTCGGCGTGCTTGCTTCTATTTTGTCCCTGTTCCCCATATACATGAAATTAGAGATTTTGATATAGGGGGGATTTGGTTGTTTGAGATCATCTTCCAAAAACAAGAGGATGCAAAAGGACTTATTACATATTTACAGCGGCATTTATCCTCCGGGTCCGGAAAAATAAATCTTCTTTTTGAAGATCCTCATATAATTAAGCTAACGGCAGAAGCGAATACGGACATCATTTTAGCGGATGTGAAACAGGCTTTCTATGAATTTATGATTTATTGGAAACGGGAACAATGGTTCCGGACGATTTTAGCAGAAAAATATTTTTATGCTGACGCTGAGGAACAGCAGCAAATCCTGGAAATTATTTATTCGATTTTGGAAGGGAACCGTGAAGAGCTCGCGGCCCTGGTTAAGGATATGAACGAGGAAAATATATTGAAGGAGGCAATGGATGACCTTTTTCAAAAAAATTTATCCTTTTCATTCGATTCTTTTGTAAAGTTTCGGCTCAGGCCCTATCTGGACTGTCTTGAGAAGTACGTGGAAATTTCCATCGATGAATACAAAATGGAGCAGGAGTACCAAATCTTTATTCAGACATTAAGAGATTTTTTGGCTGAACGGGAGATGAAAATTCGCCAGCTTCACCTGCTTATCAACGACGGCTCCACTTTTTTTGACGAGCATTTTTATGAAATCAAGCGGGCCGACCTCGTCAGAATGATCGACCGGAAGCTGCTCTTTAATCATCCGGTTTATGTAGATTCAGTCACGATTGCGCCATTGCTTTCGATTGCGCCATCGATGATCTTTCTTTACACGGAAGATCGTGACCAGCCGTTAATCCGCACGATTTGCAACATATTTGAGGAAAGGGTTACGATTCATGCAGTCGCCGACTTTTATGAACGGAAAAACTTCCTGCCTTATACGGCTGAAGAAAAAATGTAATAGGAACCCCTTGCTTTTCAAAAAAATACCCTCTATAATAACGTACATAAAATCATTCATAAAAGTGATGATGAGGACAAGGGTATTTGGTTACGGTTGCCAGAGAGGGAAGACATGGCTGCAATCTTCCCAACACGGGCCTGATGCTTACCGCCTCGGAACTTCGGCCATGAACATGATCGGGAAGCTTTCCTATATTCAAAAAGTATTGGCTGACGGCTAAAACCGTTATTTTACCAGAGATATATTTTCATTTGCTGAAAATATGAAAATTGGGTGGAACCGCGTGTATAAAACTCGTCCCTGTTGCAGGGATGGGTTTTTTTATTTTTACACAGCTAGCGTTTGGGAATGGCCTAAACCCTGTTCCAGCGTTTAGCTGCGTCCTGTCAATTTGTTGGAAACGACTTTACTGGACGATATGCTGAGCAGACGCTAACGCATTTTAGAAAAGGAGGAAGAGTCATGTCAGATGTTGTGAAATTAACCTTTCCTGATGGTGCCGTAAAGGAGTTTTCCAAAGGGACGACAACCGAAGAAGTTGCTGCTTCAATCAGTCCCGGACTGAAGAAAAAAGCGATTGCCGGCAAAGTCAATGGCCAATTATATGATCTTCGCCGCCCAATCGAGGAAGATGGGGCAATTGAAATTGTCACACCGGACAGCGAGGACGCGCTTGAAATTCTGCGGCACAGTACTGCGCATTTAATGGCGCAGGCAATCAAGCGCCTCTATAAAAATGTCAAACTCGGCGTCGGACCGGTTATTGAAGGCGGCTTTTACTATGATATTGATATGGAGACATCGTTAACACCCGAGGATTTGCCGTTGATTGAAAAAGAAATGGCGAAGATCGTCAATGAGAACCTTGAAATTGTCCGCAGGGAAGTAAGCCGCAATGAGGCTGTTCAGCTCTTTAAAGAAATTGATGACGAATATAAGCTGGAGCTGATTGAGGCGATCCCCGAGCATGAAACTGTGACCATTTATGAACAGGGCGAATTTTTCGATCTTTGCCGCGGCGTGCATGTTTCATCGACCGGCAAGCTGAAAGAGTTCAAACTGCTGAGCATTGCCGGTGCGTATTGGCGAGGAAACAGCGACAATAAGATGCTCCAGCGCATATACGGAACTGCGTTCTTTAAAAAGGAAGACCTTCAGGAGCATTTGCGACTGTTGGAAGAAGCAAAAGAGCGCGATCACCGCAAGCTGGGCAAAGAGTTGAATTTATTTACTCACTCGCAGCTGGTCGGCCAGGGCTTGCCGCTATGGCTGCCAAAAGGAGCGACCATCCGCCGGATTATCGAACGCTATATTGTCGATAAAGAACAACGTTTAGGTTATGATCATGTTTACACTCCGATCATGGGCAGCGTCGACCTTTATAAAACTTCCGGCCATTGGGATCATTATCAAGAAGATATGTTCCCTGTCATGGATATGGACAATGAGCAGCTTGTGCTGCGGCCGATGAACTGTCCGCACCATATGATGATTTATAAAAATGCCATCCACAGCTACCGTGAGCTGCCAATACGCATTGCCGAACTGGGCACGATGCACCGCTACGAAATGTCCGGAGCATTGTCCGGCCTGCAGCGCGTCCGGGGGATGACATTAAATGATGCTCATATCTTTGTCCGTCCCGACCAGATTAAAGACGAATTTATACGGGTTGTCCGGTTGGTGCTGGAGGTTTACAAGGACTTTAATATCAGCGATTATTCGTTCCGGCTATCATACCGGGATCCAGCGGACACCGAGAAATATTTTGATGACGATCAAATGTGGGAAAAAGCCCAGTCAATGCTGAAAGAAGCGATGGATGACCTCGGCGTCGATTACTTCGAAGCTGAAGGCGAAGCTGCATTCTACGGGCCTAAATTGGACGTACAAGTAAAAACAGCACTTGGCAAAGATGAAACTTTATCGACTGTCCAGTTGGATTTCTTGCTGCCTGAACGCTTTGATCTTTCTTATATTGGCGAGGATGGAAAGCAGCACCGCCCGGTTGTGATCCACCGCGGGGTCGTTTCGACAATGGAACGCTTTGTTGCCTTCTTAATCGAAGAATATAAAGGAGCTTTCCCAACATGGCTCGCACCTGTCCAAGTCCAGGTCATTCCAGTATCCCCGGATATTCATTTCGAATATGCCAAGCAGGTACAGGAGCAGCTGCAGGCAGAAGGCTTTCGCGTTGAGCTTGACGAACGCAATGAAAAAATCGGCTACAAAATCCGTGAAGCGCAAATGCAAAAAATTCCTTACATGCTCGTAGTCGGCGATAAAGAAGTCGAAGAAAAGGCAGTCAACGTCCGCAAGTATGGCGAACAAAAGTCTGAAACGGTTGCCTTTGACCGCTTTGTTGAAGATTTGAAGGCGGAAGTGAAGCTGTAAAAGTGGTTTCAATAAGAGATGCTGTCGTGTGTTTGCAGCGTCTCTTTTTGTATGAGCGTGTTAAGTTTCACCTAATTAATAGCGATTTCCGCTTAATTATTGGAATAAACGCTTAATTCCCCGGTCGTTTCTTTCGCTTAATTAATGTGAGCAATCGCTTAATTCCTGTGAATTTCCGCTTAATTCGGGTTTTGCGGATTTTCAAGCGGTTTTTGGTTAAGCGGGGGACCCGTAATTTTACTATCAACATCCTATGATAGGGAGTACAATGTGCAATTAAACACTCTAGTTGGCCAGATTTTTTTCAAAAACCCTTGCAAGCTCACTTCAATTTTGGTAAGATACTTTTTGTTGCTAAAAATAGCAGCACATTTGACATTCTTAGATGAATTTGTTATAGTTATTTAGGTAAATTGAATACGACTTTGAGGAAAAGAAGAAGCACCCGCTTCTCACCTGATTGACGCTTATGCAGTTGGCAGGTCTTACGTGAAACTTTTTGTTTCTTACTGAATTCGTAAGTGTGGGTGTGTTCACCTGCACTTTTTTATTTGTAAAAACACGAGCCGGCAGCCCGTGCTGCAGTAACTTACCGATGCGCCAAAGTTCCGGGATTCGGTTGAAGTGAGATCATGGATAATTCTTGACCCAAATGTTTGTATTCGTTATAAAACCCTGGAGGTGTTTAACTATTAGCAAAGACATGTTGGTAAACGAGGGCATTCGCGCCCGTGAAGTTCGTCTCATTGACCAAAATGGTGAGCAATTGGGAATTAAATCAAAGAATGAAGCACTCGAAATTGCTACGCGCGTAAATCTTGATGTCGTTCTTGTTGCACCGAATGCAAAACCTCCTGTAGCCCGCATTATGGACTATGGAAAGTTCAAGTTCGAGCAGCAGAAGAAAGAAAAAGAAGCCCGCAAAAACCAAAAAATTATTAATATCAAAGAAGTTCGTTTAAGCCCGACCATTGATGAACATGATTTTAATACAAAGCTTCGCAATGCTATAAAATTCCTTGAAAAAGGCGATAAAGTAAAAGCATCGATCCGCTTCAAAGGACGTGCGATTACGCACAAGGAAATCGGCCAGCGAGTCCTAATTCGTTTTGCAGAAGCTTGCACTGAAGTTGCAACGGTTGAATCGCATCCAAAAATGGACGGCCGCAGCATGTTCATGGTCCTTGCACCTAAAAACGACAAGTAAAGAGGAGGAATCCCAAATGCCAAAAATGAAAACACACCGTGGCGCTGCCAAGCGTTTCAAGAAAACTGGATCTGGTAAACTAAAACGTTCTCACGCTTATACAAGCCACTTATTCGCGAATAAATCTACAAAAGCAAAGCGTAAACTTCGCAAAGCAACTCTTGTTTCCAAAGGCGATTTCAAACGCATTCGTCATTTATTGGACAACATTAAGTAATTTCCGAAAATAGGAGGGAAAATAAATGCCACGTGTAAAAGGCGGTACAGTTACCCGCAAACGTCGTAAAAAAGTTCTTAAATTAGCCAAAGGTTATTATGGTTCAAAACATACATTATATAAAGTTGCCAACCAACAAGTAATGAAATCTCTAATGTATGCATTCCGCGATCGTCGCCAGAAAAAGCGCGACTTCCGCAAACTTTGGATTACTCGTATCAATGCAGCTGCCCGTATTAACGGCCTTTCTTACAGCCGTTTAATGCACGGTTTAAAGCTTGCAGGCATCGAAGTAAACCGCAAAATGCTTGCTGAACTGGCTGTTAGCGACGACAAAGCATTTGCTGAACTGGCAAACGCTGCAAAGCAGCAATTGAGTAAATAATGATTGACATCCAGTCATTTTCAAGCCATTCTCTAAGGAGGATGGCTTTTCATTTTTTAGGAGTATATCGGATGGAAAATTTTTGGTTAGTTGCGTTGTTGGGAGTTAATATCATTGGACTGTTTTTAATGGGGAATGATAAAAGGCGGGCCCAAAAAGGCGAATATCGAATCAGCGAAAAAACTTTATGGACTTGGGCTGTTCTTGGCGGAGCTTTCGGTATGACGGCCGGAATGTATATGTTCAGGCATAAGACAAAGCATTTGCAGTTTAAGTTCGGCTTGCCGCTGCTCGCGCTTATTGAGGCGTTTCTTGTGGTCCAAGCTATCCAGTAATTTGTCAGTAGAAAATAGCCTGATTCCAAATTGGGATCAGGCTATTTTCAACTACCGTGGAAAAATCCTGCATTTAATCCCCGCGGTTTCACCTCCAATCTTTTGTAATATCGTTCCTGTCCTGCCCATAAGCTTTAATTATCATCAAGATAAACAGCAGAAGCGGGTGAAAGCATGGAAGATAAATGGTCTTTTCTTTTCGTTGTCATTGAGACAGGAGGGATTTTTGCACCGCTTGCCTTTATTGCTTTTCATTTATTGCGACAGTTCCTGTTTATTCCGGTTGTCGTTGTCTGTGCGGCTGGCGGGATTCTGTTCGGGACTGTGTGGGGGACGATCTTTTCTTTGATGGGTCTCATGCTTGTCAGTTTATTTTTCTATTTTTTCATTGAGAAAATGCCGGGAACCCATCGAAAGTTGACCAATGTAAAGCGGAAATGGTTTGGTGAGTACCGCAATTTGACGGTTGGCCAGGTTGCCGTTTTGCGCGTTATTCCGTTTGTTCATTATCATTTATTAAGCTTCTGCCTGCTTGAGAAAACAAAAACGTTTCAAGAATATACGAAAGCCTCATTTTTAAGCAATTTACCGCTCGCATTGTTTTATACTATTTTTGGTGAATTCATCAGCCGTTTTACGCCGGTGATGGTTGCGGTTATTCTCTTTTCGCTTGCCATTCTTGTCTATATTTTGCGGGAAAAAGTTACGGTGATTAAATGGAAGGAATTTTTTAATATCGCTGCATGAAAAACAACGTCCAGGCGACTGGACGTTGTTTTTCATGCATTAAATAGTTTCGCCAGGGGGATGGGTTTTTTTCAAAAATTCCTTGATGGGGCTTTTCCAATCGATCTTGCTGTTTGGATAAATCTCATGAATCTCTTCTTCAATAAACAGAAAATCATCCCGCGTCATGCCATGCAGGGCAGCGGCACTTTTTGGCCAAATGAAAATGGATACAACCTCGAAAGCATCGTCGGTCGTTCCCAAATATTTTTCACCTTCGAATAAGACACCTTTGTAGGTGATCAGGAAATTTTTACGGACATTATTGGCATCATCCAGTAAAAAATAGCGTTTTTGCTCATGAGCAAGCTCCAGCTTGCGCTTTGGATTCAGCAAATATTTAAAGGACCTGTAGATAATAAAGATAATAAGTGCAAATAATATGAAGCGCAGAAGCCACATCATGATAAGCCCCTCCATGATTATTTTCCTTATTTACGGATGAACATAAAAAAAGTTTCATCCTTTTTTTGTTTTGATATAATTTTTTTAGGATACCCGTTTTGGGGAATTATAAATAAGGAAGGGAAACGACGAGCTATGAATTGGCAAAAGCTGTTTCAAATGCAAAAAAATCTTGACAATCACATCGAATCGGAACACCAGCTTCACGATGCAGACCTGTTTAACCAAAAAGTGCTTGCCCTCCTCGTTGAGATCGGCGAATTAGCGAACGAAACGCGCTGCTTTAAATTTTGGAGCAAAAAAGGACCGTCTCCAGACCGCGTCATCCTGGAGGAATATGTGGATGGCATTCATTTTATTTTATCACTCGGGATTGAGTGCGGCTTTGACAGTGCAGAAATGGCCCCATTGCGTACTGAAGCTGAAAGTATATTGAGTGAGCAATTTTTAAAGGTTTATGAAAATACCCTTCATTTTCTAAAACATTGCAGCCTGCACGGTTACCGGCAGTTGCTCGAAAACTATCTCCAGTTGGCCGGACTGCTCGGTTTTTCAGGGGAACAGATTGAAAGGGCGTACTTTGAAAAAAACGAAGTAAACTACGAGAGACAGCGGCAAGGATATTAGCAGAATTTTTGTACAATTAAACGGGGTCAAGTATAATGAAGTTTGAAACTACATACTAAGGGAGTCGAAATAATGGCTAATTTGGATGAAACTTTGACGATGTTAAAAGATTTAACCGATGCAAGAGGCATTCCCGGAAATGAACGTGAAGTCCGCGAAGTAATGAAAAAATACATAGCTCCGTATGCTGATGAATTAACAAGTGACGGACTGGGCAGCTTGATTGCCAGGAAAGTTGGCAAGGAAGGCGGACCGAAGATCATGGTCGCCGGTCACCTTGATGAAGTTGGTTTTATGATTACGAGCATTGATGACAAAGGGTTCTTAAGGTTTCAGACTGTCGGAGGCTGGTGGTCACAAGTTATGCTGGCCCAGCGTGTGACGATCGTGACAAGTAAAGGCGACGTTACCGGTATCATCGGTTCTAAACCTCCTCATATTCTGAGTGCGGAAGCAAGGAAGAAGCCGGTCGAAATCAAAGATATGTTTATCGATATCGGGGCATCAAGCCGCGAAGAAGCATTGGAATGGGGTGTCAAGCCTGGTGATATGGCCGTTCCGTACTTTGAATTTACCGTGATGAAGAATGAAAAAATGCTCCTGGCGAAAGCCTGGGATAACCGGATCGGCTGTGCGATAGCGATCGATGTTTTAAGGCAACTCAAAGGGCAAGAGCATCCGAACGTTGTCTATGGCGTAGGAACCGTTCAGGAGGAAGTTGGCTTGCGCGGCGCCCGTACTTCTGCCCAAACAGTTGAGCCGGATGTTGGCTTTGCCGTCGATGTCGGCATCGCCGGGGACACGCCGGGTGTCTCTGAGAAGGAAGCGCTCAGCAAAATGGGAAAAGGGCCGCAAATTATTTTGTATGATGCGTCGATGGTCTCCCATAAAGGATTGCGCGACCTTGTGACCGATACCGCTGACGAACTGAATATTCCATACCAGTTTGATGCGATTTCAGGCGGCGGTACCGATTCCGGTGCGATTCATGTCAGCCATAATGGCGTGCCATCGCTGGCAATCACGATTGCAACGCGCTATATTCACTCGCATGCAGCCATGCTCCACCGCGATGATTATGAAAATGCCGTTAAACTGATTGTCGAAGTGATTAAAAGGCTCGACAAAGAAACCGTAAATAAAATTACGTTTGAATAGAACCAACATACCCTGGCTTAAATGAGCCGGGGGTTTTTTAATAGAGAATGTATTGTTTTGAAAGGGTGTGTAAAACAGGTTTATATAAACAAAACAGCCTTGCCATTTCAGGAGGCTGTTTTCTCATATTATTTTAAGCCGTTTTCGAGTGCCTGGAGCATTTCCCGTTTTTCCTGCGCAGAAGAATGATTCCAGATGACTTCAAAGAGGACGCCGAGGCCGGGGAGCATCTTTTCTTCCCCGCTTTGAATCGCATCAACGATTGTATCCTCCAGTTCCTCCTGTGAATTTCCGGTTACATTGTTAATCACCGCATGGCGTATGTTAATGTCCACTTTAAACCACTCCTTTTAAATCGTATCGTTATTATCTTTTCAACTTTAGGATTTATTATGTATATGAGATACGCTATAATTAGGGAATTGACCCGGCGTCCGCGTGCAGCGCGGACTCGCAAGCGTTTTATCAATAAAGGCACGGAGGAGATCGTGTTGAAACAGATTCATTCTTTAAGTAATCCACAAGTGAAGCAGTGGAAAAAACTGTTGACGAAAAAAGAACGTGATAAAACGAGAACCTTCCTTGCAGAAGGGTTCCACCTTGTCGAAGAGGCATTGGAAGCAGATAGCCGGGTGCTCGAGCTGATTGTCAGTGAAGATACCGATATTCCGCAGAAGTGGAATTATGGTGAAATCCCGGTGACAACCGTCACGCCTGAAATCATTAAGGCTATTTCAGATACCGAGGCACCTCAAGGAGTGCTGGCTGTTTGCCGGCAACAAGAAGCTATACGGTCTGATTTCACCGGCAGGACATTCCTGCTGATTGATGCCGTCCAGGATCCAGGCAATTTGGGAACGTTGATCAGAACCGCGGATGCTGCCGGGGTGGATGCGGTCATCGTCGGGGACGGAAGTGTTGATATTTATAATCCAAAGGTGCTCCGCTCCGCACAGGGCAGCCATTTTCACCTGCCGGTTTTCCGCGCCAGCCTGTTTGAATGGCTGGAAAAATTGCAGGGACAAGACATTCCGGTTTACGGTACTGCGCTGGAAAACGGCGTGAATTTCTCCGAGGTCACTCCCCGTGATTCGTTCGCATTGCTCGTTGGCAATGAAGGAAGCGGCGTGAATCATGATCTTCTTGAGAAAACGGCGAAAAATTTATTTATTCCGATTCATGGGAAAAGTGAATCATTAAATGTCGCAGTTGCAGCCGGAATTCTTCTTTATTATTTGAAAAAGTAAACTTTTTTTGAAAACCGTTTGAAACGGGGAGAATAATATACTATAATAAACAGCAAAATTGCAAAAATGAAAGACGATGATGGAGAAAAGTAACTTGCATAAACCATTCAGGGAGAAAATGCCGCAGACTGGAAGCATTTTTATGGAGATGTTAAGTGAAGTTCACCTCCGGAGTTGGCACCGGGACCAATCGGCCGATTGTAAAGGTGCATCGGCGAGAGCCGTTATTCCAATGAAGTGAACATGCACGTTTTTAGCATGCATGTTAACAAGGGTGGTACCGCGAATTCAAAACCTCGTCCCTTTTCAGGGATTGAGGTTTTTTATTTTTTCCATAAAAACGACAGGAGGAAAAAGAGATGCAAGAGCGTTTACAACAGCTGCAAGCAGAAGCTCTGGACAAGGTGGAAAATGCAGCAGGTTTGAAAGAACTTAACGACATCCGCGTTGCTTATTTGGGCAAGAAAGGCCCGATCACCGAAGTACTGAAAGGAATGGGAAAATTATCGCCGGAAGAACGCCCGAAAATGGGCGCACTTGCTAACGAAGTGCGCGATGCGATTACAGCTGCCATTGAAGCAAAACAGCAACTGCTCGAAGAAGCAGCTGTTCTCGAGCAGCTTGCTTCAGAAACAATCGATGTGACATTGCCAGGCCGTCCCGTGAAGGTGGGCAACCATCATCCGCTGACAAGGATCGTCGAGGAAATTGAAGATTTGTTTCTGGGGATGGGCTATGCAGTCGCTGAAGGCCCGGAAGTGGAACAGGATTACTACAATTTTGAAGCCTTAAACTTCCCTAAAGGACATCCGGCAAGGGATATGCAGGACTCCTACTATATTTCAGAAGATATTTTGCTTCGTACCCACACATCCGGTGTACAGGCCCGGACAATGGAAAAAAATCAAGGAAAAGGCCCGGTTAAAATTATCTGTCCCGGAAAAGTGTACCGGCGTGATAATGATGATGCGACGCATTCGCATCAATTTATGCAAATTGAAGGACTTGTCGTTGATGAAAACATTCGCTTGAGTGACCTGAAAGGAACATTGGATCTATTTGCGAAGAAATTATTTGGCGAAGACCGTGAAATTCGTTTGCGCCCGAGCTTTTTCCCGTTTACAGAACCGTCTGTGGAAATGGATATATCCTGCAAATTTTGCGGAGGCCATGGCTGCGGTGTTTGTAAAGAGACAGGCTGGATCGAAATTCTCGGTGCCGGAATGGTTCATCCAAATGTGCTTGAAATGGCCGGCTACGATTCAAAGAAATATACGGGCTTTGCATTCGGATTGGGGATTGAACGGATTGCGATGCTGAAATATGGCGTTGACGATATCCGCCATTTCTATACGAATGACAACCGTTTCTTAAAACAATTTTCAGTGCATGAATAAAGGGGGATTTCCGAAATGTTCGTTTCTTATAGATGGCTCCAGGATTACGTTGATCTTTCAGGCGTAAGCCCGGTTGAACTGGCCGAAAAAATTACGAAAAGCGGGATTGAAGTAGAAGGCGTTACTGTACTAAACGATGGAATACGTGACGTTGTCATCGGGCATGTGCTCGAGTGTGAACAACATCCGAATGCTGATAAGCTGAATAAATGTTTAGTAGATATCGGTGCAGAAGCACCCGTGCAAATTATTTGCGGCGCCGCCAATGTCGGTAAGGGGCAAAAGGTTGCGGTGGCCAAAGTCGGTGCCGTCCTGCCGGGGAATTTTAAAATCAAAAAGGCGAAGCTGCGCGGCGAGGAATCAAACGGGATGATCTGTTCCCTCCAGGAGCTCGGCATTGAAAGCAAGCTGATTGCCAAGGAGTTTTCCGATGGAATTTTTGTGTTTCCGCAGGATGCAGAAGTTGGCGCAGATGCAATTGCCGAATTGGGCCGGGAGGATCATGTATTGGAGCTCGGCTTAACGCCAAACCGTGCCGACTGCTTAAGCATGCTTGGTGTTGCCTATGAAGTGGGCGCCATCCTCGGCAGGGAAGTAAACCTTCCTGACGCGGAGGTCTCAGAGTCTGCAGAGAAAGCTTCTGATTATATAAAAATAACTGTTGATGCAAAAGAGGATAATCCTCTGTACGTTGCCAAGGTAATCAAAAATGTAAAGATCGGACCGGCGCCGCTCTGGATGCAGGGCAGGCTGATGGCCGCCGGGATTCGCCCGCATAACAATGTCGTTGATATCACGAACTATATTTTGCTCGAGTATGGCCAGCCGCTTCATGCTTTCGATTATGACCGGCTTGGATCAAAAGAAATTGTCGTACGGCGTGCCAAAAAAGGTGAAGTGATTGAAACGCTGGATGATGTGAAGCGTGAATTAACGGAAGACCATCTCGTGATCACAAACGGAACAGAGCCGGTCGCCATTGCAGGGGTTATGGGTGGGGCCAATTCTGAGGTTGGCCGTGATACGACAACCGTAATATTGGAATCAGCGTATTTTGCCGGCCGAACGGTACGAAAGGCTTCCAAGGATCTTGGATTGCGCAGTGAAGCGAGCGCCCGATTTGAAAAGGGTGTTGATCCGAACAGGGTTCATGCTGCGGCCGAACGGGCGGCTGCTTTGCTTGCTGAATATGCCGGCGGCGAAGTACTCGCAGGGTCTGCGGAAGCAGATGTTCTTGATATTGAGCCTGCTTTTATTTCTGTCAGTCTTGAGAAGATCAACCGTGTGCTCGGCACAGATTTGGCAGCAAACGAAGTTAAGGATATTTTCGAACGCCTGCAATTTGGCGTCAATGTCGATAATGATCTGTTCACGGTTACGGTTCCGACAAGGCGCGGCGATATTACAATCGAAGAAGATTTAATCGAAGAAGTTGGACGCTTATTCGGTTATGATAATCTGTCGAAAACTTTGCCTGTCGTCGCTTCGACACCGGGAAGCCTGACAGCTTATCAAAAGAAACGCCGCGCTGTCCGCCGTTATTTGGAAGGTGCCGGTTTGCTCCAGGCTGTTACTTATTCGCTGACAAGTGCTGAAAAGGCGGGACAGTATGCGCTTGAAAAACGCGAGCCGATCCGGCTGGCAATGCCGATGAGCGAGGAGCGAAGCATTCTGCGGTTAAGCATTGTTCCCCAGCTGCTGGAGGTATTAAAACATAATGTCGCCCGCCAGCTTGACAGTGTTGCTGTGTATGAAACAGGATCTGTTTTCCTCGCCAGAGAAGGGGAAGAGCTCCCGGAAGAGCGTGAGCATCTCGCTGCCGCGATTACGGGTTTATGGCACTCCCATCCTTGGCAGGGCGAAAAGAAGCCGGCCGATTTTTACGTTTTAAAAGGAATTTTAGAAGGGCTTTTTGCAAAGCTTGGCCTTGAAAATCGAGTGGAATATCGCCATGGTTCGCTTGAAGGCCTCCATCCCGGCCGCACGGCAGAAGTTTATTTATCAGATGAAAAAATCGGCTTTATCGGCCAGGTTCACCCAACCGTACAAAAGGACATGGATTTGAAGGACACATACGTATGCGAACTGTCACTAAAAACGATTTTAGAAACAGAGGTTGCTCCTTTACAATATGAAGCGATTCCGCGCTTCCCGTCGATTACGAGAGACATTGCCCTTGTCGTTGATAAAGAAAAAACGGCCGGAGAGCTCGGAGCGATTATTAAGAAAGCCGGCGGCAAGCTGCTGAAAGAGATTCACGTCTTTGACTTGTATGAAGGAGAACGGATGGAAGCAGGCAAGAAGTCGCTCGCCTTTTCGTTAAAATACTTCGATCCGGACCGGACTTTAACCGATGAAGATGTCGCAAAAGCCCATGATAAAGTCCTCGCAGCTGTAAAGGAAAAAGCAGGAGCCACACTTAGAGGGTAACAGCCTTAAACAGTCGGGGATGCATTAATTATGAAGCTAAAAAACACAAGCGAAACGCCGATTTACTGGTTTCGCTTGTGTTTTTTATTTCTGTTTACTAATTAGCACCGCTTTTTCAGTGTTGGCAAAGTGCATCTTGGCGAATTGCGGGAGGGATTCGATTCCCTTTTCTTTGATGAGACGTGCGCCAGCCTGGTCAACAAGTGCGCCTGCCCCTTTTGGGAGCGTAAATCCGGCCGCCTCGCTCAATTCCTCAAAGCAGAGGACAAATGCATAGCGGGCAATAATCGACGCTGCAGCAACTGCCAGGTGGATTCCCTCGGCCTTCGTGCTAAAATAGACGCGTTCCTTTTGGATGATTTGCTGTCCCTTTAAGTGTTGATAATAGACATGTTCCTCGGCAAATTGGTCGATCAAAATGGCTTCAGGCTGCTCTGGCGCGATTTTCTCCAAAAGCTGGGTGATTGCCTGATTATGAAGCAGTGCTTTCATTTTTCCCTGTGACATGCCTGACTGCTGGTACTTGTTATATTTTTCATTTTTTAACACTAATAGCTTGTAAGGGATGAGTTTAATCAATTCTTTTGCTATAGCGGAAATTTTCGCGTCGTTTAAATTTTTCGAATCGCGGACACCAAGCTCTTGTAAAACCGGAATATCCTCCTTTCTCACATATGCAGCGACAACGGTAATCGGGCCAAAATAATCCCCGGTGCCGACTTCATCTGATCCAATCACGGATAGTTCGGCAAAGTTCGCAGGCAAGTGGCTTCCCGCCGTTTTTGCCGTTTTCTGCTCATTCTTTGGAGCTGCTGTTCCCCATTTCAATGCTTCCCGTTCACACTCGGGACCTTGAAAAAGGACCTTCCCGGATTTATATGCAGTAATTGTGCACCCGGGAATTTTAGCGGAAAAAATACTGCCTGGCGGAGTTTTCTCACTGATTGCGCGGTTATAATGGATCTTCATTTCATGGATCTCCGCTTCCTTTTTCATTAATACCACATTGCTCATCTATTACACTCCTGACTGTTTTTGCATGTGTTCTCTTTTAAAAATATTATTGTTCATATAATATAAAATGTTTGCAAACGTTCTAAACCTGTTCATGACCCTTTGACTTTCCCTGATTTTATGTTCATGTTATAGTATAGATTAGGATTCTTAGAATGGAGGCATTAAGGTTGTCAGATCGACAAAAAACACGCACGATTGTAGATATATACGGACAGCAATATGTTATTGTCGGTCCGGAAAGCAATAGCCATATACGGCTTGTTGCCGCAATGGTAGATGATAAAATGCGCGAAATCAGCTCCAAGAATCCTTCACTCGACACGAACAAGCTGGCCGTTTTAACGGCTGTAAATGCCGTGAATGATTATTTAAATATAAAGGATCGGTTGGAACGGCTTGAAAACGAATTAAAAAGAGTAAAGGACTGAAAGGGCCATGCTGGATCTCGCAATTATCATTATTTTAATTTTTGGCTTTTTTATCGGATTAAGAAGAGGCTTTATATTACAGTTGATCCATTTGACAGGTTTCATTATTGCCTTCGTTGTCGCACATATGTATTACGATCAGCTGGCTCCCAAGCTGACGCTATGGGTGCCGTATCCTTCCTTTAACAGCGATTCTACTTTTGATATGCTTTTGGGAAATGCGGATTTGGAAAGTGCCTATTACCGGGCAATCGCGTTCGCTGCGATTTTCTTTGCCGTAAAAATACTGCTGCAAATTATCGGCTCAATGCTGGATTTTGTCGCCCATCTGCCAATTTTAAAACAGCTTAACGTCTGGGCCGGCGGAATACTCGGTTTCGTCGAAGTTTATCTTATCATTTTTATTCTATTATACATAGCTGCGCTTCTTCCAGTTGAAAATATTCAGGGACCATTAAACGATTCGGTCATGGCAAAATACATAGTTGAGCACACCCCGTTTCTATCGCAGCAGATAAAAGAATTGTGGATTGAATATATGGCTGCATAACTTCTCTTACATGGAGAAGTTTTTCTTTTCATACCGGACGGCTGCTGCTCAGGCTAAATTTAAATAAGCTTTGTCTGTTCAGGCGTTACAAATCATAGTCTCGCGGACCAACTGAAAACGAGAATGACGCTAATAAAGCGCAAGCGAAAAGGCAGGGACCATTAATGAGTGTAAATAAGAAAGATGTTGTTCGTTTGCTGGAAACGATCGCTATCTATTTGGAACTAAAAGGAGAAAATCCATTTAAAGTTGTCGCATTTAGAAAAGCTGCTAATGCGCTTGAAATGGATGACCGCAGCCTGTCTGAGTTTGAAGACTTGACAAAACTGTCCGGTATTGGGAAAGGAACTGCGGCAGTTATCGAGGAATATATCGAAACGGGCAACTCAACTGTGTTAAGAGAGCTGCAGGAGGAAGTTCCACCAGGGCTGATTCCGTTATTGCAGCTTCCGGGGCTTGGAGGAAAGAAAATTGCCAAGCTCCACCAGGAACTGGGGATCGAAGATGTGTCTGACCTCCTGGAAGCATGTATGGCAGGCAAGGTTAAGGGGCTTGCCGGATTTGGCAAAAAGACGGAAGAGAAAATCATCGCTGCCATCAAAAATGCCGGCACGCGTCCTGAGCGGCTGCCGGTTGCTTACATGCTTGAAATTGCCGAGTCGATAGAAGCGGAGGTTTCAAAGATGGATGGCGTTGTAAAGTTTTCCCGGGCCGGAAGCCTCCGCAGATTGCGGGAAACAATTAAAGATTTGGACTTTATTATTGCCACGGAAAACCCGCTTCAAGTAAAAAATCAGCTTCTTGAGCTTCCCAATATCAAGGAAACGATCGCAGCGGGAGAAACAAAGGTATCAGTGACGTTCGAATACAGCTACGAGGTTTCCGCGGACTTTCGTCTCGTCAAGCCTGAAGAGTTTGCGACTGCCCTTCATCATTTTACAGGCTCGAAGGACCATAATGTCAGAATGAGACAGCTTGCCAAGGAGCGGGGCGAAAAGATCAGTGAATACGGCGTTGAAGTGATTGAAACTGGTGAAGTACTCACCTTTGATACAGAACATGATTTTTACAAGCATTTTGGGCTGCCGTTCTTCCCGCCGGAAATCCGTGAAGACGGCCGGGAGGTTGACGAATATTCCGGGGAACTTGACCTGATCATGCTTGATGCGATAAACGGTGATCTCCATATGCACTCGACCTGGAGTGACGGTGCCCACACGATCGAAGAAATGATTGAAGCGTGCAGGCGGAGAGGCTATAAATACATGGCCATTACGGACCACTCCCAGTATTTAAAGATCGCAAGCGGCTTGACGCCAGAACGGCTTCGCAAGCAAAAGGAACTGATCAAACAATTAAACGACAGGTACGATGATATCGAAATTCTTGCCGGAGTCGAAATGGATATTTTGCCTGACGGGTCGCTTGATTATGATGATGAACTGCTTGCGGAAATGGATATTGTGATCGCTTCGATCCACTCCGCTTTCTCGCAGCCAAAAGAAAAAATCATGGCGAGGCTGAAAACGGCGTTGGAAAATCCCCATGTCGATATTATTGCCCATCCAACCGGGCGGGTGATTGGGCGCAGGGAAGGATATGAAGTCGATATGGATATGCTGATCAAGCTTGCAAAAGAAACGAATACCGCGCTTGAGTTAAATGCAAACCCGAACCGTCTCGATTTAGCAGCGGAGAATATTCGGAAGGCCCACGAAGCCGGTGTTAAAATCGTGATCAACACGGACGCCCATAAATTAGATACATTAGTGGACATGGAAATTGGCGTGGCGGCGGCACGGAAAGGCTGGACACCGAAGTCTTCTGTCTTAAATGCTTTGAGCACAGAAGAACTGTTGGATTTTCTGCACCGCCGCTAGAACTGCGCCAAAGCACACGCGAAAGGAGAGTGTCTCCATGCAGGAAAGAGTATTAAAGGTTCTCGAATTTGATAAAGTGAAGGAACAGCTGCTTGAGCATGTTTCTTCTTCGCTTGGCAGGGATAAGGCGAAAAGTCTGCTGCCATCCAGTGATTTTGCTGAAGTGGTAAAGCTTCATGAAGAAACCGATGAAGCTGTCAAAGTCGTTCGATTGAAAGGGAATGTTCCGCTCGGTGGTATATTTGATATCCGTCCCCACACAAAAAGAGCCGTAATTGGCGGGATGCTGAATCCGCATGAGCTTGTCGAGGTTGCAAGTACGATTCATGCGAGCAGGCAGCTGAAACGGTTTATCGAGGATATCCATGAAGAGACTTTGGAGCTCCCGATCTTAACGGATTATACAAGCAAAATTACAGTGCTTGCCGACTTGGAGCAAAATATCAAAATCGCCATCGATGAAAGCGGTGAAGTGCTCGACAGCGCGAGTGAGGCGCTCAGGTCATTGCGGCACCAGCTAAGAACGAAAGAAGCGCGGGTCCGCGAGCGGCTCGAGAGCATGATTCGTTCAACAAATGCCCAGAAAATGTTATCGGATGCGATTGTCACGATCCGAAATGACCGGTTTGTCATTCCCGTCAAGCAGGAATACCGGGGCCATTACGGAGGGATCATCCATGATCAAAGCTCCTCCGGCCAGACATTGTTCATTGAACCGCAGGCAATCGTGCAATTAAATAATGAGCTGCAAAGCATTCGTGTCAAAGAGCAGCAGGAAATCGAAAGAATTTTGATCGGTTTGTCGCTTCAAGTTGGAGAAAGCAAGGAAGAACTGGACAGGATCGTCGACGTCCTGGCCGAGCTTGATTTTATGTTTGCGAAAGCCAGGTACAGCAGTCGGATTAAAGCATCAAAGCCAAAGATGAATAATGAAGGCCGAATCGTGTTATTAAAAGCGCGCCATCCGCTTATTCCGATCGAAGAGGTTGTCGCCAATGACATTTCGCTTGGAAAGGATTTTTCAACGATTGTAATCACTGGCCCCAATACGGGCGGAAAAACCGTTACTTTAAAAACAGCGGGTCTTTGCACGTTAATGGCCCAGGCTGGCTTGCAAATTCCTGCCCTCGACGGCTCGGAGCTGGCTGTTTTTGATGCCGTTTATGCCGATATCGGTGATGAACAATCGATTGAGCAAAGCCTCAGTACCTTTTCATCACATATGGTGAATATTGTGGACATTTTATCGAAGGTCGATTTTAACAGCCTGGTCCTGTTTGATGAGCTTGGGGCCGGAACCGATCCCCAGGAAGGGGCTGCACTGGCGATCTCGATTCTCGACGAAGTTTATAAGCGCGGAGCGAAAGTAATCGCAACAACCCATTACCCGGAATTAAAGGCTTATGGTTATAATAGAGAAGGAGTTGTGAATGCCAGCGTCGAATTTGATGTCGAGACATTGAGCCCGACCTATAAGCTGTTAATCGGCATACCGGGGCGAAGCAATGCGTTTGAAATTTCGAAGCGGCTCGGGCTCAGTGACAAAGTCATTGATAATGCCCGATCGCATGTAGGCGCAGACAGCAACCAGGTTGAAAACATGATTGCCTCGCTTGAAGCAAACAGGAGGCAGGCCGAGAAAGAGCTTGAAGAAGCCCATCAGCTTTTAAAGGAAGCAGAATTGCTGCAAAAAGATTTGCAAAAGCAAATGGCCGCTTATTATGACAAAAAAGACAGCTTATACGAAAAAGCGGAGGATAAGGCCGCCGATATCATTGAAAAAGCGAAGCAAGAAGCGGAAAGCATCATTCGCGAACTAAGGCAGCTGCGCATTGAGAAAAACGCCGAGGTCAAGGAGCATGAACTGATCGATGCCAGAAAGCGGCTTGAAGCAGCTGCCCCGCAGAAAGAAACGAAGAAGAGCACTGCAAAACAAAAAGAGCAAAAGCATTCCTTTAAGCCTGGCGATGAAGTCAAGGTCCTGACCTTTGACCAAAAGGGTCATCTCATTGAACGAGTGTCTGAATCGGAATGGCAAGTGCAAATCGGCATTTTGAAAATGAAGGTTGATGAAAAAGATCTCGTTTACGTCGGCAGCCCGAAGCCTGTTGAAACAAAGCAGATCGCCACCATCAAGGGCAGGGACTACCATGTTGGACTTGAGCTTGATTTGCGGGGTGAACGATATGAGGATGCTTTATTAAAGGTCGAAAAGTACCTGGACGATGCCCTCCTTGCGGGCTATCCGCGTGTTTCAATTATCCACGGCAAAGGCACCGGGGCATTAAGGCAGGGAGTTCAGGAGTATTTGAAAAATCATCGCGCCGTGAAAAAAATTCGTTTTGGGGAAGCCGGCGAAGGCGGGTCCGGTGTGACGATCGCCGAATTTAAATAGTTGGCAGGGAGAAAATCGATATGAACCAATTTTGGGAGAATGAGTATGTATTGACGGCAGCGAATTACAGTGTAGTCATCCTTTGTATTGTTGTCTTTTTGGCCGTGTTTGAACTAGTTACCAAATATAATAATTGGGAAGAAATAAAGAAAGGCAACATGGCAGTGGCAATGGCTACAGGCGGAAAAATATTCGGGATCGCCAATGTGTTCAGCCATTCTATCGTTCAGCATGATACACTTTTTACGATGATCGGCTGGGGACTTTTTGGCTTCTTCCTGCTCTTGCTCGGCTACTTTATTTATGAATTTCTCACTCCAAAGTTTAAAATCGATGATGAAATAAAAAATGATAACCGGGCCGTCGGCTTTATTTCGCTCGTCATTTCGGTTGGTTTATCATTCGTAATCGGAGCGGGAATATAAGGGGAGACCATAGTGGAAACATTAGCAAAGGTATTGCTGGCCCTATGCGGCTTGTTCGTATTGATCGGCCTTTTTTATATGGTGTTTTTTGCATAAATGAAACCGGGAATTGGTCCCGGTTATTTTTTTCGATAAAATCAAAGCTATGCTGCATTAAGCCAAAATCGTCATAATACGTCCGGCCTATTCTAATTGTCAGGGAATCTTCATTATATTATAATGAGGTAGAAACAGTTTGAATGTTCTAAAAATTCTCATGAACAGGAGGAAGTGTATGTCAGAGAATAAACCGTGGATCAAACATTACCCGGACGAAATTCCCCCGAGCCTTATTTACAGTAACGAGCCGGTCCAGCAGTATTTAAAACGGGCTGCCGAGGAGTTTCCCGAGAAACCCGCCATTCACTTCATGGGAAAAGAGCTGACTTTCCAACAGGTTTATGACTCAGCGCGCAAGTTTGCCGGATATTTGCAGAGCCTTGGCATCAAAAAGGGCGACAGGGTCGCGATTATGCTGCCGAATACCCCTTCAGCGGTGATTGCCTATTACGGGATTTTGCAGGCGGGAGGCGTTGTAGTTCAAACAAATCCGCTCTATATGGAGCGGGAGCTTGAATACCAAATGAAGGATTCAGGAGCAAAAGCGATTATCACACTTGATATCTTATTTCCGAGGGTTACAAAGGTCATGCCGAAGACTGATCTTGAGCACGTAATTGTAACCGCTATCAAAGATTATCTTCCGTTTCCGAAAAACCTTATTTATCCGTTTATTCAGAAAAAGCAATACGGAATCGTTGTGAATGTCAAGCATGAAGGGAACCATCACTTGCTGGCAGAAATATTGAAGCAGCCGATGAGGCCGATTGCAGAACATGAATTTGATTATGAAGAAGATCTGGCTTTGCTTCAATACACCGGCGGAACGACAGGATTTCCAAAAGGGGTGATGCTTACCCATAAAAACCTTATTGCCAATGTGGTCATGTGCCAGGCCTGGCTTTATAAATGCAAGCGCGGCGAGGAGATTGTTCTCGGAATTTTACCGTTTTTCCACGTGTATGGGATGACAACTGTGCTTCTATTGTCAGTCATGCAGGCTTATAAAATGGTGTTGCTGCCAAAGTTTGACCCGGAGACGACTTTAAAGACGATCCAGAAGCAGCGTCCAACCTTGTTTCCAGGCGCTCCAACCATTTATATCGGCCTGTTAAACCATCCGGATCTGCAAAAATACGATCTGTCTTCAATTGATTCGTGTATAAGCGGCTCTGCCCCGCTGCCTGTCGAGGTTCAGCAAAACTTTGAAGAGGCGACCGGGGGAAAGCTTGTCGAAGGCTATGGCTTGACGGAATCTTCGCCGGTCACGCATGCGAATTTCTTATGGGACCGCCCTCGTGTTAAAGGCAGCATTGGCGTTCCATGGCCTGATACGGATAGTGCTGTACTTTCACTGGAAACCGGGGAACCGCTTCCACCGGGCGAAATCGGAGAAATTGCTGTGAAAGGTCCGCAGGTGATGAAAGGCTACTGGAACCGGCCGGAAGATACGGCACAAACATTAAGGGATGGCTGGCTGTTGACAGGAGATCTTGGCTACATGGACGATGACGGCTATTTTTACGTAGTTGACCGGAAAAAGGACATGATTATTGCCGGAGGCTTTAATATTTATCCGCGCGAAATTGAAGAAGTCCTTTATGAGCACCCTGATGTCCAGGAAGTCGTTGCCGCAGGCATTCCTGATCCGTACCGCGGAGAAACGGTTAAAGCATACGTCGTTTTAAAAGAAGGCTTCTCCTTATCAAGTGAAGAATTAAATGAATTTGCCCGCAAGCATCTGGCCGCCTATAAGGTTCCAAGAATATATGAATTCAGAAGCGAGCTCCCAAAAACAGCAGTCGGGAAAATCTTGAGGAGAGTGCTGGTGGAGGAAGAGAAAAAGCGGTTTGAAGAAGAAGAGAAAAAACAGGCATAAATATTTTTTCAGTCATGAACGCGGCTCTTCATTCAAACAAGCCATGCTTGCCATCGTGTTTACAGACTGTCATAATAAAATGGACAAGACCAAATTAAATAATAAATGGATATTTTCTTGACAGAAAACATTTGTGCAACTATTATAAAAATATGAATGACTATTCATTCATTTTATGGGTTGCACTTTTTTATTGATATTTTGGAGAGTGGTCTTTTAATATGACAGTTTTAAAAAAACAAAGTCAGCATTTTTTGAAAGGGGGTAATGGTTTGAAAAAAAATAAGCCGAAATACATGCAAATTATCGATGCCGCGGTTGTTGTGATTGCCGAAAACGGATACCATCAAGCCCAGGTATCCAAAATCGCCAAGCAGGCGGGCGTTGCTGACGGAACGATTTATCTGTATTTCAAAAACAAAGAAGATATCTTAATTTCCCTCTTTCAAGAGAAAATGGGCGACTTTGTGGAAAAAATCGAACAAATGATTGCAGGAAAAGAAAAGGCTGCAGAGAAATTATTAGTGATGGTCGAAAACCATTTCAGGATGCTGTCAGAGGATCGCCATCTGGCGATTGTCACCCAGCTGGAGCTGAGGCAGTCGAATAAGGATTTACGTTTAAAAATCAATGAAGTGCTAAAAGGCTACTTGAAAGTGGTTGATAAAATTCTTTTGGAAGGCAAGGAAAATGGTGAGTTTTCAAGCGATCTTGATGTCCGGCTTGCCAGGCAAATGATTTTTGGAACAATGGACGAAACGGTAACGACCTGGGTCATGAACGAACAAAAATACGATCTTACCGCATTGGCCGGTCCTGTCCACCGTTTGCTCGTCAGTGGCTGCGGAAACGCCGGACACTAGTTTGCTTGCTTTTATATGGGGAGGAATGATAATGGAATTTTTAAAATGGTCCAGCTCTGATCGAGTCGCAACAATTACGATTGAACGGCCGCCGGCCAATGCCCTTTCTTCAGCGGTTTTGAAAGAGCTCTCGGCCGTCCTGGACGAGATTGAGTCCAATGATGATGTAAGGGCAGTTCTCATTCACGGAGAAGGCCGCTTTTTCTCGGCCGGGGCCGATATTAAAGAATTCACAACCATTAAAACGGGTGAAGACTTTACTGTGTTGGCTGGCCATGGCCAGCAATTGTTTGAGCGGATGGAGCAATTTCCAAAGCCGATTATTGCCGCTATTCATGGTGCAGCGCTTGGCGGCGGTCTTGAATTGGCAATGGCTTGCCACTTCCGCCTTGTCACCGAGACTGCAAAGCTCGGGCTGCCGGAGCTGCAGCTTGGACTGGTTCCCGGTTTTGCCGGATCGCAGCGGCTGCCCCGTTATGTCGGCGTGGCAAGGGCTGCGGAAATGCTGCTGACAAGTGACCCGATCACCGGCGTTGAAGCTGTCCAATATGGGCTCGCCAACCATGCTTATCCGGAAGGGGAGCTGCTCGAAAATGCCTATAGAATCGCTAAAAAGATTGCGAAAAAAAGCCCTGTTGCCATGAAAGCGGCAATCCAGCTTTTAAATTGCGGAAAGACAAGCGAATTTCACAGCGGCGTCAAGAAGGAGGCAGAGCTTTTCGGCGAAGTGTTTATGTCCGAGGACGGACAGGAAGGAATCAAGGCATTTATCGAAAAGCGCGAGCCGGAGTTCAAGGGGAAGTAAGCTTGTGATTTGTCATAAACCTATTTTGGAGGGGAAACGATGAACATTTACGTGCTGATGAAAAGAACTTTTGACACTGAAGAGAAAATTACGATTTCCGGCGGAAAAATCAATGAAGATGGTGCAGAATTTATTATCAATCCTTATGATGAATATGCGATTGAAGAAGCGATACAGGTTCGCGATGCCCACGGCGGCGAAGTAACCGTTATTTCAGTGGGAAATGAAGAATCAGAAAAGCAGCTGCGCACTGCATTGGCAATGGGTGCAGACAAGGCTGTTCTCATCAACACAGAGGATGACCTTGAATACGGCGACCAGTATACAACAGCCAAAATTTTAGCCGAATACTTAAAGGATAAACAAGCAGACCTGATTTTGGGAGGAAACGTGGCGATCGACGGCGGTTCCGGCCAGGTTGGCCCGCGGGTTGCTGAATTATTGGGTATCTCTTATGTCACCACGATTACAAAGCTTGATATTGATGGCAGCACTGTCACCGTTGTCCGTGATGTTGAAGGAGATTCGGAAGTAATTGAAACAAGCCTTCCGCTGCTTGTCACAGCACAGCAAGGGTTGAATGAACCGCGCTATCCTTCTCTTCCGGGAATTATGAAGGCGAAAAAGAAGCCGCTTGACGAGCTTGAAATCGATGACCTTGATCTTGAAGAAGATGATGTTGAAGCGAAAACGAAAACCATTGAGATTTATCTGCCGCCGCAAAAAGATGCCGGCAAGGTGCTTGAAGGCGACCTGGCAGACCAGGTAAAAGAGCTTGTCAGCCTTCTTCACACTGAAGCAAAAGTCGTTTAAGGCAACACCGGGGAATCGGAATTTTTAAAATAAAACCAGGGGGTAAAACATACATGGCCAGAAAAGTATTGGTGTTAGGCGAAGTCCGTGACGGATCATTGCGCAACGTTTCTTTTGAAGCGGTCGCTGCAGGGAAAACAGTAGCAGAAGGCGGCGAGGTAGTCGGTGTTCTTGTCGGCAATTCTGTAAGCGCTTTAGGACAAGAGTTCATCCATTACGGTGCGGACCGGGTGGTAATCGTTGAAGATGAAAAATTGGGCCAGTATACGTCTGATGGCTATTCACAGGCATTGATGGCCGTCATTGAATCGGAACAACCGGAAGGGCTTATCTTTGGACATACTGCGCTTGGCAAAGACCTGTCTCCAAAAATTGCGGCCAAGCTTGATGCCGGGCTTATCTCTGATGCTACCGCTGTCGAGGCAGCAGGCGGCAACCTCGTATTCACACGCCCGATTTATTCCGGAAAAGCTTTTGAAAAGAAAATCATCACAGATGGCATTATATTTGCAACGATCCGCCCCAACAACATCGACCCGCTTGAAAAAGATGAAGCCCGCACAGGGGACGTGTCTCCTCTGGCTGTTGAAATTACCGATCTGCGCACAATCATTAAAGAAGTCGTCCGCAAAGCAAGCGAAGGCGTCGATTTGTCAGAGGCAAAAGTCGTTATCGCCGGCGGGCGTGGCGTAAAAAGCGCAGAAGGCTTCGAGCCGTTAAAGGAACTGGCCCGGGTTCTTGGAGGCGCTGTTGGTGCTTCGCGCGGTGCCTGTGATGCGGAATATTGCGATTATTCCTTGCAGATCGGCCAAACAGGAAAGGTTGTCACACCTGATCTTTACATTGCATGCGGAATTTCAGGCGCGATCCAGCACCTGGCGGGAATGTCCAATTCAAAGGTCATCGTTGCCATCAATAAAGATCCGGAAGCAAATATTTTCAAAGTGGCCGATTATGGAATCGTCGGTGATTTGTTTGAAGTCGTGCCAATGCTGACAGAGGAATTCAGGAAGCTGAAAGTTCATTCGTAATCTTACGGGGAAGACAGGCAGGTCAGGCAGACCTGTCTTCACTTTTATCCGGATTACCATCACTGAACCGCTTTAAAGCGTTCATAAAATGTTTGTTCAGATAAAAGATAGGGAACGCTAGTAAAGTGTGCACCTAAGCAAATTATTCGCAAGCAAAGGTTATCGATGATATAATTCAAACCATTAAAGGCTTTCTAAATTAGGAGGAATACATTATGGCGATCATACATGCAACTGATCAAAGTTTTGCTCAAGACACTGGCGAAGGTATCGTATTGGCGGATTTCTGGGCGCCTTGGTGCGGCCCTTGTAAAATGATTGCACCGGTTCTTGAAGAGCTGGACTCTGAAATGGGAGATAAAGTAAAAATCGTAAAATTGGATGTAGATGAAAACCAGGAAACAGCAGCAAAGTTTGGTGTAATGAGCATCCCGACTTTAATCGTATTCAAAAACGGCGAAGCCGTTGACAAAGTTGTCGGTTTCCAGCCGAAAGAAGCACTTGCTGAAAAGCTGAATCAGCATCTGTAAAAAGCGAAAGCAGCCCGTGATCAGGGCTGCTTTTTCAGTGTAATGATTCAAATAAGTGGAACTGGGTTGAAAGATATATAACCGAAAGGGGCGGTTCGAAATGGCAATTGCAAGCCATGATGGACCGCTCTTTATTTGTTTAATATTGGGACATATTTTAAAAAAAATTCATTGACGATGAAAATCATTATCGATTATAATTACTAATGAAAATCATTATCAATTATAAACTACATAACAGGTTGGGGGAAACATATGAAAAAGCGGGAATTAAAACGAATTTTTGCCGGTTTTTTAATTGCCAGCGTGGCCTTAACAGGATGCAATACAGGCGGAAGCGCTGAAAAAACAGAGCAAAAGCCGAAAGAAGAGACTGCGGCAAAGGAAGAAACAAAGGAAGTAAAGGTTGAAGAAACAGACACTGCCAAACAAACAGCCGTATTTACAGAAATCAAAACAGAACTCGATAAAGCAAAGGAAGGCCAGCCAGTTGATTGGGATCTCGTTTTAGAAAAATATAAGGACGGACTTCAAGCCCCTGTCGCTGAGATTAACGGTGAATATGACCAAACAATCCAGACCGCGATTGCGGCCGGAAAATCAGGCGAATTGGAGCCTGTCCTCGCTAAACAACTAGTTGACAAAGTAACTCAAGCTTATTTTTACCAGAAACAAAAGACATTGCAAAAAGAAGCAGCCGCCGCGGTTACTGAAGGACAACAGGAAGACGCAAAGCTTTTATTTGGACAAATTAAATATCTTGCCGAACAAATATTTATTCCGACTGCAGCAAAGCGGGATGAATACTATCAATTGACAGGTGAGGCAAGCATTGTCGAAAATATCAATTCCGGACTGTCCGCACAGGAAGAGGCATTGAACGCAAATAAAGCGGAGGACTTTAGCGTTTATGTGCAATTAACGGATAAATCCATTTACAGAAGCTATTACCTCGCCTCCAATTCCTATGCTGAAAAAATTGAAGCCGCAGCAAAAGAGGGCAAGGATGCCGGTGAATTAAAAATTATGCAAGTGGAAGCATGGGGCTTCCTTCAGGCGATTAAACAATCATTGTCCGGCGGCGATGAAGCGGCAACAGCGAAACTTGACGAGATTTTCTCCCTGAATACGACTGATCCGTCAGCGATCAAAGCAGAAGAAGTAAGTGCCCTGTTTGCTAAAGCGATCGCGGGGAAAATTAAAGGGTATTATGAAAAGGCTCCACAAGCTGCAGATGCAGTCGAAGCAAAAACCGAAGCGCTTGAAGGGAATATGTTCTTAAAAGCACTTGAAATGGAATTAAATAAGAAGCTTGGCGAAGAAAAAACAGCTGAAGTTTTAACAGCAGCAGAAGAATTTTATAATTTGATTGCCGAAAATAAACCAGAGGAAGCGAAAGCTGCCGGTGCTACTGTAATCGAAGCGGTAAACCAGCTAATTCAATAATATAACGAAGGCCGCAAAATGCTGCGGCTTTCTTTTTTTGATATTGGAAAAGCTGGGAGTATGATTGCTCTTGTGGTAGATTGGTATGTGTTAGTTCATTTAAAGAGGTGCGCGTTATGAAAGTATTAGTAACCGGCGGAGCCGGGTTCATCGGGAGCCATTTGGCGCAGAGGTTAATGAAAGAACAGCATGAAGTGACGATTGTCGATAATCTTCACCCTTATTATTCCCCTGATAGGAAAAAACAGCATCTCCACAATCTTCAGAGCGCCGGGGATTTCAAATTTCACGATGTTGATTTATTGAACAGCGAGGAGACAACGGCCCTCTTCGAGCGGATTTCTCCAGAAGCAGTCATCCATCTTGCGGCATTGCCGGGGGTTGCCTATTCGATAATGAACCCGCTCGAGTATGTTGATTATGATATAAAAGCGACGATTAATGTTTTGGAAGCCGCAGGCAAGTCAAATACGTCGCAGCTCATCTTTGCTTCTTCATCATCCGTATACGGAAACATTCACGGAACGCCCTGTTCGGAAGAGATGGCAAAAGGAAATGTGATTTCGCCATATGCCGCTTCAAAGTATTCGGCAGAAGCTTTTTGCCGGGTATATGAGCATCTGTATGGTTTTCCCGTTAAGATCTTGCGCTTTTTTACGGTATACGGTCCATGGGGACGCCCGGATATGGCTATTTCTTTATTTATTAAGAAATTGCTGAAATCTGAAGAAATTACCGTATACGGAAATGGCAGCGCCAGGGACTTTACATACATTGACGATATTATTAACGGAATTTATTATGCGCTGACCAGGCTTGACAGCAGCGAAGTCCTCAATATTGGCTCAGGAAGGCCTGTTTCGATGGACACGCTGCTAAATGAATTAAAATCGTTTTTTCCAGACATGAAAATAAAGCGGGAAGCACGGCGAAAAGGAGACGTCCATTCAACATGGGCGGATATTACAAAAGCGAAAATGCGGTTGGGCTATCAACCTTCTGTTGATTTTCGGACAGGAATTGCCAGAACAGTCGAATGGGCAAAGCAACATGAAAGCTTCCTTTAAAAAGATCCCTGCATCCCTTTTGCTTCTTGCTTTTGTATTGCTCACCTATTATTTTTTTGATTGGGAGCATTTATGGGCAAGCGGGAAACAGCTCTGGAATAAACCGGGCATTGTGATAGCTGTCATGGCAGCTTATTTTCTGTCCTTCACCTTAAAAGCCGCAGCATGGAAAGCATATTTAAAAGGAAGGCCGAGATTCACATCCTGCCTGCTCGGCTTGTTTTACAGCCTGTTGATCAATCACATCCTTCCCGTTAAAGCAGGGGATATCGTACGCACCGCCGTTCTTCCTGCAAGGGATAAACAGATTACGGCAGAAGAAGCGATCCATTCGGTCATTATCCTGAGGACACTCGATATGGCTTGCCTTGCTGCGATAGCACTGGCAGGGATTGTTGTTTTTGATCTTGCGTATCAGGTCCCTTATTTCTTGCTTTTGCTTATTCTTGTTTCAGGTTTAACAGCTTTCATTTACGTTAAGAGAAGCTTTCCGGAAATTGTCGACCGTCATTGGTTATTGCTAAAAGGGGCATTTTCAGGCTTCAACAGCCTGTCGATTTTTCTGTTGACGTTGACAAGCTGGCTCCTGGAAGCTGCGGTGCTGTATGGTACTGTTTTGGCACTTGGCGGAAAGATCCCCATTTTCGAGGCTGTTTGGGTCAATAGCATCACCATTGCCGGGCAGGTATTTCAGATAACCCCCGGCGGCATCGCCAGCTATGAAGCGGTTATGTCATTTGCCTTAAATCTGGTTGGTTTTCCGCTAAACGAAGGATACACATTGGCACTACTAACCCATGGCCTTAAATTTCTTTTTTCCTACTTGGCTGGGACCGTGAGTTTATTGGTATTTCCGGTCTCGCTAAAAATGATAAAAAAATGGATAAAACAGAGAGGGTGAAGGAGCAATGAAAAGTGCTTCGACGTTTGAAAAAATTGCCGCAAGGTGCTGGAATCTCTTGAATGAGGGAAAACCGTTTACGCCTATTTTCGTGATCGGGACGATGCTTCTGTATCATTTTGCGGATCTGTTTGATAGCGGCAAATTATTTGCTTTATTTATTTCATTCTTGATCATTATACCGCTTCTGGTCCTTTATTTTATTTATGACTTTCCATTATTTTTGCGGAATTATTTATGGATACCGTTCGTTATTTTTCTAATTGTCTGGAAGACTGCAAGCGTGCCGCTGCTGTTATTTTCTGCGGCTCTCTATTTTTTCTTTACGGTTTTTTTCTGGGGAACACTTTATTATCACTTAAGAATTGGGACATCGTGGCTGAACTTTACCCGTTTTTGGAAGCTGGTGCTGAAAAACAGTGATTCCACGAGCGGGAATGCCCAGGAACAGCTGCCGAAATTTTTTCTGATTTTGTCAGTCTGGGAAATGGCCTCTCAAAACGGTGTGGCCCTGTCAAAGGAAAGCCTGATAGGATTATCACTGTTTTATGGATTTGTGTTTTTGTTTGCCTTTATCCTGCACAGGAATTTGTTTGATTGGAAACCGAAGATGAATCCCGGCTTTACAAGTGCGGACCAGCCTCCCGGAAAGCCCTTGTCCGACAAAGTGATCGTGATTGTGATTGACGGGATGAGAAAAGAACGGTTTTACGAAGCCACAACTCCTTTTCTGGACTCACTGAAGGAAAACGGAACTGAATTTATGAATATGGAGACAGTGTATCCGGCCAGGACAGTTGTCTGTTTCACTTCGATGTTTACCGGAACATACCCTTATGAACACGGGATTAAGTCAAACATGGTCTGGAAGCTGGGGATTAAAGTGGAAAGCATCTTTGATTCGCTCAGGAAAATCGGCAAAAAGGGTCGCCTGCTCGGAATTGCCCACCTGGTCGATTCGATGGGCGATGATGTTGAAACGGTAACGGCTGTGATGCACAACGATCAAGCAGATCCGAATATTATTGAGCGGGCCAAAAAAATCATGAAGGAACAGGATCCCGATTTGCTGGTTGTCCAGATGATCGCAACCGATCAGACCGGGCACAGCAGGGGCGTCCTCTACGATGAATATATCGATAAAATTCAGGAAGCCGATGCCCTTGTCGAAAATTTTGTCGCGTGGCTGAAAAAGGAAGGAAAAATGAAAAATACAACGCTCATCGTCTGTGCCGACCACGGGCAGGCGGACGGGATCGGCGGCCATGGCCACTTGGATGAAGGGGAACGGTTTGTGCCATTTTTCATGAACGGCCCCAACATTTTAAAGGGAAAGAAAGTGGAAGATAAACATAGCCTTGTATCGGTAGCCCCAACGATTGCTTATTTACTGGGGGCTCCATATCCCGACCATAGCCGCGGCAAAGTTTTGCTTGAAGCGATAGATGTAAAAGAAGCGATAGATGTAAAAAAGGAAGAGATCAAACATGCATAAACACCAAGTGATTGTTTTTTTACCGGCTTACAACGAAGAAGCCGTGATTGGGGATGTGATTGCCCGCATTCCCCGTGATTTTCATTCGCAGGTGGAAGTCAAGGTTCTTGTCATCGACGATGGTTCCAAAGATCAAACTGCCGCTGTTGCGAACAAAGCAGGGGCAGATTATATTGTCAGTTTTGCACAAAATAAAGGGCTGGGTGCTGCGGTGCGCGCGGGCCTGCAGGAATGCCTTGAACGGGGGGCGGATATTGGGATCATGATCGATGCGGACGGCGAATATCCCCCGGAACAAATCCCTGAATTGATAGAACCGATTTTTTCCGGGGAAGCTGATTATACAATCGGTTCCCGGTTTCGCGGCACGATAAACGGGATGAAGCTGCACCGGCGCCTCGGAAATTACTTTTTTACTTTTCTGCAATGCGTATTGCTTAGAAAAATCATCTTTGACGGCCAGTCCGGTATGCGGGCTTTTTCGAGACAAGCGATCGAGCACGCGGAAATCATCCATGACTACAATTATGCCCAGGTACTGACATTGAATCTTGTCAGAAAAGGATTTCGCGTGAAGGAGATTCCAATTCAGTATCAAGTTCGGACAACAGGTGACTCTTTTATCAAATTCAAGTCCTATATCGGTTCCGTGCTTCCTGCAATATGGCGGGAAATGCGCAGGCCGGTCAAAAAGGTGGGCATAGAAAGCGATTCACCTGCTTTAACGGATGAAAAAATAAGCCCTTCCAGGTAAACAAGCATTTTCATAATAAAAAAAGTGATATTTCTGAGAAAATGTGGATTGACATTAATATTGATAATCATTATCATTGATAATGGAGGGAAACACAATGAAAAAATATCTATTTTTATGTTTCACCGCTATATTCGTTTATGCAAGCATCGGGGTTAATCAGGCATTTGCCTATTCATACGGCGATCCGAATGAAGAAAAACTCGCGGAAGTTTACAAGGAAATGATGATTAAATTAGACGAATCCCCTCCAAATTTTGCTTCGGCCAAATCCCTTTATGAAACGGTAAAAGAGGAAGTTGATATGCACATGGGCCCCGAGCCTTCCGAAGTGATTCTAAACGACATAGAAGAGGAAGACAAAGAAGGCGTAACGGAAAACATGGAGAAGCTGCTCGTCTTAAATATTGCAAGGCGGCTTGAGAGCATTGAGCAAAATTTTAATGAATATGACACAAGCAAGAAACTGCTCGCAAAGGGTTTTGCTACATATGAAGCGTTATCACCTAAAATTGAAGCGGAAAATCCGGAAACCGATAAAAAGCTTAGAGCTGAATTTGATGCTGCTTTGAACGCTCTCGGGAACCCGGGATTGTTCGGAGTCGGCAAAAAGGAATCAGATATTGAAGCCTTTAAATCGAGCAAGGAAACGATTTTATCAACACTGCAGGAAGAGTACAATATCGCAAGTCTCGAAGTGGGGCATTTTACGGAAAGTGAAAACGACACTGAAACGGCTTCGGGCAAAAAGGATTGGACCGATCTGTCCAGCTTGCGAAATTGGATTCCGCTCGTCTTGATTGTAGCAATCATTGTTGGTGTAGCAGCTTTTACGCTGAGAAAAAGAAGATTGAAATAATCCGGCATTGAAGCCGGGCCAAAAATGGAAAACATCTTGGGAAGGGGAAAGCATAGTGGAAATCCAGGCGCTGTTGATCACGTTCCGCGAAGTTTTTGAAGCATTGTTGATCGTGGGAATTATTACGACTTACCTGAAAAGAATGGATAACGGCAAATACACCAAGTTTGTCTGGCTTGGAGCCGGGCTTGCCGTGATTGCGAGCGTTGGTGTAGCTATGTTATTCCAGGTTGTCTTTACCGGTTTTGCGGCAATGGGAAGTGAAATGTACTTAAAAGTCGGCATTATGATCGTTTCGACAATCCTGCTAACGCAAATGGTGTTCTGGATGGCAAAGCACAGCCGGGATTTAAAAGGGGAAATGGAAGGCAAGATCGACCGGTTTATATCTGCCGGAAATATTGTTGGCATGGTCATTCACTCCTTTCTTGTTGTATTGCGCGAAGGCGTTGAGACCGTCTTTTTCTTTGCTGCTATTACCGGCGGAAACATTGGGGCCGCCATGCAGGGCTGGGGAGCGATCACCGGAGCGGTATTGGCAGCGGTCGTCGCCTATATATTCTTTAAAGGTACAATGCGCATTCCGCTTAAAACCTTTTTTAGAGTGACCGGGGCGTTTATTATTTTGATCTCGGCGGGATTGCTTGTCCAGGCGATTTCGATGATGCAGGATTTAGACATGATCGGAAGCGTCATTCCCCATCTGTACGATATTACCTGGTTTTTACCAGAGCATCCGATTGATTACAGCCACTATCTTCGCGATCATGGAACAGCACCATTGCTGTCAGGCGAAATTGGCATTTTCCTGAAAGCATTGTTTGGCTATTCTTCGATGCCGTCAATTGAAGAAGTGATTGCCTACTTCGGCTACTTCGCAGCGATATACCTTTTGACCTCTTCCCGGAAAAGCCGTCGATCGGAACAAAAGGCACGGACGGAAGAAAATCCGGTCATGGACAGGTTGGAGGCCCAGGCGAAATAAAAGGATTTTTTTCAGTGCAAAAAGTACAAGGTAATCCGCCTTGTACTTTTTGCATTGAAGATATTGTGTAAAGATGGTGATGATTTGCAAAGGATTCGTAATCTGGCCGGGCGCCATTTCTTCTCTCCGGCTTTCCTGTACTTGTTCAGCCTGATTTCTATCATTACAGTCATTGCGGTTCAGCTTGTTTATCCCAATCCGTTTGCGTCGACATGGGATCAGGTAGATTTCACGCTTGGATTGCAAAGATACGATATAATGGCTATGCAGCCCCATTTTCCGGGCTATCCCTATTTTATTTTAGGGGGGAAGCTTGTCCACTTGTTCGTCGAAAATCCGGCCCAGGCATTGACTCTTTTTAATATTCTTTGTTACGTGAGTTCCCTGTACCCAATCTACAAATTAGCAAGAGTCCATCTGGCCAGGGAAATTTCCGCGTTGATGACTGCCGTGTTATATACTGCAAGCTATTGTCTTGTAATGGTAAACCAGCCGATCTCGGAAGGTGCTGCTCTTGCGTTTATATGGTGGTATTTATGGAGCCTGCAAGTCGCTTTGATCAGAAAGCGGATATTGTTTATGATCCTGCCGCTTTTTTTGTTAAGCATCATGTTGGGGATTCGCTTATCTTATCTGCCATTTTCAATCGGTGCCATTTATCTTTTTTATATAAAAAGGAGAACGAACCAGCTTTCGCTCAGGCAAATCTTTGGTCTATCAGCAGTGGCGGTCATTTTCCAGCTCGTATGGGTAATCGCAATTATTGTCTCGGAAGGTGGTTTGCCCGGGTTCATTAAACTGTCGCTTAGCTTTACTAGCGGACATTTTCAGAGCTGGGGCGGCGCCGTGGCACCTGGAAGTGAATCGGTTGCCGCCAGGGCCGGGCAGCTCGTTATCGATAATTTCTTTTGGACGGGAATTTCGGCTCAATCCGTGTTATTGGGCTGTTTGTATGGATTGCTTTTTTTGTTATTTTTGTATGGATTCAGGCCGAAAATTTTTATGCAAAGCCGATTTTTAAGGCTTCCGGCCTTATTGTTCTTTGTTTACTTTATCTGGGCGCTGCTGGCGCAAAATATAGATAAACCAAGGCATATTCTCCCATTAACGGTTTTATTCCTTTTTGTTATACTGGTTTTTATGCTATCTCGCCGGAAACACCCGCTTATAACCGGGATTTTAGTTATTATTTTAGCGGCGCAGGTTGTGCAATCAGCAAGGCTTGTGAAAGAGCAGGCAACCAATGCGCCGGCGGTCCTGCAAATGGCCGGCTATCTTGAACAAAGCAACCGGAAAATAGTCGTTTATACATGGGAGGAAACAAGGGTATTAAAATACCTGGATGCTTCATTTCCCCATAAGCGGCTTGAAACTTTTCAAGTATTCCAACATGATTCCGCGGTTTATTCTGACCGGAATATTTTACTGACAGATAAGGTTGTGAAGGGATTTCATGCCCAGGGAATAAACCTGGATGGAAAGCTTGAAAAAATCGCAGAATTCAATTCAAATGAGCTATTTGATCCGGTTTATTCCGACATCACTTTATATAAATGGAAAAGCAACGAAGGAGGTGGACAGAATGAATGAAATGATCAAAAATAAACTGATGCTTCTTCCCGACCAGCCCGGATGTTATTTGATGAAAGACCGGCAGGGGACGATTATTTATGTCGGAAAAGCGAAGGTTTTAAAAAACAGGATTCGTTCCTACTTTACCGGTTCGCATGACGGAAAAACGTTCAGGCTTGTAAACGAAATTGAAGACTTCGAATATATTGTGACTTCTTCGGATATTGAAGCTTTGATTCTTGAATTGAACTTAATCAAGAAATACGATCCAAAGTATAATGTGATGCTGAAGGATGACAAAAGCTACCCCTTTATCAAGCTCACCGCCGAACGCCATCCGCGGCTGATCATTACGAGAAACGTAAAAAAGGACAAAGGGAAGTACTTTGGCCCGTACGCGAACGTTCAGGCAGCGAACGAAACGAAAAAGCTGCTTGACAGAATCTATCCACTCCGCAAATGTTCGACAATGCCGGACCGGGTTTGCCTGTACTATCACCTCGGGCAGTGTTTGGCACCATGTGTGAAGCCGGTTGGCGAAGAGGAATATAAAAATATCACCGATGAAATCATCCGTTTTTTGAACGGCGGTTATAAAGAAATCAAAGCGGAATTATCGGAGAAAATGGCTGCCGCAGCTGAAGAGCTTGATTTTGAAAGGGCGAAGGAATACCGCGACAAGATCGCCCATATCGAAGCAACGATGGAAAAGCAAAAAATGACGACGACCGACTTCACCGACAGAGATGTGTTTGGCTATGCAGTCGATAAAGGCTGGATGTGTGTCCAGGTTTTCTTTGTCAGGCAGGGCAAGTTAATCGAACGGGATGTTTCGCTGTTTCCGGTTTATAATGAGCCGGAAGAAGAACTGCTCACCTTTTTGGGGCAGTTTTACGAAAAAGCGAACCATTTTAAACCGAAGGAAATATTAGTGCCGGATTCGATTAATACACAAATGGCGGAGGAGCTCCTTCAAGTGAAGGTCTTAAAGCCGCAGCGCGGACAAAAAAAGGAGCTTGTTAAGCTTGCCATGAAAAATGCGGAAATCGCCCTTGCGGAAAAATTTTCGCTGATCGAACGCGATGAGGAAAGAACGATTAAAGCGGTCGAAAATCTCGGCGCAGCGCTGGGCATCTATACACCGCACCGGATTGAGGCTTTTGATAATTCGAATATCCAGGGAACAAACCCGGTATCGGCACTCGTCGTTTTTATTGATGGAAAGGCAGAAAAGAAAGAATACCGCAAGTATAAAATAAAAACAGTCCAAGGGCCTGATGACTATGAATCAATGCGCGAAGTAGCCTGGAGACGGTATTCAAGGGTGTTGAAGGAAGGCCTCCCATTGCCCGATTTGATTATTATTGACGGAGGCAAAGGCCATATTGAAGCCGTCAGGGATGTGCTGGAGAATGAGCTCGGCCTTGATATTCCGATTTCCGGCCTTGTGAAGGATGACAAACACCGGACTTCCCAGCTCCTGTTCGGAACTCCGCTTCAGGTCATTTCGCTTGAGCGGAACAGCCAGGAATTTTATTTGCTGCAGCGCATTCAGGACGAGGTCCATCGCTTTGCGATCACCTTTCATCGCCAAATTCGCGGTAAAGGGCTTTTTCAATCTTTGCTTGATGACATTCCGGGAATTGGTGAGAAGCGGAAAAAAGGCTTGCTGAAGCATTTTGGATCTGTGAAAAAAATGCGGGAGGCTTCGCTGGAAGAACTGGTGGCTGCCGGGCTTCCCGCGAATGTAGCAGCAGATTTGTTCGAAAAATTACAGCAATGACATTGTCAGCTTTTTGAACCCGTGCTATAATAAAGCAAACTTTGATATTAACATCACTTTAGAGCGTTAAAGTGAAGGTAGAGGTGCAAATTTCATCAGTAAAAGCTTGGAGAAGGGTGAGCTTCTGTGAAAAGCTTTGAAAGGGGAATTTGCCGAAGTGAAGAAATGCTCATTCGTTTCTTTGCTGGTCCTGAATTGAAAAAATGCAGGATTGTCAAGACATCGTCTTGGAGAGCTATCTCACTGTGCATGCGTACTTTTAAGGAAACAAGCCTGAAGCTGCTTGTCCCTATTATTGTTTACGTCCGTCACAGCAATGGGATAGTTATCTCATTGCTTTTTTTGTTGCCGGTTTTGCACCGGAAAATGCGGAATCACGAATTCAAAGGTGCTGGACAGGCTTTTAAAAAAAGCGTGAAAGACCCGGAATACAGACCGGATAACAGCTATAGGAATTAACAGAAAGAAGGGGAAACAGTGGGTTTAATTGTTCAAAAATTTGGGGGAACCTCCGTCGGCAGCGTCGAACGGATTCTGAATGCAGCAGAACGGGTGATCGAAGAAAAACAAAGGGGAAATGATGTTGTTGTCGTTGTTTCGGCGATGGGAAAAACGACTGATGAACTTGTCGGTCTTGCCAAACAAATTTCCGCACAGCCGAACAAACGTGAAATGGATATGCTTCTGACAACCGGGGAGCAGGTCACGATTTCCCTGTTATCAATGGCTTTGAATAAAAAGGGCCATGATGCCGTGTCCTTTACGGGCTGGCAGGCGGGAATTGCCACAGAGCCAATTCATGGAAATGCGCGAATCCTTGATATCAAAAAGGAAAGGATTCAGGAGCAGCTTAACAACGGGAAAATTGTCATTGTCGCCGGATTTCAAGGGGTAACAGAAGAAGGCGAAATCACCACTCTTGGAAGGGGCGGATCCGATACGACCGCTGTCGCCCTGGCGGCTGCATTGAATGCCGATAAATGCGATATTTACACGGATGTAACAGGCGTGTTCACAACAGATCCACGCTATGTAAAGGAGGCCCGCAAGCTTTTTTCCGTCTCCTATGATGAAATGCTTGAGCTTGCTAATCTGGGTGCGGGCGTGCTTCATCCGCGTGCGGTTGAATTTGCGAAAAATTACCATGTGCCGCTGGAAGTACGGTCCAGCATTGAACGTGAAGCAGGAACAATCATCGAGGAGGAAGTATCAATGGAACAAAATTTAATTGTACGCGGGGTGGCGTTTGAAGATGAAATTACGAGAATGACGGTGTTTGGGCTGTCTAATTCTTTGACAAGCCTGGCAACCATTTTTTCAACACTGGCGAAACACAGGATAAACGTGGATATTATTATCCAGAGCACGACGTCAGCCGATACCACCAACCTGTCATTTTCGATTAAAAGTGAAGATTTTCAGGAAGCTTTGCAGGTGCTTGCAGATAACAAGGGCGTGCTGAATTATGAACGAATCGAATCAGAAGCTGGCCTGGCGAAGGTTTCAATTGTCGGTTCAGGCATGATTTCAAACCCGGGTGTCGCAGCCGAGATGTTCGAGGTGCTCGCAGCGAGCGGCATTCAAATTAAAATGGTCAGTACGTCAGAAATAAAAGTTTCAGCAGTAGTAGAGGAACAGCAAATGCTGAAGGCGACTGAAGCGTTGCACAAGGCATTTGAGCTTTCAGGAACCAAGGTCCAGCTGTAAGCGCCCCATCAACAATAAAAAAGCTTTCAAAGGGCAGGTACCTTTGAAAGCTTTCTTTTACAGGCGGGACAGCAATAACTAACTGATTTGATTTTTATCTATCAACAGAATCCTTGATATCCCATTTAACGGTAAAATGGACTTTTGCCCCTTTTTTGCGCGGATGTTCAAACGCTTCTGCAACGGCGTTCTTTTGCATCTCAATCTGCTCGGCGAGAAAGCCGGCTTCGAGCTGGAAATGGCCGCTTTCTTTCGATTTCGGTTTTCTTAAAATCCGCCCGTTGTACAATTCTGCATCCAATTCATGCTTTGTCTCTTTTTCAATCGTAAGGATGCCCCAACCAGCCTGTTTAAAAAAGGCGGCGATTTCTGCAAAATTGTTTAACGGGTATTTACGGGCTAAACGCTTGCCCGCCCAGTATAAAATTTCTGGTCCATCGTTGCCAAGCAGTTCCGTTAGCAGAGTTTCCCTGATCAGTTCGTAGCCAAATTCAGTTACAGTTGGAAGTTCTTCTTCCGTTTGTTCTGTTGCTGAAATAATACTCAATGCGCTTCCCCTCTTTCTATAAATATATTATATACAATTCCGGCTGAAAGTAAGCTAAATTTTATGGAAAGAGACCGGGCGATGAACAAGAAAATATTGTTATTTTAATATATTCGTTACCATACCTCCAAACAAAAAATTGCAAACTTCCAAAAAAATATTTTGTATGTTACGATCTTGTTTTTTATGCCATTTAACCGATTTTTTTGTTGCTGCATCACGTGTTGCCAAGCTGATTTTGGCTGTTCTGGAATAATATCAATATATTTTAAAAATTTTATTTATATAGACATTTTTGTGTATCCGTTTTCTTGACGCTCTATGTTGATGAGAGTAAAATGAACATGTCACATAATTGTAAAAAATTGATTTTGATAGGTTGCAGTCCGGCAGAAGGGGATTGTCGAAAAACCTGAGCGTCAGTTTTTAAAAAATAGGGGGGTAAGTTCATGGCAGGCAGTCGGGAGTTTGTTTACCGGAGATTGCATTCGTTGCTGGGAGTCATTCCGGTCGGGTTATTCCTAATCCAGCACTTGACAGTGAATCATTTTGCGACCGGGGGAGAAGAGTCCTTCAATAACGCAGCACATTTTATGGAAAGTCTACCATTCAGGATTTTCCTTGAAGTCTTTTTAATTTATTTGCCGTTATTGTTTCATGCAATTTATGGACTTTATATTGCTTTTACTGCAAAAAACAATGTCAGCAGTTTTGGTTATTTCCGCAACTGGATGTTTATGCTCCAGCGCGTTTCAGGTGTGATTACGCTTATTTTCGTTGCGTGGCATGTCTGGGAAACACGTGTGGCGGCGGCCTTCGGGGCAGAAGTTAATTATGAGATGATGGAGAATATTCTCGCGAATCCATTTATGTTCTGGTTTTACATAGTCGGAGTGATTTCGACTGTATTCCATTTTGCTAACGGTCTCTGGTCATTCTTTGTTAGCTGGGGAATTACCGTAAGCCCGCGTTCGCAAAGAATTTCCACGTATGTAACGCTTGGAGTGTTCATTGCGCTTTCTATTATTGGAATTCGCGCGCTGACCGCCTTTGTTTAAACAAAAGCAAGAACGATAGATTAATATGGACGGACTACTGATTGGGGAGTGAGTCACGATGAGTAAAGGGAAAGTGATCATAGTCGGCGGCGGTTTAGCCGGCTTAATGGCAACCATTAAGGTTGCGGAAGCGGGGACGCCGGTAGAATTATTTTCATTAGTGCCGGTGAAGCGTTCCCACTCTGTATGTGCCCAGGGCGGCATCAATGGGGCAGTTAATACGAAAGGGGAAGGTGACTCCCCTTGGGAGCACTTCGACGATACTGTATACGGGGGAGACTTCCTTGCTAATCAGCCTCCTGTCAAGGCGATGACCGAGGCGGCACCGGGAATTATCCACCTATTGGACCGGATGGGTGTTATGTTTAACCGGACACCTGAAGGACTGCTTGACTTCCGCCGCTTTGGCGGAACACAGCATCACCGCACAGCTTTTGCCGGTGCAACAACAGGACAGCAGCTGCTGTATGCGTTGGACGAGCAGGTGCGCCGCTACGAGGTGTCAGGTCTCGTGACCAAGTATGAAGGCTGGGAGTTTTTGGGGGCTGTTCTTGACGATGATCAAGTTTGCCGCGGTATAGTTGCCCAAAACTTAACCTCCATGGAAATTAAATCTTTTCCTGGAGATGCTGTCATTTTAGCGACAGGCGGACCGGGGATTATCTTTGGCAAATCAACGAATTCTGTTATCAACACAGGTTCTGCGGCTTCGATCGTGTACCAGCAAGGCGCCTATTACGCGAACGGTGAATTTATTCAAATCCACCCGACGGCAATCCCGGGTGATGATAAGCTGCGCCTGATGAGTGAATCTGCCCGCGGTGAAGGCGGACGCGTCTGGACATATAAAGACGGAAAACCGTGGTATTTCCTTGAAGAAAAATACCCTGCATACGGAAACCTTGTGCCGCGTGATATCGCAACAAGGGAAATCTTCCATGTCTGTGTCGATCTCAAGCTTGGGATCAACGGCGAGAACATGGTTTACCTTGACCTTTCCCATAAAGATCCGAAAGAGCTTGATATAAAGCTGGGCGGAATTATTGAAATCTATGAAAAATTCATGGGTGATGATCCGCGCAAGGTTCCGATGAAAATCTTCCCTGCGGTTCATTATTCAATGGGCGGTTTATGGGTCGATTACGATCAAATGACCAATATTCCCGGCTTATTTGCTGCCGGTGAATGTGATTATTCACAGCACGGTGCCAACCGCCTCGGTGCAAACTCGCTATTATCCGCAATATACGGGGGAATGGTTGCCGGACCTAATGCAATTCGTTATATAAGCGGCCTTGAAAAGAGCGTTGATTCGATCTCGTCTGCCCTTTTTGATGGCTATGTCCAGCAAGAGCAAGAGAAATGGAACCAGATTATGTCCTTAAACGGAACTGAAAATGCTTATGTTCTTCATAAGGAGCTCGGCGAGTGGATGACGGATAACGTCACGGTTGTCCGCCACAATGACAAGCTATTAAAAACCGATGAGAAAATCGTTGAACTGCTCGAAAGATACGAAAATATCAATATTAATGATACGGCGAAGTGGAGCAACCAGGGTGCGGTGTTTACACGCCAGCTTCAAAATATGCTGCAGCTTGCCCGCGTCATCACGATCGGTGCCTATAACCGTAATGAAAGCCGCGGTGCCCATTATAAACCGGAATTCCCCGAGCGAAACGATGAGGAGTTCCTGAAAACAACGATGGCGAAGTTTGTGGATGCAAAATCTGCACCGGCCTTCCATTATGAAGATGTCGATACATCTTTAATCGCGCCGCGCAAGCGCGATTATTCGAAGAAGAAAGGGGAGTAACAAGGTATGTCAGAGAAAAGAACAGTCCGATTTGAAATAACACGCCAGGATAGCCCTGATCAAGCCCCTTACCAGGAGACTTTTGAACTTGAATACCGCCCTAATATGAACGTGATTTCGGCATTGATGGAAATCCGCCGAAACCCTGTTAATGTTAAAGGGGAGAAAACGACCCCGGTTACATGGGATATGAACTGTTTGGAAGAAGTGTGCGGAGCCTGTTCGATGGTGATTAACGGAAAACCGCGCCAATCATGTACAGCTCTGGTTGACCAGCTTGAACAGCCGATCCGCCTTGAGCCGATGCGGACATTCCCGGTTGTCCGCGACCTCCAGGTTGACCGGAGCCGCATGTTTGATTCTCTGAAAAAAGTAAAAGCGTGGATTCCAATCGATGGAACCTACGATTTAGGACCAGGCCCGCGCATGCCTGAGAAAAAACGGCAATGGGCATACGAGCTTTCTAAATGTATGACTTGCGGCGTTTGTTTGGAAGCATGCCCGAACGTCAACAGCAAATCTAATTTTATTGGTCCCGCACCATTGTCGCAGGTTCGCTTGTTCAATGCGCACCCAACCGGTGAAATGAACAAATCTGAACGCCTCGAAGCGATTATGGGAGACGGCGGGCTGGCCAACTGCGGTAACTCACAAAACTGCGTCCAATCATGTCCGAAGGGAATTCCTTTGACTACTTCCATTGCCGCCTTGAATCGCGATACATCGATTCAAGCATTCCGAAGCTTCTTTGGAAGCGACCAGGTATAATCTGAGTTAAAACAACCTCACTTCATGTTTTGAAGAGAGGTTGTTTTTTTGCTTTTTTAGATTAAAAAGAGGTAATTGGACCTAATGCCTAAATATTAAGAAAATGATACTCTTTTCATGAAAACGTTTGCATTTATTGCTCTTTATTTGTTGAATTGCGCAAACGCTTTCATAATATGATTATTATTTTAAAGGAGGCTGTGTATGCAGCGGTTTTTTTCGACTTTTTTGGCGTGTATCCTTTTCTTTTCTACTTTTGTGGTACCGTTTGCACAACAATCGCATGCGCAGACAAAGGCTTATGAAACAGTAGTCTTACGTGGAAACGCAGACGCACTGGACTGGAGTTCTGATGCAAACCCGCTTACATATGATGCAGCAGAGGGGGTATGGAAAAGTGCACCCGTCAGTTTACCGGGAGGCAAGGAAGTAGAATACAAGTTTGTGATGGACGGCAATTGGATGGAGGGAGAAAACCTCCGCTTTACCCCGCCGCAAACCGGAAAATATGTGTTCGTTTTTCATCCTGAACAGGAGAGAAAGGTCGATGTCAGGATCGACTTATCAGAATTTACCGGTTCACTGACTCTTGAGGTAACGCTGCCGCAGGGGACGCCGGAATGGACGGTTCCAACCGTGGGTTCCACACTAAATGATTTTAATTACACGGTCACTTCGCTAACAAAGAAAGAAGACGGAAAATGGTTAATTGAGCTTGCTGGCAATGAGGGCGAATCAATCGAATATCTCTATTCTCTTGGAGATGCAAAATATATTGAAAATCGGACGGAGAGACGCCAGGCGACTTTTGTTAACGGCGGCAAAGTATATGCGGATGAAGTGACGGCTTGGAAGGCCGTTCCTGTTGCAAAGAATGTTACTCATAATTTTGCATTTAGCCCTGATATCCCGACGAGTGAGGATGATGTAACAGCGACTGTTACCGTTCAGCACTATGGGAATGTCACAGAAGGTGCGCTTTATTTTACCACGGATGGCTCACGGCCCGCTGGCTCCAGGGGCACTGCAGCCAATGGCCATGCCGTGAAACTGGTAAAAGATACAGAAAGCACGGCCAATGGCCTGAAGACAACCGTTTTCAAGGGCGTGATCCTGAAACAACCTGAAAACACACCAGTAAAATATATTGCCGATGTTTGGTCAACAGAAGGCATTTCTTCACAGTTTGCTGATACAAACAGCCTAAACTCTGGGGATGCTTCCGAGTTTGCTTATTATGTAGATGAGTTTGCGTCGCCGGATTGGGCAAAGAATGCCGTCATCTATCATGTTTTTGTCGACCGCTTCAGCAATGGAGATACATCAAACGATGACAAGGACAACGCTTCCCTTCCATACGATGAAAGGCTTAAAGGCTGGATGGGCAGAGATCTTCAGGGCGTTCTCGATAAAATGGATTACATTGCCGATCTAGGTGTAAATACGATTTGGATTTCACCTGTATTTGAAGGGCCGTATTCGCATGGATACCACCCGGCAGATTTCAAGGCAATTGAAGATCGCTTTGGCAATGCAGAACTGATGAAGGAAGTGATTGACGCTGCCCATGCAAGAGATATAAAGGTTGTTTACGATTTTGTTGCGAACCATACATCGGTTAAGCACCCATTCTTTCAGGATGCACTGGAAAAAGGAAAGGGCAGTGCTTATTACGATTGGTACACGTTTACGGACTGGCCTACAAAGTATGAAGCGTTTTCCGGAATAGCGGAGCTTCCTGAATATAATAACGACAATGCCAATGCAAGAGACTATATGATCAATGATGTAGTGCCATACTGGCTGACAGAGCTTGGCTTTGACGGCTTCCGTCTCGATTATGCGAAGGGTCCGAGCTACAGTTTTTGGGTCGATTTCCGCCATAAAGTAAAGGAAATGAATCCGGAAGCCTTCATTTACGGGGAGATTTGGGACAGCCGCGAAAAGATCGATTCCTATGCAGGTGAGCTCGATGGGGCCCTTGATTTCGGCATGAGGGATGCACTCGTCAATGCGTTTGCCAAGGACCAATCCCTAAAGGGACTGGCGGATACCGTTAAGGCCAACCTTGAGACTTATCCAGAAGAATACGTGATGGCTTCATTCCTCGACAGCCATGACCAGCCGCGCTTTCTATTTGAAGCAGGCGGGGATAAAACGAAATTGAAGCTGGCTGCGGCAACTCAATTTACATTGCCTGGTGCTCCCATCATTTATTACGGTGATGAAATTGGATTATCGCAGAGCAAGGATCATAATTCGGTGACGGACTGGAAGGACCGTTACTACCGGGAAATGATGCCGTGGGAGGAAAGCAAGCAGGATCTTGAGCTAAGAGATTTTTATCAAAAGCTTGCCAATCTGCGTACATCTGAAACGGCGTTGAGCACAGGTGAGTACCAGCAGCTGGCGGCCGATCAAAATCTGTTTGCCTATGAACGTTCCGATGATGGGGGACAATTCCTCGTTGTTGTGAACAAAAGCTCTGGCGCCAAAGAAATCGATGTGAACCAGCTTTATAACCAGCTTGAAATAAACGTTGTCACGTTAACGGATGCACTGGGAAATGAAGTTCTCCAAAGTGACGCCAATGGGGATTTGAAATTCGCTGTTGAAGGAAAGTCCTTTGCAATCTATGAAATCAAAGGGCCCCTTCAATACAATGATAAGCCGATCGACCGCAACAAAGTTTATGATAAGGTCGTGCTCAGAGGCTCGGCACCGCTGTCCTGGGATGGTGACAGCAATCCATTAAGCTATGACTCTCAAGAAAAGGTCTGGAAGAGCGAGCCGGTTTCCCTCAACGCAGGCGAAACGGTAGAATTCAAGTTTGTCATGGATGGTGCCTGGCTGGAAGGGCATAACTTAAAATTTACAGCCGATGCAAATGATGATTATGTGTTTGTTTTTGATGCCTTGAATCCAAGGAATATTCATGTGCAGCCTGCCACGAAAAAGATTACTACTAATATAAAAATTCATTATCAGCCGAAGGATGGAGATACGAAAGATTGGAATTTATGGGTATGGCCTGATGGGATGAGCGGCCAGGTTCATGAATTTACGGGTGAAGATGACTTCGGCAAGGTTGCTGACCTTAAAATTGAAGGGGACCATAACCGGATTGGTTTTATCATCCGAACAGACAGCTGGGAGAAAGATGGCGGCGACCGCTTTATTGAAGGGATCTGGGACGGCAATGATGAAGTATGGATCAAATCAGGTGACGATAAGGTCTATACAACCAATCCGGTCGGACCAACTGCTCCAAGACAGTATGATAGTCTTGAAGTGAAATTCAACTATTACCGTTATGATTTGAATTATGATAACTGGGATATCTGGGTGTGGACCGATAAAACGGAGGGCCAGGCGGTAAAGCTCGATCGAACTACATCTTTTGGCAAGCAAGGCACGCTTAAGCTTGATAACCTAAACGGAGCAACAAAAGTCGGCTTTATTGTCCGTAAAGACGACTGGTCGGAAAAAGACATCAGTGAAGACCGCTTTATCACAGACTTTACAGATGGCGGGAAAGCGGAGGTCTGGCTGGCCCAGGGCCAGAAGCGGATTTTTGACCAGCCGGAAAAAGTAGACAGGGAACCGCGGATTGTCAAAGCCACCATTGATGAAATGAACAAAATTACATTTGAAACCAATGTCCCGTTTTCGCTATCTGCTGAAGAACACGCAGGGATTCAGCTCGCCGGGGCGGAAATTGAAAAAGTGGAAGCGGCAAAAGCAGACGCCGGAGACCTGGTGAACAAGGCCGTCATCACGACTAAAACCGAACTCGATTTGACGGCTGTTTACACGATAAGCAAAGCGGGCTTTGGCGAAGCAACGGTACAAATGGGCAAAGTCATCGGCAGCCCGTCATTTGAAGAGCGCTTTTACTACGATGGAAATGACCTTGGCAACCAGTATTCCAGGAAGGAAACAAAGTTCCGGCTGTGGGCACCTACAGCGAGCGAAGCAAAGCTTGTGACCTATGATAAGTGGAACAGCACAGCAGGCGAGGAAATTCCGATGGAAAGAAGCCGGAATGGAACATGGACGGCAAAGCTTAAAGGCGACCGGGAGGGCACTCTGTACACTTATAAAGTTAAAATCGGCGACAATTGGAATGAAGCAGTTGATCCTTATGTCCGTGCAGTCGCGGTCAATGGCGACAAAGGGGCCGTCATTAACCTGGATAAAACCGATCCGAAAAAATGGTCGTCCAAAAAGCCAAAATTTAAGAATCCGGAAGACGCGATTATTTATGAAGCGCATATCCGTGATTTAACGATTCACCCGGAAAGCGGCGTTCCCGATGAGCTGAAGGGCAAATTCCCGGGTGTAGCTGAAGCCAAAACAAAAGGGCCTGACGGGGTAAAGACCGGACTAAATCATATTAAAGATTTAGGGATCACCCATTTGCAATTCATTCCGATGTACGATTACAATACGGCAAGCGTGGATGAAACGAAGCTCGATACACCTCAATATAATTGGGGGTATGATCCTAAAAACTATAATGTTCCAGAAGGATCATATTCAACGAATCCTTACGAACCGGCCGTACGGATTAAAGAAATGAAGCAAATGATTCAAACGCTTCATCAAAACGATATCCGGATTGTGATGGATGTTGTTTACAACCATATGTTCAGTGCATTCGAATCCAATTTTCATAAGCTTGTGCCCGGATACTATTACAGGTATAACGAAGACGGTTCATTGGCAAATGGAACAGGTGTAGGAAATGATACGGCTTCGGAGCATAAAATGATGCGCAAATTTATCATTGATTCTGTAACTTATTGGGCAAAGGAATATAATATTGATGGCTTCCGCTTTGACTTGATGGGAATCCACGATGTAGAGACGATGAATGAAGTCCGAAAAGCGCTTGATAAAATCGATAAATCAATCATCATCATTGGAGAAGGCTGGGATCTCAACACACCGCTCGATCCGGAACAGAAAGCAAACCAAAAGAATGCTTATAAAATGCCGGGAATCGGCCATTTTAACGATGATATCCGCGATGGTTTAAAGGGCAGTGTGTTTGATGAGCGCGACAATGGCTTTGTTAACGGGAAACCTGGCATGGAACAGCGGATGAAAAAGGGAATTGTTGGCGGCATTTCCTACGATGACACGATCAAGACCTTTGCTGCTGATCCGGAACAAACGGTCACTTATGTGGAAGCGCACGACAATCATACTCTTTGGGATAAGCTTGAATTGACAAACCCTGATGACAGCGAAGAAGTACGCAAGCAAATGCATAAGCTGGCCACTTCAACCGTGTTAACTTCACAGGGCGTTTCATTTATCCATGCCGGCCAGGAATTCATGAGAACAAAGGGCGGCGACCATAACAGCTACAAGTCACCGGATTCCGTCAACCAGCTTGACTGGGAGCGGCGCAGTCATTTCGACGAGGAGGTAGAGTATTTTAAGGGACTGGTAGAGCTCAGGAAGAAGCATCCTGCCTTCCGGATGACAACGGCAGAACAAATTAAGAGACATCTTAAGTTTATAGAAGCTCCTGCCAACTCGGTAGCCTATACGCTTGACGGGCACGCAAATAAAGACTTTGCCGAGACGATTGCGGTAGTCCACAATGCCAACCGTTCCAGTGTTGAAGTAAAGCTGCCGGATAGAGGCACTTGGCGACTGGTTGTAAATGAAAAGCAGGCCGGTACGAAAACACTTTCGACCGTAAAAGGAGGAAAGGTGACAGTGTCTCCATTAAGCACATATGTCCTAATACGAGGCAACTTTGAATGGTTTGATTTTTGGAACAGAAGACAATAGCATGTTAAGCGCCGGCCGGATCATTGGCCGGTGTTTTTTCGGTTTCCCAAATAGGTTTTCAAATCGGTGAAAAATCAATATAATATAGAAAATAGAATGAATATTCATTCATTATTCAGGAGGAAGCAATGAAAAAGATAGCCTATATAAAAGAGTGGAGCACATGGGAAAGAGAATTTGAATTTGCTTATCCGCTTAAAGTGCGTTTTTCAGAAACAGATATGTTCGGCCACTTGAACAATACGGTTCCGTTTGTTTATTTTGAGCAGGCAAGGATTGAGTTTTTTAAAAGCAAAGGATTTATGCAGGAATGGGTAAAACCTGGCAATGAGACAATCCCGGTTGTTGCCGATCTGCAATGCGACTTTTTGGAGCAGGTGTTTTTCGACGAGCAATTAGATATTTTTGTGAAAGCAAACTCTATCGGAAATTCCTCAGTCGATCTGCATTACATAGGGAAAAAGAAGAATGGCGCTGTTTGCTTTGTTGGAAGAGGAACAATGGTCCAGATTTCCAGGGAAACGGGGAAAGGCGTTCCATGGTCAGAAGAAGCGAGAGAGCTCCTCGGTTCTCCGCAAAAAATCCAATCGTAAATGATCGGTGTACATTTTTTGATAAAAAGGCTCTCCTTCAAGAGAATGTAGTCACTCCATTTCTTTTGTTTACATATGATATGGTGACTAAATATATACCCATCCCGCGGTTCAAAGCTGGCGAAGGCAAGGAGGGTTACAATACTTGAAGGAGAATGAATATACTCACAAGCCACTACTCACAAAAAGAGAACGAGAAGTATTCGAACTGTTAGTACAAGACAAAACAACAAAAGAGATCGCTGGTGAATTATTTATAAGCGAGAAAACGGTTCGCAATCACATTTCCAATGCCATGCAAAAGCTTGGCGTAAAGGGGCGTTCACAAGCCGTTGTAGAGCTCCTTCGCATGGGAGAGCTAGAACTTTGATTTATGCCGGCATCCTTTTTAAGGAGGCCGGTTACACATTTAAAGGACAATCTTACTTCCCTGCCTTTTATTTCTGTCTTGAAATTTCGGCTGAAAAGGTAGAAAATAAAAGAAACTAAAGAGAACTGTTGATTGTAAGTAGAGGAGTTGTGCCAAATGAAGCTCGAAGGCTTGAATGAAAATGCCGAAACAGATATTGCTGCAGACGAAACAAATATTGTCGCAGATATTGAAAAGGATTTACGTTACATAGCGGGAATCATCAAACAAAAAGGAAGAGAGATTTTAAGCAATTATACGATTACTCCTCCTCAATTCGTTGCCCTGCAATGGTTGTTTGAAGACGGTGATATGACGATCGGGGAGCTTTCCAATAAGATGTATTTAGCTTTCAGCACGACAACCGACCTTGTTGACCGCATGGAAAAGAACAAGCTGGTGATGAGGGTAAAGGATCCAAATGATCGCAGGGTTGTCCGTATTCACCTGTTGGAAGAAGGCAAGCGGGTGATTGACGAAGTGATAAAAAAAAGACAAGCCTACTTGCAGGAAGTACTCCGCAATTTTTCCGGCGAAGAGGTATTGCTTTTAAAAAAGAACTTAACGAAATTACATCAAGATATGCGCGAAGAATGAGGCGAGATTTTTGAAACAACCGATAGGCATCATTGATTCGGGAGTCGGCGGATTGACAGTCGCAAAGGAGGTCATGCGCCAGCTTCCGGCTGAACAGATATTTTACGTGGGTGACACAGCCCGCTGTCCATATGGTCCAAGAACCAGTGAAGAAGTAAAACGTTTTACGTGGGAAATGACACAATTTTTGCTTGGCAAAAATATTAAAATGCTCGTGATCGCTTGTAATACAGCAACTGCCGTTGTCCTTGACGAGATTAGGAACGAGCTTTCGATTCCGGTCATTGGCGTCATTTACCCGGGAGCAAGAACGGCGCTGAAAGTGACAAACAACCACCAGATCGGCGTGATTGGCACTGAAGGAACGATCAAGAGCGGTGCCTACGAAACAGCATTGAAGTCGATCAACAAGCGGGCCGTCGTCAAAAGCCTTGCCTGTCCAAAGTTTGTACCGCTGGTGGAGAGCGGTGAATTTTCCGGCCCTGTTGCCAAAAAAATCGTCGCCGAATCGCTGCAGCCTTTGAAAAATAAAGGTCTCGATACGTTGATTTTAGGCTGTACCCATTATCCCCTTCTTGAAGGATTGATAAAAAATACAATGGGAAGCGGTGTGAAGGTAATCAGCTCAGGTGAAGAAACCGCCCGGGAAGTGAGCACGATTCTTCATCATAACCGCATGTTGAACAGCAGTGACAACGATCCAGAACACCAATTTTTTGTTACAGGCTCAAGAGCGATTTTTACCAAAATTGCTTCGCAATGGCTCAAGAAAAGAATTGGGAATGTAACGATGATCAAGCTTGGTTGACAAAAAGAAATAGATTGTACGGTACCACAGTTTTTTGTGGTATTTTTTTTGAGCTATAGGAAAGTATAAACGTTTCTAAATATAGTTGGGCGTTTCGATGTCCAGCTCCAGCGCCTAGCCAGTTTTCATCCCTGACTTTGCTTCCTTGAGTATCTTGTGATCATCATGGCTTGGTACAAGCGATGATGTTCACAGCTCGAGTCGCTTCGGTCCTGCCAATGAAGTCAAAAAGCGACTTCACTGTCAGGCCCTTCGACGTACAGGACGTACTAGTGCCGACGTTGCCACAGGACGTGGCGCTCTTAGTCGGCCAGCGCTTGTCGGGGCTGACCAAGGCGCTT
>NZ_PGUZ01000021.1 GCF_002860165.1 Bacillus sp. V3-13 | reverse complement strand
TATTGTCCGCAAACAGTGGCTCAAAACTTCGCACTAGTGGCTCATTCTCTTCGCAATACTCAGTCTTGCGGCAAGTAAAAGCATTGCATAGTTTCGTTTATCTATAGGACCTGTTCTGTCTACGCTATTAAGAAGTTGTTGAATTTCATCCTTTGTATAAACCGATGGTATCCCTTCGGGCTTGCAGTAGACTTGTGGAACAAAATGAGAAAGGTCTTTAGAAATGTAATGTTCATCCAATGAGAATTTTAAAAAGAGACGTAAGGAACTGACCGCACCATTAAGTGTTGGGAGCTTACCCGAAATAGAAAGGCTTTTAACGAAACCAATTATATTAGTACTTTCGAGTTCTTCTAGTTTCTGAATGTTTGAACCATCTAGATATTTTGAAAGTTTGTTTAGACAGTTTATATCTCTGTTAATCGTCGTCAATGACAACCCTGATTCAATTCGTACGTCGATGAATCTTTGGAATTCTTTCTGGAATTGCAGAGCAAATTTGCAAGGAGAATAAGACTTTGGCGTAATGATTGATTCGTGCTCCGAGCAATTATTCAGGATTAGAATCGCCCGTTTTCGTCTTTTGTCCACTTTTGAGAGTTTGCGATACATACAATCTGAACGAATACCGTATTGATCTTGCAGAAAGGAAATTCCTATTGTAGGCGTGAACTGGAGTATGCTTTTTTGAGATAAATACTTTTTGAGGGCATTCCATGTGCCTGAGAGAACGGAAATATATTCTTCGGAATAGCCTGTTTGAACCATTGATGCTTTTGCAAACTCTATGAGTTCCTGTGCAGTCCTTAAACTTTTCATTGTTAATCATCCCCCATAAATGAATTTGGCGTGTGCCTATATTCAGCATGAAGGAAATATGTAAAGAAAATCAATTAAGATATATGACAGATTCGACTCTTTTTTCAAGAAACTTTACATTTCATTCAACTTTCCATTCCACATATTGGTGGACAAAATGTACTACTCAGTTCCTTACGAATATATCAAACATGAAGTTGACGTAAGGATAACACGCAAAATCATAGAGGTATTTTATAAGAATTTTAGAATTGCCTCCCATATGAGGATTGAGGGAAAGGAAGGCGGCCTCTCTACAATACCAGAGCACATGCCTCCCCAGCACAAGCAATATCTGGACTTCAACCGTGATTATTTTCTGAAGTGGGCAGAAGCCGTGGGTCCGAATTCATTGGCAATGGTGAATGCGTTACTGGATTCCTACAAAGTAGAAAAACAGGCGCTTAAGTCATGCATGGCACTTACCAAACTCGGAGATCAATATTCTCTAGAACGACTGGAATTTGCTTGCGGACGCGCATTTGCCTATACGCCAAGACCTAACCTCAACAGTATCAAGACTATCCTGAAAACTGGACAGGATAAATTAAATTCTGCCACTCAATCTTCTGCGTCTGATAAAGTCCGGCAGGACTCTGCACATGGGTTTGTAAGAGGGGCAGCTTACTATGGGAGGAATGAACAATGACGACTGAAAGCACTTTAACAAAGTTACATGAGATGCGATTAAACGCCATGGCAGAACAATTCAACGAACAACTCCGGAATGAGCAGTTCAAAGAGTTATCTTTTGAGGACCGTTTTGGACTGATGGTAGACATTGAATGGTCACGCCGTAAAAACAATAAGCTGGATCGACTTATCAAGGGGGATAACTTCCGTTATCCCAATGCCTGTGTTGAAGATATAGAATATCACGCAGACCGAAGGCTTGATAAAGCACAAATTCTGAGACTCGCTACATCCGAATATATCCAAGGGAAACACAATCTTATCATCAAGGGAGCTTCCGGAAACGGAAAGTCTTACCTTGCGTGCGCCTTTGGTATCGCTGCCTGCCGCCAATTTTATACAGTCAAATATGTTCGTCTTCCCGATCTATTGGAAGAATTGGCTGTGGCCAGAGGCGAAGGAATCTATCAAAAAGTCATGAAGTCTTACCGGAAGGTTGACCTTCTCATTTTAGATGAATGGCTCCTTACTTCACTTAGGGAAAATGAAGCCCGAGATCTCTTGGAAATCATAGAATCCCGCCATCAGGTGGCATCCACCATTTTCTGTTCTCAGTTCGATACACAGGGCTGGTATGAAAAAATAGGAGAAGCTACTTTGGCTGATGCAATATTGGACCGGATCATCCACGATTCCTACAACATTTTCATCGATGGTGAAGTATCAATGAGAGAACGACATGGAATAAAGGGATAGGATTAACCTCTTAGGTAAACCATAAAAAATAACCTCCTACCAAGCCAGATTGGGTAGGAGGCTCTGGAATTATCCATCGGTCAGAAAGTTAAAAAATCCAATTTGGAAAGCAGTTGATAATTTTCCTGTTCTAACTCTTTGTTTTTTAGCTTTAACTCAGCTACTTCTTCTAGTAATCTAGAGATTTTGGTTTGTTCATCTATCCCATCTTCATAAGCAGTCCCCAAAACCCTAAGCCATTCACTGAAATTATACATATCCCATTCATCTATACTATCCTTTTTATCCTTCAAAGCGAGTCCCACTGGATTAGTATCCATCCATTTACGGACCAATTCCTCATCGCACTTAACCTCGTGTAAACGGAAAAAACGGGTTGCTTCCTGGACGGTGACCAAATAATGTCCCCCTTCCCCCAAAACTTAGTATTTAAATGTACTATATCTGTGATTAGGAGGATAGGCAAAAAGTGGTGGCTCTCAGTGTGGCAAGAGTGGCTCTATTTTTTGTCATAAGTGGCTCTGAAATTTGGCAATAGTGGCTCTTTTGGATGGCAATATTCAAAACTATTATTTTTTGGTAGATACAATTGTGTTAAAACGCTAAACTAAAACTTGGAGGTGAAATTTGTACTATATGAATATTGAATTATTAGATTTTAAAGTCATGGGTGATGAGCGAGGATCACTCGTTTCCTTGGAGGAAAATAAAAACATCCCATTTGAGATAAAGCGTATATACTATATTTTTGGAACTAAAGAAAAAGTACGCAGGGGATCCCATGCCCATAAAAAACTTAAACAAGTACTGATATGTGTGAGTGGCAGCTGCAGTATTTTTCTTGATGATGGCAATGAAACTAGGACAGTCTTTCTAAATGACCCATCTAAAGGGCTGGTAATTGAACATATGATTTGGCGGGAAATGTATGACTTCTCACCAGATTGTGTACTGATGGTTTTGGCTGATCAATATTATGATGAAGCTGATTATATTAGAGATTATGAAGAATTCTCAGGAGGAAATGAATGAAGTATCAAATTCATGCTCAAGCGATTGTTGAGTCGGCGAAAATTGGAGCAGGTACAACTATTTGGGCGTTTTCGCACATTTTACCCGGAGCAGTTATCGGTGATGACTGTAATATCTGTGACCATACTTTTATAGAAAATGATGTAGTAATTGGGGATAGAGTCACTATTAAATCAGGTGTTTACATTTGGGATGGAATAAAAATAGATAATGATGTGTTTATAGGGCCAAACGTAACCTTCACAAATGATCTTATACCACGATCAAAGAAATACCCAGATGTCTTTGAGAAGACCTATATTGAAACAGGAGCATCAATCGGTGCCAATTCGACAATTATAGCGGGCAATACGATTGGCCGTTATTCAATGATCGGTGCCGGATCTGTGGTTACCAAGGACGTTCCAAATAACACATTATGGTACGGTAATCCTGCTCAATTTAAAGCTTATATTTGTGACTGTGGTCATAAGTTAAATGAGGATTTGCATTGTAGTAAATGTGATAATAATTACCAATTCGTCAATGGGGCTATTTCTCTCTTAAAGTAAGAATTTCGAAGGAGTTTTTGAATTGATCCCTTTTTTAAATTTAAAAGCTGTTAATGAACAATATAATGATGACATTAATAAAGCAATCTCAGCTGTTTTGTCCAGCGGTTGGTATATTCTTGGACAAGAAGTCGAATCCTTTGAGCAAAAATTCGCGAAATATTGTGGTGTAAAACATTGTGTCGGAGTGGCAAATGGATTGGATGCGTTAACTCTTATTATCCGTGCTTATGAGATTGGATCTGGCGATGAAGTGATTGTGCCTGCTAATACATATATTGCTTCCATTCTGGCAATATCAGCTAATGGAGCAACACCTGTCCTGGTGGAGCCCAGTTTAGAAACATATAATATTGATCCAGCCTTAATCGAAGAGAAAATCACCTCACGAACAAAAGCGATTATGGCCGTACATTTGTATGGACAGGTAGCTGAAATGGACTTAATAAACAAAATAGCAAGGAAACATAAACTTAAAGTCATTGAGGATGCCGCCCAAGCGCATGGAGCTTATTACAACAATAAAAGAGCAGGCAATTTGGGTGATGCTGCGGGATTTAGTTTTTATCCAGGTAAAAACCTGGGAGCGTTGGGTGACGGAGGGGCGATCACAACTAATGATTCCAATTTGGTTTTGAAATTAAAAGCTCTTCGAAATTACGGTTCACATATAAAATATGAAAATCTATTCCCAGGGGTAAACAGTCGCTTAGATGAAATACAAGCCGCCATATTAAAGGTGAAATTGAATTATCTAGATCGGGATAATGAAAAGCGACGTGAAATTTCAGATTATTATTTAAATAACATTAGAAACCCAAAAGTTATACTGCCTAAAATTAGTAATCGACTACAACACGTTTGGCATATATTTGTTGTAAGGACTGAACAAAGAGATGAATTCAAACAATATTTAGCAGATCACAATATTCAAACGGTTATCCACTACCCGATACCACCCCATAAACAAGAAGCGTATAAAGAATGGAACCACTTGGAATATAAGCTCACAGAGCAAATTCATCGGGAAGTTTTGAGTATTCCGATATCTCCTGTTATGACTTTAGAAGAAGCGAAAACTGTGGTCGAAGTCATTAATAATTATTAGAATTTAGTAATTATTTAAATCTCTATGATAAAAGTTTAGATTCGTCTTTTGTATGATTAATATATGCAAGTATTTTATTAGAGTAATCAGCAAAGAATTTGTTCTTGCAACTGGAAGAAGAAAACAATTCTATTTGGAGGATCAGATCAATATGAAAGGTATTATTTTGGCAGGTGGGAGTGGGACTAGATTATACCCATTAACCAGGTCAGTATCAAAACAATTGCTGCCGATTTATGATAAGCCAATGATTTATTACCCATTATCTGTTCTAATGCTGGCAGGCATTAGAGATATTTTAATCATTTCAACACCCAGTGATACTCCCAGGTTTGAACAATTATTAGGAAATGGGTCGGAGCTAGGCATTAATTTGAGTTATGCAATTCAACCATCACCTGATGGGTTGGCGCAAGCATTCATCATTGGGGAAGAGTTTATTGGTGATGATCCCGTTGCACTTATATTGGGAGATAATATTTTTTATGGACATGGATTTACCAAAACGCTGGAAAGAGTAGCTTCCAGGTCTTTAGGAGCAACAATATTTGGTTATAATGTTAAAGACCCTGAAAGATTTGGAGTAGTAGAATTTGACCAACATGGTAAAGCAATCTCAATAGAGGAAAAACCAGCTTTTCCTAAGTCAACGTATGCTGTGACGGGTTTGTATTTCTATGATAATGATGTTGTCGAAATTGCTAAATCTATTAAACCATCTTTAAGAGGCGAGCTGGAAATCACTTCTGTGAATGAAATCTATCTCAATAGAGGGCAACTCCATGTTGAACTATTAGGTCGCGGGTTTGCATGGTTAGACACTGGCACACATGAATCATTACTCGAAGCTTCAACATTTATTGAAACTGTAGAGAAGAGACAAAGTTTAAAAGTAGCTTGTTTAGAGGAAATAGCGTTTCGAAAAGGGTATATTACACGAGATCATTTAATAAAATTAGCAGAACCACTTAAGAAAAATGAGTATGGTAAGTATTTATTACGGTTAGCACAGCTTGCTAATTTTGAAATGATAGTTGATCAAGAGGTGTAATATGAAAATATATGAAACTATCTTAAGAGATGTATTAGTTATTGAACCTGCTGTAATTAGTGACAACCGTGGTTGGTTTATGGAAACATATAGTGATGCTAAGTTTAAAGAAGCAGGCATTGATCTGAATTTTGTGCAAGACAATCAATCATTTTCTGCTGTAAAAGGTACATTAAGGGGTCTGCATTATCAGTTAAATCCTAACGCACAATCAAAGCTTGTTCGCTGTACAAAGGGAGCAATCTTTGATGTTGCTGTGGATATTCGTAACGGGAGCCCAACTTATGGTCAGTGGTTTGGTATTGAATTAAACGCTGAAAATAAAAAACAAATACTGATTCCAAAGGGATTTGCCCATGGGTTTATGACAATAACCGAAGATGTTGAAGTTCAATACAAAGTAGACGCGTTGTATGCACCCGAATCTGACCGGGGAATTTCCTGGAATGACCCAGCTATAGGTATTAAGTGGCCGACTGGCATGCCACCTGTTTTGTCAGATAAAGATCAAAAAGCACCGCTTTTAAAAGACGCTGATAATAATTTTGTCTACGGAGAATAAATAGATGAAAATTCTGGTTACCGGTTTTAATGGTCAGCTTGGTTATGATGTAGTCAGGGCAGGACTAAAACATGGGCTGGAGATGATTGGAACAAGCAGTAAAGACTTGGATATCACTGAAGAGCATGCAGTCTATGAGTTTATTCGTGAAAAAAAGCCCGATGCTGTCATCCATTGTGCTGCTTATACGGCAGTTGATAAAGCTGAAGATGATAAGGAAAAATGTTGGAATGTTAATGTCGAAGGCACAAAGTATTTAGCAAAAGCAGCTAAGGAAATAAAGGCAAAGTTTTTATATATCAGCACAGACTATGTTTTCGATGGAAAAGGAGCTGAGCCCTTTGTAGAAACGGATTCCCCAAATCCTATTGGGTACTATGGATTAACAAAGTATGAAGGGGAAAAAGTGGTTCAAGCAATATTGGAAGCATTCTTTATTGTCCGTATTTCATGGGTGTTTGGTATAAACGGTAATAATTTTGTGAAGACAATGCTTCGGTTATCAGAAACTCATAATGAATTGAAAGTAGTTAGTGATCAATTTGGTTCACCAACTTATACTGCTGACTTGGCCCGATTGTTAATTGATATGATCCAGACTGGAAAATATGGGATATATCATGCCTCAAACGAAGGGTTTTGCAGCTGGGCTGAGTTTTCCGAAGAAATATTTAAACAAGCCGGTAAACGTGTCGAAATAAATGGTATTAAAACTGAAGAATATCCTACCCGTGCGCTGCGGCCGCATAACTCTAGAATGTCCAAACAAAAACTGATAGATAACGGCTTTATACCTTTACCGGAATGGCAGGATGCCTTAAATCGGTATTTAAAAGAACTACTACATGGGGTGGGAGAATGACAAAGAAAAAAGTCTTAGTCACCGGTGGTGCAGGTTTTATCGGTGGAAACTTTGTTCAATACATGGTTGATAAATACCCAAATTATGATGTATTTAATCTGGATTTGCTGACATATGCAGGTGATTTATCCAAGCATCAGCACATAGAGGATAAAGCTAATTATCATTTTATCCATGCAGATATTGCCGATCGAAATAAAATCATGTCACTATTTGAGGAACTGAAATTTAATTATGTTATTCACTTCGCTGCAGAAAGCCATGTCGATCGTTCTATAACTGACCCGGAAGTGTTTGTTCGTACAAACGTATTGGGTACTCAAGTACTTTTAGATGCGGCAAGAAAGAATGATATTTCAAAATTTGTACATGTGTCTACCGATGAAGTATATGGTGAATTAAGCTTTGATCCTGCAACTTTTTTTACGGAAGAGACACCGCTTCAACCAAACAGTCCTTACAGTGCCAGTAAGGCATCTTCAGATTTGTTAGTACGTTCCTATCATAAAACTTTCGGGTTGCCGATGAATATTACTCGATGCTCAAACAACTACGGACCATTTCATTTTCCCGAAAAGTTAATTCCACTTACGATTTCACGTGCACTGAATAACGAAAAAATACCTGTTTATGGTGACGGTAAAAATATCCGTGATTGGCTGCATGTTTTTGATCATTGTGCGGCAATTGATTTGGTCATGCATCAAGGGGTAAATGGTGAAGTGTATAATGTTGGAGGGCATAATGAACGTACAAATCTCGAGGTTGTCAAGACGATTATTAAAACATTGGGAAAATCAGAAGAGTTAATCGAGTTTGTAACAGACCGCTTAGGACACGATAAGAGATATGCTATTGATGCTACTAAATTAGAAAAATTAGGCTGGAAGCCGACTTACACCTTTGAGACCGGAATTGCCCAGACCATTCGATGGTATCTTGACAATAAATCCTGGTGGGAACAAATTATTAATGGTGAGTATAGGAACTATTTCGAGAAACAGTATAAGCTGAACCAAACTCAGTAAATTAAACATACACGAGATGGCGTAAGTATTAAACGATAATTTAAATACTGCGTCAGTTTCTAAACCCCCATCAAACAGAATCTTCGATGTTTGATGGGGGTAATGTTTTTAGGGAGCGGATCATAAATGCGATACAATAAACTCCGCTTCTCCATCTAAAGTAAAAGTGCCGAAATCAAACGGCAGCATGAAATGGTCACCTTTCTTAAATGAAACACAATGGCCATTCACTTCCACAGTCCCTTCACCGGAAAGAACACTAACAAGTTGAAAAGACTTCGTTTGCTGTAGTGCAGCGTGCCCGTTTAAATCCCACTTATGTACTGTAAAATATTCTCCTTCAATAAACGTAGTTATTCTTAAATCATCAACCGTTGCTTTTTCCGGATTGATTTCTGGTTGATGTAAAGGAATCGTGGTGACTTCAATCGATTTTTCGATGTGAAGCTCTCTTAGGTTTCCATCGTTGTCTCTGCGGTCATAGTCATAGACGCGGTACGTGGTGTCAGAATTTTGCTGGGTTTCCAGTATGAGAGTTCCTTTGCCAATTGCATGAATCGTTCCGCTTGGTACAAAATAAAAATCCCCTGGCTTAATGGGAACTTTTCTTAATAGTTGATCCCATTTCCCTTCCTCGATCATTTCGACAAATTCTTCTCTGCTTTGCGCATGGTGGCCAAAGATGATTTCGGCTCCTTCTTCACAATCAATGATGTACCAGCACTCTGTTTTACCGAGCTCGCCATTTTCGTGCTTCCGGGCAAATTCATCATCAGGGTGGACTTGGACAGATAGATCATCATTTGCATCCAATATCTTCGTAAGCAATGGGAAGCGGTCTCCCCCAACATTTCCGAAAAGCTCTTGATGGTTTTCCCATAGCTCCCCTAATGCCAACCCCTTAAATGGACCATTCTTAACAATGCTTTGACCGTGCGGATGGGCAGCGAACGCCCAGCATTCGCCTGTCTGCTTGGATGGTATCTCATAACCAAATGAGGTAAGCTGTTCTCCACCCCAAATTCTTTCTTTAAAAACTGGCTTGAAAAATAATGGCTCTCTCAACGCACGTCTCACTCCTTAAATATTCTATTCCAAGGTCTTCTTTCTCATAAGTTATTATACTACGATAAACAGAAAAGGAGAGCAAAGCTCCCCCTTCTTTATTGAATTTCCGCCAACAAATCATAAGCTTCATCAACAGATCTCACATTAATTAGCGACGTTCTGAACTGTTCGTTCATTAACTTTCTCGCCAGCATTTGCAATATTTTCAAATGATCATTCCCGGCACTTTCTTCTGGAACGGCGATCATGAAGATGAGCTTTGCATCCTTGCCGTCCGCACTATTCCAGTTGACTCCGTTCTGTTTGATGCCGAAAGTCACCTGCGGAGTTTTAACTGCATTCGACTTTCCATGTGGAATCGCGATTTCAAAGCCGATTCCGGTACTGCCTTGTTGTTCACGCGTTAAAATAGCTTCTTTAAAGTCCTTTTTGGACGAAAGAGCATTCGCTTGATCTAACTTATCAATTAACTCATCGATAATGTCATCCTGTGTGATTCCGTTTAAGTTAATATCAATAAGTTCCTTATTCATTAGATCAGTTAATTTCACTTTTTTTCATCCTTTCCACCTGTTAAACATTTTTCTTAAGCATATTAACCATAAACGCAGTGACGACCACACCAACGATAATTCCTAAAAAGTACATGACCGGGTTTGAAATCGCTCCGAGTACTGCGACAACTGGTCCGCCATGCGGTACATTGTTTCCAACATTCCCGATCATCGCGATCACAGCGGCTACCATTGATCCAACCATAATACTTGGAATAACACGCAATGGATCTTTAGCTGCAAATGGAATCGCCCCCTCGGTGATCCCGACAAGTCCCATCGCAAGAGCAGCTTTTCCTGCTTCTTGTTCTGCTTTTTCATATTTCTTCTTATTTAAAACTGTAGCAAGACCCATTCCAAGTGGAGGAATACAAATCGCTGCAGCGATAGAGCCCATGATTTCAACATTTCCAGCACCGATCATACTTGCACCGAATAAGAAGGCAACTTTATTAACAGGGCCTCCCATATCGAACGAAATCATTGCTCCTAAAATCAATGCCAACACAATGCTGCTTGCACCTTGCATTCCGTTTAAGAATGAAGTTAATCCATCCATCAAACCGGCAATTGGAGCACCGACAATAAAGATAAACAGGGAGGCGACCAGCAGGGAAGCCAATAATGGAATGACCAGGATTGGCATAATCGGCTGGATCACCTTTGGAACCTTCCACGTTTTAATCCATTTAGCAATATAACCTGCGGCGAAACCGGCTAAAATGCCACCAAGGAATCCTGCCCCGGCTTCACTATCATAAAAGCTGCCGTTTGCTGCGATATATCCACCGATCATACCGGGAGCAAGACCAGGGCGGTCAGCGATACTCATTGCAATAAAGCCGGCTAAAATCGGTACCATAAACGTAAAACCTGCAGCGCCGACATTTAAGATCTGGTTCCAGATAGAGTCTTCAGGAATTTGTAAGCCAGTATCCGTTGGCTGGCCGCCAATCGCTAACGCCAGGGCAATAAGTAAACCGCCGACGACGACAAACGGAATCATATAGGAAACACCATTCATCAAGTGGCGATACACAGGATTTTGTTTCTGTTTTCTCTCTTCTTTCACTTCACTGACTGACTTTAAATTACCTTTATATACTGCTACATTGCCAGTCTGAAATTGCTTAATCAGGCCTTCAGCATTATGAATGCCTTCTTGTACACCTGTTTCAATTAATTTTTTCCCTACGAAGCGGCTTTTATCAACTGTTTTGTCAGCGGCAATGATAATCCCGTCCGCTTGTGCAATTTCTTCAGCTGTCAGCTCATTTTCTACTCCGATTGATCCTTGCGTCTCCACCTTCATTTCGATGCCCAAACTTTTCGCAGCATTCTGTATGTTTTCCGCTGCCATGTACGTATGGGCGATCCCATTTGGACAAGAGGTAATCGCTAATAGTTTCATCTTTTAATCCCCCCAACAATATTTCTTTTATCTCTTTACACTTTCGATTGTATGCGAAAAATGTCGAAATATAGTTTTTCTTTTACCGTAACTTCCGGCAAAAGAAAATTATATGAAAAGGGTTTCATATGGATTAAAAGAAATCGAGAATTTCTGGTAGGGTCTTAAGTTCTTTTAACTTCGTGAGTGCCTGTTCATCGTCCGCCAAACGGGAGATGTCCTTGAATAATTCCTTTAGTAAACCTTTATCTTTATGGCTGATCGCCAGCATGAACACGATTGAGACGGGATTGTTCCCCCATTGAATTGGTTCGTTGAACACAGCGACGGCAATCCTTGCTTCATGGACAAAATCAGGGCTTCCATGGGGAATGGCAATTCCTCCATTAATAACCGTTGACGACTGCTGTTCGCGTTGCAAAATACTTTCTTTATACCGACTATCTGTAAAACCCTTCTCTTCCATGGCATCAGCCAATTGTTCAATTAGTTCTGCACGGCTTTTCGGTTGGACATTGACAAACATAAGATCTTCATCCAAAAGAAGCCGTATCGCAGGATACTTAAGCTGATCCTTGTCATTTGTATAGGAGTGAATAAATTCGTCAATTTTTCTTTCTTCATCAAGCATTAATAAAGGCGATACTTTAATGATTGGAATTCCTTCCGATTCAAAGGGAACCGTGCTGATAATAAAGTCTGGATTTTTCGTTTGAATTTCTTTTTTTGCTTCGTTAACAGAGGTTGCCCCAACGATGTTGAGGGAGTGGAATTTACGTTCCAGCTTCGTTTGCAATAGCTGCGACATCCCAATCCCCATTGAGCAAACAATCAGGACTTTTAAGTTTTCAGCGTTCCTTTTCTGCATTCTTTCTAAAGATGCCTGGAAGTGTAAGACAATATAAGCAATTTCATCTTCTGGTATGAAAATATCTAATTCTTCTTCCAATGTCGGCAAAACATAATATATGATCTCGAATAGGCTGAAATACGTTCTCTTAATCTCATGCAGCATTGGGTTTGCTACCGGAAAAGCATTCTTTAAACGGTAGAAAGCTGTTTGTAAATGTGAGACCAGGCCTAACAGTAAATATTCATCTGCATCAAAGCGTTCTCCTGAGACATCTGATACTGTCGAAATCAATTTTTTTGCATAAGAAACAACGGCAGGGTCGAACTTGAAAAGTTCTTCATTATGTTTAGCTGGATCGATTGTGAAGTTATAATATATCTTTGTTCCCAACAGCCTTAATGTCATATAGGCAACTTCTTCTTGCGGCAGTTTAACTGCCATCATTTTCTCGAGTTCTCCTATTAAGCTCTGCACAGCTGCATATTCAGGCTTGTCCCTCACTTTATATAGATCCTCAGTACTGATTCTGATTTTATTGCCAAGCTTAACTCTTTTAATTGAAATCAGGATATGTGTAATCAAGTTTTCCAACGCTTCATCGGTAAAAGAATAACCCAACTGCCGCTCGATTTTTTTTAGCCCGTTTTTTACAATCACAATATCACCAGGAGAAAAAATGCTTTCGAGCACTTTCCTTTCCTCATCTGTAGATTGCATTAACATTTGCGTGATCTGTGCAAAGGCAATCCTGCGATCCCGTTCATTGCCAACAATTCTGATTCCTTGCTTTGGCTTTATTATGAGCTGGAGATGGTACTTCCGGAGCCACTCTTCGATTTCTTCCAGGTCATTCCGGACAACGGCTTTACTAATGAAAAATTCACTTGCCAACTCTTGCATCGTTAAAATATCATTTGTTAACAAAAGCATTTTAACGATAGTAAGTTTCCGGACATTTTCGGAAATTCCCTCACCTTTTTCAAGCTTAACCTTCTGAAGGAGCTCATTTTTATCTTCTTTGCTCCCTTCCAAATACACCCCGACACTCGGCTTCCTTACTAAAACGATGTTCGACTCCTTTTCCAGCCAATCATCAATCATTTTAAAATCATTGCGGATCGTTTTTTCTGAACAATCGACTTTATCTGCAAGCATTTGTACAGAAAAGTCTTTTTGCTCATTTTCCAGGAGAATAAGTAATATTTCGGCTTGTCTTTTATTCATCATGATCCCCCTTATTCCTGTATGAATCTATGCTCTAAATATAAAAGTGAATATCAGGACATATGGATAGGATGGTACAATAGTAATAAAAAACGAGGTATTGACATGGGAACAAGATCGCTAGTCATGAAGCATGATTTAAATTTTATTCCGCCCTGCTCGCTTCCTTTAAATTATAGCATTAGGAACTTTGAACTAGAAGACTTGGAGCGGTGGGCGACGATATTAACTGCTGCAAAAGAATTTGAAAGTGTCGAAAAAGCAGTCGAGCGCTTTGATTGGGAGTATAAACCTTATTTGGAGGAAGTAAAAAAGCGGGTATTTTTCCTGGAAAATAAACAGGGCCAGGCAATAGGAACAGCATCAGCATGGTTTGATAAAGACAACATAGCAATGGGACGAATTCACTGGGTTGCAATTCTCCCTGAATATCAGGGAAAAAAACTGGCCAAACCATTGTTATCTGCCACACTGCAACGGCTTTCCCAGTTCCATAAAGAGGCGTACTTAAAAACCCAAATAACGAACAATCGGGCTATCAACCTTTATCTAAGCTTGGGATTCAGGTTTAACGGCCAGAGATAAGTCGGCAGAGTAGTGCGATTTGATTAGTATTTTTGGTTCCCGAAAACGAATTGTTATAATAAGATAAATTTAAAGTTACGCAAAGAAAAGCAGGGGTGTTTGTTATGTTTTTAGAAGAACGGGCACGCAAATATGAATATAAGCTCAACGATACAGATGACCAAATCATTGAGTACATTATGAGCAATAAAAAGCTTGTCGTTAGCCTGTCCATACAATCGCTTGCTGCTTCTTTGTATACGGTTCCGAATACGATTACGAGATTATCAAAAAAGCTGGGCTATGATGGTTTCTCGCAACTGAAGAACAGCCTTAAAGATGAGCTGGAGTCTGAACTTGAAGGACATGGTGAGCTTGAGGGGGACCTTCATGCAACCGTACAAAAAACGTTTCAGTTAATCGATATGGATAAAATAGAAATGGTTTCAAAAATACTTCGTGAGGCAAAAAAGATTCTTGTTTACGGGGTAGGTGATACTGTCCCTTTTTGTGAAATGTTAGTGAAGAATTTAAAGGTTACTGGAAAGCAAACGGAGTTTTACATTCATCCTCACGAAATTAGGCATGGAATCGAAGAACTTAAAAGTAAGGATGTTCTCTTTCTGATCAGTTTGTCCGGTGAAACGGATCAGGTGTTAAAGATGGCAGAGCTGGGGAAAGAGAGAGTGATTACAATTATATCGCTCACTCATTTTAATGCGAATTCCCTGCAAAGGTTGGCGGATATCAATCTATATTGTCATGCCCCTAAAAAAGTTTTAAATGGCTATAATGTGACAGACAAAACTTCGCTGGTGATTGTGCTGAGAGTGTTATCAGAATATATATGGAATGAAGCCGGGAAGTGTGTATAAATACACGTGAAAGCGCTTTTCTGAATATAACTCGTGTAAAAATAAGAAGAAATCTCTTCTTATTTTTTTTAATGCTACGATAAATGTAATCATACAAATCAATAAATAAGGGGGTTTAGCAGATGCAGTTAGCAAGTGTAACATCACCAGAATTAATTAGCATTCATCAATCATTTGTATCTAAAGATGAAGCCATAAAGTTCTTAGTCAAAAAACTTTATGAAGCAGGCAAATTACACTCCGAAGAAAATTTCTATCATTCTGTCATGGAGAGGGAACAGTTGTCTCCTACCGGCTTTGAAGGCGGACTGGCAATCCCACATGGTAAATCCACAACGGTGAAAGAACCTGCCTTTGCGATTGCAACACTTCAAGATCCTATAACACTGTGGGAAAGCATCGATCCCAACAATGAAGTAAAGTTAATTATTTTGTTAGCTATTCCGGAAAATGAAAGCGGTTCAACGCATCTGTCGTTATTATCAGAACTGGTTAAAAGGTTATCAGATGAGGAATATAAAAATCGGTTGTTGAATTCAACAACAAATATTGAATTATATGAAAATCTGGATATCGAAAGAATAGAAGAAAAAGCCGAGGCAGTAAAGAAAATCAATAAAACCATTTTGGCTGTCACCGCTTGCCCGGCCGGTATTGCGCATACTTACATGGCAGCTGAAGCACTTGTTAAGGCTGGAAAAGAACTGGGAGTCGACATTTATGTGGAAAAGCAGGGAGCAAACGGTATAGAGGACCGTCATACACAGCCTATGTTGAGCAAAGCGGATGCTGTTATTTTTGCCACTGATGTCGCGGTCAAAAATGAGGAGAGGTATAGCCATCTTCCGAAAATTAAAACTTCAGTTGCCACTCCGCTTAAGAATGCAAAAGGAATCGTAGCCCAGGCCATTGAGAAATCTGAAAGTGTGCCTAAAAAAGGTTATTCCGGTACAGATGCCGGGTTTGAAGACAATGATAAAAAAAGCTTTAAAACAGAAATTAAGGATTCTATTTTAACAGGTATTTCTTATATCATTCCGGTTATTGTAGCCGGTGGCATGACTCTGGCTGCAGCTGTATTGATTGCCCAGGCTCTTGGTCTCCAGGAAGTTTACAATACGGAAGGATCGTGGCTCTGGTTACTGAGACAGCTGGGTGGAACCTTACTGGGTACGTTAATGGTGCCTATTCTTGCAGCCTATATGGCTTATTCCATTGCCGATAAGCCTGCTTTAGGGCCCGGGTTTGCAGCAGGGGTAGCGGCAAACTTAATCGGCAGTGGCTTCCTGGGCGGTATGCTTGGAGGTATTTTAGCAGGTTATTTTCTAAAATATTTGAAACAAACAATAAAGCCAAAAGGAACTTTTGCCGGTTTTATCAGCTTCTGGCTATATCCGGTTGTCGGTACGCTTGTCGTTGGATCTATTATGTTGTTTGTAGTGGGAAAACCGCTGGCATTTTTAAATCAGGGCTTGCTCAGCTGGTTGGAGGGCATGTCTGGTACAAATGCGATTTTGTTAGGTGCGGTTCTCGGGGCAATGGTATCCTTTGACCTTGGCGGGCCAGTCAACAAAGCAGCTTATACTTTTTGTATCGGGGCAATGGCAAGCGGCAACTTTGTTCCTTATGCGGCCTTTGCATCCGTCAAAATGGTTTCTGGATTTGCGATCACCGGTGCAACGATTGTTGCTGGAAAATACTATGATAAAGAAGAAATTGAGGTCGGTAAGCAAACCTGGCTATTGGTGCTGGCAGGTATTACTGAGGGAGCGATTCCATTTGCGATGAGAGATCCGCTACGCGTTATTTTTTCATTAATCGTCGGCTCAGCGATCACCGGAGCGATTGTTTCCTATTTTCAAATCGGTTTAAATGTACCCGGTGCTGGAATATTCTCACTGGCATTGCTGCAAGGAAAACCGGTTCTGATTGGAGCGGGTATATGGCTGGGTGCCGCGCTTCTCGGTGCATTGGTATCAATGCTTTTACTAATTGTAACCCGGAAAAACAAACTGAACAAAGAAAATGGCAAGAGAAATGCCACACAAGCTGCAGCATAAGCAGCTTGTGTGGTTTTGAATCACTCGAGCGTCTAAAAGATTGGAGGACATCATGAAAAAGGTTCATATTGTCCCGCATATGCACTGGGATAGAGAATGGTACTTTACAACTGAGGAATCAAGAATTCTTTTAGTTAATAATATGGAAGAAATTTTGGAAACATTGGAGAACAATCCGGATTACCCTTACTACGTTCTCGATGGCCAAACAGCTATTTTAGAAGATTACTTCGCAGTTAAGCCCGAGAACAAGGAACGAGTAAAAAAGCTTGTGCAGGAGGGCAAACTTATCATTGGCCCCTGGTATACGCAAACAGATGAAATGGTTGTGGGCGGGGAGTCGATTGTTCGTAATTTGTTGTATGGAATTAAAGATAGTGAAGAGTTTGGAAGTTATATGAAGATTGGCTATCTCCCGGATTCATTTGGACAATCTTCTCAAATGCCGCAAATATTAAGAGGTTTCGAGATTAAGTATTCTATATTTTGGCGGGGTACTTCAGAACGTCATGGCACAGATAAAACAGAATTTTATTGGGAAGCTGATGATGGCTCCAAGGTACTTGTTCAGTTATTTCCATTAGGCTATGCCATTGGCAAATACTTACCCGAGGATGAAGAAAAGCTTCAGGAGCGTATTGACAAATATTTTACCGTTTTAGACCAAGGTGCTACAACAGAAAATATTATCCTGCCGAACGGCCATGATCAAATGCCGATTCAAAAAAATATTTTTACTATAATCGAAAAGCTTAGCAAGTTATATCCAGATCGCGAGTTTTTCTTGAGCAGGTATGAGAACGTCTTTGCTGAAATTGAGAAAAATAGTGATCTGCCTGCCTTGAAAGGTGAGTTTCTGGACGGGAAATACATGCGTGTTCATCGGAGTATTTATTCTACAAGAATGGATATTAAAGCTGCGAATGCAAGAATCGAAAACAAATTGACCAATATTTTAGAGCCGCTCGCATCTCTGGCTTATAGTCTCGGTTTCGAATACCACCACGGTTTGATCGAACTAATCTGGAAAGAAATGATGAAGAATCACGCTCATGACAGTATTGGCTGTTGCTGCTCTGACAAGGTCCATCAAGAAATCTATAACCGATTCGCCCTTGCTGAAGAAAAGGTTGATCAATTGATAGAGTTTTATAAACGGAAAATTGTAGACTCAATGGGAACGGACTGGAATTACGATCGCCTTACCGCATTTAACTTCCTTCCTTACGTTCGTGATGAAGTAATGACAGCAACAGTGATTTCCAAGTTCAATTCATTCAAGCTACTGACCGAAGAAGAAGAGGAAATTGAATTTGAAGTTTTAAAAAGCGAAATCATCGATCCGGGCTTAATTGACCGGCAAATTGTTCACTATGGAAACTACGATCCTTTTATTAAATATACGGTTCAATTAAGGGACAGCATCCCCTCTTTAGGTTATAAAACGTATTTTGTTGTTGAGGATACCCGGGAGATGGAACCCACACTGTGTTCAGCAGATAGTGTTTCCACGGATTTCTTTGACATAACTGTTAACTCGAACGGTTCGATTAATATCTACGATAAAAAAATTAATCAAACGTTTGAACAAGTACTGTTGCTTGAGAACGGCGGGGATGATGGAGATGAATATGACTATTCCCCATTGCCGGGTGAAGAGCTTATCTACAGTGAACACGTAAAGGCCGCAATTGAGATAACGGAGAACCAATACACCTCATTCATCGACATCCGATATACTTTAGAGGTCCCAGAAAGTTTAGAGGACAGAAAGCAAAAAACAATAAATAGTTCAGTGGATGTTCACATTGTATTAACTGTTCCTAAACATAAACCGATAATCGAAGTAAAGTTCGAAGTCGTGAACCATGCCAGGGACCACCGCTTAAGAGCTCTTATCCCGACCGGCATAGTATCGGCATTTTCTGTCGCCGATAATCAGTTCGGCATGATTAAACGAAGAGTATATGATGAAGCTATGGAAGTCTGGGAAGAAGAGAATTGGGATGAGCGTCCGGATTCGATATATCCAATGCTGAGTTTTACCGGCCTTACAAATAAAGAGTATGGAGTATACATTTTAACAAACAGTACGAGAGAATATGAAATTGTAGGGGAAGAATACGACACTGTCGCCATAACCCTATTTAGAAGTATAGGATTTCTCGGTAAAGAAGAATTGCTTCGCAGACCCGGACGTCCTTCTGGCATTAAGCTGCCTACCCCTGATTCGCAAATGCTCGGAAAATTAACTTTGGACTTTGCGATTAGCATCCAGAAAGGGGAGGCCTCAGAGGCAAGTATCGGTCGATTGGCAAAAGAATATTTAACACCGATCCATCTTTATAATAAGATTCCATACAATGCGATGAAACTCAATCAAGCATCCGTGAAAACACCAGTAAGTTTTAGTCTAATGAAAGAAACAAATCCGCAAGTTGTATTAAGCACGTTGAAAAAAGCGGAAAAGGATGATCGTCTAGTCCTCCGTTTTTACAATCCAACCGATAACACCGAGCTGGCTTCATTTGAATTTGGCTCAGGTGTGAGACAGGTCTATCGAGCAAACTTAAATGAAAAACCTTTGGAAGTATTGGAAGTGAAAGAAAATAAAGTTGAAATTCAAACAAACTCTAATCAGGTTCAAACGGTGCTTTTTTGGGGCCTGACCCCACATGCGGTGAAGTGATAAAGTGAAATATAAGTAACAACGACCTAAAAGATCATATTTCAACTTTAACGAATATTTTGAGATAATGAAGGAGAGAAATTAAGTTAGAGGGGCATATATGAGAAAATACAATGTGTTGGATCAAATCCAGATTAATTACCCGCAATTTTCCGCGAAGGAAAAGGAAATTGCAGATTATATTTTGGAGAATAAAAGCTCGATCTTAAACATTAATATTAAGGATTTAGCCGAGAAGACAAATTCGTCTACTTCGACGATTACCCGCTTTTGTAAAAAGATTGAATGCAGCAGCTTTATGGAATTTAAAGTGATGCTGAACAGGGAATTGGAAGGGGAAAAGGATCATAAGAACAGTTTTGGAAAAGTTGAAAGTTTTTATCAGCAGGTAGTTGATTCAACTGTATCTCTGATTGATAGAGACAAAGTCACTACTGTCGTACAAATGATCAAAGAAGCCGAAAAAATCCTCATTTTTGGAATCGGAAGTTCGGGATTAACGGCGCTTGAATTGAAATATCGTCTGATGAGGATGGGTCTGATTGTCGACGCCGTCATTGATCCTCATATGATGTTGATGGGCAGCTCCCTTGCAGGTGAAAAAGATCTTGTTATTTGCATCTCCAACTCCGGAATTACCGAAGAAATTATAAAAGCAGCCGGAATCGCCAAACAGAATGGGAGCAAAATTGTCAGCATCACAAATCATAATCACACCCCGTTAACGAATTTGTCAGAAGAAGTTCTTTTCACCTCAAGTACAAAGATTTTGAATGATGATCAATTTATTAATAGCCAGCTTTCGATTCTTTATGTGCTGGATGTCATTTCTTTGCTGCTCCTGGAAGATGAAGACCTTCTTGCTAAACGGGAAAAAACGCTGAAAGTTATTCATTCAATGCGGGAAGAGAGTCAATAAAAAACTCCCGAAAATCCGGGAGTTTTCTTCGTCAACTCTTTTTCATATGCTCGGTAAATCTTTGGGTGATTTGCTGTGGCCTTGTGATCGCCCCGCCTACTACAACTGAGTGCGCGCCAACTTCAAGGCAGCGTTTTGCCATTTCAGGCGTTAAAATGCTTCCTTCGGCAATAACCGGGACTTTAACTGATTTCACTATTTTCTTCAATATTTCAAAATCGTTCTCATACACTTTCCGGCCTTCAGTTTCATTCGTATAGCCGATTAAAGTGGTTGACACACAGTCGAACCCCAGTTCTTCTGCGTTTATTGCTTCATCTAAAGTTGAAATGTCTGCCATTAATAAAAGATGAGGGTACTTCTCTCTAACATCTTTTATTAAGTCAAAAAGCTTCGCACCATTTGGCCTTGTTCTGTTCGTTGCATCGAGGGCAGCCATTTCACTCCCGGAAGCAGTCACTTCATCGATTTCCTCTATTGTTGGAGTAATGAAAACCTCAGAGTCAGGATATTTCCGTTTTACAATCCCGATAACCGGTAAATCGACCGTTTTCTTAATTTCCTCGATGTCAGCTCTTGTATTGGCACGGATTCCCGCTGCACCGCCTTGTTGTGCAGCTAAAGCCATTCTCCCCATAATCATCGAACTGTGCAGCGGTTCGTCTTCAAGTGCCTGGCATGAAACAATTAAGTTGTTTTTCACTTGTTGTAATATAGTTGTCTGCATTGAGTTAGGCTCCTATCAATTCCTCTATTTCATTTTTAATAATGGTAACATGAGGGCCATAGATTACCTGAACCCCATTTCCTTTTATAATGATTCCCCTCGCACCGGTTTGCTTTAAATTCTCCTCGGAAATGAGTGCAGGATCTTTGACGGTGATACGAAGTCTTGTCGCACAGCAATCAAGATCACTGATATTTTCTTTTCCGCCAAGTGCACTAGTGATCATGGCCGCTCTTTCGCTTGAATCTATTAAACCTAAATTTAAATCGTTTTCTTGTTCGCGGCCAGGGGTTTGCAATTTGAATTTCACGATCGCAAATCGGAAGGTGAAGTAATAAAGCGCAAACCAGACAGCTCCAATCATCGGGACATAGATCCAGTTTGTCTTTTCATTACCCTGCAAGATCCCGAATAAAATGAAATCGATAAATCCGCCTGAAAAGGTTTGGCCGATTGTAATCTCGAATATATGCGCCATCATAAAAGCAAGGCCATCAAAAAACGCATGAATAACATACAGGATCGGTGCGATAAACAAGAAGGAAAACTCGATTGGTTCTGTGATCCCGGTTAAGAAAGAAGTTAAAGCAGCTGAAAGCATTAATCCAAAGACTTTTTTCTTATTTTCAGGTCTTGCAGTATGATAGATTGCCAGTGCTGCCCCAATGAGACCAAACATCATCGTAATAAATCGGCCGGACATAAACCGTGAAGTTCCGATATAAAATTGTTCTGTATTTGGATCGCCAAGTTGGGCAAAGAAGATTTTTTGCGTCCCTTCTACAAGAGTTCCGTCGACAACTAAGGAACCGCCAAGGCCTGTTGTCCAGAACGGCATATAAAAGATATGATGAAGGCCGAATGGACCGAGCAATCTTAAAATAAATCCGTAAATCAGCGTTCCAATATAGCCTGTTTGTTCAACCAATCCGCCGATGTTGAAGATTCCTGATTGAATAGGGGGCCAAATTATAAACATCAATACTCCAAGAAAGATAGCTGCGAATGAAGTAATAATCGGAATAAAGCGGGAACCAGCGAAAAACCCCAGGAATTGCGGAAGCTGTGCCTTATTATAACGGTTATGAAGGAATGCAGTTAGAATCCCGACAACAGCTCCACCAAATACCCCAGTTTCAAGGGTTTGAATACCAAGAATCATTCCCTGTCCGACAGCAGCTGGATTTTCAGTTACAAGCTTGCCCATTATCGCAAGCATTGCACCAGTGGAAGCATTCATAACCAGATACCCCAACACAGCCGCTAAACCTGCCGTGCCCTTATCAGACTTGGCCAGTCCAACTGCAATACCGACTGCAAATAAAATGGCCAGATTGGCAAAAACAATCGAACCAGCGGCACTCATAATTTGAAAGATCGCCTGAAGCCAGCCGACATCCAAAAACGGATACGCTTTCAAAGTATTCGGATTTGATAAAGCACCACCAATTCCAAGCAAAAGACCGGCAGCAGGCAAAACAGCAATCGGCAACATAAATGATTTACCAAACCGCTGCGCCTTCTCAAAGAAAACACTCATCAATTACCACCCTTTCTATGAAAACTATTTTCATAATCTATTTTAAAATTAATGAACAATTTCGTCAATAACTTTTTAGGGGCCTGACCCCGCATTCGGTGAAGTGATAAAGTGAAACGTAAATAAGGAAAATTTTTTGTGAAGAGGCAGGAAATCATTGACGTTTTAAATAGAATATTCTATTATTTATTTACAGGAACACTTGTTCCTGTAAATAAATAATTACGGAGGAGTTTTATGCCGAGAAAACATCGTGTTTGGTATCCTGGTGCGATCTATCATATTATGGCCCGGGGAAATAAACGATCAGCCATTTTTACCGACCACTTAGACTACTTAAAATATTTAGAGATTCTTGAAGAAGTCCGCAACAAGTTTCCGTTTAAATTACACTCCTATTGTCTAATGACAAATCACCTCCATCTCCAACTTGAAACTGCCCAGCATCACATACAGCATGTTATGAAAGAATTGCATTCTCGCTATGCCATTTATTTCAATCAACGTTTGAAAATAGACGGTCACGTTTTTCAGGGCCGCTATGGTGCGAAATTGATTGAAACGGATGACTACTTTTTAGAAGTTAGCCGCTATATTCATCGCAATCCCTTGCAAGCCAAGATGGTTGAGAATTTGGCCGATTACCAATGGAGCAGCTATCCCTCTATATAAACCTCAATCAAAACCCTCATATCGATCAAACAAAAACTTATTCCTATTTTAGCGAACCAAAACCATACTGTTACAGACTTTTTGTGGAGGAAAAGAAGATTAGTGAAATGGAGGAGCAGTCATGTGTGTAAAAGTGACAAGTATTGGATTAAAAGGAATGGAAGGATATCGAGTGAATGTTGAAGTGAAAATTATTGTAGGGATTGATTCTATTGTAATTGTCGGGTTGCCGGATGCATCCATAAAAGAATCAAAAGAGCGGATTGTTGCTGCCCTTAATTCCTTAGGATACTCACTTTCCTGTCAAAAGGTAGTTATTAACCTCTCTCCTCCTGAACAAAAGAAAAACGGACCCATGTATGATTTGCCAATGGCGATTAGTGTGTTATTGGGCTTAAAGGGAATAGAGGTTCAAATTCCTGATCATGTCGGTTTTCTTGGCGCCTTGTCTTTAGATGGGTCTATTCACCCTGTTGAAGGGATGCTGCCAGCGGTTCTTGCAGCTAAAAAGGTAGGTTTAACAAAGCTATATATGCCTTATGATGAAAAGCTTCCCGTATTGGAATTTGAAGGTTTGGAAATTATCTATGTTTCATCACTCCATGAGGTGATTAAGCATCTCTCAGGAGAAGAAATTATCCCGTTTCACCCAAGAACTAAAGAACCAGTTGCCAGTATTAACCTCATGGACTTTCAGCAAATAATCGGCCATAGCTATGCTAAATATGCATTAGAAGTGGCGGCTGCTGGTGAACATCACGTCTATATGACAGGTCCACCCGGTTGTGGAAAAAGTTTGCTGGCCGAAAGCTTTTCATCCATTTTACCTACCTTAACCAAGGAAGCTCAACTCGAAATGATCAGTTTATACCAGCTAAGAGGTATCACCTATCCTCATACTCATGTTCCTCCTTATCGAAATCCGCATCATTCTGCGTCAGATGTTTCGATTATTGGAGGTGGACAAAATCCGAAGCCAGGTGAAATATCGTTAGCTCACCGTGGAGTTTTATTCTTGGATGAAATTGCAGAATTTCCGAAAAAAACATTGGATATGCTCCGTCAGCCTTTAGAGGACGGCTTTATTACGATCAGCCGCACCCGTGTCACGATTAAATATCCGGCTTCATTTATATTAATTGGGGCTATGAACCCTTGCCCATGTGGGTATGCCGGTTCTAATAGCCATTATTGCACATGTATGCCCAAACAGATTCTCTCTTATCAAAACAAGCTTTCAGGTCCTCTGAGAGATCGATTTGATATTAATCTTTTCCTGAAGCCTGTCGATTTTAAAGCAACGAGGGAGAAAGAAACAGAATCTTCAAAAACAGTGCGGAAAAGAGTTGAAAAAGCAAGGAACAGGCAATACGACCGTTATGGAAAAGAAATATGCAATAGCAGGGTTTCTTATGACCTGCTTATAAAAACAAGTCCTCTGACAGCAGAACAACAGCGTATTCTTCATCAGCTTTCCACAAAGAAAAATTGGAGCAACCGTTCACAAATCAAGATTATCCGACTTGCCCGCACTATCTCGGACCTTCACGGAAGCATTCAAATTAGTGATCAAAGTATTTGGGAAGCTATTAAATTGAACAGTCAGTCTGCTCTTATGGGGAAGAGTATTAGTGTTTAGGACTTATTTGATCTAGGCGACTTATAAAACAAGCGATTCTGCATAATTGTAAACCTTATTGATCACCTGGCAACCATAAAATAATATTATAATAAAGGAGTTGATCTAAAAATGAAATGCCCATTCTGCAACTCAGCTTTAAAAGATAATCAATTAGTGACTGTTAAAAGACTTATAGCTGGTGAACCTGTTTATTTTCAAAATGTTCCCGCACAGGTATGTTCAAATCCATTATGTGGGGAGGAAATTTTACATGGAACAACAGTGAAAAAAATGAGTTCTATTATTAACAAAGCAAAGGAAGAAAGTTTTCAATTTGAAAGAACTTTTGATTTTATAATGATAAAAAATGGGCACGAGCTTATCTGAGTTTAAAGTTGTGAAATAGGCTAGCTTATTAGCGTTAAGTAAATGCTGTTAGTGCGAAACTAACAGCATTTTTTTCTAATCTCTTCTCTGCTTTCGATCCCATTTTCAATTATTTTAGAAATCATAATTCATCTTGTTTTAAGAAAAAGCTTCACATACGTCTCAAGCCCTAGAAAAGAATACAAACCTGGTCTACTTAAATTGTTGACAGATTTCGGGTATAATTTAGACATAGAATCGTAAAGGTGTACTGAGTTTTATCTTTATGAGATTGTCGAGCATTTGAAACCTTTGCATCATTGTCTTCGTAATATATTAAGGAAATTAGGTCAGGAGCGGTCCTTATGAATCCATTTTTATCATTTATCCTTTATTGGATGCTGTTATTTCCAATCACTGTTTTTGTGTGGCTGATAAGCTTTGTTGTCTTTGACCAGACTTTCTGGCTGTCCGTAGTGTATTCGCTGGCAAGTGCATTTCTTGTGTTCATAATAGTTAAAAGTTCTCTAAAGTCACGGTTTTTAAAAAAGCATCAGCTTGGAAGAAAAGAATATAAGTACATTAAGAAAAACTTGGACGAGGCGAAAACCAAGATCAAGCGACTGCGAAAGGCCTTTTTCCAAGTTAGAGATATCGCGTCTTTCAGACAAACATTTGAGACGCTCCGCATCACGAAAAGAATTTACACGATCACAAAAAAAGAGCCGAAGCGATTTTATCAGGCAGAACAGTTTTATTATTCCCATTTGGACTCAATCGTCGAACTGGCTGAAAAGTATGCGTTTTTATCAGCTCAACCGAACAAAAAACCGGAGTTGGCTGTTACGTTGCGTGATACACGGACAGCTTTAAAAGAATTATCCATGACGATAGAAGAGGATTTAAACCAAGTTCTGTCAAACGATATCGATTCTTTAAATTATGAATTGGATGTTGTCAAGTATACAATTAATCCGAGACATGAAGATGGAAGGAGATTGTAATGAACGAAAAATCCCCGCTTTATAAAGAACCAGGCACTGCTTTTGATGATTTGCTCTTAGATCCGTTCGGTGATAATACATCTGCAAGCCCTCAAGTCAAAGTCGATGATTCTAAACAGACTAGACTCATTGATGTGATTCCGCCGGAAAGCCGGGAAAAGGCCTATCAGCTTGCCGATCAAATTGACCCCAAGAACCATCAGGCGATTATTTCGTACGGTACCCAAGCTCAGTCGAAGCTTTTAACATTTTCCCATTCGATGCTTGAGCATGTGAAAAAAGAGGATGTAGGCGAAGTTGGCGAAATACTGGGTGATTTGATGAAAAGATTAAGCGAAGTCAATCCGGATGAGTTATCCCCGGAAAAGCGATCTTTTTTTTCGCGTATGTTCGGCAAAATTTCCAATTCAATTCAAGAGGTTCTTTCAAAGTACCAAAAAACAGGTGCGCAAATCGATCGAGTTACAGTCAAGCTTGAGCGCAGTAAAAATACATTATTATCGGATATTCAGTTCCTTGAAAAACTTTATGAGCATAATAAAGAATACTTTCATGCTTTAAATGTCTATATTGCTGCCGGGGAATTAAAGCTGGAGGAACTCTATCAGAAAACGATTCCCGAGCTGAAAAAGAAGGCGGAATCCACACAGGATCAGATGGCTTTTCAGGATGTAAACGATATGATGCAGTTTGCCGATCGTTTGGACAAACGTTTGTATGACCTGAAGCTCAGCCGTGAAATTACTATTCAAAGTGCGCCGCAAATCCGGCTTATTCAAAATACAAATCAATTATTGGTGGAGAAAATCCAATCCTCTATCCTGACTGCGATTCCTCTTTGGAAGAACCAGGTTGCGATTGCCTTGACGTTAATCAGGCAGCGCCATGCTGTAGAGGCGCAAAAGCAAGTATCGAAGACGACAAATGAACTGCTCTTAAAAAATGCAGAAATGCTGAAAACCAATACAATCGAAGCGGCCAAGGAAAACGAGCGCGGCCTGGTCGATATCGAAACTTTAAAGAAAACGCAGGAAAACCTAATCTCGACACTGGAAGAAACGATCCGCATCCAGGAAGACGGCCGAAACAAACGACGTCAGGCAGAACAGGATCTTATCACGATGGAGAACGAACTAAAGCAGAAGCTGCTTGAATGGGGACAATCGGACAGCTCAGCTAAACTTAATTTTTAAATTATTGATTAGAGAGTCTAACTATGAGGCTCTCTTTTTATATTTTAAAACCATGAGTGTTGATTATCCATAATTAGACAAACCTATCCCGTTATTCGTACTGTACTTA
>NZ_PGUZ01000020.1 GCF_002860165.1 Bacillus sp. V3-13 | reverse complement strand
TAATTTCAAAAGACATTATAATAAGATATGTCTTGAACTTGTCTGGTGGCGATGGCGAGAAGGTCACACCCGTTCCCATCCCGAACACGGAAGTTAAGCTTCTCAGCGCCGATGGTAGTTGGGGGTCTCCCCCTGTGAGAGTAGGACGCCGCCAAGCGAATGCGAAAGAACAGCCGAAAATGGTTGTTCTTTTTTTATTTTTCTTTAATAAGGAAAAATGTCCGAAACACCGTTTCGCTTAATTAATCAGGGTTTTCGCTTAATTCCCGGATTTTTCGCTTAATTCTACTGAGGTTTCGCTTAATTCCAACGTGGTTTCGCGTAAATCGTCCGATTTTCCGCTTAATTATTTTTTTGTCAGTACCCAATACCAGTTTGTTAACTGAAATTTTGTCTTCTTCTCTGCTTGTCAACCTCGCGGGTTCATCCCATCCACAATTCAAGCTCAATTCAGGAATAATTCTGCCTAAAAATCATCCAAATTGTTAAAATGAACTGTCGCTCACCGTTTCCGAAGCCGGATAAGCAAAATTGATTTTGTGAGTTCCGACAAAACCCCGAACCACGACCGTTGGAATAGCTGATTTACAGAGATGAAATGGATACTTTTAAAGCGGCAAAAAAGGCTATAACCTACTGGCGAAGCAGGTTTGAGAAAGAGGATTTTGGAGAAAATATAAGGGAGTTCTCAGATCGTTTGCATGAAATTGAGGGTATGATGTATAATAAAAGTCAAATATAGTCAAAGTCAGATTGGGGGGGTATAATGAGGAATATCTCAGATATTATTGAGAACTATTTAAAGTCAGTTTTGGAGCTCAGTGAGAAGGAAATCGTTGAGATTAAGAGAAGCGAAGTGGCCGATAAGTTCCAATGTGTACCGTCTCAGATAAATTACGTGATTAATACCCGGTTTACGGTTGAAAGAGGTTATATCGTCGAGAGTAAGAGGGGCGGCGGCGGTTATATTCGGATTATGAAGGTACAAACGAATGACTTTGCCCATCTAATAAATGAACTTTTGCAGTTAGTCCAGAATCGTGTATCGCAAAGCAGTGCCGAGGATGTCATTTATCGGCTTGCAAATGAAGGGGTGATTACACGGAGAGAAGCGAAAATTATGCTCAGTGTAATCGATCGATCTGTACTATATATAGACCTTCCCCATCGTGATGAGATTAGAGCAAGAATGCTAAGGGCGATGTTGACCACATTAAAATATAAATAACAAGTTGAGCTGAGAGGTGAAATCATGATTTGCGAAGATTGTAATCAGAGGCCGGCAACGATGCATTTTACAAAAATAGTGAATGGGGAAAAGACAGAGGTCCATCTTTGTGAAAAATGTGCTCAGGAAAAAGGCGACATGTTTATGTTCAATAGTGGATCCGGCTTTTCGATCAACAACCTATTGGCCGGTCTTTTGAATGTAGAGCCGGCATTCCCGCAATCAACAAAACCGCAATATGATCAGGATGACATTGTTCAGTGCGAAAATTGCAAAATGACCTTTCCCCAGTTTGCAAAGGTTGGGCGGTTTGGTTGCGCAAATTGCTATGATACATTCAAAGAGCAACTCAAACCGATTTTAAGGCGGCTTCACAGTGGCAATTGGAGCCATAACGGCAAAATCCCAAAAAGAATCGGCGGCAGTATCCAACTGCGCAGGAAGCTGGATTCATTAAAGCAGAATCTTCAAGAGCTGATTTCGAAGGAAGAATTCGAAAAAGCTGCGCAAGTCAGGGATGAAATTCGTTTAGTAGAAAAAAGCATGAACGAAGCCAATAAGGGAGGGGAGTAAGTGTGTCTCTTAACCGATTTATTAGCCAGGCTGTAAGTTCGTGGATGAGCGCAGAAGGGCCAGATTCTGATATTGTATTAAGCTCCAGGGTGCGACTTGCTCGAAACCTTAATGAATTTACTTTTCCAACACTATATTCAAGCGAAGAAGCAACCAGGATACTAAAAACGATAGAAGAACGCGTTCTCACTGGCGGTCCCGGCAGCTTCGCAAAATTAGAGCTGTTAAAGATGGAAGAGCTGCAGCCTTTACAAAAACGGGTTCTAATGGAAAAGCATTTGATCAGTCCGCAGCTTGCCGAAGATTCGAACTCGGGAGCATGTTTGCTTTCAGAAAATGAGGAAGTCAGCATCATGATTAATGAAGAAGACCATATTCGGATCCAGTGCCTGTTTCCTGCTTTTCAGCTGAAAGAAGCGCTTGATATGGCAAACAAGGTCGATGACTGGATGGAAGAGCAAGTCGACTACGCTTTTGATGAGAAACTCGGGTATTTAACGAGCTGTCCCACCAATGTAGGCACAGGGCTCCGTGCATCGGTAATGATGCATTTGCCAGCCCTTGTTTTGACTCAGCAAATAAATCGGATCATTCCGGCGATTAACCAGCTTGGTTTAGTGGTAAGAGGTATTTATGGAGAGGGCAGCGAAGCGTTGGGAAATATTTTTCAAATTTCCAACCAAATGACGCTTGGAAAATCGGAACAAGATATTGTTGAAGATTTAAAAAGCGTCGTCAGCCAGTTGATTTCACAGGAAAGATCGGCCCGGGAAGCATTAGCGAAAACCTCAAACATACAATTAGAAGACAGGGTTTTCCGTTCTTTGGGTACTCTTTCCAACAGCCGGGTCATTGAAACTAAGGAAGCAGCGCGCTGTTTGTCAGATGTACGTCTCGGAATCGATATGGGCTTTATTAAAAATGTTTCGAAGACCATTTTAAATGAACTGATGATTTTAACACAGCCGGGATTTTTACAACAATATGCGGGCGGGCCTTTGCGGCCGAATGAGCGTGATATCCGCCGTGCTACTTTAATACGAGAACGATTGAAAATGGAAGAATAGACAGGAGGAAGAGCATATGATGTTTGGACGTTTTACCGAGAGAGCCCAGAAGGTGCTGGCGTTGGCACAAGAAGAAGCGATCCGCCTGGGACATAACAATATTGGCACAGAACATATTCTTTTAGGCCTTGTACGTGAAGGCGAAGGGATTGCTGCTAAAGCTTTGTATGCTTTAGGCCTTGGTTCAGAAAAAATCCAAAAAGAAGTTGAAAATTTAATCGGCACCGGAAAAGAAGTGACACAAACGCCTAATTATACACCAAGGGCAAAGAAAGTAATTGAACTTTCAATGGATGAAGCAAGAAAGCTCGGTCATTCATATGTGGGTACTGAACATATTCTTCTCGGGCTTATTCGTGAAGGAGAGGGAGTCGCAGCAAGAGTGTTAAATAATCTTGGGGTGAGCTTGAATAAAGCACGTCAACAAGTACTCCAATTGTTGGGAAGCAATGAATCAGGAGGCCACCAGGGCGGTGCGTCTGCAAATGCAAACACTCCAACATTGGATAGCCTTGCAAGAGATTTGACTTCGATTGCGCGTGAAGGAAGCCTTGATCCGGTGATCGGAAGAAGCAAAGAAATTCAAAGAGTTATTGAGGTATTAAGCCGCCGTACAAAAAATAACCCGGTACTGATTGGTGAACCTGGTGTCGGTAAGACTGCTATTGCCGAGGGGCTAGCCCAGCAAATTGTCAATAATGAGGTGCCGGAAATTCTCCGCGATAAGCGTGTCATGACCCTTGATATGGGAACGGTCGTCGCCGGAACGAAATATCGCGGTGAATTCGAGGACCGCCTTAAAAAAGTGATGGATGAAATTCGCCAGGCCGGCAATATCATTCTATTTATTGATGAGCTTCATACATTGATTGGAGCAGGTGGAGCTGAAGGTGCGATCGATGCATCAAATATTTTGAAGCCATCACTTGCCCGCGGTGAATTGCAATGTATTGGCGCGACAACTCTTGATGAATATCGAAAATACATTGAAAAAGATGCTGCTCTGGAACGGCGCTTCCAGCCAATTACAGTCGATGAGCCATCTGTAGAAGAATCCATTCAAATTTTAAAAGGACTTCGTGACCGTTACGAAGCGCATCACCGCGTTTCAATCACGGATGAATCGATCGAAGCAGCAGTTAAGCTGTCCGACCGCTATATCTCAGACCGCTTTTTACCTGATAAAGCGATCGATTTAATTGATGAAGCCGGTTCAAAAGTAAGACTTCGTTCCTATACAACTCCTCCGAATTTGAAAGAGCTTGAAATGAAATTGGAGGAAGTAAGGAAAGAAAAAGATGCAGCTGTTCAGAGCCAGGAATTTGAAAAAGCAGCTTCATTAAGGGATACAGAGCAACGCCTTCGTGAAAAGCTCGAGGAAACGAAAAAGAACTGGAAAGAAAAGCAAGGTAAAGAAAACAGTGAGGTTACTGTGGACGATATTGCGCACGTTGTTGCAAGCTGGACCGGTATCCCTGTTTCCAAGCTGGCACAAACCGAAACAGATAAGCTGTTAAACCTTGAAGGAATTCTTCATTCGCGAGTAATTGGGCAGGAGGAAGCTGTAAAGGCAGTTGCGAAAGCAGTTCGCCGTGCCCGTGCCGGCCTGAAAGATCCAAAGCGCCCAATTGGCTCATTCATCTTCCTTGGACCAACTGGTGTCGGTAAAACCGAGCTTGCCCGCGCTTTAGCGGAAGCGATGTTCGGGGATGAGGACGCGATGATCCGGATTGATATGTCCGAATACATGGAGAAGCATTCGACATCGCGCCTTGTTGGTTCACCACCGGGATACGTTGGCTATGATGAAGGCGGCCAGTTGACTGAAAAGGTCCGCAGAAAACCATATTCAGTCATCCTGCTCGACGAAATTGAGAAGGCACACCCGGATGTATTTAATATCCTGCTTCAAGTATTGGAGGACGGCCGCCTGACAGATTCGAAAGGGCGCACGGTCGATTTCCGCAATACCGTGCTGATCATGACTTCCAACGTCGGAGCTGAAGCGCTGAAACGAAATAAATATGTCGGCTTTAATATCCAGGATGGAGAGCAAAGTTACAAGGATATGAAAGGAAAGGTAATGGAAGAGCTAAAGAGAGCCTTCCGCCCGGAATTCCTTAACCGTATCGACGAAATTATTGTCTTCCATGCTCTTGAAAAGCCACACTTAAAAGAAATTGTCACACTGATGTCCGATCAATTGACAAAACGTTTGAAAGAGCAGGACATTAATTTAGAGCTGACAGATGCAGCAAAAGATAAAATTTCGGAAGAAGGCTACGATCCTGAGTACGGAGCACGTCCATTGCGCCGTGCCATTCAGAAGCATATCGAAGACCGTCTGTCTGAAGAACTTCTAAAAGGCAAGGTATTAACCGGCCAAAACGTCATCATTGATGTGGAAGATGGCGAGTTTGTCGTCAAAGCTGCTAAAGAAAGCGGGAAAGTTAAACTGTAAGGGTAAGCACGATCGTTTTAAATGATGGGGAGGTACGCGTAAATTTACGTGTACCTCTTTTTTGCAGATTTTCGAAAAAGAGAACAAGATACCTTATAATAAAATGAAAGACATCGTTTAGACGCATTAGAGAGGAAGAAATAGATGGCCAAGAAAAAAACAAAGTTTGTATGTCAGGACTGCGGGTATGAATCTGCGAAATGGATGGGGAAATGCCCTGGTTGTGGAACATGGAATAAGATGGTTGAAGAAATTGAACCGGCCAGCACAGGAAGGCGCGGAGCGTTTGCCCATTCACAGGGCGCATCGGCTGTCGCGGCCAAGGCAACCCCGATTACTGCGATTGAAACAACAAGTGAACCGAGAATTACGACAGACATGCCAGAATTGAACCGAGTGCTTGGCGGAGGAGTGGTAAGAGGGTCGTTGGTACTAATCGGCGGGGATCCGGGGATAGGCAAATCGACATTGCTGTTGCAGGTTTCGGCGCAGCTTGCAAAAAAAGAGCACTTGGTTCTCTATATATCGGGTGAAGAGTCATTGAGGCAGACCAAATTAAGGGCGGACCGCCTCGGAGTAACCTCTGACAACCTAAACGTTTATGCTGAAACAAACCTGGAGGAAATCAGCCGGACGATTGAAGGGATGTCGCCGGGTTTTGTGATCGTTGATTCGATTCAAACGATCTATCATCCCGAGATCACTTCGGCTCCCGGGAGCGTTTCACAAGTGCGGGAATGCACAGCAGAATTAATGAGAATTGCGAAAACAAAAGGGATTGCTATTTTTATTGTCGGACATGTTACGAAGGAAGGGTCAATCGCCGGTCCCCGTCTTTTGGAGCATATGGTCGACACCGTTCTATATTTTGAAGGTGAACGGCACCATACATATCGAATTTTGCGTGCCGTGAAAAATAGATTTGGCTCGACAAATGAAATGGGTATTTTTGAAATGAAAGAATTTGGGCTTGAAGAAGTGGAGAATCCTTCGGAAATTTTTCTTGAAGAGCGGTCGCAGGGGGCATCAGGTTCTACTGTCGTCGCTTCCATGGAGGGAACCCGCCCTGTATTGGTTGAAATACAAGCGTTAATTTCACCGACCAGCTTTGGAAACCCGAGAAGGATGGCGACCGGAATTGACCATAACCGGGTATCACTGTTGATGGCGGTGTTGGAAAAAAGAGTTGGGATGCTTTTACAAAACCAGGACGCCTATTTGAAAGTGGCCGGCGGTGTCAAGTTAGATGAACCTGCCATTGATCTGGCGATTGCCGTCAGCATTGCTTCAAGCTTTCGCGACAAACCGACCCGAGCTTCCGATTGTATTATTGGCGAAGTTGGATTGACTGGAGAGGTAAGGCGGGTGTCAAGAATTGAGCAAAGAGTCCAGGAAGCAGCAAAGCTTGGCTTTGAAAGAGTCATTCTTCCGGAAAATAATTTGGGAGGGTGGACAGAGCCGCCAGGGATTCAGCTTGTAGGAGTTTCTTCCGTCAGCCAGGCCCTTCAGACCGTGCTTGGATGATAAGAGTGAATCTGGGGATTTTAAGGAAAGAGCCGCCCGCATAGGAGAATTTGTACCGGTATTGAAAAATTTGATTGAAATGACAAAAGTCCTATGATAAAATTAAAACCTTTATTATTTGACACTTCATTTTTACGATGCTACCCTTAAAGATGGAATATTGTCCTTTTGCCACAAGGATTATCATTCTTATCTCACTTGAGAAAGTTATTTTACAATACAAGATTGATTATAAAAAAATGAAATTTATCTGTGATAATACGTTTCAATTTAGTGAATTTGTTTATAATGGTTAGAAGGAGGTGAGGGAATGTTAAAACGTATCATTCAAGCGTGCTTCCTTATCATCGGCGGAACGCTTGGCATATTTTTAATACCTGATTTATTGAGGTTGATAAGTGCAGACAACATTCTATTCTTAAATAATGGGTATGTGGCTGCCATTCTAGGTGCAATTATATTTTATTTTATTAGTTTCTGGGCCATTGATTATGTTGTTAACTTCATGAGATGGCTGGAAGACTCCTTGATCAAGGCGCCGATTACAGATATTATTTTTGGAAGTGTCGGGCTTGCATTCGGCCTTGTTCTTGCATTTCTGATCGGGTTTGCGCTCAATGCGATTCAAGTGCCTGTATTGAATACAGTAGCTCCCACAGTATTAACGCTTTTATTTGGCTACCTCGGTTTCCAGGTTGGTTTTAAAAAGAGAGACGAGCTTTTAAACCTGTTTGCAAACCGAAAAAAGAAGCCTGTTGATGAAGAACCGGAGCTGCATACCAAAAACGCATTAAAGATACTTGATACGAGTGTGATCATTGATGGAAGAGTCGCGGATATATGCCAGACGGGCTTTCTCGAAGGCACCATTGTCATTCCGCAATTTGTTCTTGAAGAGCTGCAGCATATCGCAGATTCATCGGATGCTTTAAAACGAAATCGTGGCCGCCGCGGGCTTGATATCCTGAACCGTATCCAGAAAGAACTGGCCATGAAAGTAGAGATTTACGAAGGCGATTTTGAAGAGATCCAGGAGGTTGACAGCAAGCTTGTTAAATTGGCAAAAATAACAAATGGCGTTGTTGTCACAAACGACTTTAATTTAAATAAAGTCTGTGAACTGCAAAATGTTTCAGTTTTAAATATTAATGATCTCGCCAATGCCGTTAAACCGGTCGTTCTTCCTGGCGAAGAGCTCAATGTACAGGTTATTAAGGATGGCAAAGAATATAACCAGGGTGTTGCCTATCTTGACGATGGCACGATGATTGTGGTGGAAGACGGACGCGATTTTATCGGCAAACGAATTGATGTCGTCGTGACGAGTGTCCTGCAAACATCAGCAGGGCGCATGATTTTTGCGAAACCGAAGCTGTTGGAAAAAGCGTTATAACAGAGATAGGGGTTAGTCTATGGCTTACCAGGTGATTATTCCTGCAGCAGGTCAGGGGAAAAGAATGGGAGCAGGCAAGAATAAGCTTCTCGTTCATCTTCATGAAATTCCGGTTTTTATTCACACGTTAAAGGTGTTCGAGGCAGATCACGCTTGCAGCGATATCATTTTAGCGGTTAATCCTCAAGAAGAACCAGAAATTAAGAGGTTATTAAAGGACTACGGCATTGAGAAAGTACATTCACTTGTTGCAGGCGGCGCAGAGCGGCAGCATAGCGTATTTAACGCAGTGCAAACGCTAAAACAGGACGGCATTGTTCTCGTACATGATGCCGCAAGGCCTTTTATTGATATACCGATTATTCATCAACTGGCCGGGGTGGCTGAAAGAGACGGGGCGGCGATTGTTGCTGTTCCGGTAAAGGATACGATTAAAAAAGTTCAAGCGCGTAAAGTGGTTGAAACAATTGAGCGTTCTAGCTTGTGGGCAATTCAAACCCCACAGGCTTTTCGCGTTTCGCTTTTGCTTAAGGCGCATAAGGAAGCGGCGGAAAGCGGATTTGTCGGCACCGATGATGCAAGCCTCATCGAGCGGCTTGGCGTCCCTGTCACTATCGTCGAAGGAAGTTATGACAATATTAAGCTTACAACACCGGAGGACCTTTTTTTTGCGGAAGCCATGATGAAAAAAAGGAGCTCCTGGGTTAAAAACAAAGGGGAATGAGAATGTATCGGATTGGACAGGGGTTTGATGTTCATCAATTAACAGAGGGCCGCCCGCTTATTATTGGTGGCATTGAAATTCCATATGAAAAAGGCCTGTTAGGGCACTCGGATGCAGATGTTCTTTTACATACGATTGCTGATGCATGCCTGGGCGCGATCGGGGAAGGCGATATCGGCAAACATTTTCCCGATACAGATCCTGCTTTTAAAGACGCCGACTCCGCGAAACTGCTGGAGCATGTCTGGAACATTGTAACGGAACGGGGCTACGAGCTTGTCAATGCGGATTGTACAATTATTGCCCAGCAGCCGAAGATGGCCCCGTATATTGATAAGATGAGAGAGCGTATTGCCGGTCTTCTTGGCACATCGACGCAACGCATTAATGTAAAGGCCACAACAACAGAGAAACTTGGATTCCCTGGACGCGGCGAAGGTATCGCAGCCCAGGCGGCAGTTCTTTTAAAAGAAAAAGATGCATAACGTGGCTTTATTACAAAAAAGCAGCATGATACAATGAATCAAGCAATGATAGTTAACGAGGAGGAAGTATGATGCCGAAGGAAGTTCGTGTGCGCTATGCCCCGAGTCCGACTGGACATTTACATATTGGAAACGCCCGCACCGCGCTATTCAATTATTTATTTGCCCGCAATCAAGGCGGCAAATTTATAATCCGTATTGAGGATACCGATAAAAAACGCAATATTGAAGGCGGAGAAGAAAGCCAGTTAAAATACTTAAAATGGCTCGGTATCGATTGGGATGAAAGCGTTGATAAAGGGGGAGAATATGGCCCCTATCGCCAATCTGAGCGAAATGCAATATATGAAAAATACAATGAAGAGCTGTTGGAAAAAGGCTTGGCTTATAAATGCTATTGTACGGAAGAAGAATTGGAAGCCGAGCGTGAAGCGCAGGCCGCGAAAGGGGAAACTCCCCAATATTCGGGGAAATGCCGCCACCTGACTGCGGCTCAGCGCGAACAGCTCGAAGCGGAAGGCCGAAAACCAAGCATCCGTTTCCTTGTTCCTGAAGGGAAAGTATACTCGTTTGATGATATGGTGAAAGGGAATGTCTCCTTTGAATCAAATGGGATTGGCGATTTCGTTATTGTAAAGAAGGATGGAACGCCTACCTATAATTATGCCGTTGCTATTGATGATCATTTGATGAATATATCGCATGTTTTACGGGGCGATGATCATATTTCCAATACGCCGAAGCAGTTGATGATTTTTGAAGCGCTCGGCTGGGATGCACCGGAATATGGTCATATGACGTTGATCGTCAACGAAAGCCGCAAGAAGCTGAGCAAGCGTGATGAATCGATCATTCAGTTTATCGAGCAATATGAGGAATTAGGCTACCTGCCTGAAGCCCTGTTTAATTTTATTGCGTTGTTGGGCTGGTCTCCTCAAGGCGAAGAAGAAATTTTCTCCAAGGAAGAGCTTATTGAGATATTTGATCCAAACCGCTTATCAAAATCGCCGGCTCTATTTGATAAGCAAAAACTGACGTGGATGAACAACCAATATGTGAAAAAACTGGAGCTGGACAGACTGGTTGACCTCGCTTTGCCGCATTTAATCAAAGCCGGAAGAGTCGGCGGCAATTTGTCTGAAGAAGAGCGGATCTGGGTGCGGAACTTGATAGGGCTGTACCAGGAAAAAATGAGCTTCGGTGCTGAAATTGTTGAGCTGACGGATATGTTTTTCACAGAAGAAGCAGACTATGACGAAGAAGCGAAGGCTGTTTTACAAGGTGAACAGGTTCCTGAAGTGATTAAAGCTTTTTCAGATGAGATTGATCAACTTGATGAGTTTACAGCGGATCATATCAAAGCGGCCATGAAAAATGTGCAAAAAACAACAGGTCAAAAAGGAAAAAATCTTTTTATGCCGATTCGGGCCGCGGCGACAGGACAAACACACGGACCCGACCTGCCGAAAGCCATTGAATTGCTGGGAAAAGAAAAAATCCAGAATCGCTTGCGAAATATTATTAGTTAACATATCCGCTGAAATGTAATATAGTAAGAGTAATTCTATAATATGAAAATGTTGAAGAGGAAAAGTAGAAAAATGATGCTTAGCAGAGAGGACCATCATCGGCTGAAAGTGGTTCAAGCCGCTCTTTTTTTGAAATGCACCTCTGAGTCCCTTGTCGAAATAAACCTGTAGACTCGGGCGGACTCCTTCCGTTAACAGGAAAAAGTTGAAGCCTATTCATAAAGGTTGATGCAGTGCCCAACTCCTCAGGAGCGTTAAAGCTGCCATGCGGAAAAATATATTCCTCGTGGTATGCGTCTCATCCTTTGGTGGAGCAGGAAAATTGCGGCCTCGTTTTTCTTTAAGGCTTAAACAGAGTGGAACCGCGCGGTAAGCGTCTCTGTCTATGTACAGAGGCGCTTTTTTTTATGGAAAAAGACAGGAGAGTACATGCTGGAGGGATGAACCATGTTTAAAAGAATGAAAGAAGATATAGAGGTTGTTTTCGAACAGGACCCGGCAGCAAGAACTTATTTAGAAGTTATTCTCACTTATTCCGGGCTGCATGCCATTTGGTCCCATCGTCTTGCACACAGTTTTTATAAGCGGAAGCTTTTCTTTATAGCAAGGGTTATTTCCCAGATCAGCCGCTTCTTTACCGGTATCGAAATTCATCCCGGTGCGAAAATCGGGAAACGCTTCTTTATTGACCACGGCATGGGGGTTGTTATTGGCGAAACCTGTGAGATTGGCGATAACGTCACGGTTTTTCAAGGAGTTACCCTGGGGGGAACCGGTAAGGAAAAAGGAAAGCGGCATCCAACGGTAAAAGACAATGCCTTGATTGCAACGGGAGCCAAAGTCCTTGGATCGATCACGATTGGGGAAAATGCCAAAATAGGGGCCGGAGCTGTCGTCCTTCAGGATGTGCCCCCGAATTCTACGGTTGTTGGAATTAAAGGGAGAATAGTCGTTAAAGATGGAATTAGGGTGAAGGATCTAAACCACACCGATTTGCCTGATCCGATTGCCGACCGGCTCAAGGAGCTGGAAACGGAATTAAATAAATTAAAAAGTGAATTAACCGAGCTAAGGAACGAAAGGAGTAAAATGAATGCCAATTCAAATTTTTAATACGATGACGAGAAAAAAAGAAGAGTTTGTCCCGCTGGAAGAAGGAAAAGTAAAGATGTATGTGTGCGGGCCAACTGTTTATAATTACATCCATATCGGCAATGCCCGTCCGGCCATCGTATTTGATACAGTGCGGCGCTACCTTGAGTTCCGCGGTTATAAAGTTCAATTTGTTTCTAATTTTACCGATGTCGATGATAAGCTTATTCGCGTTGCAAAGGAGCTTGGTGAAGAAGTTCCTGCGATTGCGGACCGCTTTATTAATGCATATTTTGAAGATGTTTCTGCGCTTGGCTGCAAAAGGGCCGATATCCATCCCCGCGTAACCGAAAGCATGGATATCATTCTGGAGTTTATCAGCGCTCTTATTGAAAAAGGGTATGCTTACGAATCAAATGGCGATGTTTATTATCGGACGAGAAAGTTTACAGAATACGGGAAGCTCTCACATCAATCGATCGATGAGCTTCGCGTTGGGGCCCGGATCGAGCCCGGCGAGAAAAAGCAGGATTCCCTGGACTTTGCCCTTTGGAAAAAAGCAAAGGAAGGGGAAATTGCGTGGGAAAGCCCGTGGGGAAAAGGCCGCCCGGGCTGGCATATTGAATGCTCGGCGATGGTAAAAAAATATTTAGGCGATACGATTGATATTCATGCAGGCGGACAGGATTTGGCGTTTCCGCATCATGAAAACGAAATTGCCCAGTCTGAAGCGCTGACCGGAAAAACTTTTGCCCGCTACTGGATGCATAACGGGTATATTAATATAGATAATGAGAAGATGTCGAAATCGCTCGGGAATTTTGTGCTCGTGAACGATATTATTAAAGTTCATGATCCACAGGTTCTCAGGTTTTTCATGCTCTCTGTCCATTACCGCCACCCGGTTAACTACAGTGAAGAACTGCTCGAAAAAACAAAATCGGGCCTCGAGCGAATCAAGACCTCTTATCACAACCTGGCGCACCGGAAGGAAGCAAGCTCAGAATTAACCGACCAAAACGAGGAGTGGCTTGGCAAGATTAACGGGCTTCATCATGAATTCGTTGCCGCAATGGATGACGATTTCAATACGGCAAATGGGATATCGGTTTTATTTGAGCTTTCCAAGCTGGCAAATTACTATTTGCTTGAGAAAAATACATCAAAAGAGGTCATCAACGCATTTATGTCTGAATTTGAGATCCTTTTTGATATTCTCGGGTTATCGCTTGGGAAAGAAGAGCTTCTCGATGACGAGATTGAAGCGTTGATCGAAAAGAGAAATCAAGCCCGAAAGGACCGGAATTTCCAGCTGTCAGATCAAATCAGGGATCAGCTGAAGGACATGAACATCATTCTCGAAGATACCCCGCAAGGCACGCGCTGGAAACGAGGCTGATCTCGATATGCTTCGTTATGAAAATAAAATTGATGAAAAACAGCTAAACAGTCTTGCTCTCGCCTATCTGGGCGACGGGGTTTTTGAATTATATGTCAGGCACCACCTGCTCCAGAGCGGAAAAGTGAGGCCGCATTTTTTGCAGAAGGAAGCAACCAGGTATGTCTCGGCAAAAGCCCAGGCCCGGGTAATTCATCACTTTCTTGAGAATTGTTTTTTAAGCCCCGAAGAGACTGCGGTAGTCAAGAGGGGAAGAAACGCGAAGTCAGGTACGATTCCGAAAAACACGGATGTACAAACTTATCGTTACAGTACGGCATTTGAAGCGCTGATTGGCTATTTATATTTATCCGGAGAAGAAAAAAGGCTTGAGGAAATTATCTCTGCCTGCTTCGATCTTATTGAAAACGAGAAAGGAGGAACAACGACGTGACAGAAGAATATATCATCGGCAAAAATCCGGTTATCGAAGCGCTTAAATCACAGCGGGATATTAACAAGATTTTTATTGCTGAAGGATCGCAAAAGGGCTCCATGCAGCAAATTATCGGAATGGCTAAAGAATCGAAAGTATTGGTGCAATTTGTGCCCAGGAAAAAGCTCGATCAGATGGCGGAAGGAAACCACCAGGGTGTCATCGCTGCTGTGGCGGCCTATCAATATGCTGAATTGGATGATTTATTTACCGCAGCTGAGAAGAAAAATGAACCTCCTTTCTTTTTGCTGCTCGATGAAATTGAAGATCCGCATAATTTAGGGTCGATTATGCGAACGGCCGATGCAGCCGGAGCCCATGGAATCATCATTCCAAAAAGGAGGGCGGTCGGTTTAACTGCAACGGTTGCGAAATTATCAACGGGCGCAATCGAGTACGTTCCAGTCGTCCGCGTGACCAACATGGCGCAAACAATTGACGAACTAAAGGAGCGGGGTGTCTGGATCGCCGGCACCGATGCAAGGGGCAGGGAAGACTATCGCACTTTTGATGCAACAATTCCGCTCGGACTTGTGATTGGCAGTGAAGGAAAAGGAATCGGGCGGCTCATTAAGGAAAAATGTGATTTTCTGATCCATTTGCCGATGGCAGGGCATGTAACCTCACTAAATGCATCCGTGGCAGCTGCCCTTCTCATGTATGAGGTATATCGCAGGCGGCATCCTATAGAGGGCTAAGGCATGGATATCCTCATCGTTGACGGCTATAACATGATCGGTGATTGGCCCGAGCTCAAAAGTTTAAAGATGAAAGATTTAGCCGCGGCAAGAGATCATCTTGTCGAAAAGATGGCTGAATATCAAGCGTACACCGGATATCGAGTGATTGTAGTTTTTGATGCCCACTACGTTCACGGAACCGAAAAAAAATACCAAAACTATAAGGTCGAAGTTATTTTTACAAAGGAAAATGAAACGGCTGATGAACGGATTGAAAAATTGGCGATTTCGCTAAGCAACAGAAAAACACAAATCCATGTTGCGACCTCTGATTTCACTGAACAATGGGCGATTTTTGGACAAGGTGCCTTAAGAAAGTCGGCGCGTGAGCTGCTGACCGAAGTGAACATGATTGAAAAAGGAATTGAAAAAAAGGTTAAAAAAATTCAAGAAAAGAAGCCGGGGTCAAAAATCCCCCTCAGCGAGGAAGTGGCAGAAATTTTTGAAAAATGGCGCCGCGGACAATAGGGCCGGTTGACGCTTAAAAAATTCGTACTGTATAATATTTCTATCTATGCGTTTTCAGTCGGAGGGGATCTGTGTGAATACTGACTTCAGGATGAAAATCAACGAAAAGTATACCCAGCTTGATGATGAAGTAATAGTAGAATTGGTCCATAAAGGCGAAAGCGAAGCTCTTGATTTTTTGATCCACAAATACCGCAATTTTGTGCGCGCAAAAGCCAGGTCTTATTTTTTAATCGGTGCGGATAAAGAAGATATTGTCCAGGAAGGCATGATTGGCCTGTATAAAGCCATTCGCGATTTCAGGGAGGACAAGTTGACCTCTTTTAAGGCTTTTGCTGAACTTTGCATCACGAGACAAATAATTACCGCCATAAAAACGGCGACAAGGCAGAAGCATATTCCGCTCAATTCTTATGTTTCACTGGACAAGCCCATTTACGATGAAGAATCCGACCGGACGTTAATGGATGTAATTTCCGGGGCAAAAGTAATGGACCCGGAAGAGCTGATTATTAATCAAGAAGAATTTGATCATATCGAAGTGAAAATGACAGAGCTTTTGAGTGATCTCGAACGAAAAGTACTTGCCTTATACCTGGATGGCCAATCGTATCAGGAGATCTCCGAAGAGCTGAACCGCCATGTGAAATCGATTGATAATGCTTTGCAGCGTGTAAAAAGAAAGCTCGAGAGGTATCTTGAAGTGAGAGAATTTTCCTTGTAGCAGTTTAGCCCAGGCCTGAAGCTTGTATTGACACTGGTTTTATGCCATGTTACATTTTTAAGGACGCAAAGATGCAATGAGTAGGTGCCAGAAATGAGAAAAAAAGCGATTCTTGCCTGCAGTGTTTGCGGATCCCGTAATTATTCAACGACGAGCAACAAGCAGAATCAGGCTGAACGCCTGGAGCTGAAGAAATTCTGCAAAACATGTGGATTGCAAACGATTCATCGCGAAACAAAATAGCAATTATTTTTTTTATAGATTTCATCAGGTATCCCTTGAAAGTTGGAGGTTACGAAATGCAGCGCTTAATTAATTTTTTCCGTGATACAGGCCATGAGATGAGGAAAGTCAGCTGGCCTAAACGGAGAGAGCTTGTCCGCTATACGATCATAGTTATCGCAACTGTTACATTTTTTGCTCTTTTCTTTGCGGCATTGGATTTAGGAATTTCCGAGTTGATTCGATTAATTCTTGAATAACCCCTGCGCTCTCATGGTATAATGGAGAATAACGCAGGATTCTTTTGCAAAGCCCGGATAACGGGTTTTTTCATTTGGAAAAAATTTTTAAAACAAACTAAGAGTGAGCCGATGGGAATTGACTATATAAAATTATAGGGAGGGAAGGACATACAAGTCCTCTTCAATGGAAAAAAATTGGTATGTTGTGCATACGTACTCGGGTTATGAAAATAAAGTAAAGGCCAACCTTGAAAAACGGGTTGAGTCGATGGGGATGCAGGACAAGATCTTCCGGGTCGTTGTTCCGGAAGAAGAAGAAACGGATTTCAAAAACGGCAAAAAGAAAGTAGTTAAACGCAAGGTTTTCCCGGGTTATGTGTTAGTAGAAATTGTCATGACGGATGATTCCTGGTATGTGGTCCGCAATACGCCGGGTGTTACAGGTTTTGTTGGCTCGGCCGGGTCTGGTTCGAAGCCGACACCGCTGTTGCCGGAAGAAGTTGGGGTTATCCTTAAGCGGATGGGTGTCGATGAAAAACGCATCGATATTGATTTTGAGCTTGGAGAAACAGTGAAAGTAAAAGAAGGGCCGTTTGCGAACTTTACGGGTTCCATCGAAGAGATTGATAAAGACAAAGCGAAGCTGAAGGTTCTTGTTAATATGTTTGGCCGTGATACTCCGGTCGAGCTGGACTTTTCGCAAATTGATAAATTATAATCTTAAAAACCTTGAAATCAACTTCGAAAAGTGTTAGAATTTCATAGGTCAGTATGTCTCGGACAAAGAGACTGGACATTTGTCGAGTTCTTTATTGATATAAAGACTAAGCTTGAGTGGGAGGGGAAACCCCTATTACCACATCACGGACTTTAAGGAGGTGTGTCTCGTGGCTAAAAAAGTAATTAAGGTAGTTAAATTGCAAATCCCGGCAGCAAAAGCAAATCCAGCACCACCGGTTGGTCCAGCATTGGGTCAGGCAGGTGTTAATATCATGGGGTTCTGTAAAGAGTTTAATGCTCGTACAGCTGAACAAGCCGGTTTAATCATCCCTGTTGAAATCACGGTTTTTGAAGACCGTTCGTTTACATTTATTACGAAAACTCCTCCTGCTGCCGTTCTTCTTAAGAAAGCAGCTGGTATCGAGTCCGGTTCTGGTGAACCAAACCGTAATAAAGTAGCAACAGTTAAGCGTGATAAAGTACGCGAGATTGCTGAATCGAAAATGCCTGATTTAAATGCGGCTAGCGTTGAAGCAGCTATGCGCATGGTTGAAGGCACTGCACGCAGCATGGGTATCGTTATCGAAGACTAATCATGCTGAGTATCCAATAGGATTGACGGGGGGTTGCGACGCTGAATTTGGTTTCACTCGCAACCTTTATTCGTGGGAGGTTATTCCGCTAAAACCACATTCGAGGAGGAAAAAAACAAAATGGCTAAAAAAAGTAAGAGCTATTTAGAAGCTGCCAAGCTTGTAGATCGTGCGAAAGCGTACCCGATCGGGGAAGCGATCGAGCTTGTAAAGAAAACCAGCACTGTGAAGTTTGACGCAACTGTAGAAGCAGCATTCCGTTTAGGAGTTGACCCTAAGAAAGCAGACCAGCAAATCCGTGGAGCGGTCGTGCTTCCTAATGGAACTGGTAAAACCCAGCGCGTTCTTGTTTTTGCCAAAGGCGAAAAGGCAAAAGAAGCAGAAGCTGCAGGAGCTGACTATGTAGGGGACACTGAGTACATCAACAAAATCAACCAAGGTTGGTTTGAATTCGATGTGATCGTTGCTACACCTGACATGATGGGTGAAGTTGGTAAGCTTGGCCGCGTATTGGGTCCTAAAGGCTTAATGCCGAACCCTAAAACAGGAACAGTTACTTTTGACGTTGAAAGAGCTGTAAATGAAATTAAGGCTGGTAAAGTTGAATACCGTGTCGACCGTGATGGAAACATCCATGTTCCAATCGGTAAAGTATCTTTCGAAGACAACAAGCTTGTTGAAAACTTCAACACGATTTTTGATACAATGTTAAAGGTTAAACCTGCCGCTGCAAAAGGAACATACATGAAGAACGTTTCTGTTACTTCATCAATGGGCCCTGGCATCAAGGTTGATCCTGCATCTGTTACAGCTAAATAATCAGGTTGACAAACAAAAATACATTGTACTATAATGTTTTTTGTTGTGAATATATGAATACATTTGTACCGCAGACAGCAGGTGCCTGGATGGGCTTAATTTCCTGCCGAGGTCATACGATAGATTTTAAAGACGTTTTTGAAACGGCTATTGTATAACTTCCTCCATGTCTGCATCAGACATGGAGTTTTTTATTGCCCGGTATGAATGAAATGATAATACAGGAGGTGTAAGGATGAGCAGCATTATCGAACAAAAGAAACAAATCGTAGAAGAAATTGCTGATAAACTTAAAACAAGTAAATCAACAGTTGTCGTTGACTACCGTGGTTTATCTGTTGCTGAAGTAACAGAACTTCGCAAGCAGCTTCGTGAAGCGGGCGTCGAATTTAAAGTTTACAAAAACAGCATGACGCGCCGTGCCGCTGAATCTGCCGAGCTTGCAGGCTTGAACGAAGCTCTTACTGGTCCTAACGCAATCGCGTTCAGTAACGAAGACGTGGTTGCACCGGCTAAAATTTTAAATGAGTTCGCAAAGAAACACGAAGCTCTTGAAATTAAAGCAGGTGTAATTGAAGGAACAATTGCAACAGTTGAAGATGTAAAAGCACTTGCGGACCTACCATCCCGCGAAGGCTTGCTTTCTATGCTACTCAGCGTTCTTCAAGCACCTATCCGCAATCTTGCTCTTGCAGCAAAAGCTGTTGCAGACCAGAAGGAAGAACAAGGCGCGTAAGTTAGCATTCCCGTTTTAATGCAACAAAAGCAGAGGCGGCCAAACATGGGCCGGAACTGGAAAATAGATTAACCAAAAATAAGGAGGAAACAAATCATGACTAAAGAACAAATCATTGAAGCAGTTAAAAACATGACTGTTTTAGAACTAAACGACTTAGTAAAAGCAATCGAAGAAGAATTTGGTGTAACTGCTGCAGCACCTGTAGCTGTTGCAGCCGGAGCTGGCGGCGGAGAAGCAGCAGCTGAGAAAACTGAATTTGATGTTATTCTTGCTTCTGCAGGCGACCAAAAAATCAAAGTTATCAAAGTTGTGCGTGAAATCACAGGCCTTGGTCTTAAAGAAGCGAAAGAACTTGTTGATAACACTCCTAAAGCTCTTAAAGAAGGCGTTTCTAAAGAAGAGGCTGAAGAAGTTAAAGCCAAGCTTGAAGAAGTTGGAGCTGGCGTTGAAGTTAAGTAATCAATCTATAAAAAAGCTCGCTGTTTAAAGCGGGCTTTTTTCCTCTTAAAATGTTAACAAAAATTATGTGCTGGATTTTTGCTTTTTATCTATCTATCCCTTATAATTCGATTCGAATCAATAAGGCCTCATTTCCCTTCAATGACATTTTCTCCGCTGGAGGTGATCTTCTTGTCAGAGCATTACTATTCTAAAACACAAAAGGTAGAAAGTGACCCGAATTACTGGGACTACACCCTTAAAGGCCACCCATTCCGATTTAAGACAGATAATGGAGTGTTTTCAAAAAAAGATGTGGATTTTGGTTCGCGGTTGCTGATTGAGACATTTGTGATGCCGGATCTTGAGGGACTTGTTCTCGATGTAGGATGTGGCTATGGCTCAATTGGGTTATCAATTGCGAAAAGCTTTCCTGATCGAACGGTCCATATGGTGGACGTTAATGAACGAGCACTTGCGCTTGCGAAAGAAAATGCAGTGGCGAACGGCGTAAACAATGTTTCTATTTATGAGAGTGACCGGCTCTTGAATGTTGCAGATCTCGGCTTCGCAGCTATTTTAACGAATCCGCCCATCCGCGCAGGAAAAAAAGTCGTTCATGACATCTTTGAACAAAGTTTTAGCCTGCTCGTTTCCGGAGGGGAACTTTGGGTAGTGATTCAAAAGAAGCAGGGGGCACCATCAGCGATTGACAAATTGAAGGAATTGTACGCTGAAGTTGAGACGGTCGAGAAGAAAAAAGGTTATTTTATTTTAAAAGCAAAAAAACATTGACGCAAATTTTTGACTATGTTAATATTATAAAATGCCAATATATTATATTCAGGATGTAAGCTAAATTAAACAACTGTTGTATAAATTTGGTTGTTTAAGGAGAAAATAACAAAATAATAGTTCGTAATATGAAAATGTGGTTTTTGAGTTAAAAACCCTTTTTCTTTTTGTCTTACGCAAAGGGCTTGTACCTGGTAAGACGCTATAGATCCAATTATAACGCTTGATTTGAGGGGTGAATCAGTTGACAGGTCAACTAGTTCAGTATGGACGACACCGCCAACGAAGAAGTTATGCACGAATCAGTGAAGTTTTAGAATTACCAAACTTAATTGAGATCCAAACCTCTTCATATCAATGGTTTCTTGATGAAGGTTTGCGTGAAATGTTCCAGGATATTTCACCAATTGAGGACTTTACTGGTAACCTATCGCTTGAGTTCATTGACTACAGTCTTGGCGAACCAAAGTATTCTGTTGAAGAATCAAAAGAACGAGATGTAACATATTCAGCACCTTTGCGTGTTAAAGTTCGTCTTGTAAACAAAGAAACAGGCGAAGTAAAAGACCAGGATGTCTTTATGGGTGACTTCCCGCTCATGACAGAAACAGGCACCTTTGTCATTAATGGTGCAGAGCGCGTTATTGTTTCCCAGTTAGTCCGCTCTCCGAGTGTTTACTATAGCGGAAAGCTCGATAAAAATGGAAAAAAAGGTTTTACTGCAACCGTAATTCCGAATCGCGGCGCCTGGCTTGAGTATGAAACAGATGCCAAGGACGTCGTATATGTAAGAATAGATCGTACGAGGAAGCTGCCCGTTACGGTTCTTTTGCGTGCTCTCGGGTTTGGTTCCGATCAAGCGATCATCGATTTAATTGGTGATAACGAGTATATTCGCAACACACTTGAAAAGGACAATACGGAAAGCACAGAAAAAGCTCTATTGGAAATTTACGAGCGTCTGCGCCCGGGTGAGCCGCCAACAGTCGAAAATGCAAAAAGCTTGCTTGTGTCCCGATTCTTTGACCCAAAACGCTATGATTTGGCAAATGTAGGACGTTACAAGATTAATAAGAAGCTTCATATTAAAAACCGGTTATTTGGACAGCGTCTGGCGGAAACGCTTGTGGACCCTGAAACTGGTGAAATTATCGCTGAAAAAGGGACGATTTTAGACCGCCGCACATTGGATCGGATCCTTCCTCACCTGGAAAAGAATATCGGTTTTAAAACTTTCACTCCTGTTGACGGTGTAGTGGATCATGACATTGTGCTGCAAACGATCAAGATTTATGCACCGAATGACGAAGGTGAAAAGGAAATCAATGTTTTAGGTAATGCTTATGTTGAAGAAACGGTGAAGAATATTACGCCTGCAGATATTTTTGCTTCGATCAGCTATTTCTTTAATCTTCTGCATGGAGTAGGCGATACAGACGATATTGACCATCTCGGCAACAGGCGTTTGCGCTCTGTCGGAGAGCTGCTGCAAAATCAATTCCGTATCGGGTTGTCCCGGATGGAACGCGTCGTGCGCGAAAGAATGTCGATCCAGGATACAAATACGATTACGCCTCAGCAGCTGATTAATATTCGTCCTGTTATTGCATCGATCAAAGAGTTCTTTGGAAGCTCGCAGTTGTCTCAATTTATGGACCAAACGAACCCGCTTGCGGAATTAACGCATAAAAGGCGTTTGTCTGCATTGGGACCTGGTGGCTTAACGCGTGAGCGTGCAGGCTTTGAAGTCCGCGATGTCCACTATTCACACTATGGCCGCATGTGTCCAATTGAAACGCCGGAGGGCCCGAACATTGGATTGATTAACTCTCTATCATCGTTTGCCAAAGTAAATCGATTCGGCTTTATTGAAACGCCATATCGCCGCGTTAACCCGGAAACAGGAAAAGTAACCGGACAAATCGATTACATGACCGCTGATGAAGAAGATAATTATGTAGTTGCCCAGGCGAATGTCCCTCTTGGTGAAGATGGTTCTTTCCTTGATGAGGAAGTTATTGCCCGTTTCCGCGGAGAAAATACAGTCGTTCCAAGAGACCGCGTCGACTATATGGATGTGTCTCCGAAGCAGGTAGTATCTGCTGCAACCGCTTGTATACCGTTCCTGGAAAACGATGACTCAAACCGTGCATTAATGGGCGCGAACATGCAGCGCCAGGCGGTTCCGCTCATGCAGCCGGAAGCGCCGCGAGTAGGTACTGGCATGGAATACGTATCGGCAAAAGATTCTGGTGCTGCGGTGATCTGTAAGCATGAAGGAATTGTCGAGCACGTTGAAGCGCGCGAAATCTGGGTGCGCCGGATTCAGGAAGTTGATGACCAGGAAGTCAAAGGTGACCTTGATAAGTACCGGATGTTAAAATTCATCCGTTCAAACCAGGGTACATGTTATAACCAGCGTCCGATTGTCAGTGTCGGAGACCGTGTCGTTAAAGGAGAAATTCTTGCAGACGGACCTTCGATGGAAAAAGGTGAGCTTGCGCTTGGCCGCAATGTTCTCGTCGCTTTCATGACATGGGATGGCTATAACTATGAAGATGCGATCATTATGAGTGAACGTCTTGTAAAAGACGATGTATACACTTCTATCCATATTGAAGAATATGAATCAGAATCCCGCGACACGAAGCTTGGACCGGAGGAAATTACCCGCGACATCCCGAACGTCGGCGAAGACGCCCTTCGCAACCTGGATGAGCGCGGAATTATCCGGATTGGTGCTGAAGTGAAAGACGGTGACTTGCTTGTTGGAAAGGTTACTCCTAAAGGTGTAACTGAACTGACTGCCGAAGAACGTCTTCTTCATGCCATTTTTGGCGAAAAAGCCCGTGAAGTAAGAGACACATCCCTTCGTGTGCCACATGGCGGCGGCGGAATTGTTCTCGACGTTAAAGTATTTAACCGTGAAGATGGCGATGAATTACCACCTGGTGTTAACCAGCTTGTCCGTGTTTATATTGTCCAAAAACGGAAAATTTCCGAGGGTGACAAAATGGCCGGACGCCATGGAAACAAAGGGGTTATCTCCAGGATTCTTCCAGAAGAAAACATGCCGTTCCTTCCAGACGGCACGCCTGTAGATATCATGCTCAATCCGCTCGGGGTACCTTCGCGGATGAACATCGGACAGGTGCTTGAGCTTCATCTTGGCATGGCGGCAAGAAGCCTTGGCATTCACGTTGCTTCTCCAGTATTTGACGGAGCCCGTGAGGAGGATGTTTGGTCAACGATCGAAGAAGCCGGAATGGCCCGCGATGCGAAAACCATTTTATATGATGGACGTACTGGTGAACCGTTTGATAACCGCGTTTCGGTCGGTGTTATGTATATGATCAAGCTTGCCCACATGGTAGACGATAAGCTGCATGCCCGTTCAACTGGACCATACTCACTTGTTACTCAGCAGCCGCTTGGAGGTAAAGCCCAATTCGGCGGACAGCGCTTTGGTGAGATGGAAGTTTGGGCCCTTGAAGCATACGGTGCTGCATACACATTGCAAGAAATCTTAACCGTTAAATCGGATGATGTCGTTGGCCGTGTGAAAACGTACGAAGCCATTGTCAAAGGTGAAAATGTTCCAGAACCTGGTGTTCCGGAATCATTCAAAGTATTAATGAAGGAACTTCAAAGCTTGGGCATGGATGTTAAAATCCTTTCAGGTGATGAAGAAGAAATAGAAATGCGTGATACGGAAGATGATGAGGAGCTACAACAGGCTGAATCATTAACGATTGCACCGGAGCCGGAAGACTCTGTATCTGAAAAAGTTGGAATCAAAGAATAATCCCGATTCAGCAATAAGGGTAAAACCCAGAGATCGAAAGGGAGGTAGGCCCCTTGCTAGATGTAAATAATTTTGAGTATATGAAGATTGGTCTTGCGTCACCGGACAAAATCCGTTCATGGTCATTCGGTGAGGTTAAGAAGCCAGAAACGATTAACTATCGTACATTAAAACCAGAAAAAGACGGCTTGTTTTGTGAGCGTATTTTCGGTCCGCAAAAGGACTGGGAATGTCATTGCGGCAAATACAAACGCGTCCGTTACAAAGGGGTAGTCTGTGACCGGTGTGGCGTTGAGGTAACCCGCGCGAAGGTTCGCCGTGAGCGCATGGGTCATATTGAGCTTGCTGCACCCGTATCTCATATTTGGTATTTCAAAGGGATTCCAAGCCGGATGGGACTTGTCCTTGACATGTCCCCCCGGGCGCTTGAAGAAGTCATCTACTTTGCCTCTTACGTGGTGACGGAAACTGGCGATACAGCTCTTGAAAAGAAACAGCTCCTTTCCGAAAAAGAATACCGGGCATATCGCGATAAATACGGTAACAAATTCCAGGCATCAATGGGTGCTGAAGCGATTAAAAAGCTTCTCTCTGACATTGATTTGGATAAAGATGTCGAAACGCTCAAAGAAGAGTTAAGAACAGCCCAGGGTCAGCGCCGTACTCGTGCGATTAAACGCCTCGAAGTACTGGAAGCTTTCCGTGGTTCAGGAAATGAACCGTCATGGATGATTTTAGACGTTCTTCCGGTCATTCCGCCTGAGCTTCGCCCAATGGTTCAATTGGATGGAGGCCGTTTTGCGACTTCAGACTTAAACGACCTTTACCGACGTGTAATCAATCGTAACAACCGCCTGAAGCGCTTGTTGGATTTAGGCGCTCCAAGCATCATTGTTCAAAATGAAAAGCGGATGCTCCAGGAAGCGGTTGATGCACTTATTGACAACGGCCGCCGTGGCCGTCCGGTAACAGGACCTGGCAACCGTCCGTTAAAATCGCTCTCCCACATGCTCAAGGGTAAGCAGGGACGATTCCGCCAAAACCTTCTAGGGAAACGTGTTGACTATTCTGGCCGTTCTGTAATCGTCGTAGGCCCGAATTTGAAGATGTACCAATGCGGATTGCCGAAGGAAATGGCTCTTGAACTATTTAAACCGTTTGTGATGAAAGAGCTTGTTGAAAAAGGTTTAGCGCATAACATCAAATCAGCTAAGCGCAAAATCGAAAGAGTGTCACCGGAAATCTGGGATGTTCTTGAAGAAGTCATTAAAGAGCACCCTGTATTGCTTAACCGGGCCCCAACTCTTCATAGGCTCGGCATCCAGGCGTTTGAACCGACATTGGTGGAAGGCCGTGCAATCCGTCTCCATCCGCTTGTATGCACGGCATACAATGCCGACTTTGACGGTGACCAAATGGCCGTTCACGTTCCATTGTCTGCAGAAGCACAAGCAGAAGCAAGACTTCTCATGCTCGCTGCTCAAAACATCCTGAACCCTAAAGACGGTAAGCCGGTTGTTACTCCATCACAGGATATGGTATTAGGGAACTACTACCTGACGGTGGAGCGCGCAGGTGCTGTCGGGGAAGGCATGATTTTTAAAGATACAAACGAAGCGCTGATTGCTTACCAGAACGGCTATGTCCATTTGCACACAAGAGTTGCGGTTCATGCCGGATCATTAAACAATCAGACATTTACAGAAGAACAAAACAAAAAGCTGATGGTTACAACTGTCGGAAAGCTGATCTTCAATGAGATTTTGCCTTCCACATTCCCGTATATCAATGAGCCTACTAAGCAAAATCTTGAGGAGAAAACTCCAGAAAGATATTTCGTAGATCAGGGATCTGACGTTAAATCAGTCATTAGCGGGATGCCGCTTGTCGATCCGTTTAAAAAGAAAATCCTTGGGAACATCATTGCCGAAGTGTTTAAACGTTTCAAAATCACAGAAACGTCGAAAATGCTTGACCGCATGAAAGACCTTGGATTCAGGTACTCTACGAGAGCCGGGATCACGGTTGGTGTGGCTGATATCGTTGTATTAAAAGAAAAGCAGGAAATCATTCAAGAAGCTCAAGGCAAGGTTGATAATGTCTTAAAGCAGTTCAGACGCGGTCTCATTACAGAAGATGAGCGCTATGACCGGGTTATCTCAATCTGGAGTGCTGCGAAAGATACAATTCAAGCGAAGCTGATGAAATCTCTTGATAAAACGAATCCGATCTTTATGATGAGTGATTCAGGTGCCCGTGGTAACGCGTCTAACTTTACACAGTTAGCCGGTATGCGCGGTCTGATGGCCAACCCGGCCGGCCGGATTATCGAGTTGCCGATCAAATCCAGCTTCCGTGAAGGCTTAACAGTACTCGAGTACTTTATTTCTACACACGGTGCCCGTAAAGGTCTTGCGGATACAGCCCTTAAAACAGCTGACTCAGGTTACTTGACCCGTCGTCTTGTCGACGTTGCCCAGGATGTAATTGTTCGTGAGGATGATTGCGGAACGGACCGGGGCTTGTTAATCAGAGCGCTTAAAGACGGCACAGAAGTCATCGAATCTCTTGAGGAACGTTTAATTGGCCGTCATGCAAGAACTGCGATCAGGCATCCTGAGACGAATGATGTGATTGTTGAAGCTAACGGCTTAATTACCGAAGATATTGCTGCAGAGATCGTTGCAGCCAATATTGAAGAAGTCAATATCCGCTCTGCCTTCACATGTAACACCCGCCATGGCGTATGTAAAAAATGTTACGGCCGCAACCTCGCAACCGGACAAGAGGTTGAAGTCGGCGAAGCAGTTGGCATCATTGCTGCTCAATCAATCGGTGAACCTGGTACCCAGTTAACGATGCGTACTTTCCATACAGGCGGAGTTGCCGGTGACGATATTACGCAGGGTCTGCCTCGTATCCAGGAGCTGTTTGAAGCGCGGAATCCGAAAGGGCAAGCGGTGATCTCAGAACTTGAGGGAACGGTTGTCGGAATTAACGAAGGAAAAGACCGCCAGCATGAGATCGTCATTCAAGGTGAAGTGGAGTCCCGTACGTACCATGCTCCGTACACTGCCCGCCTAAAGGTGGCCGTGAACGATCGCGTCGAGCGCGGACAGGAGCTTACGGAAGGTTCTATTGACCCGAAAGAATTACTCAGAGTCCGAGATGTCAGAGCTGTTCAGGAATACTTGCTTCGTGAAGTGCAAAAGGTATACCGGATGCAAGGTGTTGAAATTGGCGATAAGCACATTGAAGTTATGGTCCGCCAGATGCTTCGGAAAGTGCGCGTCATCGACGCAGGAGAAACGGATGTTCTTCCAGGAACGCTTCTGGAGATCCATCAGTTTACCGATGCCAATGAAAAAGCGCTTCTGTCCGGAAAACTTCCGGCAACAGGAAGACCGGTATTGCTCGGAATCACGAAAGCATCGCTTGAAACAGACTCGTTCTTATCTGCTGCTTCCTTCCAGGAAACAACAAGAGTTCTTACCGATGCTGCGATCAAAGGCAAGCGCGATGAACTTCTTGGCCTGAAAGAGAACGTGATTATCGGGAAGCTTGTTCCAGCCGGAACCGGTATGCAGCGTTATCGAAAAGCGGAACCGCTTCTTAAAGAAGATACGCTTGAAGATGCTGTAACGGTTGAGTAAGAGAGTTTAATCAATAAGCGGTACTTGTATGGTCGAACACACCGCAAGTACCGCTTTTATTTCTAAAAAATGAATTGCGATATAACTGGTTAAAAAAAGCTTTTACAATGTTGACATCCTTATACCAAAATGTTAATATAGCAAAGGTGCTCCTATTTACCTGGTGCTTTGGAGGATATGATGAATGTCTTATGAAAAAGTAATTCAGGCTAAGAAAATTATCGTAGGAACAAAGCAGACGGTTAAGGCGCTTCAATCCGGTAAAGCCATTGAACTGATTGTTGCTGACGATGCTGACCCGAGGGTAATAGCAAAGATCAAGCAAACAGCGAGGGAAATGGAGATACCGATTGCCCATGTATGTTCCATGAAGAAGCTTGGCAAGGCATGTGGTATTGAAGTGGGTGCCTCAGCGGTCGCAATTATCGCTTAAAAACTGTTTTTGCAGGATGATAACTTGCAAGAACTTTGTTTTTTGTTTTAAAATGAACCACCTGGATGTGTGGGCTTAAATGTAGAAATGAAGGGAGGAAAATATCAATGCCTACAATTAATCAATTAGTGCGCAAGCCTCGTCAATCTAAAGAGGAAAAGTCAAAATCTCCTGCGCTTAATAAAGGATACAACAGCTTCAGGAAAGCACAAACAAATGTATCTTCACCACAAAAACGCGGGGTTTGTACTCGTGTTGGTACAATGACACCGAAAAAGCCGAACTCAGCATTGCGTAAATATGCGCGTGTTCGTTTAACCAACGGTATCGAGGTGACTGCTTACATCCCTGGTATCGGGCATAACCTGCAAGAGCACAGTGTTGTATTAATCCGTGGCGGACGTGTTAAAGACCTGCCTGGTGTGCGTTATCACATCGTTCGTGGCGCACTTGACACTGCCGGAGTAAACAATCGTATGCAAGGTCGTTCTAAATACGGAACAAAGAAACCTAAAGCTGCAAAAAAATAATCCAGTAAAATCAAGCTTTTTTGAAAGGAGGAACATCCATGCCCCGTAAAGGACCTGTAGCAAAAAGAGACGTATTACCGGATCCGATTTACAACTCAAAGCTTGTATCCCGTCTTATCAATAAGATGATGGTTGACGGCAAGAGAGGTAAGTCACAAGCAATTCTTTACTCTGCATTTGATATTATTCAAGAACGTTCAGGCAAAGAGCCGATGGAAGTTTTTGAACAAGCACTGAAAAACATCATGCCAGTTCTTGAAGTTAAAGCTCGCCGTGTAGGTGGTTCTAACTACCAAGTACCAGTTGAGGTGCGTCCAGAGCGCCGCACAACTCTTGGTCTTCGCTGGTTGGTAAACTACTCTCGCCTTCGTGGAGAAAAAACGATGGAAGAGCGGTTGGCAAACGAAATTCTCGATGCTGCCAACAACACTGGTGCATCTGTGAAGAAGCGTGAAGATACACACAAGATGGCTGAAGCAAACAAAGCATTTGCTCACTATCGCTGGTAAATTGACTGCAATCTATTTAAATCAATCATACCTAGGAAGGAGAAAGACACCCAATGGCAAGAGAGTTCTCCTTGGAAAATACACGTAATATCGGCATCATGGCTCACATTGATGCCGGTAAAACAACAACAACTGAGCGCGTGCTTTATTACACTGGCCGTATCCATAAGATCGGTGAAACTCATGAAGGTGCGTCTCAAATGGACTGGATGGAGCAAGAGCAGGAGCGCGGAATTACAATCACTTCTGCTGCTACAACTGCTCAATGGAAAGGCCATCGCGTAAACATTATCGATACACCGGGACACGTAGACTTTACAGTCGAAGTTGAACGTTCCCTCCGTGTACTTGATGGTGCGGTAGCTGTTCTTGATGCCCAGTCCGGTGTAGAACCGCAAACAGAAACTGTTTGGCGCCAGGCTACAACATACGGAGTTCCACGTGTTGTGTTCGTTAACAAAATGGACAAAATCGGTGCGGACTTCCTGTATTCTTTGAAAACTTTGCATGACCGTTTGCAGGCAAATGCAGCTGCCATTCAATTGCCAATCGGTGCAGAAGATGCATTCGAAGGCATCATTGACTTAGTTGAAATGAAAGCTACATTCTACGGCAACGATCTCGGCACAGAAATCGAAGAGCGTGAAATCCCTGCAGAATACATGGATCAAGCTGAAGAGTACCGCGAAAAATTAATTGAAGCGGTAGCTGAACTTGATGAAGACTTAATGGAGAAATACCTTGGCGGAGAGGAAATCTCCAACGAAGAGCTGAAAGCAGCCATTCGTAAAGGTACAGTAAACGTTGAGTTTTACCCGGTAATCTGTGGATCAGCTTTCAAAAACAAAGGTGTTCAAAAGATGCTTGATGCAGTAATTGACTATCTTCCTTCGCCGCTGGATGTACCGGCCATTAAAGGTACACTTCCTGATTCGGATGAAGTCGTAGAACGCCATTCAAGCGATGACGAGCCATTTGCAGCGCTTGCATTTAAAGTCATGACAGACCCTTATGTTGGAAAGCTTACATTCTTCCGTGTGTACTCTGGTACATTGAGCTCAGGTTCATATGTACAGAACTCTACTAAAGGCAAGCGTGAGCGTGTAGGACGTATCCTGCAAATGCATGCGAACAGCCGTGAAGAGATCTCACAAGTATATGCAGGGGATATCGCTGCAGCAGTTGGTCTTAAAGATACAACTACTGGTGATACTCTGTGTGACGAAAAAAATCTTGTTATTCTTGAATCTATGGAATTCCCAGAGCCTGTTATCTCGCTTTCCATTGAACCTAAATCAAAAGCGGACCAGGACAAGATGACCACAGCTCTTCAAAAATTACAAGAAGAAGACCCAACATTCAGAGCACATACAGATCAGGAGACTGGCCAGGTAATCATCGCCGGTATGGGTGAACTTCACCTTGATATCCTTGTTGACCGTATGCGCCGCGAATTCAAAGTAGAAGCCAATGTTGGTGCTCCGCAGGTTGCTTACCGCGAAACTTTCCGCAGTTCAGCACAAGTTGAAGGGAAATTCGCGCGCCAGTCTGGTGGACGCGGACAATACGGACACGTTTGGATTGAATTCTCTCCAAACGAAGAAGGAAAAGGCTTTGAATTTGAAAATGGAATCGTCGGTGGTGTTGTTCCGCGTGAATACATCCCGGCAGTTCAAGCCGGCCTTGAAGACGCGCTTGAAAGAGGTGTTCTTGCTGGCTATCCATTAGTAGATATTAAAGCAAGGTTGTTTGACGGTTCTTATCATGATGTTGACTCCAGTGAAATGGCGTTCAAGATCGCTGCTTCAATGGCGCTTAAGAACGCAGCTTCCAAATGTAACCCTGTAATCCTTGAGCCTATCATGAAGGTTGAAGTTGTCATTCCAGAGGAATACATGGGAGATATCATGGGGGATGTTACTTCTCGCCGTGGACGTGTAGAAGGTATGGAAGCACGCGGAAACGCTCAAGTTGTCCGTGCAATGGTTCCACTTTCTGAAATGTTCGGCTATGCAACATCATTGCGTTCCAATACGCAAGGACGCGGAACATTCTCAATGCACTTCGACCACTACGAAGAAGTACCAAAATCAATTTCTGAAGAAATCATCAAAAAAAATAAAGGTGAATAATTGATTTTCATCCTTTAATAAAGTATAACTACTAATGTAAGCATGGGGCCGTGAATAAGCCTGGCTTGTTCACGGTCCATAAATATACTTAATTTTAATATCCAAAGGAGGATTTTCCTAATGGCAAAAGCTAAATTCGATCGCTCAAAGCCACACGTTAACATTGGTACAATTGGTCACGTTGACCATGGTAAAACAACTTTAACTGCTGCAATCACTTCTGTTCTTGCTAAATCTGGTGGTGCAGAAGCTCGTGCATACGATCAAATCGACGCGGCTCCTGAAGAGCGTGAGCGCGGTATCACTATCTCAACTGCACACGTTGAGTACGAAACTGCAAACCGTCACTATGCACACGTTGACTGCCCAGGACACGCTGACTATGTTAAAAACATGATCACTGGTGCTGCGCAAATGGACGGCGGAATCCTTGTTGTTTCTGCTGCTGACGGCCCAATGCCACAAACTCGTGAGCACATCCTTCTTTCCCGTCAAGTAGGTGTTCCTTACCTGGTTGTTTTCATGAACAAATGTGACATGGTAGACGACGAAGAACTACTTGAATTAGTAGAAATGGAAGTTCGTGACCTTCTATCTGAATACGATTTCCCTGGTGACGATATTCCTGTAATAAAAGGTTCTGCCCTTAAAGCTCTTGAAGGAGATGCTGCTTGGGAAGAAAAAATCGTTGAACTTATGGCTGCTGTTGACGAGTACATCCCAACTCCAACTCGTGACACTGACAAGCCTTTCATGATGCCTGTTGAGGACGTTTTCTCAATCACAGGCCGTGGAACAGTTGCTACAGGACGTGTTGAGCGCGGACAAGTTAAAGTTGGTGACGTTGTTGACATCATCGGCTTAACTGAAGAGCCAAAATCAACTACTGTAACTGGTGTTGAAATGTTCCGTAAGCTTCTTGACTACGCTGAAGCTGGTGACAACATTGGTGCCCTTCTTCGTGGTGTTGCACGTGAAGAAATCCAACGCGGCCAAGTATTGGCAAAGCCAGGCTCAATCACTCCACACACTAAGTTCAAAGCTGAAGTTTACGTTTTATCAAAAGAAGAAGGTGGACGTCACACTCCATTCTTCACAAACTACCGTCCTCAGTTCTACTTCCGTACAACTGACGTAACTGGTATTTGTAATCTTCCTGAAGGCGTAGAAATGGTTATGCCTGGAGATAACATCGAAATGAACGTTGAGCTTATTGCTCCAATCGCTATCGAAGAAGGTACTAAATTCTCTATCCGTGAGGGTGGACGTACTGTAGGCGCTGGCGTTGTTGCTACAATCGTTGAGTAATGATAATTAGAAAAGCAGATGGGTGACGACCCATCTGCTTTTTTTACTGTATAGGAAATTATAAAATCAAACGCTGTGAATAACTTTGAGATTATTGCAGACTTCGTCCAGCTCCAGCGCCTAGCCCCTCGAGTCGCTTCGGTCCTGCCAATGAAGTCAAAGAACGACTTCACCGTCAGGCCCTCCAGCGCTTGTCGGGGCTGATCAAGGCGCTTGCGCTTTTGTTCCTGTTTAGAATCATAAATATGCTTATTTTAAAACATTAAAGTAGCGTGCCTCCGGGTGTGCAAACACGATGGCTGTTACAGAAGCTTCCGGCTCCATCATGAATCCGTCTGTCAGATGAATGCCGATCTCTTCTGGACGTATGAGCTTAAACAGCTTTGCTTGATCTTCCAGGTTAGGGCAGGCTGGATATCCAAAAGAGAAACGTTGCCCCTGATACTTTGCAGAAAAGCGGTCTTTCATCGTCATTTCAGTCGGATCAGGAAAACCCCAGCGGTCGCGCATTTGCCGGTGAATCAACTCTGCCAAACCTTCCGCAGTTTCTAAAGCGAGTGCTTGCAGTGCGTGACTTTCAAGGAAACGTCCTTCCTTCTTTAACTTTTCAGCTGTTTCGCGAATTCCTCTGCCGGCTGTTACCGCAAAAAAACCCACATAATCGATTTCCGGGCTTTCGGACGATTTTAAATAATCTGCTAAACAAAGATAAGGATCAGCCTCCTGTCTCGGGAAGTCAAATTCGTCCAGCACCTGGCTATGGTCCTCAGGGCTGAAAACAACAACACGGTTACCTTCGGACTTTGCCGGAAAAAATTGATAAACAGCAGAAGGCTGAATCCAATCATTGTCCACCGACTCTTGTATTAAACCATCCACCACTGCTTTTACTTTTAACGCTTTTTCATCTTGTTCCTCAAGCAGCCTGGAAATCTTTCCTTTAACCCCTAAATGGTGACCAAGCAGCATTTGTTGGTTTACATAAGGAAGAACGTAGGAAAGGGGATAGTTTTTCAATATATGCCGCTTAGTATCCTTGGGGATAAAAACCGGTGCTGGCTTAACGGTTACTTTAGGAACCGGCCTGGTTGCGGTGGCAACAGAGGCTTGAGATCGCTGATCCTCCGCTAAGGCCGACACCTTTTCCTGTTTATCAGCCAAGAATTTATCATAGCCATCAGGAGACTGCAGCTGGTTGGCGAGAGACAATCCGGTCATTGCATCTTTTGCATAAAGGACAATTCCGTCATATTCTCTCGAAATTTTTGTATCGGTAAATTTTCGCGACAAAGCAGCGCCGCCTACCAAAATTGGCACGGAAATCCCGGCTTGCCTCATATCCTGTGCAGTCAAGACCATTTGCTGGGCAGACTTAACAAGCAGGCCAGACAACCCGACGATATCGGGTTTTTCGCTCCGAATTGCTGCAACAAGATCTGTTGGTGATACTTTTATGCCAAGATCAACGACTTGGTAACCGTTATTGCTTAAAATAATCTCAACCAGGTTTTTGCCGATATCATGAACATCACCTTTAACGGTCGCCAATATAATTTTACCTTTCGAAGAAGAAACGGAGTCTTTTTCCATAAAAGGTTCAAGGAAAGCAACAGATGCTTTCATCACTTCGGCGCTTTGGAGGACTTCTGCAACGATTAATTGATTATCGTTAAAAAGGCGGCCGACTTCCTTCATTCCATCCATTAAAGGGCCGTTAATGATATCAAGAGGTGACGGATAATTACTGAGGGCTTTTTCCAAATCAGGAAGCAGCCCTTCTTTCGTTCCCTCAACAATGTAATAGGATAGTCGTTCCGCTAAACTCATTGCGGGTATATTGCTTTTTGATTCCTTCTTTTTACCGCGGTAGAACTCAGTGAATTCGGCTAAAGATTTGTCATCAGTGTTGAATAAAAGTGCTTCTGCCAACTCCACTTCCTGCTTTGGAATCGACGGGAATCTCTCCAGTTTTTCCGTGTTGACAAGCGCGTAATCAAGCCCTGCCTGTGTACAATGGTAGAGAAAAACGGAATTTAAGATTTCCCTGCCGACAGGAGGAAGGCCAAACGATACATTGCTGATCCCCAAAATGGTCTGTGTGTCCGGAAACTGCTCTTTTATTAAGCGGATCCCATCAACCGTAGCCTTGGCCGAACCGATATATTGTTCATCTCCCGTACCGACAGGAAATACGAGTGGGTCAAAAATGATATCCTCCGGGCGAATCCTGTATTTACCAACAAGCAGGTCATAGGAGCGCTTCGCGATTTCGAGCTTGCGTTCGGCTGTTACGCCCATTCCTTTTTCGTCAATCGTGCCGACCACTACTGCCGCTCCATATTTATGGATGAGCGGACAGATCGCTGCAAAACGTTCCTCACCGTCTTCAAGATTAATCGAATTAATAATCGCTTTCCCCTGGGAGTAGGTTAACGCCTTTTCGATTATTTTTTCATCGGTTGAATCGATTACTAACGGAACCTTTACCTTTTTAACAGCTTCGATAATAAATTGTTCCATATCGAACAGTTCATCCCGGTCCGGGTCGGCAAGGCATATATCAATAACATGGGCGCCTCCCTTGACCTGGGCTCTGGCAATTTCAGCAGCTTCTTCATATTTGCCTTCGCTGATTAACCGTTTGAATTTCCGGGAGCCAATCACATTGGAACGTTCACCGACCATAATTGGACGCAGTGACGGGTCATCATAGATTAATGGTTCAATTCCGGAAACCTTATGGACGTGGTTTTCTTTTATAGTTCTTGGTTTAATATCCTTCATCACAGCAGCAATCGCTCTTATATGGTCGGGTGTTGTCCCGCAGCAGCCACCGACTATGTTCAGCCAGCCTTGCTCTGCAAAACCGGCGAGCTTCTTTGCAAGCGTTTCAGGCGTTTCATGATATTGCCCTTCTTCGTCAGGCAAACCGGCATTCGGGTAACAGCTGACGGCAGTTGAAGCCAGGTTGGAAAGGGACCTGATATGATCCTGCATAAATTCCGGACCTGTCGCACAGTTCAACCCAACAGCGGCGGGTTTCATATGCTCGACTGAAATATAAAATGCCTCAATTGTCTGGCCGGCGAGGGTCGTTCCCATTGGCTCAATTGTACCGGATACCATGAGCGGAAGAGTTGTGCCGGTTTTTGCAAATGCTCTTTCAATGCCGATGTATCCTGCCTTCACATTGAGAAGGTCCTGGCTTGTTTCAAGGAGCAGAAGATCCACACCGCCATCAATTAAACCAATTGCTTGTTCTTCGTATGTTTCAATTAATGCAGCAAACGTTGTTCCGCCGGTGACGCTTAACGTTTTTGTTGTCGGTCCCATTGATCCGGCAACATAACGAGGCCGGCCTGGTGCAGAAGCCCTGTCTGCGGCCTTTTTGGCAATTTGCGCGGCGGCTTTGTTAATTTCATAGGCTCTATGGCCAAGTTGATATTCATCGAGGACCAAGCTTGTTGCGCCAAATGTATTTGTTTCAATAATATCGGCTCCTGCCTCCAGGTATTGTTCATGGATTTGTTCAATCACATCGGGGACGGTTAAATTTAAATACTCATTGCAGCCGTCATACTGTTCACCGCCAAAGTCTTCTGCACTGAGGCCAGCTCGTTGCAGCATCGTGCCCATTGCCCCATCCATAATCAGGATTCGTTCTTTGAGTAGATCAGAGAATTTTGGTTTGGTCATGGTGATTCCCCCCTGTTAAGACGTTGTCATAGCGCCGGGCATAATTCGTTAATTCCACAGTCAGTTCATACCGCAAAAATGGCGTAATTAAATAAATGCCATTAAATAAATCGAGCGCAGCGTCAATTAAAGATTTTGAAATCTCAAGCCCCTCCCGGCAGGCTTCAGCAGGATCATCTTTAAAACGGGCCATTCTCTCCCTGATGCTTTCCGATATTTTGATACCCGGCACTTCGTTATGCAGGTATTCAGCATTTTTACTGCTGATCAGGGGCATGACGCCAATATAAATCGGTGCTTCAATATGTGTAGTTGCTTCATGGATTTCGATCATTTTTTCTTCAGAAAAAACGGGCTGTGAAATAAAATAATCGGCTCCGCAGTCGATTTTCTTTTCAAGGCGTTTAACGGCTTTATCCAAAGAACGAACATGGGGATTAAAAGCACCGCCAACGGAAAAAGTTGTTTTTTGTCCAAGTTCCTTTCCGGAAATGGATAGCCCTTCATTTAACTGCTTAATCATTTGGATCAATTCAAACGATGACATATCGTATACCGACGATGCACCGGGAAAATCACCGACCCGGGCCGGGTCTCCGGTAACGGCTAACACATCGTGCAAACCGAGTGTGTGAAGGCCCATAAGATGAGACTGGAGCCCGATAATATTGCGGTCGCGGCATGTAATGTGAATGAGCGGCCTCAGGCCCAGTTTCGATTTGACGAGATGCCCCAATGCTTCATTCGCAATTCTTGGAGTAGCAAGCGAATTATCAGCCAGTGTGATGGCGTCGATCCCGGCATCCTGAAGGGCCTTTGCTCCCTCAAAAAATTTCCCTGTATTCAGCTTCCGCGGCGGATCCAGCTCGACGATGACCGAACGTCTTTGTTTGACGACCTGATCGAGGGGAGGTTCCGCTCTTTTTACTGTAGCTGTTTCGACGATGATCTTCTTATCTTTTAGTTTAACGATTTTGTTTGTTACAGGGGCTTTATCTTTCAGTTCCGCAGCAAAAGCGCGGATATGTTCCGGCGTTGTGCCGCAGCAGCCGCCGAGCAGCCTGACTCCCTGTTCCCGGAAAGGTTGTGCCGATTTTCTGAAATATTCTGCATCACCTTCATAGTGAAATTTGCCATCGACATAGGCAGGAAGACTGGCGTTTGGATACGCGGAAAGATAGGCATGCTTTGGCAGCGGCACCTGCTCGAGCGTCAACAGCATATGATGCGGGCCGAGGCGGCAGTTAAGGCCGATAATATCGGCACCTGTTTGCTCCAATTTTGCAAAAGCTTCATCGATTGGCGTCCGATCCTGAAGTATTCCCGTTTCTTGCAGGGATACCTGGGCAATGATCGGAAGCGCAGTTTCTTTCCTGGCAATCGCCAAAACGGTTTCAAGCTCTTTTAGATCATAATACGTCTCAAGGAGCAGGCCGTCTACCCCCGCCAAAAGAAGACAGTATAATTGTTCACGAAAACTCCTTTTTATTTCTTCAATCGAAATCGAATGGGGTTTTATCCCGCGGTTCCCGCCGATTGTTCCGAGCACGTATGCATTGTCTTGGGCCGCATTCCTGGCGATCTTGACAGCGGCGCTGTTAATCTCTTTTACTGAATCCTCCAGTCCATATCGCTGCAGCTTCAAATAGTTAGCTGCATACGTATTCGTTTGGATAAGGTCGGCACCGGCATTGATATACGCTTTGTGAATATTCAGGATCTGCTCCGGCTCGGAAAGATTCAGTTCTTCAAAACAGCAGTCGGTACCGTAAGAGTACAAAAGCGTACCCATCGCTCCGTCTGCTATCAATATTTGATTTTCCATTTTTTTAAGAAAGCTCATAGTTGTACTCCTTGGTGAGCGACAAATTGCCTCGTTGTCTCCAACGCAGCAGAAAAGTCGTTAATAATATCTTCAGCATTTTCGAGACCAACCGATAAGCGCAGCAGGCTATCGCTGATCCCGCGTTTTTGCCTTTCCTCAACCGGCATCGAAGCATGGGACATCTTTGCCGGATAGGATAAAATGGATTCGACTGCACCGAGACTAACCGCAAAAACGGGAATTTCCACATGCGAAACAAAATGGTAAAGCGCCTCCCTGCCGCCGGCTAAATCAAATGAGAGAATTGCCCCTGCTCCACCCGCCTGCCTCTGTTGGAGATCATACTGCGGATGGTCTTCAAAGCCCGGGAAGTAAACTTTATGAACGGCAGGATGTGTTCTTAAAAAGCAGGCAATTTGGTGCGCACTTTTCAAGGATTGTTCCAGCCTGACATGAAGCGTTTTTAACCCTCTCAATACGAGCCAGGAATCCTGGACACCAAGGACGGCACCAAGCGTATTTTGCAGAAAATAAAGTCTTTCGGCCAAGTCCTCATCCTTGACGACAGCGAGCCCAGCCACAACATCACTATGGCCCGATAAAAATTTTGTAGCACTGTGCAGGACGACGTCGGCTCCCAATAACAAAGGTTTCTGCAGAGCCGGGGTCAGGAACGTATTGTCGACAAATGTTAAGGCATCGTTCTCTTTTGCCAGCCCACTGACCGCTCTGATATCTGTAACTTTTAAGAGGGGATTGGACGGTGTTTCAACATAGAAAACCCTTGTATTTGGCTGTACGGCTTCCCGGACTGCGTGAAGATCTGTCATATCGGCAAACGTATACTCAATCCCCATTCGCGATAGAACTTGTGTTACCATCCGGTATGTTCCTCCGTATACATCCTCGGAAATCACGACATGGTCACCAGAGGACAAAAGAAGAAAGGCTGTCGAGATCGCTGCCATTCCGGATGAAAAGGCAAAGCCCCTTGTGCCTTCCTCGAGCTCGGCGATTGCCTGCTCAAGAGCTTCACGTGTCGGGTTGGAACTGCGGCTGTAATCGTATTTGCCGAAGCTTTCAATATCGAATTGATGAAAGGTAGAGGCATGGTGAATCGGAACACTTACAGCACCGGTGGCCGGATCAGTTTTCTGGCGATTATGCAGCAGCCTTGTTTCAAAATGTATTTCCCTGTTCACTTTCATAAGGCAGCCTCCTCCACGATGGAACTGAATGCTTGCGCAAGGTCTTCAATCAAATCATCCGCATTTTCAATGCCGACGGAAAATCTTAATAAACGGTTGCATACCCCGGTTTCAATTCTGATTTCTTCCGGGATATCCGCATGTGTTTGGGTGGCAGGATAAGTAATAAAGCTTTCGACACCGCCAAGGCTTTCAGCAAATGTGATCAGGGATAATTTTTTCAAAAAAGGATTCACCCATTTTTCATCCTTGATTCTAAAAGAAATCATCCCGCCTCTCCCCGGGTAAAGGACATCTGTTACACTTTCATGGCTTGAAAGGTACTGCACAAGTTTCTTTGCGTTTTTCTCGTGTTTTTCAATCCGGAGCGCCAATGTTTTCATGCCGCGGATTAACAGCCATGAATCAAAAGGACTGAGAACTGCGCCCGCTGCATTATGGTGGAATGCAAGAGATTCACACAAGCCGTCACCTTTGGCGACAATCAACCCGGCCAGCACATCATTATGGCCGCCAAGGTACTTGGTTGCGCTATGTATGACAATGTCAGCGCCGAGAAGAAGGGGCTGCTGGAGAATGGGTGTATAAAATGTGTTATCAACAATCAGCAATAATCCGTGTTTTTTGGCCAGGTCTGAAATAGAAGCAATATCTGTTTGCTCCATAAGGGGATTGGTTGGGGTTTCAACAAAAATGGCTTTCGTTTGCGGAGTTATTTTTCGATCCAACTCCTCGAGACAGCTCGTGTTGAGATATTGACACGTTAATCCCCACTTCCTGAAACCGTGTTCAAGCAATCGATATGTGCCTCCATATAAATCTTTGCTGACAATCCATTCATCGCCTGATTGAAACAATGATAGCAATGTCGCAATCGCTGCCATGCCCGAACTGCAGGCAAAACCCTGGTCGCCGTGCTCAAGGTCTGCGATCGCTTTTTCAAGGAGCTCGCGTGTCGGGTTGCCTGTTCGGATATAGTCATAGCCGGATGATTGGCCGATCCCTTCATGCATGTATGCCGTAGAGAAGTATACAGGCGGGTTTACCGATCCAGTAATATCACTCCTGTTGCCGATTTGGGCCAGCTTCGTATCTAATTTGTACATTGCCATCACTCCTTTAAAAAATAAAAAAAGCCTTCAAGAAGAAGACTTTATATGTTGGCGCAGCCGTTCTTCTCATCTTTCAAGTCCATAAAAAACTTGCAGGATTTAGCACCTTTTCAATGCTTAAAGGCATTGATGGTTGCTGAGGCGTCTTCGGGCCGGTCCCTCAACCTCTCTCGATAAGAAATCATTTTATTGAATTGACTAAAATTTACAACATTCAATTACTTGTGTCAACCATTTTTTTAAAATTAAGAAAATATTTTTACTTTAAAAACGGGTTAGCATTAAGAACTAACTATTCCGAGCGGCTAAAATTTCAAAACCCGGTCCGGATTCGAAAAAAAAAATTAAGTTGTATATAATCATGATATGTACGCATTTGGAAAAGGACACTTTAAAATTAACGATTGACAAATAACTGGCATCCTATTAATATAAATATAACCCATCGGAATTATAGGATTTAAGTTTTTTTAGCGCTTTGCCCGATGCGCCTGGACTAAATTCCTATTTTTCATTTCAGTACTTTAAAGTATTGACATGGAATTCCTTTGTGTTAAAATCTAGAAAAAATAAACTTATCCAGAGCGGCGGAGGGAATTGGCCCGATGAAGTCCGGCAACCTGCTGAATAAGCAAGGTGCTAAATCCAACAAAATGTGAAAACCATTTTGGAAGATAAGGTAAACATATTCTTACCTGATGAGTCTTTCCGAAGTGGAAAGGTTTTTTTATTTAGAAGGAGGGGCTTGTTTGGGAAAGAAAGTGAATCAGTTCGATGAAATTTCTTTGCGCTTGCAGGAAATCCTGGCGGGAATGAAGTACGGTTCGATCACGCTGGTCGTTCAGGACGGCGTAGTTGTTCAAATCGAAAAAAATGAAAAACTGAGAATTAAATAATCTTGCTGACTAGATAAACTAGAGGCAGTTTTAACCGTTACCGGTTAGAGCTGCCTCTTTTTTCGGAATTGGAGGGATTGATTTGGCGCAATTCATTACGTATCAAGATTTTGATACGTTTTCACCACTGGACTTTTCATACGATAACGAGACAAAAGGAGCATTGGACGTTCTGAAGTGGGCGTATTCGCATTATGGAGAGGAAAACCTTGTTTATGCATGCAGTTTTGGGATTGAAGGGATTGTCTTGATCGACTTGATCTACAAGGTGCATGAAAAAGCGAGAATTGTTTTTCTCGATACAGATCTTCATTTCGCGGAGACTTATCAATTAATTGATCAAATTAAAGAGAAGTATCCACGATTAGTCATTGAACTGAAAAAACCTGATCTATCTCTGGAAGAACAGGCGCAAAGTTATGGGGATGAACTATGGAAGAGTGACCCGAATAAATGCTGTGAGCTTCGAAAAGTGATTCCGCTTAACAGCGTGCTTTCAGGAACAGCGGCCTGGCTGTCAGGCTTAAGGAGAGAACAATCAGAAACAAGGAAACATATGCAATTTATTAATAAGGACCACCGCTTTCAATCAGTGAAGATTTGCCCGCTTATCCATTGGACGTGGAAGGATATTTGGCGTTACGCCCACAAAAACAATTTGCCGTATAACATCCTCCATGATCATGGCTACCCAAGCATCGGCTGCAAGACGTGTACGGCGCCTGTTTTCAATAGCGGGGACTTGAGATCAGGCCGGTGGACCGGACAGAATAAAATTGAATGCGGACTTCATCAATAAGAGGTAATCAATATGATCCTAGCTTATATAACTTGTATCGTCGCCTTGTTTTTTGCGATGAATATTGGAGCGAGCGGGGCAGCGGCTTCGATTAGCATTGCATACGGGTCGGGGGCTATTCCAAGCAGGAGAAAGGCATTGTTCTTGTGCGGAATCGCTATTTTTGCCGGTGCTGCCCTGGGCGGGAGTGAAGTAGTCAAAACGATAGGCACAGACATTATCCCGCAGTCGCTGCTGACCGTAAAAGCGGTTTTGATCATCCTTTCCTCAGCCGCCTTATCTTTATTTATTGCCAACCTGATGGGGATCCCGCTCTCAACCAGTGAAATTACCGTTGGATCAGTTGTCGGAGTCGGAATTGCCTATCAGGCTTTGTACATCCATAATATTTTGGTCATCGTCAGCTTTTGGATTATCGTACCTGCTGCCGGGTTTACGATCGCGCTTCTGCTCGGCAAGCTCATAAAAAAGCTGGAGAAGCAATACCCGGGATTGAAAAACGAAAAGATGCAAAAAACGCTTGCTGTGTTTGTGATCATTGTCGGATTCTTTGAAGCTTTTTCAGCCGGCATGAACAATGTTGCCAATGCGGTTGGCCCTCTGGTCGGTGCGGGAATTGTGCCGATTCATACAGGCATTCTGATTGGAGGCTTGTTTATCGCCCTGGGTGCAATATGGATGGGCGGGGGGGTTTTGCAAACAAACGGGAAGAAGATTACCAACTTTTCGTTGTTGGAAGGAGGCGCGATTTCAGGAACCGGGGCGTTCCTGGTGATCCTTGCTTCCATTTACGGGCTGCCCGTTCCGCTGACACAGGTAACCAGCACGGCTATTATCGGAATCGGCGCATCGCATAATGGATTGGGCATTTTGAAGAAGAAAATTATCAACAAAATTCTTAAAGTATGGATCGTTTCGCCGATCGTCTCGCTGGTGATCTCATACAGCTTTGTGAAGATGTTTGTCGAAAGCGACCTATATTCCGTGATTGTTTTATTCAGTGTTTGCGCTGCAACGCTTGGAACGCTCAGTTTGGCGAAAACAATAAGAGAAGACAACAGGATCATTTACGAAAAAGGTGGAGGCATTTAGACAAAAAACCCATTTTTCTTATAAGGATACTTGATTTCAAATAGGAACAGGAGGAAATAAACATGACTTTAAGCCTTCCGCACGGGGGAACATTAATCAACCGCTGGAATCCTTCGTTTGTTTATGAAAAAATTGACAAACAGATTGAACTGGATGGAATCGCATTAAGTGATCTTGAATTGATTGGCACAGGCGCCTACAGTCCGTTAGACGGGTTTATGAGAAAGGAGGATTACGAGTCCGTTTTACATAGAATGCGCCTGGCGGATGGTACGGTGTGGAGCATTCCGATTACGCTGCCGGTCACCGATCAAGAAGCAATCACGCTTTCAATTGGCGATGAAGTGCGGCTGGTAAGCAAGGATGTGACATATGGAGTTATTACGATCTCCGATATCTTTCATCCGGATAAGCTGGCGGAAGCGCAATCTGTTTACCGGACCCGGGAGCTTAAGCATCCAGGAGTCAACAAACTTTTACAAAGAGGCGATGTATATGTTGGCGGGCAGATTACCCTTGTAAAACGGGTCAAGCGGACAGATTTTCAGTCATTCTATTTGGATCCGGAACAAACGAGAAACATATTTGCGGATAAGGGCTGGAAAACCGTCGTTGGATTTCAAACGAGGAATCCCGTCCACAGAGCCCACGAATATATCCAAAAAACGGCACTCGAAACGGTTGATGGACTATTTTTAAATCCGCTTGTTGGTGAAACAAAATCGGATGATATTCCCGCTGATGTCAGAATGAAAAGCTATCAAATTTTACTTGAAAACTATTATCCGCTCGAGCGCGTGTTTCTCGCTGTATTTCCAGCAGCGATGCGCTATGCGGGGCCGCGCGAAGCGGTGTTCCACGCTATCGTTCGGAAAAATTATGGCTGTACCCATTTTATCGTCGGACGGGATCACGCCGGGGTTGGCGATTATTATGGAACCTATGATGCACAGAAGATTTTCAGCGAGTTTAAGCCGGAAGAACTCGGGATTACCCTGTTATTTTTTGAGCACAGCTTTTATTGCTCTAAATGCGAAAATATGGCGTCAGCGAAAACATGCCCGCACTCAAGCGCGGACCATGTCATCCTTTCGGGAACAAAGGTCAGAGAGCTGCTGCGAAATGGCGAAACCCCTCCAAGTACCTTCAGCCGCAAAGAAGTGGTCGAGGTGTTAATTGAAGGATTACAGGAAAATGCAGTGAGAGCATAACAGGATCGGGGAGGATTATTTTTGAGTAAAAGTTCACATATCACCTGGCATGATTTATCACTTTCGAAACAGTTAAGAAGAAGACAAAACGGCCATCACAGTTTTGTGATCTGGTTTACCGGTCTGTCGGGATCTGGAAAATCGACTGTTGCCAATGAGGTCGCGAAAAGGCTTTTTGACCAGCAAATCAATAATTATGTATTGGATGGCGACAACATCCGTCATGGATTAAACAAGGATCTGGGTTTTAGCGACTTTGACCGAAAAGAAAATATCAGAAGGATCGGAGAAGTTTCCAAGCTGTTTATTGATAGCGGCCAGGTCATTTTAACGGCGTTTATTTCCCCTTTTCTCGAGGACAGGCAGCTTGTCAGGAGCCTTCTCGAAGAGGATGAGTTTATTGAAGTTTATATTAAATGCCCGCTTGAAGAATGTGAAAGGCGCGATCCAAAAGGCCTTTACCAAAAAGCGAGAAATGGCCTGATCCGGGATTTTACCGGGATAACCTCTCCTTATGAGGAGCCGGTTGAGCCTGAGATCACAATTGAGACAGACCTTTATACAGTCGAAGAAAGTGTTGAACAGGTCATTGATTATCTTAGATTAAAAAATTTTATATAAACAGGGGGAATTGAAATGGCTTATGAAAAGTTCTGGGCGGGCAATCCTGCAATCAACAAGACTGAAATAAAGAAGCTCGAAAAAGACGGCTTAAAGATTTTTGATGATATCCCTTATTATGCCAAGCATGGTTTCGCCTCGATCCCGAAAGAAGAATGGGATATGTTCAAATGGGCTGGATTATACTTGCAGCGCCCTAAGGAAGACGGATACTTTATGATGCGGGTTTGCGTTCCGTCAGGAATCCTCACCTATGAACAGGCTGTGACACTCGCTAATATTGCGAAGGATTACGGGCGGGGGGTCTATGATGTGACGACAAGGCAAGCGATCCAGTTTCACTGGCTGACGATCGAACAATTGCCCGACATCTTCGCCAGGCTTGCGAAAGTAGGGCTGTCCAGTGCAGGCGCTTGCGGGGATATTACGAGAAATATTGTCGGCAACCCGCTGACAGGAATCGATCCAAATGAATTATTTGATACGAGCGGTATCGTAAAGGAAGTTTACGAATTCTTTCAGTTTAATGAGGACTTTTCAAATTTGCCAAGGAAATACAAGCTGTCGATCAGCTCGAATGTACACAATGCTTCAAATGCGGAAATTAACTGTTTGTCTTTTGTACCGGCATATAAAGAATTAAATGGGGAACGGGTTGCCGGTTTTCACGTGAAGGTGGGCGGAGGCTTATCGTCTGTTCCCTATCTGGCTGAAACGCTTGATGTATTTGTTACTCCGGAACGGACACTTGAAGTTGCAGTCGCAATCACAACGATATTCCGCGATTACGGTTACCGTGAAAAACGCCACCGCGCCCGGCTCAAGTTCCTTGTTGCCGATTGGCGGCCGGAAAAATTCAAGGAAAAGCTGCTTCAACTGACCGGGCCGCTTCCTGAAAAAGGGGAAGACGCAGCGAAAGGCTGGAATGCCGGTTACTTTTACGGAATTCATCAACAAAAGCAGCCGGGCCTTAATTATGTCGGCATAAACATACCTGTAGGCCGCTTGACTCCGGAAGACGTTTTAGAATTAGCGCGAATTTCGAAAAAATACGGAAATGGCGAAATCAGAAATTGCAACTCACAAAATGTCATCATTCCGAATATACCCGATCAACATGTCGAAGCACTTCAAAGCGAGGAAATTTTTAAAAAGTTCCCGATTGCTCCAAGCAAATTTATCGGCTATGCCGTTTCCTGTACCGGCATAGAATATTGCAATCTTGCCCTTGTTGAAACGAAGGAGAGAATGAGAAGAATTGCTGAACATTTGGATCAGCAAGTGGAGCTTGATGTCCCGGTCAGGATTCATATGGTCGGATGCCCAAATTCCTGCGGACAGCGGCAAATTGCCGAGATCGGGCTTCAGGGCATCAAAATGAAGAACAAGGATAAGGTGATGGTTGAAGCCTTTGAAATCTATGTCGGTGGCACGCTTGAAAACGGCGGCAAATTAAACGAGAAATTAAAAGGAAAAGTGGAAGCAAATCAGCTTGAGTTTGTTCTAAAAGAGATTTTGCTCTATTTTAAAGACACAAAAATCGCAGGTGAATCGTTTTTCGATTATGTTGAACGAGTTGGAACGGAGCCATTGCAGGAGCGCTTAAACACGATCATTGACAGTGTAGCTGTATAAAGGAAGAAAGGTGACCTAAAACATGAATCTATACCGATTTGAAGTCACGATCGATCAAGAGGTGGCCCATGTCATCATTGCAGCTGAAAATGATGAAGCGGCGTTCCGCCTTGTCGATGTTGAACTTGAGAAGCATTTTTTAAAGGTAAGGGAAGTCGACGATATTTCTTTATATGAAAAGAAAAAAATCCGCAACGGAAACGGCTTTGTATTATCGGGATTTGAAACGATTCTTTAATGATGAGGGGTGAGGTATATGCAATCAGGGAAAGTCTATCTGGTCGGGGCCGGTCCCGGAGACCCGGAGTTAATCACGGTAAAAGGACTGAACAGCATTAAAGAAGCGGATGTGATTCTATATGACCGGCTGGTAAACAATGAGCTGCTCAAGTATGCAAAGCCGAAAGCAGAGCTGATTTACTGCGGAAAACTGCCCAATTATCATTCGCTGCAGCAGGAAACAATTAACCATTTCCTCGTTAAGCATGCCAAGAAGGGGAAAATCGTAACCCGTTTAAAAGGCGGCGATCCGTTTGTATTTGGCAGGGGAGGAGAGGAAGCGGAAGTACTTGCTGCGAACGGAGTCGATTTTGAAATTGTTCCCGGCATCACAGCAGGAATCGCAGCACCCGCGTATGCCGGCATCCCGGTAACGCACCGGGACCACAGCTCGTCCTTTGCGATTGTGACCGGGCATCGCAAGAAAGGCGAAGATGACAACATCAAGTGGGAGCTCCTTGCGAAAGGGATCGATACGCTTGCAATCTATATGGGTGTCAAAAACCTTCCCTATATAAGAGAAAAACTTCTCCACCATGGAAAACGGGAAGATACGCCGGTCGCACTGATTAACTGGGGAACATTGCATGCGCAAAAAACCGTCGTCACTACACTGGGGGACGTAGAGCAGGCCGCTGTAAAGGGGAAAATAGAGAATCCTTGCATGATCATTGTCGGAGACGTTGTCAATATGCGCGACAAGATTAATTGGTTTGAAAATAAACAACTAAAAGAAAGCCTGTTTGCAAGCGGGGCATATTAATGGAAGCTATTTTATATATTTGCCATGGAAGCCGGGTTCCGGCAGCGCAGCAACAAGCTATCGCGTTTATTGAAAAAACGATGAAAGAAAGCCCGGCACCGATCAACGAGTACTGCTTTCTCGAACTCGCGAAGCCGACGATTGAGGAAGCGTTCAGGCGCTGTATTGAAAAAGGGGCAACGAAAATCGCAGCGGTCCCTGTGTTATTGTTAACAGCCGTTCACGCAAAAAAAGATATTCCAAATGAGCTAAACAGAACAGCTGCCCAGTTTCCTGAAGTGCAACTGAACTACGGACGGCCGATCGGTGTTCATCCCGGCATGGTCGAAATCTTGCTCGAACGACTTAAAGAGACGGATGAGGCCCTGACAGAAGATTCGATGATCGTGTTGATAGGCAGGGGGAGCACAGATCCGGATGTTAAGCGGGATCTTGGTGAGATTGCCGAACTGCTGAAACAGAGCAGTGGAGTAAGAAGGGTAGATACGTGTTACTTAACAGCTGCTGAGCCTGGTTTGGAAGAAGGCCTGAAAATAGCAGCCGAAAGTCCCTTCAGTAAAGTTTTTGTCATTCCCTATTTGTTGTTCACAGGAATTTTGATGAAAACAATTGAAAAAGCAATTAACAACCATAGTCAAAAAGATTACAAACAATATATTTTGAGCAATTACTTGGGATACCATCCGCATATAGAAAGCATATTGCGCGAGCGTGCCCATGAACTCTTGGGCGGACAAGAGCAAAAAGGAAACGAGCTGTTAAGATATATATATAGTAGAAGATAAAAGATTCGGAATAAGCAAGATTGAAATCGGGCCGCCAGGCCTGATTTTTGTTTTTAACTAGAATGTATCCACTATATTTGCAACAAGTAAAAGATATATTTTACCGTTTCGCTTAAATCATCCTGGCAATTTCAGCCGGGATTTTTGTATTGCAGAATCTCCATATCATGACAAATTATTGGAAACAAGGAATCTCTTGAAAAGAGATACGGACATCGCTATAATAGAAAAAGTGTGTGAAACATAAAGAAAAGCGAAGATCAGCTTGCGTTTGCTTTATGATTTCTGTATAATAGATAATGTTGGTCTTTGACTGCGATGATGTGGAAGGTTGCTGACACACCCGGCCGCTTTGCCATGGCGAGTGTGTGGGAAATTTCCACGGAGAATGTCTATTTGAAAATAGGCGAAAAGGAGGGAAAGTAATGGCAAAACAAAAGATTCGTATCCGTTTAAAAGCGTATGATCACAGGATTCTTGATCAATCCGCAGAGAAAATTGTTGAAACAGCGAAACGTTCCGGTGCAGCAGTATCAGGTCCGATCCCGCTTCCAACAGAAAAGTCAATCTACACTATTCTTCGTGCGGTGCATAAGTACAAGGATTCTCGTGAGCAGTTTGAAATGCGCACACACAAACGTTTAATTGACATCATTAATCCAACACCACAAACTGTTGACTCATTAATGCGTTTAGACTTGCCATCAGGCGTAGATATCGAAATTAAACTTTAATGAAATAAACCAAACAATCATTTAGGAGGTGTGACTGAAATGACCAAAGGAATCTTAGGAAGAAAAATCGGTATGACTCAAGTGTTTGCTGAAAACGGGGACCTTATTCCAGTAACAGTTGTTGAAGCAGGAGCAAACGTTGTTCTTCAAAAGAAAACTGTTGAAACTGACGGCTATGAAGCGGTTCAACTGGGTTTTGAAGACAAGCGCGAAAAGCTTTCCAACAAACCTGAAAAAGGACACGTTGCAAAAGCAAATACTGCTCCTAAGCGCTTCGTTCGTGAATTGCGCGGAGTTAACTTAGAAGAGTATGAAGTTGGTCAAGAAGTCAAAGTTGATATTTTTGCAGAAGGCGATGCAGTTGATGTAACTGGTATCTCAAAAGGTAAAGGTTTCCAGGGCTCAATCAAGCGCCATGGACAATCTCGCGGGCCTATGGCGCACGGATCACGTTATCACCGTCGCCCTGGTTCAATGGGACCTGTTGCTCCAAACCGTGTATTTAAAGGTAAAGCATTACCTGGACGTATGGGTGGAGAGCAAATCACTGTGCAAAACCTTGAAATCGTAAAGGTTGACGCTGAGCGCAACTTGCTTTTAGTGAAAGGTAACGTACCTGGAGCGAAAAAAGCATTGCTTAAAATTAAATCTGCGGTAAAAGCATAATATCTTCACAGGAAAGGAGGAAACAAAATGCCTAAAGTAGCATTATACAGCCAAGACGGATCACAAGTTGGTGAAATCGAGCTTAATGAATCTGTATTTGGCATCGAGCCCAATAACCATGTGTTGTTTGAAGCGGTGATCATGCAAAGAGCATCACTTCGTCAAGGAACTCACAAAACTAAAATTCGTTCTGAAGTAGCCGGCGGCGGACGCAAGCCGTGGCGCCAAAAAGGAACTGGACGCGCACGTCAAGGATCGATCCGTTCTCCACAATGGCGCGGCGGCGGTACTGTATTCGGACCTGTTCCACGCAGCTACAGCTACAAACTGCCAAAAAAAGTACGTCGTTTAGCGATTAAATCTGCACTATCTTCTAAAGTGTTGGATGAAAATATCCTAGTATTAGAAAACCTTGCTTTCGAAGCACCAAAAACAAAAGACTTCAAAGGAGTCCTTAAAGGTCTTTCAGTTGATTCAAAAGCGCTTGTTGTTACAGCTGACCTCGATGAGAACGTAGCGTTGTCCGCTCGCAACATCCCTGGTGTAACTGTTGTAACTGCTTCTGGAATCAATGTTTTGGATGTTTTAAATCATGATAAGTTAATCATGACGAAAGCAGCGGTTGAAAAAGTAGAGGAGGTGCTTGCATAATGGATGCACGCGAAATCATTAAGCGCCCCGTAATCACTGAAGCTTCTTCTGATATCATGGCTGACAAGAAATACACATTCGAAGTCGATGTTAGAGCGAACAAAACTCAAGTTAAAGACGCTGTTCAAGAAATCTTTGGAGTGAAAGTTGAGAAAGTCAACATTATGAACTACAAAGGTAAGTTCAAGCGTATGGGTAAATTTGGCGGCTATACAAACAAACGCCGCAAAGCTATCGTGAAATTAACTGAAGACAGCAAAGAAATCGAATTCTTTGAGGTTTAATATTTTTAACTAGAAGAGGAGGGAAATAAAATGGCGATTAAAAAGTACAAACCTACCTCCAACGGTCGTCGCGGCATGACTAGTTCTGATTTCGCTGAAATCACAACTGACAAACCGGAAAAATCCTTGCTTGCTCCTTTAACAAGAAAAGGCGGCCGCAACAACCAAGGTAAGTTAACTGTTCGTCATCAAGGTGGCGGCCATAAGCGTCAATACCGTCTAATCGACTTTAAACGCGATAAAGATGGCATTCCAGGACGCGTTGCCACTATTGAATATGATCCAAACCGTTCCGCAAACATTGCATTAATCAACTATGTAGATGGAGAAAAGCGCTACATCCTTGCTCCTAAAAACCTTGAAGTAGGTTTGGAAGTTATGTCCGGCCCTGAAGCTGACATTAAAATAGGAAACGCTCTTCCACTGGCAAACATTCCTGTGGGTACAGTTATCCACAACATCGAGTTAAAGCCTGGTAAAGGCGGACAATTAGTACGTTCAGCTGGAACAAGCGCGCAGGTGCTTGGTAAAGAAGGCAAATACGTATTGGTTCGTTTAAACTCAGGTGAAGTTCGCATGATTCTTGCTACTTGCCGCGCTTCTATCGGCCAGGTGGGTAACGAGCAGCATGAACTAATCAACATTGGTAAAGCAGGTCGTTCACGCTGGTTAGGCAAGCGCCCGACAGTCCGCGGATCTGTTATGAACCCTAACGATCACCCGCACGGTGGTGGTGAAGGACGCGCTCCAATCGGACGTAAATCACCAATGTCTCCATGGGGCAAACCAACTCTTGGATTCAAAACACGCAAGAAGAAAAATAAATCAGATAAATTTATCGTACGTCGCCGCAAAAAATAACGGGATTGAACTACGGTTCACATATAGAGCCGTAGCACAATCACGAAGGGAGGTTCAATCATGGGTCGCAGCTTAAAAAAAGGACCTTTTGTTGATGAGCACTTAATTAACAAGATCGAAAAGTTAAATGAGACTGATGGCAAGCAAGTTGTCAAAACCTGGTCTCGCCGTTCTACGATCTTCCCGCAATTCATCGGACACACTGTTGCTGTTTATGACGGTCGTAAACATGTGCCTGTTTACATCACTGAAGACATGGTAGGTCACAAGCTTGGAGAATTCGCTCCAACTCGTACTTATAAAGGCCATGCAAGTGACGATAAGAAAACAAGACGTTAATGAGAGGAGGGCATTCAGATGCAAGCTAAAGCTGTTGCAAGAACAGTTCGTATTGCTCCTCGTAAAGCTCGTTTAGTCGTAGATTTAATTCGAGGAAAGCAAGTGGGAGAAGCGGTTGCAATTTTAAATCACACGCCAAAAGCTGCTTCACTGATTGTTGAAAAGGTATTAAAATCAGCTGCTGCCAACGCAGAGCATAATTATGAAATGGATGTAAACAACTTGATCGTAGCACAAGCTTATGTTGACGAAGGACCAACACTGAAACGTTTCCGTCCTCGTGCAATGGGCCGTGCAAGCGCAATTAACAAACGTACCAGCCACATCACTATCGTTTTATCAGAAAAGAAGGAGGGATAATCAGTGGGGCAAAAAGTAAATCCAGTCGGTTTGCGTATCGGAATCATCCGTGATTGGGAATCCAAATGGTACGCTGGAAAAGACTATGCGGATCTATTGCACGAAGATATCAAAGTTCGTGAATATATCACTAAGCGTTTAAACGATGCTTCTGTTTCCAAAGTAGAAATCGAACGTGCTGCCAATCGCTTAAATATCACTATTCACACTGCTAAGCCAGGTATGGTCATTGGTAAAGGCGGTACAGAAGTTGAAGCACTTCGCAAAGCGCTAAACGCACTTACAGGCAAGCGTGTACACATTAACATCCTTGAAATTAAAAGAGCAGATGTTGATGCTAAATTAGTTGCTGAAAACATTGCTCGTCAATTAGAGAACCGTGTATCATTCCGCCGTGCACAAAAACAAGCGATCCAACGCGCTATGCGTGCCGGTGCAAAAGGGATTAAAACAATGGTATCCGGCCGTTTGGGCGGAGCGGATATCGCTCGTTCTGAACATTACAGCGAAGGAACAGTTCCACTTCATACTCTTCGTGCTGATATTGACTATGCTACAGCTGAAGCTGATACCACTTATGGCAAGCTTGGCGTAAAAGTATGGATCTATCGTGGAGAAGTCCTTCCTGCCAAGAAGAAGACTGAGGAAGGAGGCCAATAATATGTTAATGCCAAAACGCGTTAAATATCGTCGTGATCACCGCGGAAAGATGCGCGGAAACGCGAAAGGCGGTGCAGAAGTAACATTTGGTGAATTTGGCTTGCAAGCTACAGAAGCAAGCTGGATTACAAACCGCCAAATCGAAGCTGCTCGTATTGCCATGACTCGTTACATGAAACGTGGCGGTAAAGTTTGGATTAAAATCTTCCCTCATAAACCATATACTGCAAAGCCTCTTGAAGTCCGGATGGGTTCCGGTAAAGGTGCTCCTGAAGGATGGGTAGCTGTTGTTAAGCCGGGGAAAGTAATGTTTGAAATTGCCGGCGTATCTGAAGAGGTCGCTCGCGAAGCATTACGTCTTGCAGCACACAAGCTTCCAATTAAGTGCAAGTTTGTGAAACGAGAAGAAATTGGTGGTGAATCAAATGAAAGCTAATGAAATTCGTGACCTTACCACTGCTGAAATAGAACAAAAAGTTAAATCATTAAAAGAAGAGCTTTTCAACCTTCGCTTTCAATTGGCGACTGGACAACTTGAAAACACTGCGCGCATTCGTGAAGTACGCAAATCGATTGCCCGCATGAAAACAGTTATTGGTGAAAGAGAAATTGGCGTTAGCAAGTAATAATCCGAGAGGAGGTTCGCCACAATGAGTGAACGCAACCAGCGCAAAGTTTACACAGGACGCGTCGTTTCTGACAAGATGGATAAAACCGTAACGGTTCTTGTTGAAACACACAAAAAGCATCCTTTATACGGTAAACGCGTTAAGTACTCTAAGAAATTTAAAGCTCATGATGAGCAAAATGAAGCGAAAATTGGCGATGTGGTACGCATTATGGAAACTCGCCCGCTTTCTGCAACTAAGCGCTTCCGCTTAGTAGAAGTAGTAGAAAAAGCCGTTATTATTTAATTGTTCGGAGTAGTTGATTCCGAAGGGAGGTACACTCATGATTCAACAAGAAACGCGCTTGAAAGTAGCTGACAACTCTGGTGCTCGTGAAGTCCTAACGATTAAGGTTCTTGGTGGTTCCGGCCGCAAGACTGCCAATATTGGTGACGTGATCGTTTGTACAGTCAAACAAGCAACACCAGGTGGCGTTGTTAAAAAAGGTGAAGTTGTTAAGGCGGTTATCGTCCGTACAAAGAGCGGAGTTCGCCGTAAAGATGGCACATACATTCGTTTTGATGAAAACGCATGTGTAATTATCCGTGATGATAAGAGCCCTCGTGGTACTCGTATCTTCGGACCGGTTGCTCGTGAACTGCGCGACAACAACTTTATGAAAATCGTATCATTAGCTCCAGAAGTACTATAATTCAAATTTCAATGCCTTTAAGGAGGTGCGACAGATGCATGTGAAAAAAGGTGACAAAGTTATGGTCATCTCTGGCAAAGATAAAGGCAAAACAGGTACTATCCTGGCAGCTTTTCCAAAGCAAAGCCGAGTACTTGTAGAAGGAATTAATGTTGTGAAGAAGCACTCAAAGCCTTCTCAAGCCAATCCGCAGGGCGGAATTATCAGCCTGGAGGCACCTATTCATGTATCAAACGTAATGCCTATCGATCCGAAATCCGGAGAACCAACCCGTGTTGGATACAAAGAGGTTGACGGCAAAAAAGTCCGCATTGCGAAAAAATCTGGTGAAGTTTTAGATAAATAGTTTATTAAGAAGGGAGGTACAATGAATGAACCGCCTAAAAGAAAAGTTTGTTAAAGAAATAACTCCTGCTCTAATGAGCAAGTTCAACTATACATCTGTAATGGAAGTACCGAAGCTTGAAAAAATCGTAATCAATATGGGTGTTGGCGATGCTGTTGCAAATGCAAAGGCGTTGGACAACGCTGTTGAAGAGCTTGCAACAATCACAGGTCAAAAGCCGGTTGTGACTCGTGCGAAAAAGTCAATCGCTGGTTTCCGTCTTCGTGAAGGCATGCCAATCGGCGCGAAAGTAACTCTTCGCGGTGAGCGCATGTATGAGTTTTTCGACAAGTTAGTATCTGTATCTCTTCCGCGTGTACGTGACTTCCGCGGGGTTTCCAAAAAGTCTTTTGATGGACGTGGAAACTACACTCTTGGTGTAAAAGAGCAGTTAATCTTCCCTGAAATTGATTATGATAAAGTAAGCAAAGTACGTGGTATGGATATCGTTATTGTAACTACGGCTAAAACCGATGAAGAGGCTCGTGAACTTTTATCTCAATTCGGAATGCCATTCCAAAAGTAAGGGAGGCGAAAATGTGGCTAAAAAGTCAATGATTGTGAAACAAAAACGCACGCCTAAATACAAAGTACAAGAGTACACACGCTGCGAACGTTGCGGACGTCCACACTCTGTATACCGAAAATTTAAGCTTTGCCGTATCTGTTTCCGTGAATTAGCATACAAAGGACAAATTCCTGGTATTAAAAAAGCTAGCTGGTAAAACTAAAGGTTTGGGAAGGAGGTAAAAACAATGGTCATGACAGATCCAATTGCAGATATGCTTACACGTATTCGTAACGCGAATATGGTTCGTCACGAAAAGTTAGAAGTACCTGCTTCTAATATCAAAAAAGAAATCGCTGAGATTTTGAAGCGTGAAGGTTTCGTTCGTGATGTAGAGTTTATCGAAGACAACAAACAAGGTATCATCCGTATCTTCTTAAAGTACGGTGCAAGCAACGAGCGTGTTATCACAGGTTTAAAACGTATCAGCAAGCCTGGACTTCGCGTATATGCAAAATCAAACGAAGTTCCCCGCGTACTGAACGGTCTTGGTATCGCTCTTGTTTCAACTTCTCAAGGTGTTTTAACTGACAAAGAAGCTCGCGCCAAGCAAGTTGGCGGCGAAGTATTAGCATACGTTTGGTAATACAGTTTCTGAATGAATGGAGGTGCAATAAATGTCTCGCGTAGGTAAAAAACCAATTGATATTCCAACTGGTGTTACAGTTGTTGCTGATAACGGAACTGTGACAGTTAAAGGTCCTAAAGGCGAACTTACTCGCTCTTTTAACCCGGAGATTGAAATTAAAATCGAAGAGAATGTAATCAACATTTCTCGTCCATCTGATGCGAAAGAACATCGCGCATTGCACGGTACGACTCGCGCAGTTATCGCAAATATGGTGGAAGGTGTATCGAAAGGCTTCGAAAGAAACCTTGAGTTAATCGGTGTCGGTTACCGTGCTCAAAAGCAAGGCAAAAAGCTGGTATTAAACGTAGGATACTCTCATCCTGTGGAAATTGAACCAGAAGAAGGCCTTGAAATCGATGTTCCTGCAAATACAAAAATCACAGTTAAAGGTACTGACAAAGAACGCGTTGGTGCTTTGGCTGCAAACATCCGCCAAGTTCGTCCTCCAGAGCCGTACAAAGGCAAAGGAATTCGTTATGAAGGCGAATATGTGCGTCGTAAAGAAGGTAAAACCGGTAAGTAATGCCGCGTAGTTAAACGAAAGGAGTGACATTAATGATTACGAAGCTTGATAAAAATGCCGTACGCTTAAAAAGACATGCTCGTGTTCGTTCTAAGCTTAGCGGAACTGAAGCTCGTCCTCGTTTAAATGTGTTCCGTTCCAATAAACACATTTATGCGCAGCTAATCGATGATGTGAACGGAGTTACTTTAGCAAGTGCTTCTACAATGGACAAAGAAGTTTCTTTAGAGTCTACATCTAATGTTGAAGCTGCTCAAAAGGTCGGAGAATTAATTGCTAAACGTGCTGTAGAAAAAGGCTTTAAATCTGTAGTATTTGACCGCGGAGGCTACCTGTACCATGGACGTGTTCAGGCATTGGCAGATGCAGCCCGCGAAAACGGCTTGGAATTTTAATAGACAAAGGAGGGACACAAAAAGATGCGTCGTATTGATCCAAACAAACTTGAACTTGAAGAGCGCGTAGTTACAGTTAACCGTGTAGCGAAAGTTGTTAAAGGTGGACGCCGTTTCCGTTTCTCTGCTCTTGTAGTAGTTGGCGACAAAAACGGTCACGTTGGCTTCGGAACTGGTAAAGCGCAAGAAGTGCCAGATGCTATTCGCAAGGCGATTGAAGATGCAAAGAAAAACTTGATTGAAGTACCTATGGTTGGAGGAACAACTCCTCACCAGGTTATCGGGCGCTTTGGCGCTGGTGAAATCCTGATCAAACCTGCTTCTGCCGGTACAGGTATCATCGCTGGTGGTCCGGTTCGTGCGGTTCTTGAGTTAGCCGGTGTGGCAGATATCCTGTCAAAATCATTGGGAACAAACACTCCAATCAACATGGTCCGTGCAACGATTGACGGATTAAAACAATTAAAACGTGCTGAAGACGTAGCGAAGCTGCGTGGTAAATCAGTAGAAGAACTGTTAGGATAAGGAGGGAAACCAAATGGCTAACAAATTGCAAATTACCCTCACTCGCAGCGTGATTGGTCGCCCTGAGGACCAGCGCGAAACAGTTAAAGCTTTAGGATTACGAAAAATGCACCAAACAGTTGAGCAGCAAGACAACCCGGCTATCCGCGGCATGATCAAAAAAGTTGCTCACCTTGTGACGGTTAAAGAACAATAAATCCATTCTTCTTTGAATAAGGAGGTGCCAAAATGAAACTTCATGAATTAAAACCTGCAGAAGGTTCTCGTCAAGAACGTAAACGTAAAGGTCGCGGTATTGGTTCTGGTAACGGCAAAACTGCCGGTAAAGGTCATAAAGGTCAAAACGCCCGTTCCGGCGGCGGTGTTCGTCCTGGCTTTGAGGGTGGTCAAACACCTCTTTTCCAACGCTTGCCTAAACGTGGATTTACGAACATCAACCGTAAAGAATATGCAGTTGTGAACCTTGAGACGCTTAACCGCTTTGAAGACGGTACTGAAGTTACTCCAGAACTTCTGATCGAAACAGGTGTTGTCTCCAGCGGGAAAGCAGGAATTAAGATTCTTGCAAAAGGAAATGTTGAGAAAAAGCTTACAGTTAAAGCTCATAAATTCTCCTCTGCTGCCAAGGAAGCGATTGAAGCTGCCGGCGGTCAAACTGAGGTGATCTAATGTTTCAGACAATCTCCAATTTTATGCGCGTGGGTGAAATAAGACGAAAGATCATATTCACCCTTTTAATGTTGATTGTATTTCGCATCGGTGCATTTATACCTGTACCCAATGTGAATGCCGATATTTTAAAAGCACAAGATGAACTTAATGTTTTTGGCGTGCTGAATACATTTGGCGGCGGCGCGTTATTTAACTTCTCCATTCTTGCGATGGGAATCATGCCGTATATCACAGCCTCGATTATCGTTCAGCTTTTACAGATGGATGTCGTGCCAAAGTTTACGGAATGGTCAAAGCAAGGGGAGGTTGGACGCCGCAAATTGGCCCAGTTTACCCGCTATTTTACAATTGTGCTTGGTTTAATCCAGGCCGTTGGTATGTCTTATGGCTTCAACGCAATGGCGGGCGGCATGCTGATTGAAAACCCTGGTATAACTACCTATTTGCTGATTGCAATTGTTCTCACGGCAGGTACTGCATTTTTAATGTGGCTCGGTGAACAAATCACAGCAAAAGGTGTCGGCAACGGGATTTCAATTATCATTTTTGCCGGTATTGTTGCCGGTATTCCGACAGCGGTCAACCAGGTTTACGCCCAGCAGTTTGAGAATGCGGGCGAAGACCTATTTCTTCGGATTGTGACCGTATTGTTAATCGTTCTTGCTGTAATCGCGATTATTGTCGGAACGATTTTCATTCAACAAGCACTGCGTAAAATCCCGATCCAGTATGCGAAAAGGATGGCGGCGGCAGGCCGTCAGACAGGTGGCCAATCAACGCATCTACCATTAAAAGTAAATGCAGCGGGAGTTATCCCGGTCATTTTCGCGGTCTCATTTGTTGTTACTCCGCCGACGATTGCTTCGTTTTTCGGCTCGAATGATGTAACGAGATGGATTCAAGATACGTTTGATTATACAAGTCCGATCGGAATGAGCTTATATGTGGCCTTGATTATCGCTTTTACGTATTTTTATGCCTTTATCCAGGTGAATCCAGAGCAGGTTTCGGAAAACCTTAAAAAGCAAGGCGGATATATTCCTGGAATACGTCCGGGGAAAAACACTCAAGAATATTTGACCCGGGTTTTATATCGGTTGACATTAGTCGGCTCGATTTTCCTAGCGCTTATTGCTGTTCTGCCGGTATTCTTTACCCAATTTGCCGGACTTCCTCAATCTGCCCAAATTGGTGGAACGAGCTTGCTTATCGTAGTAGGGGTTGCCCTGGAGACGATGAAGCAGCTTGAAGCTCAGCTTGTAAAGCGCCATTACAAAGGCTTTATTAAATAATTTGGTTTTGGGGACTTTTGTTCCCTAAAGCCGATTAGAGACTGAGGGGGATACGGATGAATTTAGTGTTAATGGGGCTTCCGGGTGCAGGAAAAGGCACGCAAGCCGAAAAAATTGTTGCCAAATATGGCATCCCTCATATCTCAACAGGAGATATGTTCCGTTCAGCCATCAAAGATGGAACGGAACTGGGTTTAAAAGCAAAATCATTTATGGATAAAGGCGAGCTTGTTCCTGACGAAGTAACAATCGGCATTGTCCGTGAACGATTAAGCAAGGATGACTGTAAAAAAGGCTTCTTATTAGATGGATTTCCAAGAACGGTTGCTCAAGCAGAAGCGCTTGAGGATATGCTGTCAGGCCTGGAAATGAAAATAGATTACGTCATTAATATTGATGTCGATCAATCCATTCTAATGGAGCGCTTAACTGGTCGGCGCATTTGCAAAAACTGCGGTGCCACCTATCATCTTGTTTTTAATCCTCCTGCTGTCGAGAATGTGTGTGATCGCTGTGGCGGAGAATTATATCAGCGCGCAGATGATAATTCGGAAACAGTTAAAAATCGCCTTGATGTGAACATTCAACAATCCAGGCCTTTATTGGACTTTTATGAAACAAAAGGCTACTTACGCAACATCGATGGTCAGCAGGATATCGATTTGGTTTTTGCTGATATTGACAAGTTGCTCGGAGGCTTAAAGTAATGATTATTTGTAAAACTCCCCGTGAAATAGAGATCATGAGGGAAGCCGGACGAATAGTGGCACTAACCCACCAGGAGTTGAAAAAATATATAGTTCCTGGCGTGACCACGAAAGAACTCGATGCAATTGCTGATCGGTTTATCCGTGCGTCTGATGCTTATCCTTCTTTTAAAGGGTATAACGGATTTAGTGGCAGCATCTGCGCTTCTGTCAATAATGAGCTTGTTCACGGGATACCAGGTAGCCGTGTCCTCAAGGAGGGCGACATAATCAGCATTGATATCGGTGCGAAGTTTAACGGGTATCATGGTGACTCAGCATGGACGTATCCTGTTGGGAAAATAGATGAAGAAACGGTGCGTCTATTGGACGTAACCGAAGCTTCTCTTTATGAAGGACTCAAGGAAGCTAAGCCAGGCGAACGTCTATCAAACATCTCCCATGCGATCCAAACGCACGTCGAAACAAACGGTTTTTCCATAGTGCGTGAGTATGTCGGTCACGGAATCGGGCAAGACTTACATGAGGACCCGCAAATTCCTCATTACGGTCCTCCGAATAAAGGGCCGCGCTTAAGGCCTGGCATGGTACTTGCTGTTGAACCGATGGTGAATGCAGGCAGTCGATATGTAAAAACATTAGCGGACGATTGGACAGTGGTTACAGTAGATGGAAAGATGTGTGCCCATTTTGAGCATACGATTGCGATTACTGAAACTGGTTATGAGATTTTAACAAAAATCTAGATCCAATTGCCTGGAAATGTGCGTTTCGCAGTTTTGGATAAAATTCCGATGAAAAATGCGGGCGCAAAACCATTCAATATGCTATAATTATAAGGTTGGAAAATGAAAGGTTTATCGATTTGTTTATATCAGCGTAAACATCTTTTATGCTGAAACAAAATGAGGATTACCACATTTTCTGCTCGAAAATTGCGCATCACTGAATATGTTCACAGCGGAAAGCTACAGGCTGCGAAAAAATGAAAACCACGCTTTGCCCTGCAAAACGTTTGGAAGAATACGTGTTGAAAGAAGAAGGGAGACGAGTTCGATGGCTAAAGATGATGTAATCGAAGTAGAAGGCACCGTGATTGAAACTTTGCCTAATGCCATGTTTAAGGTAGAATTAGAAAATGGTCATACTGTACTGGCTCATGTCTCGGGCAAAATTCGCATGCACTTTATTCGCATTTTACCGGGTGATAAAGTAACGGTTGAGCTTTCTCCATATGATTTAACCCGCGGAAGAATTACGTACCGCTTTAAATAATCCTGATGCACTCCGTACTATTAAGGAGGTTAGAATAATGAAAGTAAGACCATCTGTTAAGCCGATCTGCGAAAAGTGTAAAGTAATCCGCAGACGCGGCAAAGTCATGGTTATCTGCGAAAACCCTAAGCATAAACAAAAACAAGGTTAATTTTGAAGGAGGTGCTGAAGTTTATGGCACGTATTGCTGGAGTGGATATCCCACGTGAAAAACGTGTAGTTATCTCTTTAACTTACATTTTTGGTATCGGTAAAAGTACTGCTCAAAAAGTACTGGCTGAAGCAGGTGTTTCTGAAGACACTCGCGTTCGTGACTTGACGGAAGATGAATTAAATAAAATCCGTGAAATCATTGACAGATTAAAAGTAGAAGGTGACCTTCGCCGTGAAGTTTCCCTTAACATTAAGCGTTTAATGGAAATTGGAAGCTATCGTGGATTGCGTCATCGCCGTGGTTTGCCCGTTCGCGGACAAAATACGAAAAACAATGCCCGTACTCGTAAAGGTCCTCGTAAGACTGTAGCGAACAAGAAGAAATAATCGGTAAAGGAGGTACTATTAATGGCTCGTAAAACTAATACACGCAAACGCCGTGTGAAAAAGAATATTGAAGCAGGCGTTGCACATATTCGTTCAACTTTCAATAACACAATCGTAACCATTACTGACGTACATGGTAACGCGATTTCCTGGTCCAGTGCCGGAGCTCTTGGCTTTAAAGGTTCTCGTAAGTCCACTCCATTTGCTGCTCAAATGGCGGCAGAAACTGCGGCAAAAGCTTCTCAAGAACATGGCATGAAAACTCTTGAAGTAACGGTTAAAGGACCTGGTGCAGGCCGCGAAGCCGCTATCCGTGCTCTTCAAGCTGCTGGTCTTGAAGTAACAGCAATCAGAGACGTAACTCCAGTTCCTCATAATGGATGCCGTCCGCCAAAACGCCGCCGAGTATAATTTTTCTGTATAGATTTTGTATCCCTGTCTATAATGGGATATGATACAATTTTTTTATGTTCGTACAGAAACATTAACTCCAGTTGTTGTGCACAAACGGGAACGTATACATGGGGGAAATTTCGGTAGGGAAAATCCAGCCGGGGTTCCGACGTTTTGAAGGAGGGTATATATTTGATGATCGAAATAGAAAAACCAAAAATCGAAACGGTTGAGATCAACGATGATGCCAAATACGGGAAGTTCGTTGTGGAACCACTTGAGCGTGGATATGGTACAACTTTGGGTAACTCCTTACGTCGTATCCTATTATCCTCACTCCCAGGTGCCGCTGTCACGTCGATTCAAATCGATGGAGTGCTTCATGAATTTTCAACAATTGAAGGCGTCGTGGAAGATGTTACATCTATCATACTAAACATTAAAAAACTAGCATTGAAAATCTATTCTGATGAAGAAAAGACGCTTGAGATCGACGTTCAAGGTGAGGGAAACGTAACTGCAGCTGACATTACGCATGACAGTGACATCGAGATTTTGAATCCTGATCTGCACATTGCTACGCTTGGATCGAACGGTCACCTGCGCATGCGTTTAACGGCTAGAAGAGGCCGTGGTTATACTCCAGCTGATCAGAACAAGAGAGAAGATCAGCCTATCGGCGTTATTCCTATTGACTCTATCTATACACCAGTTTCACGCGTTCAATATCAGGTGGAAAATACACGTGTTGGTCAAATGACAAACTATGATAAGTTGACATTTGATGTTTGGACAGATGGAAGCACAGGTCCAAAAGAAGCGATTGCTCTTGGGGCGAAAATTTTGACCGAGCATTTAAACATCTTTGTTGGTTTAACTGACGAAGCACAAAATGCTGAGATTATGGTTGAAAAAGAAGAAGACCAAAAAGAAAAAGTTCTGGAAATGACTATTGAAGAGCTTGATCTTTCGGTTCGTTCATATAATTGCTTAAAGCGTGCTGGCATCAATACCGTCCAGGAATTAGCCAACAAAACGGAAGAAGATATGATGAAAGTACGTAATTTAGGACGCAAGTCTCTTGAAGAAGTAAAGCATAAACTGGAAGAGCTTGGACTGGGCTTACGTAAAGACGACTGACTAGTTAACAATGTGTGTAACTAGCCATTTTTGATGTTAGCTTCTCGTGCAAGACAGACTTCAACAAAGGAGGGAAACTCTCATGGGATACAGAAAGTTAGGACGCACAAGCGCACAGCGTAAAGCTATGTTACGTGACTTGGCTACAGATTTAATCATCAATGAGCGCATTGAAACAACTGAAACTCGTGCGAAAGAGCTTCGTTCAGTTGTAGAAAAAATGATCACTCTTGGAAAGCGTGGAGATTTACATGCACGCCGCCAGGCAGCTGCCTTCATCCGCAATGAAGTAGCAGATGCTGAAACAAACCAGGATGCATTGCAAAAATTATTTGCTGACGTTGCCCCGCGTTATGGAGAGCGCCAGGGTGGATACACTCGCATCATGAAACTAGGTCCTCGCCGCGGTGACGGTGCACCAATGGTTATCATTGAGCTAGTTTAATATTGCACATTTAACAAGGGCGGCGGACAGTTTTAACAGAACTTGTTCTATGCCCTTTTTTTAAAATTCAGGAAAGCATCAATATATACTTCGCAGGAATACGCTGGTTCCAAGCGAAGCTGGTGCTGTTCTGATAAATTCTCCAGCAAAGCCCAAATAGAGCGTTATAATGAGCAGGAGTGACATTTAGGCCGGGCTTTCAGGCATGTCAGATACCAAAGCGTACCCGCCCGCAATAAATGTCATATGCAGCCTTTATATTGAAGGCTGAAATGAAATGCAATTCTGCCGAGCTAATTTTGCTTGGAAAACAAGCCAAAAGCCGCTTGTTCCTATTGCGGAAACAAGCTTAAAGCGTGCTTGTTCCTATTGCTGTCCTGTCTCGTCTAGCTCATGCACCTCCCCCTATTCCTTTGGAATATTGTGGCCAATGCGAAAAAGTCTTTTCGCCCGGGGAGAGGTGCAGGCTTTTTTTATATTTCAGCAATAAAAAGAGATGAGTGAAGTTTTCGGAGATGAGAGGAGGAGCAGCAATGAAAAAGCCGTTGATTGTGTTGGAAAATGTATCTTTTCAATATGAAGGCCAACAGGAAATGGCACTTAACAATGTATCATTTACATTATTTGAGGGTGAATGGCTGGCGATTGTCGGGCATAATGGCTCCGGCAAATCAACACTGGCAAAGCTGTTGAACGGACTTCAGTTCCCGAAAGAAGGAACGATTGAAGTTTGTGGCATGGAGCTCACTGAAGAAACAGTCTGGGACATCCGCAAACAGCTCGGGATGGTTTTTCAGAATCCTGATAACCAGTTTGTTGGCACAACAGTTCAGGATGATGTGGCTTTTGGTTTAGAAAACCATGGGATCGAAAGAGATGTGATGGTCAAACGTGTTCAAGAAGCATTAGACAGAGTCAAGATGGGACCATTTCTTGATCAAGAGCCGCACCATCTGTCGGGGGGACAAAAACAGCGCGTCGCGATTGCCGGAATCCTGGCATTGCGGCCGGCGATCATTCTCCTCGATGAAGCAACCTCAATGCTTGATCCGCGCGGACGGGAAGAAGTATTGGATACCGTGAGACAGTTGAAAAACGAAAAGCAACTGACCGTTATTTCAATTACCCATGATCTGGAGGAGGCTGCGAAAGCAGACCGGATTTTAGTGATGAACAAAGGAGAAATATATCGGGAAGGCACACCTGAAGAAATATTTCAATTGGACGAGGAATTAATTGAGCTTGGCCTTGATATTCCATTTCCGGTGAAGGTCAGCAAAGCATTGCGGAATAAGGGTGTTCCTGTGTCGAAACAATTTCTGTCGGAAGAAGAGTTGGTGACTGAGCTATGGACATCTCGCTACAGCAAGTAGAATACTCATACCAGGCAAATACCCCTTTTGAAAGGCTTGCGATCAAGGACGTAAACCTGGATATCCCTTCAGGCATATATATGGCGATAATTGGCCATACAGGTTCAGGGAAATCGACGATCCTCCAACATTTAAATGCCCTGTTAAAACCGACAAAGGGCAAAGTCTTGATCGGGGACAGGGAAATTACCGCTGATAAAAAAGAAAAAAATCTCCGCCCGATTCGCCAAAAGGTAGGAATTGTCTTTCAATTCCCGGAGCATCAACTGTTCGAGGAAACGGTCGAAAAGGACATCTGCTTTGGGCCAATGAATTTCGGTGTGCCGGAAGATGAGGCAAAAAGGCGGGCCCGCGAAACGATTAAGCAAGTAGGGTTGCCGGAAGACATCCTCGAAAAGTCGCCGTTTGACCTATCGGGCGGGCAAATGCGGCGGGTCGCGATTGCCGGAGTTTTAGCGATGGAGCCCGACGTCATTGTTCTCGACGAGCCGACGGCCGGATTGGATCCACGGGGAAGAAGAGAAATCATGGAGATGTTTTACCGTCTCCATCAGGAAAGAGGCCTGACAACAATGCTGGTCACGCACAGCATGGAAGATGCCGCCCGCTATGCCGACGAGATCGTGATTATGAACAGCGGGAAGGTATTTAAAAAAGGGACACCAGAAACAATTTTCTCGAACCCTGCTGAACTGATCAATCTTGGCCTTGATGTTCCGGAAGTGGTTCGATTTCAGCTGAAAATAGAAGAAGTTTTCGGGATAAAATTCGATAGAACATACCTTTCGATGGAGCAATTAACAGATGCGGTTGCACATCTTTGGAAGGGGGAGAGACCGAAATGATGGAAAAAATGATTTTCGGCCGTTATGTCCCTGCTGAATCTGCGATTCATCGGATGGATCCCCGCTCCAAATTATTGATTGTCTTTTTGTTTGTATGTATTGTTTTTATTGCCAATAATGCTTTAACTTATGCCATTCTTGCTGCCTATACCGTATTTATGGCCGCAATGTCAAAAATACCGGTCCGCTTTCTTTATGGCGGGTTAAAACCTGTTCTCTGGCTTGTTCTTTTTACGGTTATTCTCCATCTGTTTTTAACAAAAGAAGGACAGCTGTTATTTGAACTTGGCCCAATTAACATATATGAAGAAGGTTTAAGGCAGGGGATATTCATTTCATTGCGGTTCTTCCTGCTGATTGTAACAACCTCGCTGCTGACGCTGACGACAACACCAATCGAAATTACCGACGGATTGGAAAGCCTGTTAAACCCGCTGAACAAGATAAAGTTTCCGGTTCATGAATTAGCGCTTATGATGTCCATTTCCTTGCGGTTTATTCCGACTTTAATGCAGGAAACAGATAAAATCATGAAAGCCCAAACAGCAAGAGGAGTCGATTTTACAAGCGGTCCAATCAAGGACCGGATCAAGGCGATTGTCCCGCTTTTAATCCCGCTGTTTGTCAGTTCGTTCAAGCGGGCGGAAGAACTGGCGGTAGCGATGGAAGCGCGCGGCTACCGTGGCGGTGAAGGGCGGACAAGGTACCGCCAGCTAAAATGGACAGGCCTCGATACGGCGATGATCGCGCTTCTTCTTGCTATCACTGTGCTGCTTGTTTTATATCGATCATAATGGAGCTGCTGCAGAATGCAACGTTATAAATGTACCCTTTCATATGATGGATCGCAGTTTTCCGGCTACCAGGTTCAGCCCGATGCCCGAACCGTTCAGAAGGAATTGGAAACAGCGCTCGCCAGGCTGCATAAAGGAAATTCCGTGCCTGTGACCGCTTCAGGGCGGACAGATGCAGGCGTGCATGCCAAGGGTCAGGTCATCCACTTTGATTCGCCTTTGCAGATTCCTGTTTCAAAATGGGAGCTGGCTTTAAATAGCTTGCTTCCGGGAGACATTGCTATCAACAGGGTTGAAAAGGCAGCGGCGGGCTTCCATGCGAGATTCGATACCGTCGGCAAGGAATACCGTTATTTCGTGCATCCATCAGCGAGACGGGATCCATTTAAGCGCAACTATGCCTATCAATTTCCTTATCCAATCGACTATATCGCGATGAAGGAAGCTTTGAAATTTTTTATCGGGAGCCATGATTTCACTTCATTCTGTTCCGCGAAGACGGCGATCGAAGACAAAGTGAGGACGATCAAGGAAATTGAGTTTTTTGAAGAAGGGGATCTGCTCGGATTTCGCCTGGTGGGGAACGGATTTTTGTATAATATGGTCCGGATCATTGTCGGTACTTTGCTGGAAATTGGTTCAGGAGAACGAAGCCCGTATGAGATACCGGAAATCCTTGAAAAGCGGGACCGCACACATGCCGGAAAGACAAGCCCGGGACATGGCTTATATTTATGGAAAGTTTTTTATTAAAGAGGTATAAAAAGCTCCATGACAACTAATCCTGGTGTTGACAAACTGGAACCAACAAGGTATTATATCATATGGTATGTATTTTAGCCCCACGATAAGCCCCGGAAAGTGAATCGTGATTGAAAATATATGAGACCAATAAATGTAATTGATTTTTATTAGGAGGGTAAATCATGCGTACAACGTTTATGGCAAATGCCAATAATATCGAGCGTAAATGGTACGTAATTGATGCTGAAGGCCAAACGCTGGGCCGTCTTGCTAGTGAAGTAGCATCAATTCTGCGTGGAAAACATAAACCAACTTATACACCACATGTGGACACTGGTGATCATGTAATCATCATAAATGCATCAAAAATCGAGTTAACAGGTAAAAAACTTACTGACAAAATCTACTACCGCCACACTATGCATCCAGGTGGACTAAAACAAAGAACGGCTCTTGAAATGCGTACAAACTACCCTGAGAAAATGCTGGAACTTGCGATTAAAGGCATGCTTCCAAAGAATTCTCTTGGCCGTCAAATGTTTAAAAAATTGAACGTATATGCTGGCAGCGAGCATCCGCACCAAGCACAAAAACCAGAAGTTTACGAACTTCGCGGGTAATTTAAAGGGAGGTTATTAATATGGCACAAGTTCAATATATTGGTACTGGTCGTCGTAAGAGCTCCGTTGCTCGCGTACGTTTAGTGCCTGGTGATGGACAAATCATCATCAACGATCGTGATATCGAAAACTACATTCCATTCGCAGCTTTACGTGAGGTTGTTAAACAGCCGCTTGTAGCAACTGAAACTCTTGGAAGATACAACATCCTTGTAAACGTAACTGGCGGCGGCTACACTGGTCAAGCTGGCGCTATCCGCCACGGTATCGCTCGTGCGTTACTGCAAGCTGATCCGGAATATCGTCCAACATTAAAGCGCGCAGGACTATTGACTCGTGATGCACGCATGAAAGAACGTAAGAAATACGGTCTTAAAGGCGCCCGTCGTGCACCTCAGTTCTCAAAGCGTTAATTATCAAATTTCAAGGCTCTCAACCTTTATTGGTTAGGGGTCTTTTTTATTGCGAAAATTGGCTTTTGACCACATTTTGACCATGAAAAAATTTTTTGACCGCATATCGTAACTCAATGTAACCTTTGAACCTCTCCGCAGTTTGCTCTTTTAAAGTATCTGTAACGTAAAAAAGCGCAGATTTTTCTACGCTTTTTTTACAGTTACCGTTGTAGTTAATGATGATTTACCACGTATATGAGATTTATTATTATATCCTAAAGATTCAAGTAAACGTTTATTGTTTTCAGATTTTTTTTTCATTTCCGTTTCTTTAGCTATACGAGTCAGATGCTTTGGAGTCGAACCAATATATACTGCACTATCCTTACTCATTTAACATCCCTCCCAATAGGTCTATTGCAAAATCAAATGGTTGCCTTTTATCCATTATAGCACTAACAATTTCACTTTCATAGCTGTTAACACGCCGACTTGACCATACTTGCGATAATTGGAAGTGACAAGATAGAACTAATTCTCCCACTTTCTTTGTCATGTAAATCATTTGTTTCTCTTCTGAGTAAAAAATATGTTCTTGGTGTTCCATATCTTTATTATAAGTTTGAGCAACAAATGAATCATCATCAGTTATATTAAAGAGTTGAGTTGGAGTTTTACTTCCATAAGAATCAACTAAAGAGAGGATGTCTCCATTTTTTTTGTATAAGGTAATGGCTTTACATTCAGATATATTCACAACAGGTACAGGATGTTCCGCATAATCACTGTAAGGGTCGTAAATTGATTGGCCCGGCAAATACTCAGATAAGGTCTTAAAGTACAGTGGAAGATTGAGCTGAGCATTTTTTATGCACTTCATAAAGTTTGTTACAGAGTCTTGGTAAACAGTTAGCTCATCGTAAAGCAACAGGTTTTGAGTGATTTCCTTTTCATGAAGATAAAATTTAGTACTTTTTCTTAATACTTGACTTAATACTTGCAAAAGAAAAGTGCAAAGGTCAGGTGTATCTGCGATATGATAATCATATGTCCATCTTGTCATTTTAAAACAGTCATGGATAAAGGCCCATATAAATTCATCAACATCCATCTCTGTAATTCTTTTATGTAAGACAGTGTCCTTTTCTTTATGCTCTTCCAAAAGGTCTTTTACGATTGGAAAAGTGAATCGAGGCTCGCGATCGTGTTCCTCTTCATACTTGTTGATCGCTCTGTCTAATTCATCTTTAATATGCTCTTTATAGAAGTTAAATATTTGTGTTTCCACTATAGGTATCACAATTTTATCGTTCTTTAGAGCAGTCATAAATTCTGCATAGGTAATGGTGATATTAGGATTACTACGGCTTAGGCTTCCCGCTTTATTTGATATAAATAAAACAAGAACATCAGCATCCTTTACCTTAGTTAAGCAATCTTGATTAGGATCATCTGTATATAATCCCATATCTCCATATTCGTACATAACAGTTTCGTGACCAGCATTCTCTAATGCCGCTTTAATTCTATCTCTTAAAGGTTGAAGGGTTTGCTGAGAGGAAGAACTAATAAATATTTTGGTGACATCAATATTCAATTGCAGATCCTCCTTTGGATAAAATTTCTATTTCTAAAATTATTTTATCATAAAAATTCTGATTATAGTGAACAGAAAAAACAGAGAGGAAAATAGCTCTCATTGGTTGTGACTCATTTACATTCATGAATCATCTTCAGGTGGTATCAAGTTTTTCCTTGAATAAAAATCAAAAATAATCTCCTTCACTAAATCAATCTTCATAAATTTAGCCAAAAAAACTGGAAGAGGAAAGGCCGCCCGATCCTGAATGTCTTGTCTTTTCGGGATGAAAAATATCTTCAAGGGGTGAATTTTCTTGAACGTCATTACTTCCTTTAAAGAAAAGAAACGTGCTAAACAAATCAAGTATGAACGCTCTGTACTGCGTGACATATCGGTAAATTTATTGAAGAAAAAGGTGCAGCATTATTTTGGATCGTCGAGGTTTATTACGGGCTTATTAATGAATGCCGGCCTTGAGGAAGCTTTATACGATGTTGCAATCGAAGCATATTTGCTCGGCGCAAACTTTAGCAAATTCGGCTACTACGGTGAAGCCATCGAAGAGACCCGAAAAAGGTGTACAGAAGAAGAAAAGCATTTGACTGATACGCTTTACCATTTCCTGCTCTTTTGGGGGAAGGGTGAAGAAGGCGTATATAATGAAACATTATTAACGATGTGTGAGCAATATGTAGAAACATGGTGGAGAGAGGGTTATTTAAAAGGAGAGCGGCGCTATAAACTGCGCCTCCATTAAGCCGTTCTAAAATCACGACGCCTCCCATATATTCAATAGTAAATGGGACGAGCAGGAGAGTGATTTTGGCGATGAAGAAAAAACTTAAGATGGGAATATTTATGGCAGGACTTCTCGTATTGTTTTTAATATGGCAATACGATTTTATAGAAAACAATTCATGGAAATCCTGGAACCTCCCCCTGTCAGGGAAAATCATTTTACTTGATCCAGGTCATGGCGGCCCTGATGGCGGTGCAGGCACTATGCAAGTGCTCGAAAAAGACATTGCTTTAAAAGTCTCATTAAAACTCAGGGAATATCTGCAGGAGCAGGGAGCCTTGGTCATCATGACAAGGGAGACCGATAAAGACCTTGCCGACAAAGGAACGAGAGGCTACAGCCGGAGAAAAGCTGAGGATTTGAAAAAAAGGCTCAAGATGATCAATGAATCCGAAGCCGATTTTTATGCGAGCATCCACTTAAATGCAATTCCTTCCTCGCGCTGGAGCGGGGCGCAAACCTTTTACTCGCCAAAAATAAAAGAAAATAAGAAAGCTGCCAAATTTATTCAGGATGAACTGCGGCGCAACCTTGAAAATACGGACAGGAAAGCAAAGGCCATCAGCAATGTGTATATATTAAAGCATGCCAAAAAGCCGGGTGTCCTTGTTGAGATCGGTTTTTTGTCAAACCCGGGCGAAAGAGCGAAACTGCAAAAGGATGCCTATCAGGAAAAAGTAGCAGCCTCCATTTATGAAGGAATTTTGCGGTATTATACAAATGAAAGCGAGTTGAAAGACGAATGGTAAAGAAGGCGAGAAAGAGGAGCCTTCTTTACTGTTTTATGACAGATTTTATTTTACAATTTGAAAAATTGCTTGTTCCAAATGTGATTGAGTTAACAGCCAGATGGCGGGTTTGTGTTATACTACTATTGCAAACGAATACAAAAGGCGGGTGTTTATAAATGATCACAGAAGGAAAAGTTCGCGAGGCATTATCGGGTTTGAAGGAACCTTTTTTACATAAATCGCTTGGAGAGGTCAATGCGATTCAAGAGATTAAAATCAAGGAAGAAAAAAACCATGTCAGTGTAAAAATTGCGATTGCAAAAACCGGTACGGGAGAACAGCTTCAGCTTCAGCAGCAAATTGTTGCCGTTTTAAAAGAGGCCGGCGCCGAGTCTGTCGGGATTCGTTTCGCAGAGCTGCCGGAAGAGGTGCTGGCTAAATTCCGTGCTGAGGTTCCTGCTGAGGAAGCAGGCCTGCTTTCACCGGCGAGCAAGACAACTTTTATAGCCGTTGCGAGCGGAAAGGGCGGAGTCGGAAAATCAACAGTTTCGGTTAATTTAGCAGTGTCGCTGGCCCGGCTTGGCAAAAAAGTCGGTTTGATTGATGCAGATATTTACGGATTCAGTGTTCCCGATATGATGGGGATCACAAAGCGGCCTGTTGTTCGGGGCGAACGGATTCTGCCTGTAGAACGATTTGGCGTCAAGGTGATCTCAATGGGTTTCTTTGTTGAAGACAATGCCCCGATTATTTGGCGCGGACCGATGCTTGGAAAAATGCTCAACAGCTTCTTTCATGAAGTTGAGTGGGGAGAAGTCGATTATATTCTTCTTGACCTGCCGCCTGGAACGGGGGATGTAGCGCTCGATGTACACACGATGCTCCCAGCCTGCAAAGAGATCATCGTGACAACCCCACATCCAACCGCGGCATTTGTGGCAGCGCGGGCAGGGGCGATGGCATTAAGAACAGAACATGAAATTCTTGGGGTTATTGAAAACATGTCCTATTTTGAAAGTAAAACGGGCGATAAGGAATATGTATTTGGCCAGGGCGGCGGTGAAAAGCTGGCAGAGGAACTGCAGACAAAGCTGCTCGGACAGCTTCCTTTATCGCAGCCGGATTGGAATGAAGAGGATTTTTCTCCTTCTGTTTATCAGGAGGATCACAAACTGGGAGCGATATATCGGCAAATTGCTGAAAATGTCATCGCAAGTATAGAAAAATAAGAAAAGCGGAAGCGACTCGATGAAACAAGGCTGGCTTTCCCTTGCGGAAATGCCAGCCTTTATAGTCTTGTAAATGCTTATAAACTTTAAGCTCCACCGCCACCGCCGCCGCCGCTCTGGCCTCCGCTGCTGCCTTGGTCACCGCCGCCACCACCACCACCTTGTCCCTGTTGTCCGCCGCCTTGCTTGTTTGCCGCTTTTAAAAGGATATCCTGAATTCTAGCCTGATATAACGGGCTCTCAAGTGTTTCTGAAACGACGGATTGAAGATGTTTCCGGTAATCATTGCTTTTCAAAATATCGGTGACATCTTTTTGCAGTTCTGGGTCTCTAAGTACTTCAACCATCATTGCGCGGTATTCCGGGTCCTTCATTAAATTTTTTAGTAATTGCTCATTTTCCTTTTCCATACTTTTGGCCATACTTTCCGCAAACTTCGGATCTTCAAACGATTTTCGCCAAAAATCGGTTCCTTTGTCAGATGTTAATGTAGTGGTGATCGTATCAGAAACCACTGCTTGGTCCATGACAAGATTTTGCTTCATGCCATCACTCGTCATAATCTCTTCAATTGCTTTTTTTGCATCGTCTGTTTGTAATATATCGACAACCATTTTCTTTGTTTCTTCATAATCAACTTGACCGCCGCCTGACTCATTTTGCGCACAGCCTGAAATTAGAGCTATTACAAGAAAAGGCAGGAGCAGGTGATAAATTCGGTTCATATTTAAGCTCCTTTCGCATTACTATCCATGGTTTTATGATGAGAAAAAAGGAGAAAAAATATGCGTTTAAAACCGAATACCTAGATTTTTCAAGCTTTAGTTTGGTACAATCAGGAGTGAATGTTGAATCGTATGGGGGAAAGCTTGTGACTAGCCGTAATTTGGTAAGGTTATTTATGTCCACGCTATTAATTGGCGGGATTACAACCGGGATTGTCGGATTTATTGTCCGTTGGGATGAATTCAAATCCATATTCATTGACTTTGATCTAATTGAAATTTTATCGATATTGTTTTGGTTAATTGGCGTCGGGCTGATTTTCAGTATTATCAGTCAGATGGGATTTTTTGCGTACTTAACGATACACCGTTTTGGCCTTGGAATATTTAAGGCGATATGGGCTCCTGTGCAAGTGGTGTTGATTGCGTTCGTATTGTTTGACCTTGTATATTTTCGATATCAGGCCTTTGGTAAAGGAGAAAGTATTCTTCCTTATACGTTAGTGGCAGTGTTTATTCTGCTCGTCGGTTTAGTCGTGGCAAATATGAAGGCAAGACAAACGAATAGAGCGGCTTTTATCCCGGCTTTATTTTTCATGACAGTCGTGACAACGGTTGAATGGGTGCCGGCCCTGCGAGTGAATGAAGAAGGCTGGCTCTATTTAATGCTTTTTCCATTGTTGGTTTGTAATGCCTATCAATTGTTAATTCTTCATAAGCTAAACGAAAGCTCGGAGCTGCATAGGCAGCAACTTCAGAAAAAGCCGTCCAAATAATATCGGACGGCTTTTATCGTTATTTGATTTCTTTTGATTCGGCCTCTCCATTCATGATCATTTCTGAGACACTGACAAACTTAAGCTCTTTTTGCCGAATATCCGTGAGAATAAGCGGCAGTGCTTCAGCTGTTTGCTTGGCAGAATCGGAGGCGTGTAAAAGAACAATATCGCCCTTTTTCGCTTTGGAGACATTCTGGCGAATTACTTCAATTCCGGGATTTTGCCAATCGTTTGAGTTCACACTCCAGTGAACAACTGTAAGCCCAAGCCGATCAGCTATTTTTAATGTTTTTTGATCAAAGTGTCCGGTTGGAGGCCTCATTAATTTGATGTTTTTAACATTTAATTTTTTAAATGCCTCTTTGGCAAGGATCAGGTCCTTTCTGATTTCAGGTTCTTCTAAATCGGTGTAATCCTTATAGGCATATCCGAGCATCCCGATTTCAAAGCCTTCTTTAACGATGCGGTTGACTAAATCCGGATGTCGTTCTGCCCAGGAACCGGAAAGGAAAAATGTTGCGGCTTTAATATTTTCCGTTTTTAAAGTGTCCAGAATTGGTTCGGCCTTCTCATCACCCCAGCCGATGTTAAAGGTCAATGCAATATCCTTTTCCCCTTTGAAAACAGCCTTTGGTCCATCCTTCCCCGAAAAAGCAGGAATTTGAACAATCGATTCCATATACAAAAACCAGGCAGTAAAAAAAGCAGCAAAAACGATGAGCATAAACTGTTTTACAGATTTTCCATTCAAGACAAAAAAGAAATTCATATCCTTCACCTCGTCCAATGCACTCCTTGTCTACATCCTATGCGCGGAAAAAATGAATATGATCAAAAACTGTGTTTATAAAATAGAAGATATTCGAAAACACTAGAAGAACTGAAGTATTGGAAAGGAAGTGTTGGAATGCTTGGAATGATCATAAATGAAAAAGAACAGAAAGAGCTGCAGTATTTATTAAAGAGAGAAATGGATGAAATTATATTCGACCGGAATGATGAGCGGATTGAACCACTTATAAAACGGGCGATGCAGGAAAGGTATTATTTATTATTTACTTTATTTAAACGTATCGCTGATCCTTATGAATGCATTAAATATATGCCGACGAAAACACAATTAAAAAGGGATAAAGTTTAACACGATTTTCTTTATTAGGGTGTTGACTTTGTTTTTGCATCCTGGTATATTAGTAAACGTCGCTGTCAAGGGTTGATGAATAACTCGGTAGTGGCGGAGATATTCTCTTGAATAAAGTTGTTGACATAACATTGTCAAAATGATATATTAATAAAGTCGCCTTGAACGGCGAATGAGTTAAAAATTGCTCTTTGAAAACTGAACAAGCAAGCAAAAACGTCAACGTTAATTTATTTTATTTAAGAGCTAATCTT
>NZ_PGUZ01000002.1 GCF_002860165.1 Bacillus sp. V3-13 | reverse complement strand
CCTATCCCTTAATGGGGTGCGGTTTCACTAAGTGTTGCATTTAATATTGCAATTTACGAATATATTTATTTGAATTAACAGAAATGTCTAAATATAGACAAATATTAAACGGGTTTTTATGGGTTTATTAAACAATAGTGTTAAATTTTATAGTATAAAAAGGGCTTATTGCAAACCTTTGTTATTTTAAACGCATTTAATACTGTGATCAGCTGTGGGAGTATATGCGTTGTAATTCCTGAGAAAACAGAGTAAGTTCATTTGGGACCTCGCACACATAAAAAACACCATCCCTTCCATCATATTACAGAAAGAATAGCGTTTCATTTTACTGGTAATGATTTATCTTAGCTTGATGGGCATGTGAACAAACCGTAAAAATGATAATAAACAGGAAGCGGACCTTTGCTTCCTGTTACGCTCGTTAAAAATTATTTGTTGTTACTTGTTAACGTTATTGGAATGGTTTTTAAGCTTCCTGCTTGATAAACTTTTAACTCGATTTTGTCGCCGACCTTAAGATTTGTATATAAGTATTTTCTTAAATCTTTCGAATTTGTCACTTCTGTATCGTTGATGGCAACTATCACATCCTCTACTTGCAGGCCTGCTTTGGCAGCTGCAGAGTCTGGATCAATATTGGCAACGATCGCTCCCTTATTAACGCTCTCAGGCACATTCTGCAAATAATGCCTTGGAATTTCTTCTAAATCGGCCAAGCCGACTCCAAGATATGGCCGTACCACCTTGCCGTTTTCGATGATTTCTTCGACAATTGGGAGAAGGTCGTTACTCGGGATCGCAAAACCCAGCCCCTCCACACCGTTCTGGGAAATTTTCAGGCTGTTAATCCCGATCACTTCGCCCTGCGTGTTAATCAGTGCTCCCCCGCTGTTTCCAGGGTTAATCGCAGCATCTGTCTGGATCACATTTAAATCCCATTCACCTGCTGAGGTAGGGACAGAAATGCTTCGATCGACCGCACTGACAATCCCCTGGGTAACTGTCCGGGATAAATCAAGACCGAGCGGATTTCCTATCGCCAGCACTTGATCCCCCGGTCTTAATGTTGATGAATCACCGAATTTAATAACGGAATCGGCATACTTGGCATCCATTTTCAAGACGGCAAGGTCCGTCAAGGCATCGGCCCCGATTAATTCCGCCGTTGTCTTTTCCCCATCATATAAAGATATCTCAATTTCTTCCGCTCCTTCTATCACATGGTTATTGGTGACGATATAGGCACTGTCTTTATCTTTTTTAAAAATGACACCCGAACCTGAACCACGTTGGGCATTTTCCTGGGTATTTGCAAAATAACCTTGCTGTTCCTGCAGATTGACGATTCCAACAATCGCCTTCGATGAGCTTTCGACAATATCGGCAATCGAAGCTGATGAATTTTTTGCAGCTACCGGGACAATATTGCTGTTGTCTTGGTTGGTTTCAGTTTTTTCAGTGCTCGCTGCTGCTTGAGGATTTTCGGCTAAATCCAGGGTCTGAAGCAGATCCGTATTGGCAGCCAATGTCAAGGTCAGCATTGAGCCTGCCACCCCTGCTGATAACAGCGAAAATACATTTTTTATCTTTGCCTTGTTGAATATGTTTTTCTTTTTGCTATTATCATTTTCGCGTGAATCATTAAAGTCTGTCATGCTCATTTCCTCCTCTATCTTCTAACACAAATATTGTTATTTTCTGTTTTTATCATATCCATAATTTATGACAAAATTATTAACAATCTTTGAAGGGAGTTAGAATAAACAAAGAGAAAGTCGGGATGTATTAAAGCAAAATTGCCTTTATCATTCCGATAAAGGCAAAAATCGTACTTTTCCCTATATTGACGCTCGGGATTAAATGTCCGAACTCGATCCAGTTTTTTTTTCATAAAGGTTGCTGCGGTGTTTAAACCACTCAAAAAGATGGGTGACAATCACCTTTAAAATCGCATAGCCCGGAACTGCCAACAGGATTCCTACCAGGCCAAACAAGTTCCCGGCCGTTAAGATCACAAAAATAATTGTAATTGGGTGGATATGAAGATTCCTGCCCATGATCTGTGGTGAGATAAACTTGCCTTCGATTAATTGTACAATTGTCCAAACAATGATGAGCTTAAGAAGCATGAATGGGGATGTGACAATCGCAATAATCAAGGCGGGCGTAATCGCGATCGCCGGCCCAAGATACGGGACAATGCTTGTAAAAGCAGCGATAAGGGCTAATACGGATGCATAATCGAGACCGATGATTAAGAACCCGATAAACAGCAGAATCCCGATGCAGAAGCTGACGATGATCTGCCCGCGGATATAGGAGCTGATTTTATTATTCATTTCCTGCATGACCGTTGCAGTCTGTTTGCGCAGCGATACAGGCAGTAAGCTTCGGATATACTCTGGCAGCTTATCTCCATCCTTCAATAAATAAAACAAGATGAACGGCAGGGTTATGACCGCTAAAATAAAATCCTTAACCGCTCCGACAAAGCTTCCGATCCCTGTCCACGTATTTTCAATTAACGTCGTTGCCTGGCGGGAAAGATTGCTGGACAAATCAGCGACATTTATATTTAATGTCCTTTGCGCCTGATTAACAAATTCGCTGCCGAGAATTTGCTTTGTCAGTGATTCAACATCTCTGGCATATTGCGGGAAGCTATAAATAAGGCTCAACACCTGATCCCGCAGGAAAGGGATAACAGATACGATTAAAATCGTCAGAACCCCAATGATGACCAGAAATAGCATGAGAATGGAATAAACCCGTTTTATCTTGAATCTCTCCATGAAATCGACAATTGGATTCAATAAGTAATAGACGACAGCAGTCATTATGATGGGCAGCAGGACCGTTTTTAATAACACCACAATAGGAGTGAAAATAAACGATACTTTCGTAAAGACGAGAATATTTAACCCGATTAACAGTAAAACCAACAAGAAAAGCACGAATCGATTATTCAGGACGAACCTGCGGAAAACCCCCATCCTTGTCTGACGGACATCCATATGCAATTCCCCATTTCTTTAAAAAGCACTGCCATTTAGTGATAAATGTTATAGCTTTAGGCATGAATAGTTGGAGTTTAGTTATGTGCTGTCGATTTCGTAGATATTTGTTTGTTCCGGCAGATATATATGAGTTGATCAACCGCTAAGCATTGCCTGAAAATGTGTGTAAGAGGCGTCCCCCCGGAGGGAGGCCGCCTTTATTACATTCAAGCCAGCCTATTTATCAGCAGGAAAGACGACACCGATCTGGCGCCGGATCTCATCAAGAATTTCCATCACTGCCACAGAGTTTGCCAGGGAGTTTGTTTGAGATTCTGTCTTTCCGCTTTGGACTAAGTCAATAAATTCCTTGGCCTCATAGTACATTGAATGGTTATCCTGATTCCTGGTAATATTTTCGATCGAGCCATCTCGATAGTGGATTTCTGCTTTTTCGGGAATATTGATCTTATCAATGACAATATTGCCATTTTCCCCCTGGATTTCGGTCGGAAGGGTGGAGTTCGTGATTTTTGCATACATGATCACTGCGTCCATGTCTTTATACTTCAGCACCACGCTGCCTTCACCATCGACTCCTGATTCAAGTATCAGTCCGGTTGCCTTTATTTCATCCGGTTTTCCAAACAATACGACAAGCGGATAAACACAATAAATGCCTATATCCATGATCGCCCCGTTCGAAAATTCGGGCTTAAATGCATTTAAAATATTTCCTGATTTGTAGGCATCATATCGGGATGAGTATTGGCAATAGCTGGCGAAATACCTTCTGACTGTGCCGATTTGAGCAAGGTTTTCCTGGACCGCTTTAAAATTCGGGACCAGTGTCGATTTCAACGCCTCCATAAGCAGCACGCCGTTTTTCTTTGCGGCCGTCACCATTTCTGCTAACTCCTTGCTATTCGAAGCAATCGGCTTTTCACATAACACATGCTTGCCATGATTCATGAAGGTGATCGCCTGTTTTGCGTGCAGTGCGTTCGGACTTGCAATATATACTGCGTCAATTTCCCCGCTTGACGCCATTGTTTCTAAATCAGTAAAAGTATGGATAACCCCAAATTTCCCTGCAAATTCCTTAGCCTTTTCTTCTGTCCGCGAATACACCGCAGTTAAAACAAAATCCTCTACTTCGCTTGCCCCTTTAATAAATTCTTCTGTAATCCAGTTTGTACCGATAACTCCAAATCGTACCATTTCGGTTCCTCCTCAGACATCCTCAATTATGTAAAGGCCATTCCTTAATAAGAATAACAGGTTCTTTGCTGTCTTTTCCACCTCTGCAGCAAAAGAAAAAAGAAAAACCTCCGGGATGTGCCGAAGGTCGCCATTTCAAACATTTTAAATCGTCCGATTCAAAGCATTATTAATGAAGAATCGTCGAAATATCTCGTTTATCCTTTTCGTTCATAAAATTTTTCAAAATGACTCTATTAGGTAAAAAATTTAAAACTGTAATTTACAAAAAAAAGCCTGAAAGAGAATAATCTTTTAGGCTTCATCATCAACTGTTATGATCATATCAGGTGTAAGAAATTCAGCGTTAATTTTTTTAAAATCCTTTTCATTCCAGGTAATAACAGCGTTAATCCCACTTGAAAAATAAACATACGCTGCCATATAAGCATCAACAAAATCAACTCCAAATTCACTAAAATCGGAGAGCGCTTTTTGGACAATAGCCTCATTGTTCATTTTCACACTCGGAGCTGAAATTAACTGGCTTAATTTATCGGCAATATCCTTTTTTGCGTAACTGTATCTTTTAGATTCGAGGACCCGGCAGCACTCTGCTATTACTAATGGCTCCAATAGCAATGTTATTTTTCCATTTACCGCTTTTTCAAACAGGCTATATGCTGCAGGCGATTGTTTTTCGTCGTCATTTGTTAGAAATCGTACAATAATATTTGTATCTAGAAGATACATTTCCATCAACCCGCTTTCACCCTAGTTATCGGGAGAAACCAATTCCTCTCGCGCTTGCTTTCTTATCGCATCCCACTCCATAGGTTTAGTGCCTTCTTTCGGAGGCATTGAACCAAATAGCGATAAGAGAGAATCTTTCTTCTTCACTTCAACCCGAACCTCGTAATCCTCTCCTAAAACAAAGATGATTTGGTCTCCTGGCTCGGCTCCTGTAGCCTCCCTGATTGTCATCGGAATGGTTACCTGATTTTTCGAGGAAAGTGTTGAAGAATAAGATTTTGAGTAACCGGTGACGCCTTTTTGATTTACTTTCTTCTTATCCGCCATATAATCTCGCCTCCTGTTTAAGTTCTTTTTCGTTATCCATTTATTGACCTTCTCATTGTACTTTCTTGTATTGTTTAAGAATATTTAATGCCTTTACAATTATTGTACCTTTACCTTAATAATAAGTAAAGGAATGATCGTTATCTTTACTTTTTTCATAAAAAAACTTATTTTGCGTTTATTTCAAGGAAAAAGGAACTTTAACTGTTTCGGATTATAAAAACCGGGTACAGATTATCTTATTGATGCTTTTCGTCAATAATGGTTTCATAATCCCTTTTTCGAGGTGAAGGAGCTTGCAGCATCATTTTTATTCGAATTTTTTACGTCTGCCGCTCATTATCCGGATTTTGCTGATCGCCCTGCTTGTGATCATTACTTTTGGCGCAATTATTCATTTGATCGAGCCGCAAAATTTCCCGTCCATTTTTGATGGAATTTGGTGGGCGATTATCACCGCTTCGACTGTTGGCTATGGTGATTATTCACCTGAAAGTATTGGTGGGAGAATCGTCGGCATCCTGCTTATTCTCATCGGGGCGGGTTTGTTGTCATCCTATTTTGTCACGATTACGGCGACAACCGTTAAAAAGCATAATGAATATATCGAAGGGAAGGCAGTATATCGGGGCATGGGACATATTATCATGATTGGCTGGAATGAACGGTCAAGGGAAATCATTCAAAGCATTTTAAACACTGACAAACATATGGACATCATTTTGATTGATGAGACACTGAAGAAAAAGCCTTTATCCATGAGGCAGCTTCATTTTATAAAGGGAAGGGCCCACCAGGATGAGGTTCTCCATAGAGCTAATATAAATAACGCTGACAAGGTGTTAATTACAGCTGATCAAAATAAAGATGAGCTTCAAGCTGATATGAATTCAATTTTAACTCTATTGACGATAAAAGGGATCCGCCCCGAGCTGACGTGCATTGTCGAGATTCTAACGTCGGAACAAGTTGCCAATGCAAAACGCGCCGGAGCTGATGAAATTATCCGGACAAATAACCTGACAAGCTTTGTGATGATCCACAGCCTGACCTCTCGGGAAAAAATGGGCTCCATCCTCGAGCTGCTCAGCGAGCTTGAAGGAAGCAGGCTGACTTTCAGTAGGGCAACGGACGATTTAATCAGCAAAACATTTCTGGAAGCTGCGGCAGAAATGCTCGCTAAAGGGATATTAATCGTGGGAGTAAAAAGAGGCAAAGAAACATTTATTAACCCTCCCCATCCTTTTACAATTGAACATAACGATCAGCTGCTTGAGATTATCAGTTAGCCGCATCGATGCCTATTCTGCAAGCAAGGTCGATTCCAGCTCATTCACGAGCGATTTTCCGATATCGACATACTTTTCGGGAAAATCCGCATCTTTGTCGACAGGCTCGGAAAACTGGTTGAATGCCGCTGTCATATTGCCCGCGACGCCATCATCATCAATATCCCGCTGGTATTTATGGGAAAGAAGGAACGGCCTTTCTATCGCCACCGTACAGCCGTTTGAATCAAGCTGGCCGTCAATCGCCCGGAATGGCACGCGCAAAAACTGATAGCCGTCATTATCAATTTTATAATCAAAATAGCCATGGTCGTAGTCCCAGCCACTGCCAATCGCATAGCCGAGCGGCTTTAGCAGCCTTTCAAGCTTATATAGGTCAACATGCATTCCCTCGGCTTTGGACGGAATTTCAATCATAAAAAATCCACCCTTTCGGAGCTTTTCCCTTAGGTTCTCCAATTGGGTGGTTTTCATGAACTTTTTCTAAGCACGTTATTTTAAGCGTTTTTCAAGCTCCGCTTTCTTTTCTTCAAAACCCGGCTTGCCAAGCAGCGCAAACATATTCACTTTATAAGCTTCCACACCGGGCTGGTCGAATGGATTGACCCCCAATAAATAGCCGCTCATTGCACAAGCCTTTTCAAAGAAATAGACAAGGTAGCCGAAAGTGTATTCATCCTGCTGCGGAATTGAAACAATTAAATTTGGAACGCCTCCATCTGTATGGGCAAGCATCGTTCCTTCAAACGCTTTGTTGTTGACGAAATCAACGCTTTTGCCGGCAAGATAATTCAAGCCGTCCAGGTCACTGTCTGCCGCTTCAATCGTCAGTTCATGGCGCGGTTTTTCAACCTTAATGATCGTTTCAAACAGGTCGCGGCGCCCTTCCTGTACATATTGTCCCAGCGAATGAAGGTCGGTAGAAAAGTTGGCGGATGAAGGGAAAATTCCTTTTTGGTCTTTCCCTTCGCTTTCGCCAAACAGCTGCTTCCACCATTCTGCGAAATATTGAAGCCCCGGTTCATAGTTCACGAGCATTTCGATCGATTTTCCTTTGTTATAAAGGATATTGCGCACAGCCGCGTATTGGTAAGCAGCGTTTTCTTCAAGCTCGGAATGGCTGAAATCCTCCCGCGCCTTCGCAGCACCCTGCATCATCGCTTCAATATCTGCCCCGCTTGCGGCAATCGGCAGCAAACCTACAGCGGTTAGTACCGAGTAGCGGCCGCCGACGTCATCAGGAATAACAAAGGACTCGTATCCTTCTTCAGAGGCCAGAGTTTTTAACGCACCTCTTTCTCTGTCTGTTGTCGCATAGATGCGTTTACGGGCTTCCGTGACGCCGTACTTTTCTTCCAAAAGCTTGCGGAAAATCCGGAAGGCAATCGCCGGTTCCGTAGTCGTGCCCGATTTTGAAATGACGTTAATTGAGAAGTCTTTGCCCTCGAGCAGATCGATAACATCCTTCATATACGTGGAGCTAATGTTGTTGCCGACAAACAAGATTTGCGGCGTGCTTCTTTTTTCTTTTGGAAGTGCATTATAAAAGCTGTGTTGCAGCATCTCGATTGCGGCCCGGGCGCCCAGGTAGGAACCGCCGATGCCGATCACAAGCAAGACGTCGGAATCCGCTTTAATTTTTTCTGCCGCTTTTTGAATGCGTGAGAACTCTTCTTTATCATAATCAACAGGCAGGTCAATCCAGCCTAAAAAGTCGCTGCCCGCTCCCGTTTGCTCGTGAAGGGAATGATGGGCAACCTTTACCTGATCTCTTAAGTATGTAAGTTCATGTTCGCCAAAGAAACTTAATGCTTTCGAGTAATCAAAACGAACGTGAGTCATATATGATCCTCCTCGTATTTATTCATTTACCACTTTAACGAATGCTGTTCGGAATATCAAGAAACAGCCGATAATGTAAGCGCATCCAATTATGACATATTTTTTACTCTAAAAAAAGGACCCAGCATCGATGCTGAATCCTTCCAGAGAATACTTATAAAGAAGCTCTATAAATTGCGAGGACATCCTCCCGGTTCAGCTTGTTAAAGTTGCCGAACTCCCCATTAACCATTGCTTTGTCTGCCATCACATCCAATTGGCTGTCATCGATATCATAATCGGCCAGGCGGGAAGGAGCGCCAATGCTGTTCCAGAATTCTCGAAGCTTTTCAATTCCTTCGAGTGCTGTTTCTTCAGCCGTTTTTCCTTCAGGATTGACGCCGAACACCCGAACAGCGAGCTGGGCAAAGCGTTCCGGCTTGACTTTAAGATTGTGCTTCATCCAATTTGGGAACAAAATAGCGAGTCCGCCGCCATGAGGAATATCATATACGGCAGATACAGCGTGCTCGATGTTGTGGGTTGCCCAATCGCCGCGATAACCCATTGAAAGCATTCCGTTCAATGCCATTGTTCCACAGTAGAGAATCGTTGCCCGGTGCTCATAGTTTTCCAGATCTTCTAAAAGTTTTGGCGCTGTTTCCATCACGGTAATCAATAGAGATTCACACATGCGATCCTGGAGAAGCGTATTTTCCTCGAGATGAAAATAATGTTCGAACACATGCGACATCATATCAACAATCCCGTAAACCGTTTGGTCTCTCGGCACTGTAAAAGTATTTTCCGGTTCAAGAACAGAAAATTTTGGGAACACAGCCGGGCTGCCCCAGCCATATTTTTCATTCGTTTCCCAATTCGTAATAACCGAGCCGGAGTTCATTTCAGATCCAGTTGCGGCAAGTGTCAGTACAGTTCCAAACGGCAGCGCATCTTCAGCAGCCGCTTTTTTCGTAACAAGATCCCATGCATCTCCATCGTACTTTGCACCTGCTGCGATCGCTTTTGTACAATCGATCACACTGCCGCCGCCAACAGCCAATATGAAATCAATTTTTTCCTTTTTGCAAATGTCTACGCCTTTATGAACGGTGGACAGGCGTGGATTGGGTTCTACACCAGATAATTCGTGAATATCTGCACCAATTTCATTCAAAAGCTTGACCGCTCTGTCATATAATCCGCTTCTCTTAATACTTCCGCCGCCATATACAAGCAACACTTTTGTTCCGTATTGGGGAATCTCATTTTTTAACTGCTCCAGTTGGTTTTTCCCAAAAATTAATTTTACAGGGTTCCAATATGTAAAGTTTTGCAAAACAATTCAACCTCCTTTTTTTCTATTATCCCCCCATTGTGCCCGCAATGCAAAAAAGACGTTTTCTGCTCATCACCCCGGGTAAACAAAAAACAAAGCCGTATATGAATAATTTATGTAAGGCTGTATCAATCTATAAAAGAATCCAATAAAAAGGAGGAACCTTTCATGAGTACGATTCAACGTATTGCTCTAGTACTTACTATCATTGGTGCGATCAACTGGGGTTTAGTCGGTTTTTTCCAATTTGATTTAGTTGCAGCTATATTCGGCGGTCAGGATTCTGCCTTATCACGAATTATTTACGGTTTAGTAGGGATTGCCGGTCTTATCAATCTGGGTCTTCTTTTCGCCCCTAGTGAAGAGGCCGAGCGCCAGGCAGGAACAAGTCCCAGCCGTTAACCTTTTAAAAACATAAAGAAACGCCTTGCAAAATTGCCAGGCGTTTTCTTTATGTTAGCTTAAAACTTTTTTAATTCGCTCTATTGCCCAGTCAAGCTCTTCTTCGCTGATTACTAGCGGAGGAGCAAAGCGAATCACTGTATCATGGGTTTCCTTGCAGAGCAAACCTTCTTCTTTCAATTGCTCGCAATATTTTCTTGCAGGTTCCTTTAGTTCGACTCCGATAAATAAGCCCCGGCCGCGAACGTCCTTGATGATTGGATTATGAATCTCTCTTAGCTTTGATATGAAATAGTCGCCAAGCTTTTTCGAGCGTTCGGCCAAATTCTCATCGATCAGGACATCGAGTGAAGCTATTGAAACCGCACAAGCCATCGGGTTTCCGCCAAAAGTTGAACCATGCGAGCCTGGATTAAATACTCCAAGCACATCTTTATTTGCCACGACACATGAAATAGGAAAGACTCCGCCGCCAAGTGCTTTTCCGAGAATGTACATGTCAGGGACGACGTCTTCCCATTCACAAGCAAACATCTTCCCGGAGCGGGCTAAGCCTGACTGAATTTCGTCTGCAATAAGTAAGACATTATTTTGTTTACAAAGCTCATATGCCCGCTTCATAAAGCCCTCCGGCGGAATCATAATTCCTGCTTCGCCCTGTATCGGCTCAATTAAAAAAGCGGCTGTGTTTGGAGTAATCGCATTTTTGAGCGCTTCCAGGTCACCGTAAGGAATTAGTTTTATGCCTGGGAGCAGCGGACCGAACCCGCGTTTATATTCTTCCTCTGATGAAAGTGAAACAGCCGTCATGGTCCGGCCGTGAAAATTCCCGGTGCAGGCAATAATTTCAGCTTTATTTTCAGCAACGCCTTTCACATCATAAGACCAGCGGCGGGCCGCTTTGATCGCGGTTTCAACCGCTTCTGCCCCCGTATTCATCGGAAGCGCCATTTCTTTATTTGTCAGTTCACAAATCTTTTCATACCACGGGCCAAGCTGATCATTATGGAATGCGCGCGAAGTCAAGGTTACCTTGTCCGCCTGGTCTTTTAAGGCTTTGATGATGCGCGGATGGCGGTGTCCCTGATTAAGAGCTGAATAAGCACTTAACATATCCATGTATTTGTTGCCTTCCGGATCTTCCACCCAGACACCTTCCGCTTTTGAAATGACAATTGGCAGTGGATGATAATTGTTGGCTCCATATTTTTCTGTTTGTTCAATTAACTCCTGACTTTTCGTTTCTGTCATTCTTGAATTCCTCCATTCCCCTCTTCGCTTAGCCTGCCGAAAAACTTTTCAGTCTGCCATGTATGCTTGTCGACCCGGCGTTAATCTCTCCATCTCATTGTAACGCAGACCGTCTTTTGTTTGAAGATGGGTTTTAAGCAAAAAAATAGCGATTTATGCGAAAATAAGCTTTATTAAACGGTAAAATGCAGCCTTGTTCATAACAAAAAACCGGGTTATCCCCGGTTTTTTCCAACTTACTTTTTAATTAAATCTTCGCGCTGTGACTGCTCGATCCACTCTTCCAGCTTGTCTTTCAACGTATTGAATCCTTGCGGTGATTCATCTGTTTGCTGTTGCAGAGCAGGCTGGCGCTTGCGTGTTCTTTTCGGTTTGGCAGCCTGTTCGGCAGGAGCTTCTTCTGTTGCACGGATTGAAAGACCGATTTTGCCTGCCGCTTCGTCGACTGACAACACTTTAACCTTTACTTCATCTCCCACCTTTAAATGTTCGTTAATATCTTTTACATATCCGTGCGTAATTTCTGAAATATGAACAAGTCCTTGGGTATTTTCATCCAGTGCCACGAACACACCATATGGTTGAATACCAGTGACCTTTCCTGTTACGACACTTCCTGTTTCAATTTTTTCTGACATGGAAACACTCCTAGATATAAATTTATTTACTCTTTTTTATACGCAATTAAAAATTATATCACAGAAGGAACCTGTTATCAAAAGGATATTAAGTTTTTTCCACATTTTCCGCTGAGTTAAACGCGAATGATCCATTCGAAAAAACTCCCGCCTCTCTACATCCATATGAGCAGAAATACCGGACTTTCCAAAAGAATCACCGGTTATGAAAATCGTGCAGGATTATGTAACTGAATGTTCACCTGGAACATCCGGAATCCGGTTGCCTTCATGATAAAATAAACTTAGAACAGGTCCTTGAAAGGAGAGAGAGCGATGTCCGCAATTGGTGAAAATATTAGAACATGCCGGGAAAGACTTAATTTAAGTCAAAAGGAGCTCGCAATCAAGGTCAGAGTGGGAACGGCAACAATTGAAAAATATGAAGCAGGGGAGCAGCTTCCCGACATACAAACTATTTTAAAAATCTCTACAGCCCTTGATGTGCCCGCATCGGAACTGCTTGAAAAAGCCTATCAAACAAATCCTTCCGGCATCGATCATGAAATAGAACAGCTAGTAAAAGAAATTGGCACAAAAAAAGCAAAGCTGATTCTTCGAAAAGCTAAGGAATTCACTGAAGATGATTTTCTTCGTGTTATGCAAATGCTTTATGAGATCAAATACAAAAAATAAAAAACGACGTATAAAAAAAAGAGGGACTGGAAAGCATGATACCGTAAGGCTTTCTAGTATTCCCCCCTTTTTTGTTGAGGTTAACCTGAATGGTTAAGCCTCTTTTTTTTGCTTAAACTTAACAAATCGAGCTGACAAAGCGATTGATTCGTTTCAGTGCTTCCTGGAGCTGTTCCATTGAAGAAGCATATGAGCAGCGCACATGTCCTTCCCCACTTTCCCCGAACACATTGCCCGGAACGACAGCAACCTTTTCCATTAGCAGCAGCTGCTCTGCGAATTGCTCTGAAGAAAGCCCCGTTCTTTCTATTGATGGAAAAGCATAGAATGCTCCGCCTGGAACATGGCAGTCAAGGCCGATTTCCGTTAAGGAGTGGACAAAGTAATTGCGCCTGCGCCGGTAGCTTTTACGCATTTCTTCAACATCTCCGCTGCCATTTCTTAATGCTTCGATTGCCGCATGCTGCGCCATCGTTGGAGCGCACATCATCGCATATTGATGGATTTTCAGCATCGCCGCACATATTTCTTCAGGGGCACAGACAAATCCGAGCCGCCAGCCTGTCATCGCAAACCCCTTTGAAAAGCCGGATACAACGATCGTCCGTTCCTGCATGCGACTGATGGCAGCCATCGAAACATATTTTTCATCATAAACAAGCTCAGCATAAATTTCATCGGACAAAACTAGCAAATCATGCTTCTCCGCAAAAGCAGCAATCCCTTCAAGCTCACTTGGACTTAACAAGGTTCCCGTCGGGTTATTTGGGGAGCATAGCATGATGACTTTCGTTCTTTCCGTGACCGCCTCTTCCAGCTGGGAAGGCAGGATTTTAAAATCATTTTCCTTCAATGATTGGACATGGACAGGCACTCCTCCAGCCATTGTCACCAGCGGCGCATAGGAAACAAAACACGGTTCAATGACGATCGCTTCATCACCGGGATCGAGCACCGCCCGCAGCCCAATATCAAGAGCCTGGCTTGCTCCGACTGTCACAATAATTTCTGAACCGGGAGCATAGCGAACTCCAAATTGGTTCTCCATGTAAAAACTAATCTCTTCGCGAAGTTCCAATAACCCGGCATTGGCTGTATAGGAAGTATAGCCTTGTTCAAGAGAAAGAATCGCTGCTTCTCTTACAGACCATGAGGTAACAAAATCCGGCTCCCCGACCCCGAGTGAAATGACTCCTTCCATTCCGGCGGCAAGATCAAAAAAGCGGCGGATTCCAGAAGGCTTCAACTGTCCGACGGTTTTCGATACAAATGCAGTCTTTTGCTTCATCAAGGCGACACCACAATCCGCTTATCTTCATCTTGTTGTTCAAATACCGTGCCATCATGTTTATATTTCTTCAATATAAAGTGCGTCGTCGTCGAAATGACGGATTCCAAAGTTGACAGCTTTTCCGATACAAATCCGGCTACTTCATTCATCGACCTGCCTTCGACAATCACGGACAGATCATAGGCCCCGGACATTAAATAAACCGATTTCACCTCTTTAAAGCGGTAAATCCTCTCGGCTACCCCGTCAAATCCGACTCCCCGCTTCGGCGTTACCTTTACATCAATCATCGCTGTTACACCTTCATGGCCCTGCACTTTCGACCAGTCGATGACGGACGCATAGCGGACAATAACCTTCGCTTCTTCTAATTTAGCAAGAAGTTCTTCTGCTTTCCCTTCTTTCAAACCAACCATTTTTTCAAGGTCAGCAACCGGCGTTCTCGCATCCTTTTCCAATATTTCGACAATCTCCAATTCCTTATCGGTTAAATGCATCGAAACCATCCCTCAATTCTGCTTTATAAAATATGTTCATTATAGCAAAATTTCCATTCAAAAATAGCTTCCTTTTATTTATTTTTTAAAAATAAACTATGTATTTATTTTTTGTAAAAACAATACTCTCCAGATGATGTTTTTAAATTACTACTGTAATTATTTTAGAAAATGATAATCTTTTATGTGTATAGTGGAAAAGCTAAGGGAAATTAACGGTAAAAAGATTTCCAAGGAGAAGATCAAAATGGTACCAACTGCTGCAGCGGAAACAAAAAGAATTAACGGAAATGACGTTTATTATGAGTATTACCGAAATCCACAGTCTTGCGAAACCGTCGTGTTGCTGCACGGGTTTCTCTCTTCGAGTTTCAGCTTTCGCAGGTTAGTCCCGCTGCTGAAGAATGATTACAGCGTAATCTCCATAGATTTCCCCCCGTTTGGAAAAAGCGGCAAGTCGCGCAACTTTCATTACTCGTATCAAAATATCGCTCTGACGATCGTCGGCCTGCTGGAGTCGCTTAATATTGATAAATTCAACATTATTGGCCACTCGATGGGCGGGCAAATCACGTTAAATATGCTGCACTTCCGCCCGGGTCTTGCGGAAAAAGCGGTTTTGCTATGCAGCTCCGGATATCTCAGCCCTTCAAAAATGCCGCTTATATTTTCCAGCTATCTTCCGTTTTTCCATGTATTTGTGAAGCGGCGCCTTGAAAAATCGGGACTGAGAAACAATTTGGAGAATGTCGTCCATAACCGATCGCTGATTGATGAGGAAATGGAGAACGGATATCTCCAGCCTTTCCTGGACGAAAATATTTTCAAAGCTTTAACGAGAATGATCCGCGACCGGGAAGGTGATTTAACATCCAATGTTCTCAGGCAAATTGAGACCCCGTGTCTTTTGATCTGGGGTGAGCATGACAAGGTTGTTCCGCTCCGCGTCGGCAGGAAATTGCATAAAGATTTACAGCATTCCAAGCTGATCGTCTTAAAAGATACCGGGCATCTTGTTCCCGAAGAAAGACCCGCCGAGGTTTATCATCATATTAAGAAGTTTCTTACGGGTTGAAGATTCTCGTTTTGCATGCAAAAATGCTGGCCGGCGTTCGATCCGGTCAGCCTTTTACGCAACTAAATTGAGCAGGATCCCCGGCCCTTAATTTCCAGCAATTCGGCTGCAATTTTTTTGCAGTCGTTGAGCGGAATGATTTGTTCAAAGGAAAACTCGTATATGCCCTGAATTTTTCTGGCAAGCTTATTGGCATCATCTTCATCATGAACGGCCTGGACTACATCGGCAATCTCCGTCTCATATCCGCCCTCACCGCAATGAAAAGGATCCCAGCTGTTTAAAGCGTCAACAAGCTGTAAATTTATTTGTTGGGTTTGCATTTGATCACCTATTATTTTCACTTTTTATGTTGATATCTTATCATATTAGTATCAGCGGATAAATATTGAATGGAGAGTGACAAGATGGCAGGCTATAATTTTCATGAAAAAATCGATCGGGCTAATACCGCTTCTGTAAAATGGGGAATGACCAAGGAAGTTTTCGGTGCGGATGATCTTTTGCCAATGTGGGTAGCCGATATGGATTTCCGCCCGCCCGAAGAGGTCCAGGAAGCGCTGGCAGGAAGAATTGAACATGGTATTTACGGCTACACCTATGTGCCGCCTTCTGTTTCGGAAGCGATCCAAAGCTGGCTCGACAAACGGCACGATTGGAAAATAAACCGGTCGTGGCTGTTATATGCATCCGGAGTTGTTCCGGCAATCAGCACGGCGATTCAAGCCTTTACGGTTCCCGGTGATAAAGTGATGCTTCAGTCACCTGTATACTATCCTTTTTTTGAAATGGTCGAAAAAAATGAGCGCATCGTCGTCAACTCTCCGCTTGAGCTGACAAGCTCGCAATACGAGATCAATTTTACTGATTTTGAGGCATGCTTAAAACAGGGAGTGAAGTTATTCCTGTTATGCAGCCCGCACAACCCGGGTGGACGGGTTTGGAATGAAGATGAACTAAAAGAGATCGGCAGACTATGTGCCAAATACGGCTGCCTCATTCTTTCCGATGAAATTCATTCCGATTTGGTTTTCTCACCGCACCGCCATATTCCGATTGCATCCTTTGAGCCATTCAGCAGCCATGTCATCACTTGCATCGCCCCTTCAAAAACGTTTAATTTAGCGGGACTGCAAGCAGCGGCCATTATCATCAAGAACGAAAAACTGAGACAGCAATTTAAAGAAGCCCAGCAGCGCCAGGGGTTTTTCTCTTTAAACACGTTTGGGACCCTTGCGATGGAAGCCGCTTTTCGCCACGGGGAGCCATGGCTTAATAGTTTGCTTGACTATTTGCGGGAAAATGTTGAAATCGCCAAAAAGTATTTCCAGGAACGCCTGCCCCGGTTTCGATTAATCGAGCCGCAGGCTACATACCTGTTATGGATTGATTGCCGTTCTCTCGGATTAACAGATGAACAATTACGGGAGCGGCTTTTGGAAAAGGGCAAACTTGCCCTTGACCCGGGCACGAAGTTTCGCCAGGGCGGGGAAGGATTCGTCCGGATGAACATCGGCTGCCAACGTGATGTTCTGATCGAAGGATTAGAGCGTTTTAGTAAAGCTTTTGCATAAATTCAAAAACCCAAAGGCCAGTGCGCCTTTGGGTTTTAACTATGCTTTATAAGCTTCTTTCACTGGCCTGGACTTGCTTATCCTTTGATAAAAACCAGCCTCCAAGCGCAATTAAGATTAAGACAACGTAAAAGCTGATTTTCCATTCGGAAGATTTCGCGAAAGCTTCGGGTAGAACAGCGAGTGCCGGATGGGACAGAGTGTAAACGGCAAGCTTCACCCCGACCCAGCCCACGATCATAAATGCAGCGATTTCGAGGCCTGGCCTGCGCTGCAACAGTGTCACAAAATAGTTGGCCGCAAAGCGCATGATGATTAAACCGATTAAACCACCGGCAAAAATGACAAGGAATTTCCCGCCGTCAAGTCCTCCAATGTGTGGGAGTGGCGTGTCCGGAAGCGTCACAGCCAGCGCCACAGCGGCTAAAATCGAATCAACCGCAAATGCAATGTCTGCCAATTCAACTTTAAAAACAGTCGCCCAGAAGCCAGACCCCTTCTTTTCTTCCTTTTTCACTTCAGCCCCGTCCTTATGTTTGACGAATTTACGGACAATATGGTTAATGGCGATAAAGAGAAGGTAAAGAGCTCCAATGGCCTGTACTTGCCAAACGTCGACAAGGAACGAGATGATAAACAACGATCCGAAACGGAAAATAAAAGCGCCAAAGAGACCATAAAAGAGAGCTTTTTTTCGTTCCTCCTCAGGAAGGTGTTTCACCATAATAGCCAAAACCAATGCATTATCAGCAGCCAGCAGTCCTTCGAGCGCAACAAGGACAAGCAAAACCCAGCCATATTCCAGTAAAATTGATACATCCATAAACGAATTCCTCCTTGAATTTTATTAATTGCAGACAATAAAGTTTCACCGGCCTGGCAGATACAAAATCGCAAACTCTTATGCGAGTTTAATAGCGGGATGAACCTATACTCTATTACCCTATACCGTGAAAACAAAGCATTGTTTGCGATCGCAAGCAGTGAAAAAAGGCCTTTACTCATGTAAAGGCCCCGAAACATATAAAAAGACCTTTACACACGTCTGTAAAGGTCTTGCTAACAACGGTAAGGTTGCCAATAAAGCCGGAGATATGTATCCCGAAATGACGACTTTATTGTCCAGCTACTCCCCTTTTAATAAGGAATATTGAATTAATATTAATATAACGGAAACTGCTCTTAAAAGTCAATTCTTTTTTATTTATATGATATTAGAAACTCAACTTCCTCAGGTGAGCTATCCTTTATGCTTAGCTACTTTCGTCTTGTTTTTGGGGAATTAACAGAAGAATAGCCCTGTTAATGTTCTTCTTTTCGTTGGTTTTGCCCGGTTATTCTTTTTTCAAGCTCCTCCGTTTTGCGGGCTTCCCGTTTGGAGACGATGATGATGAATCTCATCGTTAAAATTGCCGCAATCAAAAAGATCACAAGCGTAATAACCGACGGGATATATTCAGATTTATCTTCGGGAAAATATAAAAAGAGGGAAAGCACATACCATAGCATCGTTTGTTTCTTCCTTTCTGCCGGAGCTGGGTTTACAATAGGCTCCGGGTCTTTTTTACAAAGTGCGGCAGGAAACTCCTGTTTGACCGTTCCGAATATTGCAAACTCTGGATTCAGGTTTTTATGATAACATATTATTAGGCCAATAACACTTTTAGAGATTAAAATCAAAGGAGGAGTGCAGTCATGGAATTACAAATAGGCGATAAGGTAACCGTCCATTATAAGTCGGGAAAATATGCAGGGGAGATTACGGATGTTCGGCCAGCGCATTACTTGGTGAGAGTCCTTGCTGTTTTAAAGCACCCGAAGCAGGGAGATTTACATAGCCCGAACGAAGTGGAAGGAGTCTTTTTCCACGAAAGACGTGCGCTCGCCTACCGGGAACAAGCAAACATTACGAAGCAAATGGTCAAGCCTTTTTCCGATGACATGCCCGACTATGATGAGTCGTTGCGGGCGGCAATCCTGAAAATGAAGGAGGAGCTGGCCAATGACAGCTCCAAATGGGCCGAACTGAGTTTAAAAAATCTTGAATCATTAGAACAAGATTACTTTAATTAAACAATGCCGCAAGTTGAATAACTAAAAAGCCAAATCTCCAATGAAAAGGGATTTGGCTTTTTAGGCAAACTTATTTAATAGCTTGGAAAAATCAACGCGGTCACCAATCGTCACAGGAGTCGGCTTCTGCAAATATTGCTTATCCTTTTCGACTAAACGGAAAATGCTGTAGGTGGTCATGGCATCATCTAAAGCGCGATGGTGCTTGCCAGTCCCTTCCTTTCCATATTCCTGGACCGCCTTCCATAAACCCGTCTGGTTTTGGTCTCCAAAGAATTGTTTATATTCCATCGATAAGTCGATTTCCTTGCCGGAAAAAGGAAGTTGCAACCCTGCCTTTGCACAGTTTTGCCGTAGCACCCTCATATCCATATTTCCCCACGTGACAATCTCGCTTGAAGCTCCCCGATCCAATTGTTCCAATTTTTTAATCAATTCATAAAAAGAAATTCCCTGATTAACTTGTTCCTGCGAAATATGTAGAAACGATTTGCAGCGGTCTGTTAATTTGGGGAAACGCAAAGGGATAACAAATGAAGAAAATTGCTCGCAAATATTATCTTCTTCGACGCTGACGATACCCACTTCGATAATTTCCGGGTAAAACCCTGTTAACTTCCCTTTTCGGTCTGGCATTGTGAACTCAAAATCAATAAATAAATACCGGTGCTTCTCCTTCACTTATTCACCTGCTTTCCCCTTGTGAATCAACCAATTCCGTGAATAAAAACTTCCTTACAGCGATTGTTTTAACCATTATATCATGTTCAATTTTAAATTTTTAAATTTTCTGCATTATTTATCCCTATTTTTTCATTGCAGACTTTCCATTTTAGGTTTTTTTTTATAAAATTAATATTTAGATAGTCGAAATAAATTTTCACTCGTTGATTAGTTTGGGAAAAACTCGAACAAGAAGGTGTTTACGATTCAGTTACAGCAAAGAAACTTGATGATTATGTGGTTTGCCAATTTTTTAGTCGCAGCAAGTGCAACGATGATTTTGCCGTTTTTATCTTTATACATTGAGACGATGGGAACGTTTAGCGATGATTATGTACAACGCTGGTCCGGATTCGTCTTTGGCGTTACATTTTTAGCTGCTTTTTTCATTTCGCCATTATGGGGAAGATTTGGCGACAAGCACGGCTACAAGCCAATTCTTGTTATTACAGGCTTTGGCATTGCTACATGTATCTTTTTAATGGGCCTGGTTCATTCTGTACATGGATTATTTATACTGCGGCTTGCGATGGGGGCTGTCACTGGATTTATCCCGACATCGCTTGCACTGATTTCATCGCAAACGAGAAAGGAAGTTGCCGGGAAAACGTTGGGAACCCTGCAAATGGGAACAGTATCAGGAAGCTTATTGGGTCCTCTGATCGGAGGAATTATGGCCGATATCTTCGGGTTTCAATATACTTTTTTGATCACCTCGGTTGTAATCGCTCTGGCAACGGGTTTAGTTACAGTCGGCATAAAGGAGAAACGGCAGCAAATAGCAGCGATGCGCAGCAAAACTTTTTCACGGAAGGACGTCGTCAGCCTTATTTTTCATAACCGGATATTGCTGACCATTATGATATTGTCTTTGCTTGTCAACACAGCCAATTTTAGTATCCAGCCATTGCTTGCCCTGTACGTCAATGAATTAAACCATTCCAGCAATATCGCTTTTCTGGCCGGGCTGGCATTTTCGGCAACCGGCTTTGGAAACCTGCTTTTTACCCGGGGCTGGGGGAAGCTCGGTGATTCAGCAGGGCATGACCGGGTGTTGATGATCCTGCTCAGCCTCTCAGCCCTGCTGTTTATTCCGCAGGGACTTGTTGAGTCATTATGGCAGCTTATCCTGTTTAGATTTCTATTTGGCGTGGTAATTGGCGGGGTGATTCCGTGCATCACCGCCTACATCCGCCAGATGGCACCGCTTGCGATGCAAGGAGAAATCCTTGGCTACAATGTTTCGTTTCAATTTATGGGAAACGTAATAGGGCCGGCAATGGGGGGGTTGGTCTCCGGATTATTTGACATTTCCACCGTCTTTTTTGTAACAAGTGCTTTATTCCTCGCTGCTTTTGGCTTATTATGGTGGAGTGTCAGAAAATCGGGAGAGCTGGCCCAGTCCTCTACCTGAGATTAATAGTTTATAAGAAAAGTGCCGGGGCTGATCATTACTTTGAAAATGAGCTTTCATTGCGGCATACATATTCTTATACAGAAGGAACGGGATAACAATTTGCGGACTTTCAGCGGTTATTTGATCATTTTGATTCTTTTCCCTTTATTAGTTGGTACGGTATTTTATGCTACACAAGAAGCAAAGAAGGCAAAAAGCCTGGACACAATCTTGGAAGATATCCAAGTGGAACAAACAAATCTAAAGCAAACCAGCCTGATCCTGGACGGAAATGGCGGCATCGCAGCCGAGCTTTACAAGCAAGAGAACCGGATTTTTTTGCCGTCTGAACAGATCCCGCCCTTTCTAAAAGATATCTTTATTGTCAGTGAAGACCAAAATTTTTATGAACATCCAGGGTTTGATTTAACTGCAATTGGCCGGGCTTTGACCGTCAATATTAAAGCAGACGGGATCGAGCAGGGCGGGAGCACGATTACCCAGCAGGTAGCGCGAAACCTATATTTAAGCCATGATAAAACGTATAACCGCAAGCTCAGCGAGATGTTATATGCATACCAACTCGAACGGACCTTCTCAAAAGATCAAATACTGGAGCTATATATAAACGCTATTTATTTTCAAAACGGGGCATACGGAATTGAAGCAGCTGCAGAATTGTATTTCAATAAAAACACTGCCCAGCTGACAAAGGGCGAGTTAGCTTTTCTGGCGGCCATCCCGAACAACCCCTCCTTTTACGATCCCATTGAACATTTTGACCGGACAAAACAGCGCCAGGAAAGGCTGATTGACCAGCTTGGGCAAAGCGGACTTATCGGCGGGCCGGAGGCGGAGCAAATAAAAGGGGAGCCGATCGTTCTCCATATAAAAAAGCGCGCCGACCAATTTCCTGACTATACTGCCTATGTAGAAGATGAGTTGCATAGACTTGTCGCCCACCAGGACGGATACGAAGCCCGATTTGCCAACGCATCTGAACAAGAAAAGGCAATGATCGGCGAGGAGCTGGCCGCAAAAGTGGACGATCTGCTGTCTTCCGGTATTATGATCCACACTGCGCTGGACCCTGGAATCCAGGAGAAAACGGTACGGGCAGTCGAGAATCATTTGGGGAATGTCGATGCCCAGGGGGCAGCAGCGGTGGTCCGCCATTACAACACGGAAATTATCGCTTTATCCGGCGGCAAAAATTATCAAAAATATGATTTTCACCGCGCCTATCAAGCATATCGGCAGCCAGGGTCCGCCATCAAGCCGCTGCTCGTCTACGCCCCATACTTTGAAAGAACAAAAGCTTCAGCTGCGGAAAAAGTCGATGCAGGCCGATACTGCAACAAAAACTATTGCCCGGAAAACTACGATGGGGCCACCTATGGGCGGGTCCCAATCGAACAGGCTTTTATCCATTCCTATAATACTCCGGCAGTCAGGCTGCTTGAGAAAATCGGCATTAACGAGGGCTTTGCCGATATTAGTCATTTTCATTTTCAAAAAGTAGTCAGCGAAGACCACGTGTTGCCCGCCGCTGTTGGCGGTTTTACGTATGGGATGACACCGCTCGAATTAACGGGCGCTTATACTGTTTTCCCGAATGGCGGCCAATATCGGACCCCGAGAGCGATTCGAAAGGTGACCGACCGAAACGGACAAATCCTTTATGCATGGAATGACCAGCCCGTACAGATTTGGAGTGAACAAACCAGCCAAACGGTTGATCAGCTTTTACAAAAAACGGTGTCCTCCGGGACCGCACGCAAAGCCTTCCTTCCAAACCGGAGAGCAGGAGGGAAGACCGGAACAACCAATAATTTTAAAGATCTTTGGTTTGTCGGCTATACGGACGATTTAACCGCCGGTGTTTGGGTTGGCAAGGACCAGCCGAAAAGCATTGAATCACTGCAAAACAAGGCGCCACAGCTGATGATCTGGCGGGATATTGTGAATTAAATGATGGCATTATGAAAAAGGCGGAGGGCTAATCCCTTCCGCCTTTTAAACTGGCAAACTTGCCATTACACTGTTATAAATTTTAATAGATAAGTAGAAAACACCTGTCAGGAGTGATGCCCAAACAACAACCTGAAAGAAAATAATTCCAATGATCCCGGCAACAGAGAGGTCCTGGCTTATTTTATGTACAAAATAAATAAAATAAATGACTGTCGTAAGCAGCAGGATTGCACCGATCCCGATAAAGCTGTACATGCTGGCAATTGATAATGCACTGCCGGCAAAATAAATAACCGAACCGCTGCGAATCTTTTTCAAGCTGTCCCCCTCAGAATCCTTTGAAAAAAACAGCAGGGATAATCCGTTGATTGTATCAGCTACCAATTTTAACGCAGCAAACACCATAAAAAAAACGACCACCAATAAAACCAGCAGGGAAAGCTTTATTCCCCCTTCCGAAAAGAATTCGAGCATCCCTTTATAAATACCAATATTCTTTAAAAAATCGAGCAGCCATAACTCGGCACGGATCGCAAGAGCAAGGCTGAACAAAATAATCGACATAAGCGGGAAATAGCTTGTTAAGTAAGTATTCTTCATATGTTGGTCTCCCGGTTTCATTTCCTTTAACAAGACCTATTATGATTGAAATCCCGGCTTTGCACAACCTTTAATCAAACAATATGCGCTTTATGAAAACATATAAAGGGAGCTGGTTCTTTTGATCCAGCTCCTGGTATGATACTGTTTATAATTTGCGTGTCCAGTCTTTTTGAACACTGTATTTAAGAGTCACTCAATACACATTATTAATGACTCGCTGCGGCTTCTACGAGGCCCGGACTCTTACATATTCCCTTGGACCAAACGTTTTTTGAACTTCAAATTTTTCGTTTACTCCACCCTGATCATGAATTGGGATGATCTCGATATGTTCTTCATCCCCGGTTGGAACATAAGATTGCCTTTTTGTTTGTTGATTTAAAAACCACGCACTTGAGAACATTAGCAAAAAGACAAAAAGGCAAACAATCGCTTTTTTCAACATGTTGCACACCACCTTGTATTAGTGTGCATACGTTACCAAAGTATTATTCATAAAAAAATTTTTTCTGAAAACAACGGGTTTTTACATATTTAATAATGAGGTCCAAACTCTGTTCCAATCTAGCGCTTTTGCATGCATGCCGTTTTGATTTAGGTTATAATTTGTTCTAAAGATCGAAATGAGGGATTTTTACATTTACTGTGTCTCAAAGGATGTATTGCATGGAGGATTATATTTCAGTAATTGGAAATAGTGATAAAGAACTTAAATCCATTCATGTTTCACAGAGACAAGCTCATTGGAATTTCGATTAAGGGGGTTATGTTTTGTCATTGCTTCATCTTGCTATTTTATCACCGCTATTGCTGGCGATAGCCATACCTTTATTACATAAGTACTTTCGGCAAATCCATACCGGCTGGTTTGTACTGCCTCTGCCTATCGTTCTCTTCACTTATTTTTTACAGTACATATCTCTGACACGAGATGGCTCCTCCATTATCAAGACGATTGCATGGATTCCATCACTCGACATCAATTTTTCGGCAAAAATAGACGGGCTTGGTTTGCTGTTTGCCCTGTTAATTACCGGGATTGGCTCCCTCGTCGTTCTTTATTCGATCTACTATTTATCAAAGGATAAAGAAAAACTTAATACTTTTTATGTGTATATGCTATTGTTTATGGGAGCGATGCTCGGGGTAGTTCTATCGGACAATCTGATCGTTCTGTATACGTTTTGGGAGCTGACAAGCTTTTCTTCCTTTTTGCTGATCGGCTACTGGTACCATCGGGAAGAATCACGTTATGGTGCACAAAAGTCAATGCTTATCACGGTATTCGGCGGTCTCGCCATGCTTGGCGGTTTCCTTCTGCTTTATATAATGACTGGAACTTTTAGCATTACGGAAATGATCGGCCGGTCCGGGGAGATCTTTACTCATTCATTATTTGTGCCTGCACTGTTATGTATCCTTTTAGGGGCGTTTACAAAATCGGCACAATTCCCCTTCCACATTTGGCTTCCTGATGCAATGGAAGCACCTACTCCTGTCAGCGCTTACCTTCATTCAGCGACGATGGTTAAGGCCGGTATTTATGTTGTTGCGAGGTTCTCGCCAATATTCGCTGAACACAGCCTATGGTTATGGCTTGTCGCAGGTGTTGGAATCGTGACATTGTTCTGGGGGTCTTTTTCTGCGGTAAAGCAGACGGATTTAAAAGCGATTCTTGCTTTTTCTACAGTCAGCCAGCTCGGCATGATCATGTCGCTGCTGGGCGTCGGAGCTGCAGCTATCCATTTTGAAGAGCTGGATAACAGCTACTTTACGGTTGCTGTAACAGCTGCTGTGTTCCATCTTATCAATCATGCTACCTTTAAAGGCAGCCTTTTCATGGTTGTCGGAATTATCGACCACGAAACAGGAACACGCGATATACGAAGACTTGGCGGATTAATCAATCTGATGCCTATCTCATTTACACTGGCGCTGGTCGGAGCATTTTCAATGGCCGGATTGCCGCCGTTTAATGGGTTTTTAAGTAAAGAAATGTTCTTCACCGGCATGCTCAGGGTTATGGAGATGAATATCTTTAAGCTTGATACATGGAGTGCGCTGTTTCCGATTATCGCCTGGATCGGCAGCATTTTCACTTTTGTTTACAGCATGATCATCGTATTTAAAACGTTTGCCGGAAAGTACCAGCCTGAGAAACTTGATCGTAAGCCACATGAAGCACCATTGGGGATGCTGATTCCGCCTTTGGTTCTCGCTTCTCTTGTCATTATTTTCGGGGTACTCCCAAATATCCTGTCAGAGACACTGATTGCGCCAGCGATGACATCCATATTGCCGGGCCTTGCCTTTGATGTGCGCATTTCTTTTTGGCATGGACCTACGCCGGAATTGTTCATGACATTGGGAGTCGTCATACTGGGGACCATTCTTTATCTCACTCTGGCAAAATGGCAAAGCGTCTACGGCTTGCTTCCGGACAAGCTTGCTTTAAACAGGTTATATGACAAGGGACTGGAAAAAGCCCAATACGGCTCCTTCCGGTTAACAAGTACATATATGAACGGGTATATTCGCACATATTTAGTCTATATTTTCGCTTTCTTCACCATCGTGGTCGGGACGACACTGTTTGTAAAGAATGCGTTCGCTATAGACGCCTCAGATGTATCTCCTATCCGGTTTTATGAAGCAATTTTGGTCCTGGTCGTCGCTATTTCAGCGGTGTCGATTCTTTTCGCTAAATCGCGGCTGACATCAATCATTGTACTTGGGGCTATTGGATATACGGTTTCCTTGCTGTTTGTTGTTTTCCGTGCACCTGACCTTGCTTTAACTCAACTTGTTATTGAAACCGTCTCTGTTTCATTGTTCCTGCTTTGCTTCTACCATTTGCCTGAAATAAGCCGGACTGAAGAACGGATTCGCTTTAAATTGACGAACGCCGTTATATCAATTGGAGTCGGAGCCATTGTCACGATGATTGCTTTATCCGCACATAGCACTAAGCTGTTTGAGTCAATTGCCGAATACTATGTTGAAAACACATATGAGGAAGCTGCCGGAAAGAATATGGTTAACGTAATTCTTGTTGATTTCCGAGGCTTTGATACGATGTTTGAAATAACGGTGCTGGGCATTGCCGCACTAGGTATTTTTACAATGATTAAGCTTCGGCTGGCAAGGAGGAAAGAGGGATGAAAACAAATGACATTATTTTACAGACTGTTACAAAAATAACCGTTTTCGTTATTATTCTTTTTTCTATCCATTTGTTTTTCGCCGGCCATTATTATCCAGGTGGCGGATTTGTCGGCGGATTAATGACTTCCGGTGCGATCGTCTTATTGCTGCTGGCGTTTGACATGAAAACGGTAGCCAATGTATTGCCGATTGATTATAAGCATCTAATCGGCCTTGGCTTGTTGTTTGCTGTTGGTACTGGATTAGGTGGTCTTTTGTTTGATGTCCCATTCCTGACTCATGCATTTACCAGTGTGAATTTGCCGCTGTTAGGCGAAACTTCACTCCATACAGCCGTTTTATTTGATACTGGTGTGTTTCTTGTTGTTATCGGTGTAACAATGACCATTATTCAAACGATAGGGGAGGATGAATAATGGAGATTTTAATGGCTTTTGTTATCGGAATTTTGTTTATGTCTGCCACTTACTTAATGCTGTCAAAAAGCTTGCTCCGCATCATCATCGGGACAGGATTATTGAGCCATGGTGCCCACCTTTTGCTTTTAACAATGGGAGGTCTTAAGCGGGGGGCTCCACCATTATTGGGTGAACATGCTGAAACTTATACTGACCCAATTCCACAGGCTCTCATCTTAACAGCGATTGTGATCAGCTTTGGAGTTACCGCGTTTTTCCTTGTCTTGGCTTACAGGGCTTACCAAGAGCTGGGGACGGATAATATGGAGCGTTTGAGAGGTACCGAAAGACATGAATAATTTGATTATAATGCCGATATTGATCCCTTTAATATCAGGGGTCCTGCTGATCTTTTTCAGCAAAAACATCCAAATCCAGCGATGGGGTGCCGCCCTGTCCTCATTTATTACAATGATTGTCTCGGTCATGCTGGTTCAACAAGTCAAAACCGAAGGCATCCAAACGATGGATGTAAGCAATTGGGAAGCCCCGTTCGGAATCACGCTTGTTTCCGATATGCTTTCCGCTATGCTTGTATTAACGACCAGCATTATAGCGTTTACTTGTATCATCTACTCATTCCGCTCGATTGGAGAAGACAGAGAAAGGTTTTATTATTATCCGGTCGTTTTATTTTTAATCGTCGGTGTCAATGGGGCGTTTACGACCGGTGATATATTTAACCTGTTTGTATTCTTTGAAGTCCTGCTGATGGCATCTTACGTATTAATTGTCCATGGCGGCACAAAGATACAGCTTCGTGAATCGATCAAATATATTCTCGTGAATGTTATTTCTTCCGCATTGTTTGTTATTACTGTCGGTTTTCTGTACTCCGTTGTCGGCACGCTGAACATGGCTCATATTTCAGAGCGCATCAACGCAGCGAACCAGTCCGGAATTCTCACCGTGATTGCCATATTATTTTTAATTGTTTTCGGATTAAAAGGCGCCATTTTCCCGCTTTATTTTTGGCTCCCCGGATCCTATTATGCTCCGCCGTCAGCGATCACGGCGCTGTTTGGCGCATTGCTCACAAAAGTCGGCGTCTACTCGATCATGCGCACATATACATTGTTTTTCAATCATGACGCAGGTTACACACACCAAATTTTAAGTGTTTTGGCGATTTTGACGATCATCTTCGGAGTAATTGGCGCGATTGCCTTTTGGGATGTCAATAAGATCATTATTTACAATATTATCGTTGCTGTCGGGATCATTTTGTTTGGCGTATCAGTGATGACGCCGACTACTTTAGCGGGTTCAATTTTTTATCTGATGCACGATATGATTATCAAAGCAGCCCTTTTTTTCCTCGCAGGTGTTATGATTGCCATAACTGGGACCAGCAACTTACGCGGCTTTAGCGGATTGATCAAACGGTATCCCGGTCTTGGCTGGAGTTTTTTCCTTGCTTCCCTTGCGCTCGCCGGGATTCCACCACTAAGCGGTTTTGCCGGAAAACTGTTAATTGTCCAAGGGGGATTTGAAGGAGAGCGATTTTGGGGTGCGGCCATTGTCCTTATGTCAAGCCTGCTTATGCTGTTTTCCGTAATGAAAGTATTTATTCATGGTTTTTGGGGAAATCCGCGGACGTTTGAAGGTGAGGATAAAGTGCCCGTCGGAGCCCTGATGGTTGCTCCATTCGTATTGGTGGGATTATCTGTTTTATATGGAATCGGCACAGAGGTTTTGATGCCTTACATTATCAAGGCTGCAGAAACATTATCCGATCCGTCCATTTACATTGAAGCTGTATTGAAGGAGTAATGGACTATGGCATTTCAAATTTTATTAAACTTTCTATTAGCGTTCACATGGATGTTTATCACCGTGTCTTTTGACGTGGTCACATTTTTTGTTGGTTATCTCTTCGGGCTCTTGATTATTTTTGCCTTCAGGCGGTTTTTCAACTCCCGTTTTTATTTACACCGGGTGAACGCAGTGATTGCTCTGTTGCTTATTTTTTTAAAAGAGCTTGTGTTATCCAACATCGCGGTTTTAAAGGTCGTCTTAAGGCCAAAGCTCGACATGAAGCCGGGGATTTTTGCATTGCCTACCGTACTCGAAAAGGATTGGGAAATCACTGTGCTGGCCAATCTGATCACATTAACGCCCGGAACGCTCGTTGTTGATGTTTCGCCAGACAACAAAATTCTTTATGTCCATGCAATGGATATTGACGATGTTGAAGACGCAATCAGCAGTATTAAGAACACGTTCGAAAAGGCAATCATGGAGGTGAGCCGCTAGTGTTTAATGTCGTGATGCAGTTGTCGCTCCTATTTATTTCACTGTCAATGCTCGGGCTCATATATCGGCTCATTAAAGGACCAAGTGTTCCTGACCGGGTTGTCGCACTTGACGCGATCGGCATTAATCTCGTTGCGATTATCGCGATTGTATCGATTATCCTCAGGACAAGTGCATTTCTCGAAGTCATTTTGTTAATTGGGATTCTTGCCTTTATTGGAACCGTTGCCTTTTCAAAATATCTTGAAAAGGGGGTCATTATTGAAAGTGATCGAGATCTTTAGATTTATAAGCGGAGCGTTCATTCTTATTGGGGCATTTTTAAGCCTGGTAGCAGCTTTTGGGGTGGTCCGCCTGCCGGATGTTTATACCCGGAACCATGCCGCTTCCAAAAGCGCCACTCTCGGGGTAATGTCCATCCTGCTTGGAACCTTTATTTATTTTTATATCGAACAAGACCACTTCAATTCGAGAATCATCCTTGGGATTGTGTTTATTTTTATAACGTCTCCGGTCGCCGGACATCTGATCAGCCGAGCTGCTTACAATTCTGGAGTTAAACTGTGGGAGAAAAGCGTTCAGGATGATTTAAAGGAAGCAGTCTGGAGACGCGAAAGCCGTGTGAGGCAAAGAGATCATTAAAGCCCCCTGGCCTCTAATATAGGTTCAGTCTGTTTGAATTGATTAAAAATTCGAAAAAGGTTGACGAATTAGTGCGCAGTGTTTATGATGTTCATTATAAGTTAATATTTCTATTCTTCTTATCAAGAGAGGTGGAGGGACTGACCCTGCGAAGCCTCGGCAACCAGCATTCATTTGCCCGGTGCCAAATTCAGAGGAAACATCATTATTTCCGAAGATGAGAAGGCGGATCGTTGAATGTATTCATCCACACCCCTTCTCTCTTCCTGAGTGAGGGGGTTTTTGATTTTCCGTAAGAAATGTGCAAATTTTTAATAAAAAAAGAGTAAATCAATTATGTAAGCCGCGTGCACCAAACTAAACAAGACAAGGTGAAATCTACTTAAAAAAGGAGACGATTACTTTATGGGAAATCTGCAATTTGCATACTGGGTACCAAATGTCAGCGGCGGGCTTGTTGTGTCCAAACAGCCTCAAAGAACAGGATGGAATTTTGAATCAAATAAAAAATATGCGCAAATTGCGGAACAATCCGGTTATGACTACGCATTGCTGCAAACACGCTTTTTTGCAAGCTATGGAGCAGAAAACCAGCTGGAGGCAATCACGCTTGCTTCTGCACTCGCCTCAGTCACAGATAAGTTAAAATTGATTTCTGCTGTTCATCCGGGCTTATGGCACCCTGGTGTATACGCAAAAATGCTGGCTACTCTGGATCAAATAAGCAATGGACGCGCCGCCGTCAATGTTGTCAGCGGATGGTTCAAGCAGGAATTCATCGGATATGGAGAGCCATGGCTTGAACATGATGAACGATACCGGAGGGCTGAAGAGTTTATTCAAGTGTTAAGATCGCTGTGGACAGAAGAAACAACCACTTTTAAAGGAGACTTTTACCGCATAAATGAAGCTCCTCTCAAACCGAAACCGGTTCAGGGAGCAGAACTGCCAATATTCCAGGGTGGGAATTCTTTGGCGGCCAAGAAAATGGCGGCCCGCGTTTCTGATTATTACTTTATGAACGGAAATACACTTGAAGGCTTTAAAAGCCAAATAGATGAAGTAAAAAAGCTTGCTGAAAAAGAAGGGCGGAGCTTAAAGTTTGCGGTTAACGGCTTCGCTATCGTCAGGGATACTGAGGAAGAGGCAGTTCAATTATTAAGGGATATTGTCGCAAACGCTGATGTTGAAGCAGTTAACGGCTTTAAAGAAGCGGTTAAAGAGGCTGGGCAATCGACGAGAGATAAACAGGGAATGTGGGCGAATTCCACGTTCGAGGATCTTGTTCAATATAATGATGGATTTAAGACGGGTTTAATCGGTACAGCCGAACAGGTCGCTGATCGAATCATTGAGTTAAAGAAAATTGGCATAGATCTCGTTTTAACCGGGCATTTTCACTACGAAGAAGATTTGCAGCGTTTTGGTGAAGAAGTCATTCCTCTCGTCAAGGAAAAAGAACAGCTATTGCACAAAGACGAGCCTGCCGTATCATTTTCGTAATTATGTCTTTGGCTAAGCCTTTGTTGATTGATCGAAGAAGGGTGCTTCATTGTTCCCTTCTTCGTAAACGTTGATAATGTTATTTTCTTTGCAGCACTGCCATTGTACATCTTGAGACACAGATCAGCTTTTCTTGTTCATCCACAATTTTAATATCCCACACCATCGTCGTTTTTCCATGATGCAGCACAGTCGCTCTTGCTGTAACAACCCCATCCGTTTTACCGCGGACATGATTGGCGTTAATCTCAAGTCCTGCAACCGCTTCTGTTTCTTTGTCAACCAACTCATACGCACCTATACTGGCAACCGTCTCCGCAAGGGCCACAGAAGCTCCGCCATGGAGCAGGCCAAAAGGCTGTCTCGTTCTTTCATCGACTGGCATTGTCGCTGTTACCTTCCCCTTTTCGAGTTCAATGATCTCAATCCCGAGTGTGCTGATCAAAGTATTTTCAATGTTCAAACCAATTCCCCTCCAGACGCGCTATTTTGAAACTAACTTGCCTGCATCTTTTCCCTTCGCTTTTTTCTATACATTTTAAACGATACATATATGGCTGCACATACCCCCAAAATCAACAACAGTTCTTTCCCATATTGCATAATCGTGTCAATCTCCTCGCCGAACATGTATCCTAAAGTGAACATGATCAACAGCCATACGAAAGCGCCTGAATATGCGAATAGCGCAAACGATTTATAAGGCAGCCGGCTTGAGCCATACAGAAAGGGGACGAAGTTTCTGACACCGGGCAGAAAATAGCTGAATGATAGAGAGAATGCATGATATTTTTCTATTAAATACAATGATTTTTCGATCGACTTGGAGAACTTCTTCTTTTTTGCGAACATGCGGAGCAGCGGCCTTCCAAGAAAATGCCCGAGCGCATAAATCGTTGTTAATGCCGTCAGAATCCCAATGTAAACAACAAAAAAGGTCAAAATTGGATTCAGAACACCTTGGGATGTTGCCAGGCCTACGGTCATGACGATTACCTCGTTTGGAACCGGCATTCCAAAAATGCCTAACCACAGCCACAGGAAAAGCCCTGAGTAACCGCCCTCTTCAATAATATTCAGTATAAACTCCAGATCCACTCGCATTCCCTCCCCTCGCAATTCCCTTTGGGGCATGCGGGCTTCTAGCACTCTCTATCTTGTACTAATCATTTCGATGTGTTGCTGATGTTTTCATTTATTAATAATCACATAGCGGTTATCGTTAAAAACACACACCCGTTAAAAATATGCCTGTGTTATTATATTAAGCTTTTTGTTTCAATCTGTCATACTTCTGCCGACTGATGATCATACGGACTTCAGATCAATGTTAAAAACAGCGAGGCTTTTGTTTTTTGCTCAGAAAAAAGCTACTCTGGCAAAAAGAAAATGTAAGCCTGATACACCAACGGTTATAGAATGTTGTGGTAATATTCTTTTTGCGATCTGCTCGAATACCACTCCACATTGACACAAAAAAAACAGCTCTTTCGCACCAAAGAGCTGTCTGCTTGCATTACTTAATACGGATAACCGCCATATCCACCATAGCCGTAACCATAGCCATACGGAGGATATGGATATGGAGGATAATAAGGATATGGGTAGTACGGACGCGGATATAATAAAGCGCTGCCGACAAGGCCGCCTAATAGCCCACCGAGAAATGGCCCGCCAAAGAAGAACCTTCTTCTTCCATATCCATAATACGGTTGTCTGTAATCATGCATTTGGGTACCTCCTTCTCCTGTAAAACTTGCTTACACTACTTCATATGCAAAATGCCCTTACATTGAGTGGGCGAATCCAGTATTTGCATGGGTTCTTTCCCTCTTGTCGAGTTTCACGCAAAATATTATATTCTTTTACGCCAATCAAAAACTCCGGAGGCTGGGGTTCCGGAGTTTAATCTACTCTTATTTTATTTCAAAACGTTCGACAAGCAAGGCAAGTGTCCGCGCCATAACTCCTGTCGCACCGGCAGGGCCGAGATCGCTTTCCCTTTTCGTCGTTGCCGTACCTGCGATGTCAAGATGCACCCACGGTGTCTCTTCTGCAAACTCACCGACAAACGCTCCGCCCATAATTGCATGGCCTTCACGGCCCGGGGAATTGTTTAAATCGGCAATCTTGCTGCTTCTAACCCGTTCTTTATCATCTTCAAATAATGGCAGGCGCCAAATCCGTTCTCCCGCTTCTAATGAGGCTTCAAGCACCTGCTCAAAAAGCTTCTCATTATTCGTCAGCCCCCCGGTTGTCTCTGTTCCAAGGGCAATGATCACTCCGCCTGTTAGCGTTGCAACATCAACTAAATAATCAGCACCATGATGCTTTGCATAAGTAACCGCATCTGCAAGGACAAGCCTGCCTTCCGCATCGGTATTGAGGACCTCAATTGTTTTTCCGCTCATCGAGGTAATCACATCATCCGGTTTAAATGCCGCTCCACTAATCATATTATCGGTCGAAGCAATAACTGCAACGACGTTTTGCCCGGGTTTCAGTTCACCGATAATTTCCATTGCGCCAAGGACAGCTGCCGCGCCCCCCATATCCATTTTCATCCCGACAATGCCATCCTTCGGTTTAAGCGAATAACCACCCGTATCGAACGTTATTCCTTTACCTACAAGGCCAATAACATCCTTCCACTCTTCTTTTCCCTGATATTTAAGGACAATCATTTGGGGCGGTTCGGACGATCCCTGATTTACAGCTAATAACGCTCCCATCCCAAGCTTCTGCATCTCTTCTTTTCCCAGTATCTCTGCTTCAAAATCATATTTGGCGGCAAGCTCTCTTGCGTAGTTTGCCATATCTGTCGCCGTCAGCATATTGCCGGGCAGGTTGACGAGCGTACGGGCGGAGTTCGTTCCCTGACCGAATGCGGCGCCAACTGATAATGACGCGCGGATATCCTCTTCATCGGCCAATTCCGAATAGACGGAGATGCTTTCAATTTTCTTTTCCGGTTCATTCGACTTTTGCTTATAGCCTTCAAAACAGTATGTCGCCAAAGCGAAAGCTTCACTTAAAGCATGGGCCGCGTCCTGTCGGTCAACTTCCTCATTTATAAAAGAATCCAAATAAACAGCTGCTTCCTGATATTTTGCTGATTCGACAGCTTTAAATGCAGCACCGAAGGCTTTGCGGAGCAGTTCGAATGTAAAATCCTTTTCTTTGCCCAGACCTACGAAAAAAATGCGTTTTGCAGCTATTTTGCCAAAAGTATGTATTTTAGAGATTGCTTTTTTCTTTGCCGAAATGTCGCCGTTTTTTACAAGTTCAGCAAGCTGAGCTGCAAATTCATCATCGGCATCTGCGATGATTCCTTCAAGCTTGTCAGGTTTTTCAAAAATGCCAATCACCAGGCATTCATGCTCATTTGCAAAACTAAAGTCTTTTTTTATATGAAACATTCCAAACACCCCCAAAGTATAGGATTTATTATAACGAAAAAAAACAGATATTTCGAGTTTCTAATCATCTTCCAAGAACAAATAGAGTTTTGGAAGCTTCGGCAAAGAATCCGTTTGTGAAAAAGGAACACGATCGATATCTTTTGGTATAATAATCCTGTCACGAAAGTCTTGCACATAAATTTCACTGCATTTTTATCTTAACAAAAGCAGCAACCCACTTAAATGTTTCCAATCTCTCATAGCGGTTATTACATAATAATAGACGGTTTATTTTATGAATTTCGTCAAGGCGAACAATTCATTTGTTTTTCTTTTATATTATGTAATAGACGATAAATAAAAAGGTGGTTTTTTAATTGGAATTACTTACGAATTTTCCTTTCTGGGCATCGTTGGCAGCGATTTTTTTCGCCCAGTTTGTGAAAGTCCCGATTCAATTCATCGCAACGAGAAGGCTTGACTGGTCCTTGCTGACGAGCACCGGGGGAATGCCCAGCTCCCATTCTGCAGCTGTTACGGCTCTTTCTACTGGTGTGGCGCTCGAGACAGGTTTACATTCCGCAGTCTTTGCAGTAGCAGCTATATTTGCGATCATTACGATGTTCGATGCAACCGGTGTCCGCCGCCAGGCTGGTGAACAGGCGATTGTTCTTAACCAGCTTGTTGCTGATTTTACCAAGTTTATGGAGGAAGCAAAAATGTGGCAGAAAAAACCGGAGCAGGAGAAGCGGAAAGAGCTGAAGGAGTTGCTCGGTCATAAGCCGATCGAAGTCTTTTTTGGCGGACTGACCGGAGTGCTCCTTACCTTGCTTCTTTATTTTCTTTTTGTCGTATAGGAGGCCGTCATCATGCGAATCGTGTCATTATGTCCAAGTAATACAGAAATCGTTGCTTATTTACAGCTGACCGGCTCTCTAGTCGGGGTTGATGATTTTTCTGACTGGCCAAATTGTGTTCATAACCTCCCGAAGCTCGGGCCCGATTTGTCAATTGATATTGACAAGGTTGAACAATTAAAGCCGGACCTGGTGCTGGCCTCATTGAGCGTACCAGGAATGGAAAAAAATGTGGTAGAGCTTAAAAAACGGAACATCCCGCATATCGTTTTAAATCCGCAAAGCCTTGCCGATATCCAGGAAGACCTCCTGAACACCGCTGCAGCTTTAAATGTGCCGGCACGCGGCAGAAGAGCCGCAGCCGATTTTGCACTCAGGCTTGCAAAGTTGAAGGAGGCGGCCTCAACAGTTCACCAGCGGCCATCTCTTTATTGGGAATGGTGGCCGAAGCCTGTATTTACACCGGGGCAAACAAACTGGCTGACTGAAATCAGCGAAGCGGCCGGTGCCTATAATGTCTTTCACGATGTTGAGCTCGCAAGCGTCCAGACTGATTGGAACGATGTGCTTGATCGGAACCCGGATTATATTTGCCTTGCCTGGGTTGGTGTGAGGCGGGGAAAGGTAAATCCCGATATCGTCAAAAAGCGGCCTGGATGGACCGAGCTTGAAGCCGTAAAAGAAAACCGGATCTTTGTTCTTGAGGAAGAGCTTTTTTGCCGCCCATCCCCCAGACTGCTTGAAGGGGCCGAAAAACTCTTCCAGTTGATTCATGGCAAACAAAAGACAGGCAGCGTGTAACAAAAAGCTGCCTGTTTTTTGTTTATTTTTCACCTGTGCTTATATACTGCTGCCTGAAAACTTGCATCGGTTCGGCTTCGTTCAATGCGGTCAATTCCTCTTCGGTCAGTTTCCCATCTCCACGCTCAACAACAAAGACATCAAGTGTTTTCTTGCCCCAATGCTTGAATATATCGTCGACTGTTTTATAATAGAGATCGAGTTTATTGCCTTTGATCGCTCCGCCTTTATCTGCTACAACACCATATCCATAACCGGGAATGAACAAAATGGTTCCGATCGGAAATACATTTAAATCTGCTGCTATGGTCGAATAGAGATCCCTTTTCACCTTCACCCCGGAGTATGTAATTCCATACGCAGGGTGGTCAGAACCTTTTCCGGTAGACTCATAGCCGGCTGTGTAGCCTGTCGCCACAACGGTCTGTTTCGGATACTGGCTCCAATCAATCGTGTCCTCCAATGATGGCAAAGTTCCAGCTACAGCATCGGTTGAAGAGATTTTCGGTTCAACCTGTGCTACTTTTTGAATAAACTTAAATGCAAGCCCGATAGTTTTTATATTATGATCAAAATAGTTTCTGTCTTCAACCTCATTTTGTCCATCATGCCCTCTTTGTGCCATCGCAACAAACGTCTTGGCTTCAACACCTGAAATAGATTGAAATGTTGTCGACATAGCTGCCAAGCATAAAATCGTCATTACTGAACGCTTAATCCAAACTTTTGTTTTCTTCAAATTTTTCACTCCTCCCAAGACTATTCATTTCCCATATTTCAGAGAAATATTCGTAAAAGGAGAAAAAACATAGGAAAATAAGGCTATAAGCTAAAAGTTTTGCAATTTACTAGCAAGTTATGTATTATGAAGATTTTATATTGAATAAGGAAAAGCTCCTGAGCGGCCCCTTCCCCACGATCGTTAAAATTTGATAAATTCAGTTGGAATTTTGGCTTCTTTGTTAATTCATTTTGTATGACTATCCGCATTTTCCCAATGCAAGAAATCAGGGGATAAAAAAAGAACCCTCTCAAAATGAGAAGATTCTAAAACATTTGATAGCCCTTTTTACGAAGCAGTTTGATGACGATTCCGGCCACAATCGCTCCGGCCAGGCCGCTGCTTAAAATGAGGATATCCGCTAAAGCGAGCCGTGAAAACCTTACACCCAACTCTGCAAATGCTGCTTTGCTGCTTGTGAAATATTCTATCAAACGAACATCGTCGACGATAAAGATCGCGATAAGGGGATAAACAATCGCCATTATCCATGACATACGGAGTAGCATATTTAATAAAAAACCAATGCCAAAAAACAGCACAAAGAATAAAAGCATTGATATGATTAATGTAACAATCGTCAGCATTCCATTTCCTCCCTTAACACATCAATTTTAAGTGTACTGAAAGGAAGATAACCCGTCAATTTAAATAACAGAAAAAAACTCCGCATTTGTGAAGTTCTTTGATTCAAGATCGTTTATTTTTTGCTTTTTCCCGAGCCGCCGCAGCAGGAGCATGTTTCAGACCCACCTAGCAAAAGCTGAAAATACCCTTTTCCTGCACAATACGGACAATCTTTTGAATCCAGCTTCTTTGCTGTCATCTGAATCATCTCCTTATATTACTGAATGTTCTGATAATATATCAAAATTTATTTTAAAAGAAAAGAAGCAAAATCATCGAAAAACGATGGTGTAAACGCATACATGGTCCTTTTTCTCCTGATTTCATTTGTTTACTCAATATTTCTGAAAATTATAAAAATAATTTATATGCTGCGTAATTGAAGTGACTGCCCGGATTTATGCCGTCGATTGCTGCTTAACCTGTCAAACGGCCTCCAACTTATGGAGCAGCGGAGAAAAGGGCAAAAAAAAGCAGGCAGACTTCAGTCCGCCTACCTTTTTATAAAATGTTAAATTTCCCTTTTTTAAAGACGAGTGACGCGCCGCCAATCATGTAAAGGGCACGATTATCGATCATTTTTTTCATGAAGGATGCTTTTCCGCCTACCATTTTCTTGCCGAAGGCAACTCCGATCGCATCGTCTTCGCCAAGGGAACAAACTGTTCCTTTAATATCAGGTGTAAAACTTTCAAGTTCGCCTTTATCACGAATAAGGGCGGCCAGGTTTCTGGCGCATACTTCGCCCTGCTGCATTGCAATCTGCGCTGTTGGCGGATAAGGACGGTTGATTTCTTCGTTGATGATCAGGGAACAGTCGCCAATCACAAACACGTTATCTGAACCTGGCACTCTCAAATCAGGCTCAACTTTAACGCGGCCACGCATTGCTTCGATTCCTGACTTTTCGATGATTGAATTACCGCGGACTCCAGCGGCCCAAACAACAGTTCCCGCTTTAATTTCTTCCACTTCTTCTTCGCCTTTTGCAACAATAATTCCATTGGGAGTACATTCCTTGATGGCTGTCCCGATCATGAATTCAACGCCTTTTTTCTCCAATTGGGAAACGGCATATTGGACAAGCTCTGGATCAAAGCCAGGAAGAACCATCGGTGCTGCTTCGACACAAATGATTCTAACATCATGGAAATCAACATCATATTCTTTGCATAATTCAGGGACGCGGTTTGACAGTTCGCCTAAAAATTCGATTCCCGTAAATCCTGCCCCGCCCACTACGATAGAAAGGCGTTCACGTTTTTTGTCAGCTTCTGTATTGTACGTCGCAAATTGGTATTCAATATGCTCACGAATTTGTCTGGCAGAATTGACATTGACGATTGAAAAAGCGTATTCCTTCAAGCCTTTAATACCGAATGTTTCAGGCTCCGCCCCCAATGCGATCACAAGATAATCGTAAGCTGCTTCCCCATTTTCGAGGATGACCTTTTGTTCTTCCATTTTAATTTCAACGGCCGTATCCTGAATGAACTCGACCTTGTTCGTATCGATCACATTTTTGATGTCATAGCGGACACGGTCATGATGCAATGTTCCTGCAGAAGCTTCATGCAGCCACGTTGTTTCATAGTGGTAATCGTTTTTGTTGATTAAAACGATGTCAGCTTCATTCACCCCGACTAGCTTTTGCAGCCTGACAGTAGTCATTAATCCACCGTAGCCTGCTCCAAGAATTACTATTTTTGGCTTTCTCAAAAGTATCACTTCCACCTTTTTCTATATATTTTTCATCTGCAAACACTTTTTCTTATCTTCCGCTGCTTTATAGGTAATTATTTTAAGTTTCAAGAAAAAGTTTGTGATGTAATTCACGAACTAAGACAAAAAAATGTGCTAAATTTGTCATAGAATATTAACAATTGTCTATATTACATATTATTCTTTTTCACCCTACTTTTCAAGCTATTAAAACGAATTAAGAAAATTTATAATAGACTTAAAAAAATTGCCGGATTTTCAATATTGGCTTTGCCTGGACATCAAAGACATTTTTTTCAATCGCAATTCCTGGCTTTTAAGTGAGGATTTCTTTCGTTTATGGTATGATAGGAAAAGGGTTTTATTATCAGATGGGGGGATTTGGTGTGAAAGAAGATCAAAAGGTTTATGATATTACGATCATTGGCGGAGGGCCTGTCGGACTGTTTACGGCTTTTTACGGGGGTATGAGACAAGCCTCAGTAAAAATTATCGAGAGTTTGCCTCAGCTGGGCGGTCAGCTTTCAGCGCTTTATCCGGAAAAATACATATACGATGTTGCAGGTTTTCCAAAAATTCGCGCCCAGGAATTAGTCAATAACCTGAAAGAACAAATGGCTAAATTTGAGCCCGAAGTAGTCCTCGAACAATCGGTCGAGAAATTGGAAAAGCAAGAAGACGATGTCTTTAAATTAACGACAAATAAAAAAATTCATTATTCGAAAACGATCATTATCACAGCTGGAAACGGTGCTTTCCAGCCGCGCCGAATTGAACTGGAAAATGCGGCTCAATACGAAGGAAAGAATCTTCATTACTTTATTGATGATTTAAACCAGTTTGCCGGTCAAAAAGTTGCTGTTTGCGGCGGCGGGGACTCCGCAGTCGACTGGGCGCTTATGCTTGAACCAATTGCGGAAGAAGTAATGATTATTCACAGACGTGATAAGTTCCGGGCGCATGAGCACAGCGTGGAAAATCTTCATAACTCAAAGGTCCAGGTAAAAACGCCTTACATCCCGGTTGAATTGATTGGTGATGATAATGAGATTAAACAAATCGTTCTCCAGGAGGCGAACAGTGACAGCAAAGAGGCGATTGATGTCGATGCCGTAATCGTGAACTTCGGATTTGTTTCTTCGTTAGGTCCAATCAAGGAATGGGGATTGGACATAGAGAAAAATTCGATAGTTGTCAATTCAAAAATGGAAACGAATATTCCGGGAATTTATGCTGCGGGTGACATTTGCACATATGATGGCAAAGTTAAATTAATTGCGTGCGGATTCGGGGAAGCACCGACTGCTGTAAATAATGCAAAAGCTTACCTCGATCCAAAAGCAAGGGTCCAGCCGCTGCACAGCACATCTTTGTTTGAAAAATAAAAATGTAAAAAGGCACCTGATTTGGTGCCTTTTTATGTTTTACTTTTTTTACAACTTAAGATAAGCTAAGAGTTTACCAGAAGGATTTGTTTGTAAAAGCTTAAATTTATTCGATAAATAGAAATCATTCAGCACAGTTATTGGATCATATTCAACACACACTAAGCGCAACCCGGCCAAGTTATAAATCAAGATACAATTTTGCAACGCAAAACTCAATATTACACTACCCGAAATGACACCTTTATATCTATCTGACCGCCCTAGTTGAGCAATTAATATTGAGTTAAAGACCTCCGCTTTTTTATTGTTAGTTACTCTTTTTTTCATTTCACCGGACACATCTTCTAAAAATGAAAATGCCTTTATCATAAGAGTGAAGTAACCTACTATCTCGTTATTATTTTTTTCATCAATTACTAAGCTTGTCTAGTAAACGAACGCTGTTCATTTTCAATGGCATTATTATGTAAAAATGACTCCACATCATTGTTATTTCTGCATAAAAAAGAGGAGAGATATTCTTGTACCTCACCCTCTTCAGTAGCCGCCTCAATTAAACTTGATAAACTTACGATCTGCATTTTCGAGACTTAAGAATGTTCGCTGAGTGAGCGACTCTTTCTTCCTTTGTAAGTTTAACATCATTAAAAACATTTATTTCAGTAATTTGTGTACGTGGAGTCGAAATAATTTGCTTTACTTCTGATTCGTTTAGAGTGAAACGCTCATACAATGTACTCGTAGCCATTTCAATATCCTCCCTGTCGTCGCCCATATTAGCACCACCGAATTCTTAGTATTGTCCCTAAGTTTCCATGAGTATATAAGCAACATATCATTACTTATTATACTACGTATTAGCAATCGCGACAACCGATTTTCCCGCTCCTGAGTATCCATTTTCCCTATTTTGAGTATTATATGCCTTTTTTATACGTGTTGCATGTGCTTTCAAATGGCTCTCCTCAACTACTACATCACTTTTAATCGAATATAACAATGGGATCCAGCCTCCTGCTGAATCCCATTGTTTATGGCATAGCCATTCATATGCACAAGACTGCCTAATCTGTCCAAAAAACTTTAACATTCCTCCGGTGTCCCGGCGTTTACCGCAGTGCGGAACGATGAACCGCAGCCGCATGAGGCGATTGCGTTTGGGTTGTCGATTGTGAAGCCGCCGCCCATCATCGATTGTTTGAAGTCAATTTTTGTTCCGTTCAGGATGGCCGCATCTTCTTTATTGACGAGAACAGGGATACCATATTGCTCATCAAGATAATCATCTTCGCTCTTTTCCTGTTCAAAGCCCATCCCATACGAAAGACCGCTGCATCCTCCACCCCGGACTGCCACCCTCAAGAAAGAGCCCTCTTCTTCATTTTGCTTCATCATATCTTTTATTTGAAGTGCCGCTGCTTCTGTAATCGCCACTACTTGGTTCATGCTCACGATACTCCTTTCCTGTTGTCCAATAAAGATGGACATTATATTCGTTAATAAAAACCTATCTATAAATAGTATATACACTTGAGTTCCAACACTCAACTGAATGAGCCGTCCCTCCGTAAATATCAGTTAAAAATAAGTGAAAATGAATCCCTTTTATCATCATATACGGTATAATTTTAACTATATTCTAAAATAAGAAATCGGATGGATGGTGTTTGCTTTGACTGAGTTAACTCCCTTGTATGATAAAAGCTGCCAATGTATGATGTGTAAAAAGTCATTTACCACCAAAAAGATCCGTTCCCGTTTTGTCAAAGTGAAAGAGTATGAAAGCGATTTTAAGCCGGTCTATGAGTCCGTTGAAAACAATCCGCTCCTATACTACATAAATGTCTGCCCACATTGCGGCTTTTCTTTTTCAGACGACTTTTCTCCTTTTTTCCCGCCCGGGGCAAAAAAAACAATTACCGAGAAGGTATCGAATAAGTGGGTACCGCATGAATTTGGACATCAGCGCAGCATCGGCACTTCGATTAATGCATATAAACTCGGATCATATTGTGCTACTCTCAAGAAAGAAAAGCATATCATCGTTGCCGGGATATACATGCGGCTTGCCTGGCTATACCGCGCTCTGAATAATGGCACACAGGAACAGCGTTTTATGAAACTGGCAGTCCATGAGTATAAAGAATCCTTTACAGCCGACGATTTTCAAGGTACCCAGGTTTCCGAGACGAGATTGCTGTATTTGATCGGTGAGCTGTCAAGAAGAATTGGCGATGAAGACCAGGCGGTCAAGTATTTCTCAAAAGTAATTGAAAAACAAAGCGGAACGACGGAACCAACAATAATTGAAATGGCCCGGGAACGATGGCATGAGATCAGGGATGCCCGAAAGCAGGCTGAAGGAATATAAAAAGTTGAAAATAATTGTTTTGAGGAGTTTACGTTTTGGTGTGAACTCAGCAGTGAAAAACCAGCCGGCCAGGATGGCGGCTGGTTTTTTCTATGTTAAAACATCGGATTTTCTTCCAAGTATTGATATATATTTTTTACCAGGCCGGCCGGCGTATCGCCGGTAACCACCTCTCCATTCACGAGCGCATACAATGATTGCGCACATTTTCCGCAATAGCCAAGACAACCATATTCAATCACGTCCAGATTCGGATCTCTCTCAAGCTCTTCAAGTGCCTCCTGTGCACCGCTTGCCAGGTTGCTGATGCAGAATTCTATGATCGGCTTAATCAACACTCTCACCTCTTTACTAGTACTTTATCCTACCTGTTTTGTCCATGCGCGTCAAATAGCATTGCCTCAGCCCTTTTGTCAAGTTTTTTTGCCTTTATCTGTTGTGATTTTGTGACAATTTCGTTATACTTTTTATGGTGTTAACAGTGGCAAAAATAATTTATCTTTATTTAACTTTTTCAGAAAAATAATTTTCAGGTCTTTTTTATTGTTGATCAATGGATAAACGTCCTAAACATAAGAATGCATGATCGGGATGCTTTTTAATGTAGGTATCGTTATTATTCGCTAACAGGGATTCGGAGGGAATTATTAAACCGCTTACAGATAAAGGGGAAATTCGCATGAAAAATTTAGTCATTCTTGGTGGAGGCTATGGCGGAATGAGAATTCTTCACCGCCTTTTACCGAATCAACTGCCAGAGGACATTTCGATCACTCTGATTGATCGCGTCCCTTATCATTGTTTAAAAACGGAGTACTATGCACTGGCTGCCGGAACAATCTCAGATCAACATATCCGGGTTGCTTTTCCTGAACATCCCCGCCTGCACGTCAAATACGGGGAAGTATCAGGGCTAAACCTTGAGGAAAAACAAGTATTGTTGAGCGGTGAGGGCCCCGTCAGCTACGATGATTTAATTATTGGACTGGGTTGTGAAGATAAATACCATAATATTCCTGGTGCCGATATTTATACGTTCAGCATTCAATCGATTGATAAATCGAGGAATACCTATCAGGCCTTGAACAATCTTTCCCCTGGCTCGACGGTTGCGATTGTCGGAGCAGGACTTAGCGGAGTCGAGCTTGCCAGCGAATTAAGCGAGAGCCGACGTGACTTGAACATTAAGCTGTTTGACAGGGGCAACCATATTTTATCAGCATTTCCCGAACGGTTGAGCACTTATGTAGAAAACTGGTTTGACAACCACGGCGTTGACATCGTCAATAATGCGAATATTACGCGCGTGGAAGAAAAGCTATTATACAATCACGATGAGCCTGTTGGCTGTGACGTGATTGTCTGGACGGCTGGAATTCAGCCAAGCAAGGTGGTCCGTGATTTGGACGTTGAAAAAGATAATCAGGGCAGAGTCCTGCTGACACCCCAGCACAATATACCAGGCAATGAAAACGTCTATGTAGTCGGCGATTGCGCGGCGCTGTCACATGCGCCGAGTGCGCAATTAGCCGAAGGGCAGGCAGAGCAAATCGTCCAGGTGCTGCAGAAGCGCTGGAACGGCGAAGCCCCTCCGGAAAGCTTCCCGCCGATCAAATTAAAGGGAGTGCTCGGATCGCTCGGCAAAAAGCACGGTTTTGGCCTGGTTGCCGACAGGCCAATAACCGGCCGCGTCGCACGTCTGTTAAAATCGGGGATACTCTGGATGTATAAGTATCATAATGGATAAAAAACCTTGCTGCGGCAAGGTTTTTTTAAGCTTCATATCCATGCTTCTCCATTTCGGCAAAAATGGTTTTCAGCCTCGGGTTTCCTTCTCCAACGATTTCGCCTTCGATTACAACGACAGGATAGAACATATCTTCCTCAATCACCTGGCGGGCAAACGAGGCTTTGGCCTCTTCAGCTGGAGGATGGTATATATCAACATAAGTGATTTTAAATGGCTGACCGGGAAATTTCCTGGCAACTGCGGCTTCAAGCCATTCAAACGTTTCTTTTGAAGATGGAAGGTTCACACAGCTTGGACAAAGCTGGTCTGCTCCGTATACGATAATCTCGACTTGTTTGTTCGCCATTTTTCCACCCCTGTTTGGTCTTTTTATTCATTTTACAATATACACGAATGAAAAACCTATGAAAATACTGTTTAATTCTGGTTTTCTGATTCAAGGAATAGATTTTTCCCTGACTACTGATTATAATAAGTATTAAGAAAGGAGTCGATTTCATGTCTGATCTAGATGTTAAAGCTGAAGTCCAGGAAGTATTAGATAAATTGCGTCCGTTTCTTCTTCGCGACGGAGGAGACTGCGAATTGGTGGATGTTGAAGACGGCATCGTCAAGCTTCGCCTGCTCGGTGCATGCGGAAGCTGCCCAAGCTCAACCATTACTTTAAAAGCAGGAATCGAACGGGCCCTTTTAGAAGAAGTTCCAGGAGTTCTTGAGGTAGAACAAGTATTTTAAGACATTAAAAACGATTTCACCGCTGGTGAAATCGTTTTTTTATTTATAAACCTGATAATATTCTGTTTCGACATTGCTCCCGGTCCGGTCCATTTCCAAACTCAAAACATCCATGTCGGGAATTTGCTTTCTGAGGCTGGATGCGAGCTTGTCCCCTTTTCCTCTCTCGACGAAGCAAATAACAGCAGGTCCTGCTCCGCTTAGCGCTGTGCCAAATGCTCCGCTTTCGGCTGCTATCGCTTCGATGCGGCTTAAATGGGGAACCAATTTGCGGCGGTACGGGTGATGGTACCGGTCTGCAGCCATCATTTTCCCGGCGAGCTGCCAATTCCCGGATAATAATGCGGCAATAAGCACATTTGAAATTGCTCCAGCCGCAACGGCTTCCTTAAAATCAAGCAATTCCGGCAATACCTGGCGGGAAGCTTCTGTTAACAGCTCCTCTTTTGGAACGACTGCGACAATATCAAAATAAATATCGTTGAAAACTGCGGCATTAGCCTCCCCGCCATTCAGGCAGCCGATCACGAGACCCCCGAATAAAGAAGCTCCGGCATTATCCGGGTGCCCCTCCAATTGGGACGCAAGCTCGAACTTTTCCTGTTTCGACAAGCCTAATTGGCAAACGGAATCAGCTAATTCGATGCCGGCCACAATGGCCGCTGCACTGGAGCCCATCCCTCTGGCAAGGGGGATTTCACTACTTACGCGGAGATGGCAGCCCGGCATTTCTTTCCCATACTTGGCCGCTGTCTTAATGGCCGTAGCACAAATAAAATTCGATTCATCTTCAGGAAAGTCATGCAACTCATTTGTTAAATAAACAACTTTCCATTCGCTGCCGGGGAATACCTCAACGGTCAAATAAAGATTTAATGCCAGTCCGATTGAATCAAAGCCTGGACCCAGATTTGCTGTACTGGCCGGAACTTTGATGACCAGCTTTTCATCTTCCCTCATATTTGGACCACACCCTTAATATGCCGGGCAACTTCCTCGATGCTATTTGGAAGAACAACCGGTTTTACAGTGCTCACATCAATTGCTGTAGCCGGGTCCTTTAGACCGTTCCCTGTTAAGATCGCAACGATTCGTGCGCCTCGTTCAATTTCATTGTTTTGCAGTTGTTTATAAACTCCTGCGAGTGATGCGCATGAGGCCGGCTCGGCAAATATGCCTTCACGGGAAGCGAGAAGCTGGTAAGCAGCAAGAATTTCCGCATCGCTGACTTCGTCAATTTTTCCGTTCGATTCTTCAACTGCGTTGACCGCTAAGCTCCAGCTTGCCGGATTGCCAATCCGGATTGCCGTTGCGACAGTTTCCGGCTCCTCAAAGATGCGATTATGGACAATTGCCGCAGCTCCTTCCGCTTCAAATCCGTGCATCCGCGGGAGAGCATACCCTTTTATCTCGTGGTACTCTTTAAAGCCCTTCCAGTAGGCACTTATATTCCCTGCGTTTCCGACCGGAATGGCTAATATGTCCGGCGCCCCGCCAAGCTGGTCGCAAACCTCAAAAGCACCTGTTTTTTGCCCTTCGAGCCGGTATGGATTTACGGAGTTGACGAGTGTAACCGGCTCAGTCTCGCTGATCTTTCGTACCATCTGTAAAGCTTGATCAAAATTGCCCTCTATAGAAATGATTTCGGCCCCGTACATGACGGCCTGGGCAAGCTTGCCCATTGCGATCTTCCCTTCAGGAATCACGATGATACAGCGCAAGCCGGCCCGCGCCGCATACGCCGCAGCAGAAGCAGATGTGTTTCCTGTGGAAGCACAAATAACCGTGTCACTGCCCTCTTCCTTTGCTTTTGCGACGGCCATCACCATTCCCCTGTCCTTAAAGGAACCGGTCGGGTTGGCGCCTTCTGTTTTGACGTACAGGTCCACTCCCCATTCCAGAGAAAGCTGCTCCAGCCTGACAAGGGGTGTATTTCCCTCGTGTAGTGATAATAATGGTGTCTGTTCATTAATAGGTAAATATTCGCGGTAAGCTTCTAATAATCCCGGCCATTTCATTAACGGCCTCCCCCTTCTACTCGGTATGAGCTTTTGATTTCATTTACAGCACTCAAATCTCTTAATTTATTTAAAATTTGCTCGTAATCCTCCAGGGACGCACGATGTGTGACAAGCACAATCTCGGCTGCCTCTGCTTCTTTCAAAGGAAGCTGGAGGATCTTTTCAAAGCTGACCCCATGTTCAGCGAATATCGACGTAATATTGGCGAATACCCCGACTTCATCCTTGACATGAATCCGTAAAAAATATTTGGAATAAATTTCTTCAGGATGCTTCAGTTTTTTTTCATACTGCGGGGAAATAGCACTTTTGCCGTTCACGCCAAGACGCATGTTTTTCATGACACCGACAAGGTCTGAGACAACGGCCGTTGCTGTCGGCAGGCTTCCCGCCCCCGGCCCGTAAAACATCGTTTCCCCTACAGCTTCACCGTACACATAAACAGCATTATACTCATCATTAACGGCTGCAAGAGGATGTGTATCGGCGAGCAAGGTCGGCTGGACACTCACTTCAACTTTTTCGCCTTCCCTCTGGGCTATACCGATTAATTTCATCGTGTAGCCCAGCTGTTTTCCGTACTGCAAGTCATCCTCTGTCACAGAACGGATTCCCTTTACCTTTACATCATCCAAATCGATTTTCATGGAGAAACCAAGAGTTGAAAGAATCGCCATTTTTCTGGCGGCATCAAGACCGTCAACGTCTGCTGTTGGATCTGCTTCGGCATATCCGAGCCTTTGTGCTTCAGCCAGTACATCCGCATAAGCACTGCCTTGTTTGCTCATTTTAGTAAGAATGTAGTTTGTTGTTCCATTGACAATTCCCATCATCTTCGTAATCCGGTCAGATGCAAGCCCGTCAACAAGGCTTCTCAGGATAGGAATCCCGCCGGCCACACTTGCTTCATAAAATAAATCACAACCATTTGAGGAAGCCGTTGTAAGCAATTCCGCACCATGGACCGCCATTAAATCCTTGTTGGCAGTAACAACATGCTTTTTCTGTTTAAGTGCCTTTAAGAGAAGCTCCTTAGTCTCCTCGACTCCTCCCATTACCTCTATAATAATGTCAATATCCGGATCATCGATGATCTCCTCAGCATTTGCGGTCAGCAAGGATTGATCTATTGCTACCTCTCTCTCTTTATGTATGCTCTGGACGAGAACTTTCTTCACCTGCACTGGGCAGCCAATTTGGTGGATCAGCTTATCCTGATGGTTTTCAATGATTTTTACGACACCTGATCCTACTGTTCCCAATCCCAACAAACCTATCGAAATTGCTTTCATGCTTTGCCTCCCCAACAATGTCTTTTTTATGCGTACAATTGTTTATATATAAAAGACATTATAATTTGGTTATTGTACTTTTACAATAGCAAATTGTAGCCGGTTTCTGTCTGTAACCGCTTTACATGCACGTCTATCAATGATAAAAATATTTTTATTATTTTTAAAAAAAGGCTTTGAACTTTGGATTTGGTGCTGCTTTTTCAATTTCGGAGCTAATCGCCATGCCGGATCAGCTTCAACCTATTTTTACGGCATGTTGATCAGCGATTTTTGAGCCATTCCGGTTCAGGGACTCTCAGCCTGCGCACGGGAACTTCTGCAAGCTGATAAAACTCGCCCAGGAAGCGTTCGTATTCGCCAGATTGCGATAAATACTTGTTGAACCGATCCTCCAGCAAATGCTTCTGTTGTTCTGAGGATGTTGTATAATAGTTTTCGACACAATCATAGTAGTGAAGAGGAAATAAAATCCTTGCGTATAAAAGTCGCCAGGAAAACGGTGAAAGGCGGGAGATCGTTTGATAACTTTGCAAAAATTGCTTCAGCCCCGGCTGGTACGTTTGCGTATGATGAAAATAGTGATCCCTTGTCCATTCGGCAAGATCCCTGCTTGGATGGTCAAACACCCAGTCCAACGGATTTTTTATGAATGGCTGCCCCCATGTTGTTTCCGAGAACCGTTCATGGCAGACTGTGCCCCCATCAGCACCAGCCGGTTCTTCGTCTATTTCGGTATCAACTAAATACTGGATCGCATTTTCTGTCAAACCCATATAATAAGGGAAGGAATCCAAAAACAATTTATCAAATTCATAATCAGGCTGTTGAAACAGCTTACCATTCCATACGGTTTCCATTTGCTCGAGCCGTTTTTCCCACAGCTGTTTCCATTGTCCGATCCTGCTGATCTTCTCAACTGAGAATGGTAACGATCGTCCGCGAACATGGAACTTGGCCAGCTTCCGGCCGATGTTTATTTGGCGGACCGATTCACGTTGTCTGTAAACAAGCAGACAGTACGCCTGCCCGCCCGATTCATAAACGAACTGCCCCGCTTTCGTTTTTACAAAGGCAGACACATTCCTGTCTCCAGCGCTGATTAAATGCCGGGCTATTTGGTCCAGCTCTGTCAACTCCTCCAGTGCAAGGCTGGAAGGAACTAAAAAATACAGTTCATTATTTTTTTTAAAAGCTCTATACTGGCCAAGTTGCAGCTCCTCTTCCGCGCGAATCCCATATTGCTGCTCGATCATTTGTTGGAGCAATTCTTTTCACCCTTTTCGATCATTTTCTTTTCAATATATGCCTGATATCCGTAAAACTTGTTGAGTTTGCCGAATAAGGATATCGTTTAAGGAGATGATGAAAAAAGACATTTGCAGAATTCATGCTCAGGAGGGAGACTGAGATTCAGGAAAGCATATTATAGATAACACATATATACAGTGAAAAACAAAGGAAAAGGTGAGGAAATGGAAGAACAAAAAAAAGTAGTCGGTATGACCGAAAAAACAGCCCGTAAATGGCTTCATGAAAGGGGAGTAGAAATCCAGGACATTGCGGAACTTGTATTTTTCCTGCAGGAAAAGTACCACCCAAACCTGGATATAAACGATTGCATACAAAATGTCGAGAAGGTTCTCTCAAAAAGGGAAGTGCAAAATGCGATTCTGACCGGCATCCAATTGGATATATTGGCTGAAAAAAGGATGCTCGAGGACCCTTTGCAAACCATTATCCAAACAGATGAGAGCCTTTATGGCGTCGATGAAATATTGGCATTATCAATCATTAACGTTTACGGTTCGATCGGTTTTACGAATTATGGATACATCGATAAAGAAAAACCCGGGATTTTAAAGCATTTAAACGATAAATCGAAGGGAAAATGCAATACCTTCCTGGATGATATTGTAGGTGCGATCGCTGCTGCCGCTTCAAGCCGGCTCGCCCACAGCTCAGCGAACGCTGAATAAATCACAATCTCCACGTGTTGATTTTTAACACTTCGATAATTTATCGTTCCCACAGAGAAACCCTGCCACAAGTTTGGAGGCAGGGTTTCTCTGTGTTATATTTCCCATTGATCGAGCGAATTCACCACATATGTGGGCTGCTGCTCATAGTTTTTCAGCATTTCTTTTGTTGTGACACCCGTATGGACAAGCAGAGTATCCATCCCGGCATTTATACCTGCAAGAATGTCGGTGTCATAATTGTCCCCAACCATTAATGTCTCTTCCTTGTCTGTCCCAAGAACCTTTAAGGCTTGCTCCATTATGATCGATTCCGGTTTGCCAATAAAAATCGGTTTCGTTTGTGTTGAAACCGTAATGACGGACGTAATTGAACCATTGCCGGGGAGGAACCCTCGCTCAGTCGGCAAAGCAATATCACCATTGGTTGAAATAAACGTTGCCCCGTTCCGCACTGCCAAACAGCCGATGGCAAGTTTTTCATAGTTGACTGACCGATCAAGGCCAACGACTACATATTCTGCATCTTCCCCTGCAAAAGCGAAGCCTTTTTCTTCAAGAGCGGTGCGAAGTCCATCTTCCCCAATAAAATAAACAGATGCGTTGCTATTTTGTTCATAAATATAATTCGCGGTCGCCATGCTGGTCGTAAACACCAGATTTTCCTCGGCAGGAATGCCAAAGGCTGTCAGTTTTTCAGCAACCTGGGCCGGAGTCCGTGATGAATTATTCGTTACAAATAAATAAGGAATGCCATGATCGCGCAGCTGTTTAACAAAAACTGCAGCCTCTTCAATCAACTCGGTCCCCTTGTACATTGTGCCGTCTAAATCAATTAAGTACCCTTTATATTTTCTCAAGTCTGTCACTCCCAACTATATGATACCCGATCTTTTATATTATTAAAAAATATAGATTTGTGCAATGCTTCACTTTCTATACTGCTTATGACACCATCCACAGCTGAAGCAGTGGGCTTTCTTCGACCCAATCTGTAAAAAAACAACAGGACCGGGCAGTGGTCCCGCAGTGTATACTGTCAATTTTTAAAGGCTGATACCGGCCCAAGTTCATTCAGCAAATAAGCCCGTACTGCCGGCGCAAACTGTTTTAAAGCTGCTATATGTGTTTGGAACGCGGATTTAAGGGCATCATGATCAATTTCCGTATAGGTTTGAACGAGCACCTTTCTAAATGTCAGGATGTTTTTGTAGGCGCGGCCCATTTCGGCCGTGATCACCTTTTCATCTGCCAGAATATCGACTATGTCTTCATAACTGCCCGGATCACGCATAATAAATCCATCGATCATCGCATTGCCAACATCCAAACAAGCTTCGATTATCGTATGGGTTAGCCGCTCCAACGCTGCCTGCTCAAGCGGATCCTCCCATTTGTCTCTTTCTTCAAACAGGCGAATTTGTCTTTCTAAGTATCGCAGTATTTCGTCGATCTTTTCCCTGTCCACAAAGTACACTTTTTGTCCTCCTTCCAAAGGATACTGCGGTGAAATGCTTTCGACAAATGTCTAATATTGTTTTAATATGGAAAGCTGCTTTATCCCAATATTGTATCATAAGTATGTAGAAATACATGTTTTCCCCTGCTATTATATAGAAATGATAGCAGTTCTGTTAAGATAGAAAAAGGAATTGAGCGAAAAAACTGTGCAGATACGGAGGAACGATAGATGGCAGAGCGATTTTTTTTATACGATGATACAGAGGAAACAAAAACGAGGTTCGTCAGCTTTATGGGAGAAAATACACGTTTCGATTTAGCGATAACACAAACTGACCGCCATTATGGAAAGTCTCTCGTCCTTGATATGCAAGGAAGCCGGTTTGCCATCATTGGCCAGGACGATCTGGATGAAGAGGGATATTTGGAGTACGCCTTTCAGCTCTCGGAGGAAGACGCGGCCGAACTCCGTTCTTTTTTATATGACGCTCTTTTCTAAAAGATTGTTGTTTTTTAGAAAAGCCATGAGTTGCTTGATATTGTGAATTATCAAGTGTAACGTGCATTCATGGCAAATGGGTAATCCTGTAGATTCCCCATATTTATTATAGAACAAATGTTCTTATATTGACAATGGCAACAAAGTTTTTCTAAAAAAGCCTATATGAAATCATATAATTTGAAATAAAACAGCCAGCTTGACATGCCTGGCTGTTTTATCCACTAGCTTCCTAACACAGAGTTATCCGATTGGGCTTCGTTTAGTTTATGGTTTTTCACTTTTTTAACAACAAAATAAGGGCAGCCAAAATTACAATATTCGTAAAGGTATTCCGTCAAAGTACTTATTTTTGTATCGTATGAGGCCTTCTGATTCTGGTCGTCAAAGAAACCTTTGAGCCGAAGCTGGCCATATCCCCAATCTCCAACAATATAGTCGTACCTTGTTAATATTTCGCTGTATCGGGCGCGAAATGCTTCTTCATTGAAACCATTCCGCTGTTCTTCGACTACTTCATAGCAAACATTATTAATGCAAATCATTTTGTTCACCTCTTTATGCTGCATGTGCTTTTATTTTGATTATAACTGATTAGCCAGCAATTACTACGGAAAAAACGAACTCATTGGTCATTATAACCCTGGATAAGCATAATATGAAATCCGGTCTTTTCAACAATTATGAGAATAAATCGACAAATATTATTCGCAGGTTCCCATCTAAATAAAGAGTCCAGCACATGCTGAACTCTTTTCGTTATGCTTCCTGAGCAGTCGTTTCACCCATCAGCTGCTTTTGTTTTGCAGCGGCATTTACTTGCTCATCCGCATGATAGGAAGAGCGGACTAATGGACCTGCTTCACAATGGCTAAATCCCTTGCTCATCGCTATTTCTTTTAATTCCCGGAACTCGTGGGGATGGTAATACTTTTGAACCTTTAAATGTTTTTTGGTTGGCTGCAAATATTGCCCAATCGTCATGATATCGACATGATTGGCCCGGAGGTCATCCATCGTCTCAAGAATTTCTTCTTTTGTTTCACCAAGTCCAATCATCAGGCTTGACTTTGTCGGAATGTCCGGCTGCAATTCTTTTGCACGGCGCAGGAATTCAAGTGAACGCTCGTACGTTGCTCTTGCCCGTACTCTCGGTGTCAGGCGGCGTACAGTCTCGATGTTGTGATTTAAGATATCAGGGCGCGCATCCATTAGCGTCGCCAAGTTTTCAAGAACTCCTCCCATATCGGAAGGAAGAACTTCGATGCTTGTAAACGGGTTTTTTCTTCTAATCGCTCTGACGGTTTCCGCAAAAACGGCGGAACCGCCATCCTTTAAATCATCGCGGGCAACTGCTGTTACAACGACATGCTTCAAATTCATCAAACTTACAGAATCAGCGACCCGTTCCGGTTCTTTCCAGTCAAGCTCTGTCGGCAGACCGGTTTTAACCGCACAAAACCGGCATGCGCGCGTGCAAACATCCCCGAGGATCATAAATGTCGCCGTTCTTCTTACTGCCCAGCACTCGTGGATGTTTGGGCATTTGGCTTCTTCACAAACTGTATGAAGGCTTTTTTCCCGCATCATCTTTTTCAGGCCGGTATAATTCTCATTTGTATTCAGCTTTATTTTAAGCCATTCAGGCTTACGCAAATGTTCCTCTTTCTTACTCAATTTTTTCCACTCCAATCACTTAAAGCATCACAAAAAAATACATCATTCGAAGTGTTATGATATGTATTCAATTGTCACTTTAACATATTAAACATAAGCAGGACAAGTTGAACAGCTTCGGATTACCATTAATTGATATATATTAATTTTCCTTTTTCTCACAAACTAAAGAAGCAAATGAATTAGGAGGGAGGATTCCAGTGCGGTTTATTTTTATTATTCCATTCATTTTGATGTTGACTTTGCAATTATGTCCACCATTGACAGTCAACGCTGAAGAGCCGGATTTTAATGCCATTCGAATGGAATTATACAAAAAGGTTGAAGCCACAACGCATATTCCATGGTATTATTTAGCAGCGATCGACCAGTATGAAAGAAATGTCCGCCAATCCCGGCGTGATTTACCAAAAGCTGAAGGCGCCATCGGCATTTATTTTCGGCCGGAAGAATGGGCAGGTTTGCTGAATCCTAACCTGACGGATGAAAACCCCGCCTCCATTCAGTTTTTCGACGGAATTGGCTTCGATGGAAATGGTGACGGTAAAGCAAGCTTAAAAAATGATGAAGATGTTCTCCACGCTTTTGCCAATTATCTTCTATCTTATGGGGTCGACCATGATAATCTCAAAATCGGTCTTTGGAATTACTATAAGCGTGATAAAACGGTTGGCATCATTATCGGCAAAGCAAAAATTTATAAGCATTTTGGACGTCTTGACCTTGAATCGCATGCCTTTCCAGTCCCACTAAGGAGCACTTACAGCTACCGCGATACTTGGGGCGATGCACGCGGCTGGGGAGGCAGGCGCATTCACGAAGGTACTGATATCTTTGCAGGTTATGGCGTGCCTGTTCGCGCTACATCGTACGGGATCATTGAAATGAAAGGTTGGAACAGATACGGAGGCTGGCGGATCGGCATACGGGATATTAACAATAACTATCACTACTTCGCCCATTTAAGCGGGTTTGCGAAGGACTTGCAGGTGGGGCAAATTGTTGAACCGGGTATGGTCGTAGGCGGAGTCGGGAGCTCCGGGTATGGACCACCCGGAACATCGGGAAAATTCCCTCCGCACTTACATTATGGCATGTACAAGGATAACGGCTATACAGAATGGTCATACGATCCCTATCCGCATTTAAAACTATGGGAAAGGCAGGAACGGCAAAATGCCCGGAAACAAAAAAAATAGGTTAACCAGGGACATCATTGCTCAAGTGAGGACTGCCGGATATCGGCAGTCCTCACTGTTTTCAAATCTTTTAATTAGAAGGCAACTCAATCGATGGACCTCCGCCCTTTTCACCATTGTTATAAAATTGTGGAACTTTTCCAGGGTGGAAGTATTCCCCTATTTTTACAGATACCACTTCTTCGATTTGATTCTCCAACAGCGGGATAATGACATTCATATGGACTTTCACTTTAATATAAACTTCGACTATCGTGTTATTAATCCCCGTCTCGATGTATTTCGTTTCTAAATCGGAAGTAACCGCACCAATGATTTCAAAACGCACCGGTATTTCCGGCCCTAAGTTTGAAAACAGGGTAATGTTTGTAGCCATTCCCAATGGTATATTGTAGACAATTCCTTTTTGCTCCTGCGATTTCGTAAAATCAATATTTTCGTCTTTTTTAAAAGCCTCAAGTTTTTCAAGTTCACCAGCCTCTACCAGGTCCAAGTATTCCTGAACGCGGATTGTCGCATCTGCTATCAATTTGCTGTACATCTGGGGATTAAAACTAATAATCGCATCTTCCCCAACCTCACGGGAGATAATTAATTTTTCGATGTCAACCTGTTTAACTATCGTATGGGAGATTGCATCATTTATTGCCTGCGCTGCAAACTGCCGTGATCTTGTTTCCGCAATGCTTTTCAAGGCAGGTTCAATATTTTTATTTATGATGATTAAGCTGAAGAATGTACAGCCAATAAACATAATAAAGGTAATCATGAATACATACTTAACTGGTAAAGGACCTTGTTTAAAGGTTTTTCTTCTAGGTTTGAACACAGAAAACCCTCCCTTACCCAATGTATATGTCCATTGCAGGCTTTCATGAAAGGTTTAGTTGTAAAAGAGGTTAGTTAAAAAAGAAAGCGGCCCGCTTGCCGGCCGCTTTAAACCATCTTCAGCAATGCTTCTTTCCCAATCATGCCTTTTCGAATTCCCAGGTCGACAGCTGCAAAAGTGACAGATTCCAGCGGGGCCTCCAGAAGCTGCTCAATTGTCCTGACTCCGACCGCACGTCCGGCAATCACTTTTCGATCTGCCAGCTTTTCATTGAGCAGAGCCACATCCAGGGCACCGCACATAATATATCCTTTATCGCTCATTACAGCGAGGAGGTTCGTTTTCGGGAGTTTTACTGACACAGCAAGAAAAGTCCGGCCCTGGATCTCAATCGGCGATAATTCGATCATGCTCACACGCTCCTTTTCTATTTCTTCCATTACACTTTATGTATGGGAATGGAAAAGCGTGTATCCAGGCAGGAGTGTCGTAAACAAGCTTTTTTATTCCGCTTGCCGATACAGTTCGGCAAGCTTCCAGCCGAGCAAATCGCGCAGAAATTCCGGGAGAAAATATTTTTTATGTTCAGCGCGTAATATTCCCGGGAAAAACCGGCCAAAAGTAAACATATCAGGAATCGCCAATTTATAAAAAGCGTCCGGCTTAATCTCCTGACTTTGAATATAAATTTTTTTAAAACCTTTATGTTCTTCAAATGAAATTCCGTCATATTCGATTCTTCCCATCACCGTTCCCCGGAAGCCAAGGCCAACTATTTGCAGATGCGGCCATTTTTCATCGAAAGTTTGGATAATGATTTCCTTTAATTCGCGTCCGGACAATTCAATAACACACGGATTGATCGGATGGGGGCAAACCTTTAATAAGTCATATTCCGTCAGAGGGCCCGCCGGCAAGTCATGCAATAATAGTCCTGCGTTTAAAAATGCACAATCTGCCTGGCACCACTCTCTTAATGCTTCAACCAATATTTGCGGCAGAGGGGAACGTTCAAAGTGATCTGTTTGAATCGGCTCCGGCAATATGGTAACCGTCTTGTTGAGCAGTTCTTTTCCTTTTATAAAAAGTTCTTCAGTCCATTGTTCTTCCTGATGGGCTTGATTGAGTTCGTTCGTATCGTATAAATGCGCTGTCTTTTGCACGACTTGTTTATCCTGCGGATTCATTTCGATCGTCACCTGGCCGACAAACATGCCATATTTCCCTGCTCCGCATAACAGCCGTCCAGCAACCATTTTCCCTTCGTGCAGAACATGGTGGGTATGCGCCCCAAGAATGATATCAACCTCCGGGAACTCTCTGGCTATTCTTTCATCTTCATGGAGTCCAAGATGGGATAAAATAATGAGCAAATCTGTCTCGTTTTTCAGCGCCTCCACCTGTCTCTTTAACTCTTCAAGCGGCTCTGTAAGCTTCCAGCCGAGCAATTCGTATAAATGTGAAAAGTACGCGGTTAAACCAATCAACCCGATCCTGGTGCCGGATTTTGTCGTTTTAATGGTATGCGGCTTTGCCCAGCTTGGCCGGCTACCGTCTTTTTGATAAAGGTTGGCGGCCATAACATCAAAATCGGCATGTTCGTACAGGCTGTCCAAATCTTCATGGGAAAAGGTGATTCCTTCATTATTGCCGATCGCGACAGCATCATATCCCGCCCTGTTTAACAGCTCTGTATTTCCTTTTCCACGCGTTCCTTCTGTATATGGATGCCACCTGTCCGCATGGTCTCCAATATCAAATAAAAATACTTCTTCCCCCTGCTCACGATGAAGCTGTTTACGGCTCGAAAGAAATTGTTGAATGCGGGGCCAATGGTCGAAATGGCTGTGCAGATCATTTGTATGGTAAATATGAATGTATTCCATTTTATCAACCTCTTTTTACTAACCGGCTATCCCTTGTGAAATCAGGCGGATTCCCCTTTTTTAAAACAAGTCAAGCTGCCGTGGTGCCAATCCCTCATATTTTATATTTAATATTTCCATAAGCTGTTTCGCATTATCAGCCGCATCTCCGCCGGAATTGTTGTTAAAGATGGCATACACATTGTGGCATTGCTTTTCTAAATCTTTCAGCCATGCTGCCCAAACCTTAAGCTCGTGCTGATTGTAACGGTATAAGTAACGGACCTCGCGCCAATTCTGGCCGCTGCGCTTATTCCAGCCATGGACATTTCTGCCGTGAAATCTTACCAGCACCTGCCCGTCGTTCGTTGCCTTTAACACTGTCGGCACCGAGCCTTCTCCCGCTTGCGGTTCATCGCAAATGCTGTGGATCCATCCGTCGTTTTTCATATATTCAATCGTTTTATCGCATAGTTCTCCTTGAAACCAGCTTTGGTTGCGGAATTCGAGGGCGCATGGAATATCGCCCATTTTCTCTCTGCACCAGCGCAGGTAATCAACGTTTTCCCGTTTGCAGTCAAACCAGGGCGGAAACTGAAAAAGTGTCATCGCAAGCTTGTTTGCCGACTGATAGGGCTCCAGCGATTCCCGAAAGGCTGCAAACATGTCATGTTTGTTGTCAAATGGGATTTCCCCGCGCTGATGGCCTGTCATCCCTTGATATGCTTTTACTATAAACCGAAACGAATCTGGTGTTTCCTGTACCCATTTCTCAGCATTTCGGATCGGCTGTACAGCATAAAACGAAGAATCGACTTCGACGGTTGGAAAAAAACCGGCATACTCTTTTAATTTGTCACGGGAAGCAGTACGGCTGCTATATAAGCTGTCATGGTCTCCCCAGCCCGTTAACCCGATGATGATCATGGGAACACCTCCATACATTCAATAATAGCATACTCTTTTCAACGACAAACATTTGGCTGATCGACAAACATATGACCCGGAATATGGAATTGCAAAAACGGTTACATATACTCCTGCTCTTTAAAAATGGAGAATTTTGATCTTTGTCCCAATTCCCGCTGCTTATAAACCAGGGTTGAAGACAATAAAAATACACCGGCAAAAGTTGCCGGTGCATTTTCACTAATCTTTTTTCAGCCTCGCTGCCACTCGGTTCCCAAGTGATTGAAGGCCTTGAACAAGGATAATTAAAATGATAACTGTTACGTACATAACATCCGCTTCATAACGAAGGTGGCCAAACCGGTAAGCGAGATCGCCCAGCCCGCCGCCGCCAACAAGGCCGGCCATTGCGGTTGCGCCAATTAAGCCGATTGTCGCAATCGTTAAACCAAGAACAATCGATGAGCGCGACTCCCTTACAAGTACATGCCTGATAATATCTTTCGTTGAAATTCCCATCGCCTCATATGCTTCGATCACGCCCCTGTCAACTTCAAGGAGCGCCGTTTCCATTAATCTTGCAATATATGGCGCCGTATAAACGACAAGCGGCACGATCACTCCCTGAACACCGATCGTCGTCCCGACAATCAACTTCGTGAACGGAAGAATAAAGAACAGCAGAATAATAAATGGTACGGACCTGATGATATTGATCAAAACATTTAAGGCCTGGTAAATATAGCGGTTCTCAAGGCTTTTCCCCGGGCGGGTTAAAACGAGTAAAATCCCGAGCGGGAGACCGATCAAAATCGAAATGAGCAATGATATCCCGACCATCTGGAAGGTTTGTATCGTCGCCTGCCAGATGTCACTGCCCCACATATCAAGAAATTCATTGACTCGTGAAATCATGCTCACTCACCCCTTCTACATGTACACCCTGCTCTTTTAAAAATTCAACTGCTTTCTTGATTTCCCCGTCTTCACCTTGCAAGTGAACAAGAAGCTGTCCGAAAGGCTCTTCCTTCAGCTGGGTAATCGAGCCGGATAAAATGTTCGGGTAAATATCGAACTTTTTGCTGACAAGGGCGAGAGCCGGTTGTTCCGAAGATATACCGACGAACGATAAAGTAAAAATATGACCCGTTTCTTTTAAATGATCGAGGACATCTTCCGGAATCTTATGAGAAAACAGGCTGTTAACAAATTTCCTGGTTGTCTCCTGCTGTGGTGCTCTGAAAACCTCGATTGTTTTTCCCTCTTCAATCACTCTTCCATTTTCCATCACTGCAACCCTGTCGCATATACGCTGGATGACATGCATTTCATGGGTAATCAGCAGAATGGTAATCCCGAGTTCACGGTTGATCTTAAGGAGCAAATCAAGAATCGCTTCTGTTGTATCTGGATCCAATGCACTTGTGGCTTCATCGCTCAACAGCACTTCGGGTTCATGGGACAGGGCGCGGGCGATCGCCACCCGCTGCTTCTGTCCGCCTGATAATTCAGCAGGATAGGAATGTTGTTTTTCCGCGAGACCGACAATGTTTAAATACTTGGAAACCCGTTCATCAACTTGTTTTTTACTCAAGCCTGTTAATCGTAAAGGAATGGCAATATTATCATAGACCGTTGCCGTTTTTAATAAATTGAAGCCTTGAAAAATCATGCCAATTTTTCGGCGCGATTCCCGCAGTTTACCTGGTGAAAGTTCAGTCAGTTTCAAGCCATTTACCGTTACCGTCCCCTCTGTTGGCTTTTCAAGAAGATTGACGCAGCGGATCAACGTGCTTTTTCCTGCACCGCTGTAGCCGATCACTCCGAAGATCTCGCCTTTTTTCACTTCAAGCGAGACGCTCTTTAACGCATCGACTTTCCCCTGTTTAACGGCAAACGTTTTTGAAACATTTTCTAAAACAATCATACAAACACTCCTTTTGAAACGCTGATTACCAGGCTGGTATAACCGATCCAGCAAAGGTTTCTTCAATAAATTGCTTTACTTCATCAGACTTATAGTATTCTACGAATTTCTTAACTACAGCGTCATCCTCGTTTCCTGTCCGGACAGCAATGACATTGGCCCATGGAGAATCCTTCGGTTCGATCGCAATCGCATCTTTTGCCGGAGTAAATCCATGTTCAACAGCAAAGTTTGTGTTAATCGCAGCTGCGTCCAACTCCCCTAATTGACGCGGGATTTGCGCTGCTTCCAATTCGATGAATTCAAGGTTTTGCTTGTTCTCTTCAATGTCTTTAAGTGTTGCCTTTACGCCTGCATCCTCTTTTAATTTGATCAAGCCTGCTTGTTCAAAAAGAATTAACGCACGCGCACCATTTGTTGGGTCGTTTGGCAAACCAATCTTTGCGCCATCTTTGATTTCGGAAAGATCTTTCACTTTTGAAGAATAAAGTCCCATCGGGAAGTTAACAACCTCTGTAACTTCAGTCAGATCAAGACCGCGGTCTTTCTTAAATTGATCCAGGTATGGCTTATGCTGGTATACGTTAATATCAATCTCTTCTTCTGCTAAAGCCATATTCGGCATTACATAATCATTGAATACCTTCAACTCCACCTCAAGGCCATCAGCTTCAGCAACTTCTTTTACTTTTTCAAGAATTTGTTCGTGCGGGCCGGCTGTTACTCCGACAATTACTTTTTCTTCGCTTAATTCTGATTCGTCTTTAGCTGCTTTATCTCCGGATGCCTCTTCTTTACTGCCACAGGCGGCAAGCAACAACAATAATAATAGTGATGCAATTGTTAAAAACTTTTTCATGGTGATTTTTCCCCTTTAAGATAATTTTTTAGTAAATGATAAATTCAGTATGGCTTCAGAAAATTTTTCGAGCCTCAAGATTGCTTCAAGGAGACTATGCCCGGAAACCGGCTGTTTCATGAAATGAATGGATTCTGTTTCCCTTAATGCTTTGTCAATGATCAGGGCAAGAACTTCCTTGTTTTCAGGATCAATTGAAAACTCTTTTAGCCGGTATGGAAGCTTTGTCTCCGCATAAAAAGGGATGAGTTGTTCAATTTCTTTCCAGTTGTCCTCAATCGCCAGCTGAACGAGAATTCCATAGGCCACTTTTTCGCCATGAAGGAATGAGTGGCTTTCCTTAACAGCCGTTAGACCGTTATGTATCGAATGGGCACCGGCAACCCGGCCGTATTTGCCGGCAAAGCCGCCGACCATCCCGCCTGCTAAAATGTTGGCCTCGATCACTCTAACTAACCCGGCAGTGACAAGCTGGTTCTCACATGACCGAATGGCTTCCCGTCCGTCATCAAGCAAAATCTGTTTACAGAGGACGGCTGCCTCCCTGCCGACTCGAACCGCAACAGGCAATGATTCGTTTTTAAAAAACGATTGCAGCAAAGCCTCTGCTTCATAAAACTTGGCGAGCGTATCGCCAATGCCGGCTCTTAAATATTCTACAGGCCCGTTGGCGATGATCTCCGGCTCGATTAATACAAGTGCAGTCGCTGTCGGAAAGATCGTGTAATGCGAAAATTCGCCCGCTTGATTGTAAAAAACACTCAATGGCGTCCAGGCTGCACAAGTTGACGCAAGAGTCGGGATCAATACCGTTTTGAGCTTCGCCTTGAAACCAACAGCCTTCGCAATATCCAATATCGTGCCGCCGCCTATGCCGATAACTGCATCCGACACCCTCTGCAATTCACTGGCAAGTTTGTCCGTCAATTCCTCTGTGCAAGGGCCCGTTAATTCAATGAACTCCCAATTTTCAGTCTTCACATTTGTCAAGAACGGTTGAGCTGCCTGCAAGGCAGTTTTTCCATGTATAACGGTAACGCGTTCAACTTGTAAAGCCTGAAGATAGATTGGGAGTTTCCCCAAAGCCCCCTGCCCGCATTCATACTGCATCGGGGCGCCCTGGACAGTAATAGCATCCATGTCTTTTCCCCCCTGTTGAACTTTTTCAATCACCTCTTATAAAAAGGTTGTACAGCAATAAATGAGCCTTTGAAACATAAAAATGCCTCCCTGTTCAAAGAGAGGCATTCAATCATAATAAAATGAAGATCGTCCTCTCTTATCTTTCAAAACATAGCGTTTTGCAGGATTTAGCACCTTTTCTCATCTATTGACAAGAACGGTTGCCGGGTTTCGCAGGGCCAGTCCCTCCACCACTCTGAATAAGAGATTTGCTCATTAAATTGTTATAGTAAGTTTAATCATTATTGTCTTAGTCGTCAAGAACTTTTTATTTTCGCACATTTATTGCATTTTCATAAAAACCCGCCCGTCAGTGGACAGGCGGAAAGTTGTTAACCGATTGAACCTTCCATCTCAAACTTGATCAGGCGGTTCATTTCAACTGCATATTCCATTGGCAATTCTTTTGTGAACGGTTCGATAAAGCCCATTACGATCATTTCTGTTGCTTCTTCCTCGGAGATGCCGCGGCTCATCAAATAGAATAATTGTTCTTCAGATACTTTCGAAACCTTTGCTTCATGCTCCAATGAGATGTTATCATTTAAGATTTCGTTGTAAGGGATCGTATCCGAAGTTGATTTATTATCCATAATCAGCGTATCGCATTCGATATTTGAACGTGCTCCATCCGCTTTGCGGCCAAAGTGAACAATACCGCGGTACGTTACTTTACCGCCTTGCTTTGAAATTGACTTCGAAACGATCGTTGACGATGTGTTTGGCGCAAGATGGGTCATTTTCGCACCGGCGTCCTGGTGCTGGCCTTTGCCTGCCAATGCGATTGACAATGTCATGCCGCGGGCGCCTTCGCCTTTTAAAATAACCGCAGGATATTTCATCGTCAGTTTTGAACCAATGTTTCCGTCGATCCATTCCATCGTTGCATTTGCATCACAGACAGCGCGCTTTGTAACGAGGTTATAAACGTTATTTGCCCAGTTTTGAATGGTTGTATAACGGCAATAAGCGTCTTTCTTAACAATAATCTCAACCACTGCACTGTGAAGAGAGTTTGTTGTATAAACAGGTGCTGTACAGCCTTCAACGTAATGGACGTGTGCACCTTCATCAACAATGATCAACGTCCGCTCAAATTGGCCCATATTTTCAGAATTAATCCGGAAATAAGCTTGAAGCGGAGTTTCTACTTTAACGCCCTTCGGAACATAGATAAATGATCCACCGGACCATACTGCAGAGTTTAAAGCTGCGAATTTGTTATCTGTCGGCGGGATTACCTTTGCCCAGTGCTCACGGAAAATATCTTCATTTTCCTTTAAGGCAGAATCTGTATCTTTAAAGATGATACCCTGTGCTTCCAGATCTTCCTGCATGTTGTGATAAACGACCTCTGATTCGTACTGGGCAGAAACACCGGCAAGATATTTTTGCTCGGCTTCCGGGATTCCCAATTTGTCAAAGGTTTGCTTAATTTCCTCAGGTACTTCATCCCAGGAACGTTCTGTTTTTTCGGACGGTTTTACATAGTACGTAATTTCATCAAAGTTTAATGAAGCCAAATCCCCGCCCCATTGCGGCATTGGCATATTGTAAAAGTATTCAAGAGACTTTAAGCGGAAGTCGAGCATCCACTGCGGCTCATTCTTTAACTTGGAAATTTCCTCAACGATTTCACGCGTTAAGCCACGCTTTGATCGGAAAATGGAAACGTCTTTATCGGCAAAGCCATATTTATAATCACCGATTTCCGGCATTTTCTTGGCCATCGTCGTATTCCTCCATTCTTTGCGGGACAGGGAACCTTCTTCCCTTCCGCTCCTTTTATCCGCCGTAACGGTCTTAAAAGCTTATGTTACCACATTCATCCAAAGTCCGGGTCCACTTTTTTACAGTCGGTCTTCCTTCAAGCCTTTTTCCATCGCTTTCCATGCCAGTGTGGCACATTTGATTCTGGCCGGAAACTTCGATACTCCCTGCAAGGCTTCAATGTCGCCTAAATCAAGGTCATCATCTTGTATTTCTTTACCCTGCATCATTTCTGAGAAAACTTTGGACAGTTTGATTGCGTCCTCAATATTCTTTCCTTTGATAGCCTGGGTCATCATTGAAGCAGAAGACATCGAAATGGAACAGCCTTCCCCTTCAAACTTTGCATCGTTGACAACCCCGTCATCAACCTTCAGCGTTAAGTGGATCCGGTCACCGCATGTCGGGTTATTCATATCAATCGTTAAGCTTCCGTCTTCTAAAACCCCTTTGTTTCGTGGGTTTTTGTAATGATCCATGATTACTTGGCGATAAAGGGTATCCAAGTTATTAAAAGACATTGCTGAAATACTCCTTTGTTTTGACAAGACCTTTTAAAAGCTTATCAATATCTTCTTCAGAGTTGTATAAATAGAAGCTTGCTCTTGCTGTTGCCGATACATCGAGCCATTTCATCAACGGCTGCGCGCAGTGGTGGCCTGCCCGAACGGCGATTCCCTCTGCATCCAATACCGTTGCGACATCATGCGGATGAACATCCTCAATATTAAATGTAATAACACCTGCCCGTTTTGCTGGATCATGCGGGCCATAGATCGTTAATCCTTCTACTTGCCCGAGCTGATCGAGGGCATAGGCAGCGAGCTTATGCTCATGTGCTTCAATGTGTTCGCGGCCGATTTCTTCTAAAAAGTCGATGGCCGCTCCCAAACCAATGGCTCCGGCAATAATTGGTGTGCCTCCTTCAAACTTCCAGGGAAGCTCCTTCCAGGTTGAATCGTACAGGCCGACAAAATCGATCATTTCGCCGCCAAATTCGATTGGCTCCATATTTTCAAGCAGATGTTTTTTTCCATATAATACACCAATTCCGGTCGGACCGCACATTTTATGGCCGGAAAAAGCAAAGAAATCACAATCGAGCTCCTGGACATCAACTTTGATATGTGGAGCAGCCTGGGCGCCGTCCACCACCATCACTGCACCTTTTTCATGCGCGATTTTGGCAATTTCCTTGATCGGATTCACCACTCCAAGCACATTTGAGACGTGTGTAACCGAGACAATTTTCGTGTTTTCTGTTATTGTTTCCCTGACATCGTCAAGGTTAATCGTCCCGTCAGCCTGCAGGGGCAGATATTTTAACGTTGCGCCGGTATGTTTGGCTGCTTGCTGCCACGGAATGATGTTGCTGTGATGTTCCATATAGCTGATCACAATCTCGTCGCCTTCCGAAAGGTTTGCCCTTCCGTAGCTGGCCGCAACTGTGTTCAAAGCGGTCGTCGTACCGCGTGAAAAAATAATTTCTTCTGTTGATTTTGCCTTGATGAACTTTCGGACCTTTTCGCGGGCGCCCTCGTAGCCGTCGGTGGCTCTTGTTCCGAGAGTATGCACTCCGCGGTGGACATTGGAATTATATTCGCGATAATACTTATCCAATGTCTCAATCACCTGGTAAGGCTTTTGCGATGTTGCTGCGCTGTCCAAATAGACAAGCGGATTTCCGTTTATTTCCTGGTCGAGGATGGGAAACTGTTTACGAATATCGGCGATATTCATTATTTAACTTTCCTTTCAATAACGTTGACGAGCTGCTTTTTAACTCCTTCAATCGGAAGCTGGTTCACAACCGGAGCAAGGAACCCGTGAATCACGAGGCGCTCCGCTTCTGTCTTGGTGATGCCCCGGCTCATTAAGTAATAAAGCTGAAGCGGGTCAACGCGTCCGACAGAGGCTGCATGGCCTGCCGTCACATCATCTTCGTCAATTAACAGGATCGGATTCGCATCCCCGCGTGCTTTTTCGCTTAGCATTAAAACGCGTGATTCCTGCTGAGCATTTGATTTTGTCGCACCATGCTCGATTTTTCCGATTCCGTTAAAAATCGAAGAAGCACTGTCCTTCATCACGCCATGCTTGAGAATAAACCCTTCAGTATGCTTTCCGAAATGGACCACGCTTGTTGTGAAGTTCTGCGTTTGTTCTCCGCGTCCCACAACGACTGTTTTCGTGTCGCCAAACGAGCCGTCACCGATCAGATTTGTCACATTTTCAGAAACTGTGTTTCCATCGTTCATTAAGCCTAATGCCCATTCAATTCTTGCATCCCGTCCGGCAACACCGCGGCGGTTAACATATGTCGTTACCCCTTTTGACAGGTTATCTACTGCACCGTATTGTACTTTAGCATTTGTACCGGCAATTACTTCTGTAATAATATTGAAAACGCCGGTCCCTTCGTCGGAAGTAGAAACATAATTTTCAACATAAGTGACCGAACTGTTATCCTCTGCAACAACAAGCACATGGTTGAACAAGTTCGCTTCCGGCTCATCATGGACATAGATCGCTTGAACAGGTGCTGTCAGCTCTACGTTTTTCGGAATATAAAGGAAAGCCCCGCCGTTCATCAATGCCGCATGCAGAGCAGTTAAACGATGCTCATCCGCTTTAACTGCAGCATTCATAAAATACTTTTGCAGCAATTCGCCATGTTCGCGTGCCGCCGTGAATATATCTGTGAAGATAACGCCGCTATCCTGCAATTCCTTTGTTAAAGATAAAAATGCCGGTCTGTTATTGCGTTGAATGTATAGATTTTTATTCGAAGATTCAAGATCGATCAGCACTTTGACTTCTTCGGGAAGCTCGTTCAACGAAGAATAGTCTTCGCTTTTTACAATATGTTTATCGAATTTCGTGAAATTCCAATTATCGATTTTCGTTTTATCCGGTTTCGGCATTGGCAGCATTTCAGCCTGTGCCAGAGCCTCCAGGCGTTTCTCCGTCAACCAGGCGGGCTCACCCATTTCTTTTGAAAAGGAGCTCACATACTCCTGATCGAACGGTAATCTTGTTTCAGTCGTCATTACGATCCCCCTAACGCTTACGCTTCTTGCCCAACTGTTTCGTCTTCAATACCGAGCTCTTGCTTGATCCAGTCGTATCCTTCAGCTTCAAGACGCTGGGCCAGCTCAGGACCTCCTGATTTTACAATGCGCCCTTGCATCATGACGTGCACATGGTCAGGAGTAATATAATTAAGAAGGCGTTGATAGTGCGTGATAATCAAGCAGCCGAAATCCTCGCCGCGCATTTCATTGATTCCCTTAGAAACGACCTTTAGTGCATCAATATCAAGACCCGAATCAATTTCATCGAGAATCGCGATCTTAGGCTCAATCATCATTAACTGAAGAATTTCATTGCGTTTCTTTTCTCCACCAGAAAATCCTTCGTTCAAATAACGCTGGGCCATATCCTGATCCATTTCCAGCAATTCCATTTTTTTATCCATTTGGCGAATAAACTTCATTAAAGAAATTTCGTTTCCTTCCTCAAGGCGGCTATTAATCGCAGAACGTAAAAAATCGGCATTGGTAACGCCGCTGATTTCGCTCGGATATTGCATGGCAAGAAATAGTCCGGCACGTGCGCGCTCATCCACTTCCATTTCGAGGACGTTTTCGCCATCGAGTGTAATGCTTCCTTTTGTTACTTCATATTTTGGATGTCCCATGATAGCAGAAGATAAAGTGGACTTACCTGTACCGTTCGGACCCATGATCGCATGGATTTCGCCGCCTTTAACCTCCAGGTTTACACCTTTCAAAATTTCTTTGCCATCAATTTCAACATGCAGATCCTTGATAGTTAATGTTGATCCTGCCATTTTATTACCTCCGTCAATAAAAGAAAAATTTGTATCAAACAGCTTTAAAAGCTTAACACTTTTTCTATTCTCATTCTATTCTCATTTTATTCTCATTACAATCTTATAACAAATGAAAAGTGTTAGCAACTTTACTGCAGATGAAATTCTATAAAATAAAGAACCGGATTCATGTGAGAATGCATATATTTTCGCCCATTTTTAATGGCCTGTTAACATCTTTTAATATGATTTCCTTCTGTCTTCTTTTCATGTAAGCGAATCCCGGTTCGGAACAGGCCACTTTGAAAAGCGCAAAAAAAGCGAAAACCAGTGCTTTCGAACACTGGTTTTCTTCTTAGTCTTATATGTGCAATTTTCTCTCCAGATCGGAAACCATCCGCTGGCTTCTCAAATAATCTTCTTCTCGTTTTTTCTCAACTTTCATTCTGACATCATGCTTTCTGCTGTAAGTTTCATAGCCAACACCGTGCGCACCGTGCATCGCCTTCTCCATTTCACTCGTATAATTCAGCTGTAAGTGACTGATAATGAATCCATCCTTTCGGTTTTACGCTTGCGCGTTTTTTTCACGAATCCATGTTAACATTATTCCTTTACCACGCTCAAAGCCGATAAAACCGATAATTTATGGATTAAATGGATAGAGAGTGATTCTCCCCGATTCAGCTCTTGATTGCTTAAAAATGCTGGTTATTGCTTCAACTCATTTAGTTCGCCGATTGCTTCCTGAACCAATGTTACAGCCTGGCTCATTGCGGCCCCTCCTCCAAATGCAGCTGTAACGCCTACTGCTTCAAGGATCTCTTCTTCGGAAGCGCCCTGATCAAGACATCCTTTTACATGGTAAATAATACAGTATTCATCTTGGGAAAACAGGCTAATTCCAAGGGCAATCAGCTGTTTTTCCCGCTGCGTTAATGCACCTTCTTTAAAGCAGGCCTCAGTAAATGCGTTATAATGCTCCGCCAGATCGGGCATTTTTTGCGTAAATAGCCCGAGCCCCATTTTATAATCATAAAGGGCAGCCTCTGTCGAGTTTCTTGGTTCCATTTGTTCCATGTACATCCACTCCCATCTTATTTTTACAGCATTAGTATGTTTTATAAAAAAGAAACTATTCTTTTAGGCGAAAAAACAGGCACCCTTTTGGATGCCTGTTTTCATGTATTACTCGGAAACCGGAACAACGGCTCCTTCATATTTTTCCAAAATAAAATTCTGGATTTCTTCTGAGCGAAGTACTTCGACAAGTGTTTTAATTTCTTCTTTTTCTTCGTCACCTTCGCGAACGGCAATCACGTTCACGTACGGAGAATCTTCTTCTTCAATCGCAATTGAGTCCTCTAACGGATTTAAACCAGCGTCGATGGCATAGTTGGAGTTGATTAGCACGGCATCACCTTCACCATTATTAAAAATTTGCGGTAAAAGGGACGCTTCATATTCAGTATCGAATTTCAGGTTCTTTTCATTTTCTGCAATATCGTCAACTGTTGCTGTTGTCTTGTCAACATCTGCTTTCAGCTTGATTAGCCCTTCTTTTTCAAGCATGGCTAAAATACGGCCATGGTCGGCAACAGAGCTGCTCATGATAATATGGGCACCTTCAGGCAGTTCTTCAAGGCTCTTGTATTTTTTAGAGTAGACTCCGATCGGCTCGATGTGAATTCCGCCGGCATTCTCAAACTTGTAGCCATGCTCCTTCATTTGCGCTTCAAGATACGGGATATGCTGGAAGTAGTTCGCGTCAAGCTCTTTGGATTCCAACGCTTGGTTTGGCACGATATAGTCCTGGAATGTCTCGATCTCAAGCTCAATCCCTTTCTCTTTCAACAACGGTTTTGCTTCTTCAAGAATTTCAGCATGTGGTACGTTGGAGGCACCGACCACCAAAGTTTTGCTTTCTTCTTCTTTGCTTCCACCAGCATTGCCGCCTTCGGAGCTTTCTTTTTCACCAGTTCCGCATGCTGCAAGCACGAGGGCAATTGCAAGGGTTGAAATAAAAAGTAACCATTTTTTCATCTGTAGACTCTCCTATCTTTTATCTAATTTTGATGTAATAAAATCTCCAATAAATTGAAGTACAAATACGATAATTAAAATGATAATCGTCGCGACAAGCGTGACATCAAAACGGCTGCGCTGGAAGCCATCAAGGTATGCAAGGTTTCCTAGTCCTCCGGCGCCGATTACGCCTGCCATAGCCGTGTAGCCGACTAAAGCAATCGCCGTTACGGTAATACCTGAGACGAGAGCCGGCATGGACTCCGGCAGAAGCACTTTCCAAATGATTGTGCTTGTTTTTGCGCCCATTGATTTGGCCGCTTCAATCACCCCTTTATCTATTTCGCGGAGTCCGATTTCAACCATCCGCGCATAAAAAGGGGCAGCGCCGATGATCAGCGCGGGAAGGGCCGCATTTTCACCAATCATCGTGCCAATAATGAATTTTGTAAAAGGAATTAAAAGGACAATTAAAATAATAAACGGGATTGAGCGAAAAATGTTAACAAAGCTGCTGATCACTGCATTCACCAATTTATTTTCCCAAACATTGCCTTTTGACGTCAAAAACAGCAGCAGACCGAGCACTAAACCTAAAACAAATGTAGCGAGCACGGATATAGCTGTCATATAAAGCGTTTCGGTTGTTGCTTCCCACATTCTCTCCCAATCGACATTAGGCAGCATTGTTTCAATCATTCGTGATCACCTCCACGCCAACCTGCTGGGTGCGAATGTAATCAATTGCCTTCGCTGCCTCTGCTTCTTCAGCATCAATATGGATAAACAGTGTGCCGTAAGATCCATTCTGGGTTTTTGAAATTTTCCCCTGCAAGATGTTAATTGTCACCTGAAAATTGCGGATCAGGTTTGTAATTAACGGCTGTTCCGCACCTTCCCCTACAAAGGTCAATTGAACGACCTGGCCGTGCGGATAGCTTTCCAGCATGTGTTCAATTGTTTCCTTTGTTTCCTCCGGTTCGGTCACTTGCTGAACAAACTTTTTCGTGATCGGCTGCTGCGGGTTTTTAAATACATCAAGCACCGGTCCAAGTTCGACAATCCGGCCGCTTTCCATGACAGCGACCCGATGGCAAATTTTCCGGATCACATGCATCTCATGGGTTATCAGCACGATCGTCAACCCAAGGCGTTTATTAATATCAACCAACAGCTCAAGAATGGAGTCCGTCGTTTGCGGGTCAAGGGCAGATGTCGCTTCATCGCAAAGAAGCACTTTCGGATTGCTGGCCAGTGCTCTTGCGATTCCGACCCGTTGTTTTTGTCCTCCGCTCAATTGTGAAGGGTAGGCATCTTCCCGCCCTTCCAGTCCGACCAAATTAATCAATTCATCGACGCGCTTTAATCTTTCCTTCTTTCGAACTCCGGCAATTTCAAGAGGAAAAGCAATGTTTTCGCGTACCGTTCTCGACCAAAGCAAATTAAAATGCTGGAAAATCATGCTGATTTCCTGGCGCGCCTTGCGAAGCTGGCTGCCCTTAATTTGTGAAACCTGCTGCCCAGCAACGGTAACCGATCCTTGAGTCGGGATTTCAAGACCATTCAGCATGCGAATCAATGTACTTTTTCCAGCGCCACTATATCCGATGACACCAAAGATTTCTCCTTCTTTTATTTCCAGGTTCACGTCCTCAACTGCGCTAATCTGTCCATTTTTCGAAGGATAAACCTTTTTTACGTTTTTTATCGTAATCAATCGATTCACCCTCTTACATCCAATTCACCCGGTGGGCTGTCTTAATATGGAAAATTTTAAAAAACTGCCTTACTCTCTTGTTCTATTTTCAATGCACCAAATCATGCAAACTCGTATCTATGTTTATCTACCCTTTATTGCAAATAAAAAGCCTTTCTGCTCTATGAGCAGAAAGGCATATCATCTATGTCCTTTCTCTCATCTTCCAAAGCCTCAAGCTTTGTGTGAATTGGCACCATTTCATTGAATGATGTTCAATGACGGTTGCCGGGCTTCATCGGGCACATCCCTCCACCTCTCTTGATAAGAGCCATAAATCTTATTTTATATTAAATTAGGTGCTGCCTGAAAATAAGCAGTTTTAATTACGAGTGATATCGTATCATGGATAAAAAAGAGTGTCAACGACAAAGTGTTTCCTCTGAATCCTATTAAAATTATACGTGGGCAGTCCTTGAAATCATTCCTGTTGCTTTTTCGATTGCTTGTTCTAAATCTTCGATTAAATCTTCCGCATTTTCGATGCCAATCGATAAACGAATAAGGTCTTCCGGAACACCGGCTGCCGCCAGTCCGTCTGCATCAAGCTGCTGGTGGGTCGTACTTGCAGGATGGATGATTAAGCTTTTGGCATCTCCGACATTCGCAACATGTGCCCATAATGACAAAGAATTGATCAATTTTTCTCCAGCTTTTCTTCCGCCTTCAATTCCAAATACAACAACGGAACCTGGCCCTTTCGGCAAATACTTTTCAGCTAATTTCTTATCAGGGTGGGAATCATGCCCCGGATAAAGAATCCATTTCACGGCAGGGTGGTTTTCCAGATACTCAATCATAATTTTCGTGTTGGCAATATGCTCCTTCATTCTGACATGGAGCGTTTCCAATCCGAGCGTGAATTGAAAAGCGTTTTGCGGGCTCAGCGCCGGTCCCAGGTCGCGAAGAAGCTGGACTCTCGCTTTGACAATAAACGCAGCTGGCCCCAATGCCTCACTATAAACAAGACCGTGATAGCTTGAATCAGGCTCATTGAAGCCCGGGAATTTTGCTGAACTCCAGTCAAACTTCCCTCCATCTACAATAATCCCGCCAAGGGTCGTTCCATTGCCGACGAGCCATTTCGTGGCCGAGTGGATCACAATATCGGCGCCGTGTTCGATCGGCCTGCATAAATATGGTGTAGCAAATGTATTGTCAATGATTAATGGAACACCAGCACTATGAGCTACTTCTGCAACAGCTTCAATATCCAAAACTCTCAAGCTCGGGTTTCCGATTGTTTCTGCAAAAACAGCCTTTGTTTTTTCCGTGATCGCCTGTTTAATTTCATTGGGGTCTGTAGAATCAACAAACTTTACCTTGATCCCGTACTTCGGTAATGTAACCGCAAACAAATTATAGGTGCCGCCATAAAGATTTGCAGATGCGACTATTTCATCGCCAGCTTCGGCCACATTTAAAATTGCTGTCGTGATCGCAGCCATTCCGCTCGATACGGCAAGCGCGCCAATTCCGCCTTCGAGCTGCGCAACTCTTTCCTCGAAAACGGTAACGGTTGGATTATGGATTCTCGTGTATATATATCCTTCTTCTTTTAAGCCAAACAAGTTGGCTGCATGCTCAGTATTTTTAAATTGATACGCATTGTTTTGGTAGATCGGTACAGCCCTGGCACCTGTTATCGGGTCAGGATCCAGACCGCCATGAACGCCAATTGTTTCAATTCGATATTTTTGCTGCTTTTCACTCATTTTTTCATCTCTCCTCTTATTTTGGTGATTTCTTTTAACAATAAGCTGCCAATGGCAGAAAACAAACCAGGATTTATTAAAAGAAGAAATGAAAACCCCCCTTTCAAAGAAGAGGGGGGGGGTCATCTCTTCTTATCTTTCAGAGCAAGTCAAGTTTGCATTGATACTTACATGCTCTGCTGGAATTAGCACCGTGTTTATGAACCGGTTGCCGGGCTTCGTAGGGCCAGTCCCTCCGCCTCTCTCGATAAGAGTATTCAATTGTTATTTTTGTCGGAATATTTAAACAGATAATATCATGCCTGTTGCCGCTCAGTCAACTGTTTCCTTTGTCGGAATTCTCCCATAAACAGCTGGATTATAAGGTTTTCCTAAAAAGAAAAGTGATTCAAGAAAAAGAATGATCCGAAATGGAGCGGTGATGCTCAATCCATTTGCCATCGCTTCCCTCAACTTTAACTCCCCGTCAAGCAATGAACAAATTAATCCTTCTTCCCCTTCTATTGCAGCATTGGGGGTATCCACATTTTCTTTTGCCATGCTGATATCCCCGTCTCCAATATTCAGGCAGAAGTCCGTCTTTTCGGAGGAGAACAAAATAGTCAATGATATATTTTCGAGTAAACAGACTGTATGGCTTCTGCTTTTTATTTCTTCAATAAAAATCGTTAAGTGCTGTTCCATTTGTCGCACCTCGTTATAATCGATATCTATTCTTTCATTCGACTTTTTTGTTTGATAAACCTGCATGAAAAGTTCGACAACTTCACAAATAAATAAAGACAATGCCGCTGATATTTCGGCATTGCCAAATCATTTCCCGAGGAATATGGCTTTTTTCTGACGCTAGACCGTCTTTACCGAAGCTGCTGTCCTTTCCGGACGGTTTATGCTCCTGAACACGATAAAGAAATAGGTTGAACCAATAAGATACAGTCCGGCCGTAATTGAAAAGACGAAGGCATATCCCCAGTACTCCCCGTATTTCATCACAATGCCGGTTGACACTGGTCCCATGATCGCCCAGCCAAGACTAAAAACCATCTGGTTGACAGAGTTTGCCAGCCCCTTCATCGAATCATCAACATGGGACATCATCAAGGACATTTGAATCGGATTTCCGGCATTCATTAGCGCCTGCCTGAACAAAAATCCGAGCGCCGCAATCCACAGCTGTTCCGTATACGCGGTTAGCAGCAAAAACGGCAGTGACAGCAATTGAAGAAAGACGACTGCCCTTACTTCTCCAAGCCTTCTGACAACATAAGGTCCGATGACCATCGCAACAGCTGTCGCAGCCTGTCCCAGTGAAATGATCAGTCCGATTATTGAATTTGAAGCAGAAAAACGGTCAGCAAAGTATAAGTTCAAATACGGGATGACTAAACCTGCCCCCACACCGATAATCAATTGCGCAACGGCGAATAGAATGATTATTTTTAAGCTTCCCCAGTTTAACTGCACTTTTTTAAAAGCCGCTGTTTTGACAGCATTTTTCTGGTTAAGTAATGCCGGCTTTTCCTGAAACCGCAAGATCGGTATAACTCCGCACAGGTAAATGACACTACCCATTAATAACGTTACCCTGATGCTCGTGAGCGGATCAATAAATAAGGAGAGTAAATCAGTAAAAATGCCGCCAAGCAAGTTCCCCACTACATTGGCAGCTGTCATAATCGCAAAATGCAAGCTGAAAAGATGGACGCGCTGCTCCGGCTTCGAGTTCTCGGCCAGCCACGGAATGCCGGAAACTTGTATAAAGGAAGTCGTCAGTCCGGTGGCAAAGGCAAACAAAATAAGCAGCGTTTGAGGTTCAACAACACTTCTTGATATGAGAACAATTCCGGAAGCAATTGCCCCGAACAGCATGACCTTTTTTCTGCCAAGCTTATCGCTTAAAAGACCCGCAGGTATTAAGATTAACGCTGTAGCTAAAGAAGTCATTGAAATAACGTGTCCGTTCACCTGTTCCGAATAGCCGAGCTCACGAATATAAAAGTTATAGATCACCATGAAAACACCCAGGCCAATTTGGGTGAAAATATTTGCTGTAATTGATAATTTGACATTGCGATTATAACTGCGAAATTGATTTGCCCATTCCAAATATAATGCCATCCCAGCTTCGCCCCTTAAATATTTCGAATCCCTAAATATCATAATCTTTTTTGAATCAATCTGTAAATATTTAAGAGGAAAATATTTCGAAAAATTTGAAAGAACATATAAAGTGGAAAAAACCGTGGAAAAAGCAGATAGACTGCGGAACAAACAAAAGAAGGGCTGGTGCTCTTACTGTTCAGCCATCAAAAAAATAACCAGGAAATGAACCCTGGTCACTCTTTTAGTGAAGCATTTATTTTTTCAACCAAGTACGGCACAGAATGAAAAGCATACAGTTTTTCTTTAATTTTGCCATTTTTGAAAATGACAAGACATGGTACACTTTCAATCGTAAGGATTTCGGCAAACTCCGGGACGAAGTTTAAATTTGCCTGTCCAATCGGCACATCTTGAAACAGCGTTGCTGCCACTCCCAACATTTTTCCGGCAAGCTGGCATGTGCCGCATAAAGGCGTGTAAAAGTAGATCATTGCCGGTTCGTTTCCCCGGAGCTGTTTTTCGATATCTTCGCGCGGCCATTCCTTCATTTGAATAATTATCCTCTTTCCAAGTATTCAGAATGAACATCAATATTGGCGCCGAGAAGAACAGTTGCCAGGTGGTGTTCGGGAGCCGTCGCTACTTCCCGGTACATTCTGTCAATATAGAGATGTGCTGCCTGGGGCATTTCGCGTTTAAATTGTTTGCGAAGCCTTTCCCCTGCCTCATCCGAATCAACCAATATATATACATCCTTCTCAAACAGAAGCTCAATCAATTCATCGAGTCTGGATAAGCTGATTGTGCCATTTGTACAAATAATCTCAACAGGTTCCTTCACAATGTTTTTCACTTTTTTCTTGTCCGATTTTCCCTCAACAATAAGAACCTTCTCAAAACTGTCACTGTTCATTATGATCACCTATAATTGGAGTTGTATCTAATTACGATAATGTATTCAGACGGGATGATGGTGGTGTAGGTACCTGTTATTCATGTAGCCAAGTTTATTTTCACCTATTTTCATAAGGTATGCAAAAAAGACGCACTTCGGATGATAAAAAAACGCCTTGATCACTCAAGGCGAATTTTTTAATCTTCTTTCGTCATTGCTTCGTATTGTTCGGCACTCATTAAGTTGTCAATTTCACTGGAATCTGACGGTTTGACGACAATCATCCATGCCTTTTCATATGGTGACTCATTGACAAATTCAGGATTGTCATTTAAATCCTCGTTCACCGCCACAACTGTTCCGCTGATCGGTGCATACAGCTCGGAAACGGTCTTTACGGACTCAACGCTTCCAAATGGCTCGTCAGCTGTCACTTCATCTCCCACTTCAGGAAGCTCAACAAAAACGATGTCACCCAATTCCGATTGAGCAAAGTCAGTGATTCCAACACGGACGTTCTCGCCTTCCACTTTGACCCATTCATGTTCTTCCGAATAACGCAATTCATTTGGTGTATTCATTCATATCCCTCCATGATCCTGTCATTCAACAATATATTATAGATTTTCTTGCCAGGTAAGTAAAAGCATTTCCTTTCCCGGCAAGAAATACTAACCTAAATTAAAGCCATGCTTTTTCGTAATCTTCTTCTTTAAACCCGACCGTCACCTTTTGTCCGTCTGTCGCAATCGGACGTTTAATCAGCATGCCATCGGTTGCCAATAAATCAAGAAGCTCTTCTTCTGACGACGTTTTCACTTTGTCCTTTAAACCAAGCTCACGATATTTTTGCCCGCTCGTGTTAAAAAACCTCTTAATATCAAGTCCGCTTTTTCGATACAGCTTTTCGATCCCGGCGCGGGAAGGAGAGTTTTCTACAATATGTACTTCTTCATAAGCTATCCCGTGCTCATCAAGCCATTTCTTCGCTTTTCGGCACGTACCGCACTTAGGATACCAATAAAACGTTAATGCCATGCTTCCACCACCCAATGTAATCTTGTCCATTTTCTCTTTTGACATGCTTCCTGTGATTCATATGAATAGTACCATAATTTAAGATAAAATCCCAACGGATGCGTTCACATAATGATTCGACACCCTTCTCCGCCTTCCTTCCCGTCTTGCGTGCATCAATCTAAAAAAACAAAAAAACCGGCCGGAACAGTGTTTCTTTCCGGCCGAGTCTGGCACACTTTTAAACGACAAACCTTTCAGCAGCGATTAATTTTTCAGATGCTTCACGTTTTTTGCCGATTACATTAATCGGTGTATGGCGTGTGAATTTGCGAAGAGCAGATACAAGCATCCGCAGCGTATCGCCTTGCTCAACAGCGACCAGTGTTTCTTTTGCATGGCTTTCAATTTCGTTGAAAGCTTCCTGGCAGAAAATTTGTGTGTAGAGCAGCTTTTGGTTGCTTTTTTCAAGACCATCTTTTTCAATTGCTTTTTCTGTACGAAGAACAACCGATTCCATTGCATAGGCATTGGAGATGATATCGGCAATATTTACAAGGATCTCCTGCTCCTTATCAAGCGCCTTGCCAAATTTTTGTGCAGCGAGGCCGGCAGCGAGCAAGCCGATTTTCTTTGCATTTTTCACTAAATATTTTTCCTGTGCCAATGGCTCATCTCCCGGTTCTTCCGGCATGAGCATCATCAGCTCTTCCTGCAGGGCCTGCGCTTTTTGCAGCAATGGAAGCTCTCCTTTTAATGCTTTGCGGAGAAGAGTGCCCGGCACAAGCAGTCGGTTAATTTCATTCGTTCCTTCAAAGATACGGTTGATGCGGGAGTCACGGTAAATTCTTTCAATTTCATACTCGGCCATAAAACCATATCCGCCATGAATCTGCACACCTTCATCAGCAATATAATCCAATACTTCACTCGCAAAAAATTTATTTAATGAACATTCGATTGCGTATTCGGCAATCGCTTTTGCGTTTTCTTTTCCATCTTTAGCTTCTTCGTCTGTCAGCCGGCTCATCCTGTCTTCAAATAGACCGACCGTGCGGTAAACAGAGCTTTCTGCAGCGTAAAGCTTTGAGGCCATTGTGGCGATTTTTTCTTTCGTAAGATTGAACTGGGAAATCGGCGTTTTAAATTGCTGGCGCTGGTTGGCATACTGAACGGTCACTTCAAACGCACGCTTGGATGCCCCGACTGCACCTACCCCCAATTTATAGCGGCCAATGTTCAAAATATTGAAGGCAATCACATGACCCTTGCCGAACTCACCAAGCAGATTTTCTTTTGGAACAAGCGCATCCTCCAGGATCAATGTACGGGTTGACGAGCTTTTGATGCCCATTTTCTTTTCTTCTGCTCCTGTAGACACACCCGGATATTCCCTTTCAACAATAAATGCTGAAAAATGCTCGCCATCGATCTTTGCATAGACGACAAATACATCGGCAAAGCCGGCGTTCGTGATCCATTGCTTTTCACCGTTTAGGACATAATGCGTTCCTTCCGCATTCAGTTTCGCGGTTGTTTTTGCTCCAAGCGCATCCGATCCGGAACCAGGCTCTGTCAATGCATAGGCAGCAATCTTTTCACCTGTCGCTAAAAGCGGTAAATACTTTTGTTTCTGCTCTTCATTTCCGAACAAAGCAATCGGCAGTGATCCGATTCCGACATGAGCACCATGCGAAATCGAAAACCCGCCGGCACGGGCCATTTTTTCAGCAATTAAAGCTGAGCTTATCTTGTCTAAGGCGAGACCGCCATATTCTTCCGGAACATCTGCACCGAGTAAGCCCAGTTCACCTGCTTGTTTTAAAAGCTTAACCGAACGGTCAAATTCATGATTTTCCAAATGCTCCAAGTGAGGAATGACTTCATTCACAACAAAATCTTCAGTCGTTTTAGCAATCATTTTCTGCTCATCGGAGTAGTCCTCTGGCGTAAAAATAAGATTGAGTGATACATCTTCGATTAAAAAACTGCCGCCTTTAACGATGCTATCTGTCTGATTTGCCATTTTTATATTCCTCCAGTCTTTTTGCAGAAGAGGCTTATGTTCAAGTCTCTCCCTCAACTTTTTTATAAAAGCTCAAACACGCCTGCAGCACCCATTCCGCCGCCGATACACATCGTGACAACACCAAATTGTTCGTTGCGGCGCTTCAATTCATGAATGAGCGTCAAAGTCAGCTTTGCTCCGGTACAGCCAAGTGGATGGCCGAGCGCAATCGCTCCGCCGTTGACGTTTACTTTTTCTTCATCAAGTCCAAGCTCACGGATTATTTGCAGAGACTGTGACGCGAATGCTTCATTTAATTCAAACAAGCTGATGTCGGAAAGCTCAAGGCCTGCGAGCTTCAATGCTTTTGGAATCGCCACAACCGGGCCAATCCCCATGATTTCAGGCGGAACTCCACCCACAGCAAAGGAACGGAACTTGGCAAGCGGCTTTAAGCCGAGCGAATCCGCTTTTTCCCTGTCCATCACCATGACAGCTGCCGCGCCATCACTCGTTTGCGAAGCGTTGCCGGCCGTTACCGAACCAGTGACAGAGAATGCCGGGCGCAGTTTTGCGAGCGTTTCCATATTTGTGTCCGGGCGAACACCCTCATCCTGCGTAAATTGAATCGTTTTCTCGGTCAGCTTATGATCTCGGCCGACTGAGCGAATCGTAGCATCAACAGGAACTATTTCGTCTGCAAATTTACCTTCTTGAATTGCTTTGGCAGCCTTTTGATGGCTGCGAACCGCGAAGGCATCCTGATCTTCCCGGGAAATGCCGTATTTCTTTGCGACTTCTTCCGCGGTATGCCCCATCCCCATATAGTACTCGGGAGCTGTTTCTGCAAGCTTTGCATTTGGCCGGACAACATGCCCCATCATCGGGACCAGACTCATCGACTCTGCCCCGCCGGCAAGCACCGTGTCGGAAGCACCAACCATAATTCTTTCTGCTGCATAGGCAATCGACTGGAGTCCTGATGAACAATACCTGTTAATCGTGATCGCCGGTACGGTATGGGAAAGGCCTGCCAATGCACCGATATTGCGGGCCATGTTCAGGCCCTGTTCCGCTTCCGGCATGGCACATCCAATAATTAAATCATCTATATTGCCCTCATAGTTTCCTGCCCGCTTCAACGTTTCTTTGACAACGAGCGCGCCAAGATCGTCAGGCCGGACATTCGCGAGCGTGCCTTTTTTCGCTTTTCCTACAGGAGTGCGGGCACCTGCAACGATTACCGCTTCTCTCATCTTGTTCCCTCTCTTTCCTCAGCAATGTCGAGAAAATCTAAAACTATCAATCTTGTTCTGGTTAGTTGCGCAACGGCTTCCCTTTAACAAGCATATGCTGCATTCTTTGCTGCGATTTCGGCTCAGCAATTAAGCTCAAGAATGCTTCCCGTTCAAGGTCCAGCAAATATTGCTCATCCACTTCTGTCCTGTAAGGCACCTTCCCGCCGGCAAGAACATAAGCAAGCTTTTTCGCAATCTTTAAATCATGCTCGGAAATGTATCCGGAATACATCATCGTTTGGGCGCCAAGAAGGAGCGTCGCATAGCCGGGTTCACCGACGACCGGAATTTTCTTGCGAATTGGTGGTTTATACCCCTGTTCATAAAGGGCAAGCGCTGCCTGCTTTGCATCATGGAGAAGATGATCTCCATTCACGCTGATGCCATCCGCGGCATTCAAGAAATTATAATCGCGCGCCTCTTCCCCGGACGTGGACACTTTTGCCATCGCAACCGTTTCAAACACTTTATTGGCGACTTTTTGCAGGTCAAATTCAACACCGTTCGGCAGGCTGTTCAGGTGTTTAATATACAATTCCTTATTTCCGCCGCCGCCCGGAATTAAGCCGACACCAACCTCCACAAGTCCCATATATGTTTCCATCGAGGCCTGGATATGTGCGGCAGGAAGACACACTTCTGTACCGCCGCCAAGCGTCATGCCAAATGGCGCAGCGACGACCGGCTTTGTGCTGTATTTGATTTTCATCATCGCCTGCTGGAATTGGCGGACCGTCATATCGAGTTCATAAATATTATCATCCTGTGCTTCCATTAACATCATCGCCAGGTTGGCCCCGACACAAAAGTTTTTCCCCTGGTTGCCGATCACAAGACCTTTATAACTTCTTTCAACTTCGTCAACGGCAAAATTAATCATTTGGATAATATCGAGCCCAATCGCATTATTTGGTGAGTGGAACTCAAGCAATGCAACACCGTCTCCCAGATCAATCAAGCTTGCCCCGCTATTCTTTTTGATCACGCCTTTTTGATTTTTTAGCTGTTTCAGGTTGATCACCTTCGGGTTTTCTTCGATCAGGTGATATTCACCATTGTGGAAAAAGCTGATCTTTCCGCCTTCTTCTTTGTAAAATGAAGTATGTCCCGCTCCGGGCATTTCTTTTACCCAGACAGGAACATCGAGGCCAGAAGCTTCCATTTTTTCAACAGATTTCTCCAAACCAATGGCATCCCATATTTCAAATGGGCCAAGTTCCCAGCCAAACCCCCACTTCATCGCTCTGTCGATTGCGACAATATCATCGGCGATCGTCCCCAGCAATTCAGCGGAATAGACGAGCACCGGGCTGATAATATTCCATAGTAATTGGCCGGCGCGGTCATCAGCATATATGAGCGCTTTCATTTTATTGCTGAGCCCTTTTTCCTGCTTGCTCATTTCGGTTGACGCTGTTTTAAGCTTCTTTCGTTCCCGATACTCCAATGTGTTCGGATCAAGTTCGAGTATTTCTTTGCCTTTTTTCAAAAAGAAGCCCTGACCTGATTTGCTGCCGAGCCAGCCCCTGTTCAGCATTTCTTTCATAAAGGCAGGCACTTCAAAAGCTTCTTTTTCCTTGCCTTCTACCTGCTCATATACGTTACCCGCAACATGGGCAAATGTATCAAGGCCGACCACATCAAGGGTACGGAAGGTCGCGCTCTTTGGACGGCCTATGAGCGGCCCTGTAATAGAATCAACCTCGCCGACACTGTACCCGCCTTTTAACATTTCTTGAACCGTAACGAGTAACCCGTAAGTTCCAATCCGGTTTGCGATAAAGTTCGGAGTGTCTTTTGCCTCCACAACTCCTTTACCCAAAACGTCTTCACCGAATTGCTTCATAAATGAAAGGACTTCAGAATCTGTATGTTTAGTCGGAATTACTTCTAAAAGCTTTAAATAACGAGGCGGATTAAAAAAGTGCGTGCCAAGGAAATGCTTTTGAAAATCCTCTGAGCGCCCTTCCGCCATCGCTTCTACAGAAATTCCCGAGGTATTGGAGCTGACAATGCTTCCCGGTTTACGGAATTGATCTACTTTTTCAAACACTTGTTTTTTTACATTTAGATTTTCGACAACGACTTCAATAATCCAGTCAACTTCACTCAATCTTGGCATATCATCTTCAAAGTTACCTGCTTCAATTAAAGCAAGATTCTTTTTTGAGGTAAGCGGGGCTGGCTTTTGCTTGAGCAATTTTTGCAGGGCATCTGCGCTGATTCGGTTGCGCACCTGCTTATCTTCGAGCGACAAGCCTTTCGCTTTTTCAGCCCCGGTTAACTCGCGAGGCACAATATCCAACAGCAATGTTGGGATTCCAATGTTGGCAAGGTGCGCAGCAATTCCGGAACCCATCACGCCTGACCCAAGAACTGCAGCTTTTTTAATACGTTGGACCAATTCTGTTTCCCCCTTTGACATTTTTTGAATGAATACTCATTCATTTTTCTGCCAAAAAAAATTTGCTTTTCGAATGAGTCGTGCTACATATAACTATAAAATATTTACAAAATTTCCGCAATAATAAACAGCGGAAAAATAAAAATTTTTTGAAAAATGTTTTTTAGAGTGATCCGGTTAGTCCTTTTCTTAAAAATAAACCACAATTCCCGGAGGCGGTTTTTACTAAAAAAAGCTAATCTGGAAAACTGCTTTATGTTAAGCAGAATTTAGATTAGCTCCCCTTTATTTTTTAAAGACTCCCTTTAACACAAACGCCACATTGGCCGGCCGTTCGGCGAGGCGGCGCATAAAATAGCCGTACCAATCGGTGCCGTACGGGACGTACACTCTCATCTTATAGCCTTCCTTCACCAGCTCAAGCTGCCGCTCAGGGCGGATTCCATACAGCATCTGAAATTCAAACTGGCTGTTTGGGATATTATGTTCTTTAACAAACTGTTTCGTAAATTCAATGATGGCTTCATCATGGGTGGCGATAGCCGTATAATTGCCGTTTAAAAGATGGATCCCGATAATTTTTTTAAAGTTCTCGTCTACGTCTTGTTTGTCGGGAAAAGCAACCTCCGGAGGCTCTTTGTAGGCTCCTTTTACGAGACGTAGATTCGGTGAATAATCATTTAAGTCGTGCATATCGCCTTCAGTGCGATATAAATATGCCTGAATCACGGTACCGACATGATCATACTCAGCCTTTAATCTTTTAAAAATATCGATCGTTTTTTGACAACGTGAGAAGTCTTCCATATCGATCGTAACAAACACATTGTTTTCCTTTGCAGCATCAAGAATCCGCCGCATATTGCGCATGACAATTTCATCTGAAATATCCAATCCCATTGAGGTCATTTTCAAGGAAAGCTGTGCATCGAGCTTTTCGTGGCCAATCGCTTTAATCGCTTCAATTGAGTGATCTGCCATTTCGTTTGCTTCCCTTTCATTGTCGACAAATTCACCTAAATAATCAATTGTCACAACGAGGCCTTTTTCATTAAGGTCTTTGATCACTTTTACAGCCTGTTCAATTGATTCTCCGGCGACAAAACGGGAAGCTCCAAAGCGCAATCCGTATTTTTTCGCCATGTTTGTTAAAGTTTTATTTTTAGATAAAAAGAGAAAAAAGTTTCTTAATACTTGCTCCACCCTCATTATCCCCTCTCGCAACCATTAAAAGAACACCTGAATGGCATGATCAATTTTATCATTTTTTCTAATTTTTGAATATCGGTTTGCAAGAAAATAATCGAGTTTTGTCGGACAACTTTGAACAGACCACATATACAAGTGATACTTGATTATCCATGTTCCAAAAAAAGAAAAGCCATCCCGAGTCAATTGGGTTATGGCTGTTTATTTTTGATCACGGCTTCCATGCTGGCGATGCGCTTCATTTAATTTTTTTATTTCGCTTATGATCGTTTTTACCTCTTCCTTTGCCTCAGGGTACAGCTCATTCCAATGCTTGGCGAGCGGAGGCATCGATTTGGCAATATAGCTGTACAGAGCCCAGACTTTCACTTTTTCTTTCAAATCCTCATTGCTTTCACCAATCAAAAGCTCCGTGTATTTGTCCAGCAAGGCCTCAAACTGGCTTAAGAATTTCTCATCCATGCTGTCCCTCCTTTGTCAGCCTCCCGCATTTTAGCTGACAGGTTTTATTCATTTCTGTCACCGTTGGCTTAAACTCCACTTAAGACGCCTGGCCTCTCGATAATGCATCTTCCCTTGCCATAGGGAATGCATAATGGCGTGCCGAAAAGCGGGTCCATCGTCACTTCACAATCCATTCCAAACACATTTTTGACGAGGCTGCAGTTGATCACAATTTCCGGCTTCCCTTGTGCAAATATTTTACGATCTTTAATCGCGACAATATTATGTGCATAACGGCATGCTAAATTCAGATCATGAAGAACCATTACAATCGTTCGCTGTTCTTTTTCATTTAATTCAAAAAGCAGATCCAGTATTTCGATTTGATGAGTCATGTCAAGGTAAGTAGTCGGCTCATCGAGGAGGATGATATCCGTGTCCTGGGCAAGGGTCATTGCTATCCATGCCCGCTGCCGCTGTCCGCCCGATAAGGAGTCGACGGAACGGTCTTTCAGATGCGCGAGCCCGGTTGCTTCCAAAGCTCCGATTACTTTTTTCTCATCAAGTTCGGTCCACTGCTTCAGCCATGTTTGATGCGGATAGCGCCCTTGTTTCACAAGCTGCAGAACGGTCAGCCCTTCCGGTGCAATTGGAGATTGGGGAAGAATCGCCATTTTTTTTGCGACATCCTTGGTCGATTGTTTGGCAATCGCCTCTCCTTCCAGTAAAATCGTCCCTGCCTGCGGCTTGAGCAGCCGCGCAACGGAACGAAGCAACGTCGATTTTCCACAGCCGTTCCCGCCAATAAACACAGTAATTTCACCTTTCGGAATTACCAGGTCCAGATCCTCAATGATGATCGTGTCCCCATATGAAAGCGTAAGATTTCTCGTTTCAATTGCCTGCCCCATTGTGCCAGCTCCTTTTTTTGCAAATATCTTTTTCAAAAAAGTTCTTTAGTCAGCCTAAGAATTGCGGGTTTTGTACAACAAATAAATAAAGTATGGCGCGCCGATTCCTGCTGTAAAGACCCCTGCCGGCACCTCGAGCGGTGAAAATAATGTTCTTCCGGCCAGATCAGCCAGCATGACGAGAATGCCGCCAATCAAAGCAGCTGCAGGGATCAGCGCTCCGAAAGAAGCACCGACCAGCCTTCTTGCCATATGCGGAGCCATTAAACCGACAAAACCGATTGCTCCTGCGAAAGCGACCGAGCCGCCAACCAGGCCCGTGCTCAGCATCAATAACGTAAAGCGCTGCTTTTGCACACGGCCTCCAAGCCCTGTCGCTACTTCATCGCCAAGCTCTTGAATATTGACATGCCTTGCATAAATGAATGCTATTACAATCAATATGCCACACCATGGTACTAAAACACCTGCGTTTTCCCATGTTGAGCCGTATACCGTCCCGGTAATCCAGATGTTTGCCTGGCTTGTTTGGTAAATAGGCCCCAAAACCATCATCAATGTTGTTAAAGCCTTGGTTAACGTCATTAACCCAATTCCGACAAGAACGAGTCTTATCGGAGAGACGCCATTTTTCCAGGCCAAAAAATAAACAAGGAATGCGACGATTGCTGCGCCTATAAAAGCAGCAGCAGGCAACCATTTAACACTTACAGTCAATACATGATTTTCATCACTAAATACGGCCAAAAAACCGACTACCGCAACTGCGGCTCCACCGGAAATCCCCATGATATCCGGAGAAGCAAGTGGATTTCGGATCATTCCCTGCAAAATCGCCCCTGCTACTGCCAGGCCCATCCCTGCCATGAAAGCGGTGATAATTCTCGGCAACCGGAATGAGTGGATGACAAGCCGGTCCATTTCTGAACCTCCGCCGAAAAACACTTGCAATACCTTTAAAGGGTTGATCTTCATTTCTCCCAATCCGGTGCTGGCAATAAAAACTGACGCAGCCGCAAGCAACAATGCAAAGACAATAAATAATGCCTTTTTATCGATTAAGAAAGAAATTTTCTCTTTAATTCGAAGGAATTTGTATTGCCTCATCGCCCATTGAACCCCTTCCTGGCAATATAAATGAAAAATGGGGTTCCAATAATGGCAGTCATGACCCCGACTGGGACTTCCTGCGGCATCAAAATGTATCTGGATGCAATGTCAGCCGCAACAAGTAATACTCCGCCCAGAATGCCGGAAAACGGGATCAACCAGCGATGATCAATTCCAACGAGCGAACGGGTTAGGTGCGGAACAACAATTCCAATAAATCCGATTGGGCCTGCAACGGCAACTGATCCTCCGGCAAGCAGGATAACAATAACCCCAATGCTTATTTTTATGAAAGCCGTATTTAAGCCCAAGCCTTTTGCCACATCCTCACCCATGGATAGCACATTCATTTTGGATGCAACAACAAGAGAAACAATCCAACCTGCCGCCAAATAAGGAAGAACAGCCGTTAAGTTTTCAAGCTTTCGCCCGGATACTGAACCCGCCAGCCAAAATAACACTTGCTCTAACGCTGCTTCATTTAAAACGAGGAGCCCCTGCGTAAAAGAAGCGAACATCGCCGTCATGGCTGCTCCGGCAAGTGTCAGCTTCATCGGAGTCAACCCTTCCCTTCCTATTGATCCAACAGCATAAACACTTACCGCAGCTATAGCCGCTCCTGCAAAAGAAACCCACGTGAATAATTGAAGATTCCCGATACTGAAGATTGTTACGGCTATTACGACAAGGGCTCCGGCTCCCGCATTTACCCCAAAAATATCCGGTGAGGCGAGCGGATTTTTCGTTAATGTCTGCATCAAGACACCTGAAATCGCCAAACTCGCTCCAACAGCAGCCGCAATAAATGCACGCGGAACCCTTACCGATTGAATGATGATATGTTCATTTGAACCATTAAAATTTGCAAACGCATCAATGGCCATCTGCCAGGATGTATCCGTATACCCGTATACAATACTTGCGCACATCAACAAAAGCAAAATGATAATCGCTACAACCAAGCCAGTCCATTTTTGCCAGTTATTTTTGAACAACATCGCTTAATACCTTTCCAACTACTAAATATATTTTCAGTCTATTGCAACAGTATCATCGTGTCAATGACTTTGATAATCATTTTCATTTAGTTATTGACATAGTAACAGGATCATTTTATGATTAATGCATAAATGAAAATGATTATCATTAACAACATTTTTAGGAGGCTACATATGATGCAGGGCTTTAAACATTTATTTGCAATGGTTTCTTTAGTTGCCCTCTTCCTGCTTGCCGCTTGCGGGAACGCAGCTGAAGAAAAACCTGCTGCAACAAAAGAAGCTGGCAGCAAAGCGGAAGATACAAGCTATACGGTTGAACACGCAATGGGAAGCACTACTATAGAAAAAACACCCAAGAGAGTCGTCATTCTTACAAACGAAGGTACCGAAGCATTATTGGCTTTAGGAGTAAAACCAGTTGGTGCTGTCCAATCATGGCTTGGAGACCCATGGTACGATCATATTAAAAAGGATATGGATGGCGCAGAAGTTGTCGGTGTTGAACACGAGGTCAATTTGGAGAAAGTCGCCGCGCTGAAACCTGATTTAATTATTGGTAACAAGCTGCGCCAGGAAGCTGTATACAGCCAACTGAATGCGATTGCTCCTACCATCTTTTCAGAGACGCTAAGAGGAGATTGGAAAGAGAACTTTAAATTATATGCAAAAGCTTTAAATCAAGAAGAAAAAGGAAACAAAGTATTAAACGAGTTTGATAAACATGTAGAAGAGTTAAAACAAAAACTGGGTGATAAAGTAAACCAGGAAGTTTCCGTCGTCCGGTTTATGGCCGGAAAGTCCCGTATTTATTACACAGATTCTTTTTCCGGGGTTATTTTCGATCAATTGGGGTTTAAACGCGCTTCACAGCAGCAAGAACTTTTCACTCCGGATAATAAGCTTGGCAACCTTGCGATTGAAGTTGGAAAAGAGGTCATTCCAAAAATGGACGGAGACATCCTTTTCTACTTCACATATGCTCCAAAAGGTGATCAAGCCGCTCTGGATACAGCGAAAGAATGGACAAATGATCCCCTTTGGAAAAACTTAAACGCAGTGAAAAGCGGAAACGCCCATGAGGTTAGTGACGCAATCTGGAACACAGCCGGCGGTGTCATTGCAGCCAATCTAATGCTCGATGATCTTGAAAACTATTTGCTGAAATAACGTCCCCCCTGTCAGCAGCTAAAAATAAATCAGCCAAACTCTTTGTGCAATATTACTTAAAAATATCTTAATAAAAAAGAATCCGCAAGAATTGCGGATTCTTTTTTATTTCTCATAAAGCCGGCAGATAAGGAAATAATAGCTTTATGGCAAAACTGGCGGTGGGAATATATGAAACAATGGTTGAAAAAAAAGCAAATACAAAAAGATGCCGAGAGCAAAGACTGGGAAAAAGACCTTAGTAAATCAAAGGATTATAAGAAAACCTCTTATATTAACCGAAAAACGAATATGCGTTTTTCTTTTACATTCATCGCAACGCTTGTTGATGAAAAAATTTTGCGGGAAAATGCACTTCCCTTTTTGCTGGATCAGCCGTTTACTGCTATCGATGATGTGAAAAAAATTATCCCGGTAGCAGAAGTGGAAATCTCTGAAGACCCGTCAGACATCGAGAAAAAGCTCTTTAGCGGATATGTCATGTTAACCGTTGAAAAAGAGCCGAAACGGTTTGCCTTTATTTTGGCACAAAAAAACGTTACCAGAACGGTTACACCGCCAGAGGTCGAGTTCAGCGTGATCGGTCCGAAAGAATCATTCGTTGAAGCCATTGACCAGAATTTGAACATGGTCAGGAAACGGATTCCCATTAAGGAATTGGTGGTCGACGAAATCATTGTCGGTGATTTATCGAAATCAAAGGTTTGCGTTCTGTATATTGACGGAATTGCCAATCCTGAGAATGTGAATACCGTCAAGGAACGAATAAAGAACATTGATTTTGATGAAATTTTAGACAGCGCCTACATTGCCCAATTAATCACTGATAATCAAAACTCTCCCTTTCCACAGCTATTGGACACTGAAAGGCCTGACCGGGTTGCGGCTGTGCTCGCAGAGGGGAAAGTGGCGGTGCTTGTCAACGGTTCACCGCATGCCATTATCGGCCCTACTACATTAGTTGAATTTTTCAGTTCCTTTGAGGATTATTTGTTAAATTGGTATTTGGCCTCATTTTTCCGGCTTATCCGCCTGTTTTCGGTTGCTTTCTCGGTTTTGGTTACACCTGTCTATGTGGCTGTCCTTTCCTATCATTACGAACTGATTCCGAAAGATCTTCTGACCACATTGGTTACGTCTCGCAGGGTAGTTCCGCTCCCGCCTATATTGGAAGCATTGTTTCTTGAACTAACGATTGAATTGCTGAGGGAAGCCGGGGCCCGCCTGCCGACAAAAGTGGGCCAGACTATTGGTATCGTCGGCGGAATTGTGATCGGAACCGCTTCCGTTGAGGCCGGCCTGACAAGTAATGTCCTGTTGATTATTGTAGCACTTGCCGCGCTGGCTTCATTTACAACTCCAATCTATCGGATAGGCAATACCATTCGTTTACTGAGATTTCCGTTTTTACTTTTCGCCGAGCTTTGGGGCTTGATTGGAATCGTCTTCTGCTTCTGCTTATTAATCACTCATTTGTTAAGGCTCACTTCATTGGAAAGGCCATTTTTAGCACCTCTTTATCCACCGAGAGCCATCGATTTCAGGGATGCTTTAATCCGGCTTCCTTTTGAGAAACAAGCGCTGCGGCCGCTATTTTTACGGCCGGAAGACCCGGTCCGTTTCAACGCTAACAAGGGCAATAAAAAGAAAGACATAGATGAATAGTTGTCGAGGTGAAATATGGTCCAGAATGAGTTGATTCCTGAACGGTTGAAAATTTCCCCTTTTCTCGTCTTTTATATCGTTTTATCGATGCAAATCGGCATCGGGGTCCTTGGCTACCAGCGGATCATTGCCAAGGGAGCAGGCTATGAAGCATGGATTTCCGTCCTTATTTCCGGACTATCCCTCCATATCATTATGTGGTTGATTTATAAAATCTGCAGCAGCGTTGAGGGGGATCTCGTAACCGCCAATATTTTTGTATTTGGAAAAAAGCTGGGGAAAGCAATCAGCACGCTATTCATTGCATATTTCACGTTACTTGCCGTTATTGTCCTTCGCACCTTTATCGAGGTCATTCAAGTATGGATGTTTCCGGAAATGAGTATTTTTTGGTATTCACTCGCCTATTTACTGCTCGTCATTTACATTATATACGGTGGATTTAGGACTGTTGTCGGGATAGCCTTTTTTGGAACAGTCCTTCCAGCTTATTTGCTCCTTACGTTTGGATTTGCCTTAAAATACGCGAAATTTGCGAACATGCTTCCGTTGTTTGACCACTCGGCAGTCGAATTTTTAATCAGCGCTTATAAAATGTCGCTAACCTATATCGGCTTTGAGGCAATTTTATTTATATATCCATTTATCAAGAATCCCGATAAGTCAAAAAAATGGGCTCATCTGGCGATCTTAACAACAACTATTTTTTATACATTGTTAACCCTTATTTCCTTCGCGTATTTTTCGGAGCAACAGCTGCAAAAAACGATTTGGGCTACCCTTACCATCTGGAAAATCGTCCAAATGCCCTTTGTCGAACGCTTTGAATACATTGGTATTGCCAATTGGAGTCTTGTGATTCTCCCGAATATATGCATCGCAGTTTGGTGTGCAAGCAGATTAATCAAGAGAATTTTTTCTGTTCAGCAAAAAAAGAGCGTTTTTTTGATTGCGATCATTTGTATCACAGTAACCATTTTAATCGAGACCCGTAGTCAGGTTGATTTCCTCAACACTTTGACATCGAAAATCGGTTTTGCTTTTATTTATGTTTATATCCCGATCCTTTACCTTTCAATTCTGGTTGCAAAGAAGGTGAAAAAAGGATGAGGACGTATCTTACGGCGATGCTTGTCACCGTATTGCTGACCGGCTGTTTGCAAAAGGAAATTGTCGATGATGTGAATATTGAAGCCGGGGTATCTTACGATTCACATGATGGCCGTCTTAAAGGCACATTCGTCGTCCCCCAATATGAACCGGATAAGAAGATTAAAAACCTTACCTTTACAGCTACTTCGACTTTGCGCCAGGAGATCATTTCCGAAGTTCAAAGAATGTCGGCAGATCCGCTCGTAACCGGCAGCCTCGAAGTTGCCATGTTTGGAGAAGATCTTTCCAGGAGAGGAATTGCTAACTTAATCGATGCTTTTCAACGGGATCCAAGCATCGCAGAACGCCTTTATTTAGCGGTAACTGAAGGAGAGGGCAGCAAAATAATCGGTGGTAACTTCGGAACGAGGGGCACCGCTGTTTATTTCGCGGATATGCTGGAGCATAATATGGAAAATAGGAATGTACCAAATGTAAACCTTCATGTTTTTTCTGCGATGTATTTCCAAAAAGGCCAGGATCCATTCCTGCCGATTATTAAAGATATCGGCGGCGGGAAAGCAATCATTAACGGATTGGCCCTGTTCAAGGGAGACAAAGTTGTTGATAAAATCCCGGCTGACAAAATGTTTTATTTTAAATTAATGGTAGATAAACATACAAGGGGCGGATTAAAGGTTCACATGACTAAGAAAGAGGAAGCGTATGTCCGCAGTATCAAGTCTAAATTCAAGCTGAAAATCAATAAGCGGGAACCATATGAACTCGACCTCGACATTAAAGTAGAAGGAATTATCAAAGAATATTCCGGTGGTAAGTTAAGCCCCGCAAAAGTAAAGAAGATAGAAGATACAATGGTTAAAAATATAAAAGAACAATGTTCTGGCATGATCAGCCGGTTTCAGGATAAAAACATTGACCCGATCGGCTTTGGCATGTACGTGAGCAGCAGAACCCGGCATTTCGACTACAACAGGTGGCCGGATGAGTACAAGCACTTAACCGTTAACATCAATCCTGATGTGACGCTCACTGAGTCAGGTGTGCTTGAATAACAGGGCATTTAAAAGAGCGAAGAGAAATCCCCTCCGCTCTGTTTATGTTGGCCTTTCCGCGTAAAATCAATCTTTTGGCATCGCTCTTATGCATCCTTTGAGAACATATACTTTTTGTAATGATACCGTATCGAGAAAATGAGGCTGATCGCCAGCATGTTTCCCATTAACGAGCTTCCGCCGTAGCTGATAAACGGCAGCGGAATTCCCGTGATAGGAAGCAAGCCGATCGTCATCCCGATATTTTGAAAGACATGAAAGGTAATCATGCTAATGACCCCTACACAAACAAATGTATAGAAATCATTCTTCGTTTCCATGCCTACTTTTGTGATTTGGTAGATAAGCAAAAAGAACAAACTGACAAGCACACTGGCTCCGACAAAGCCAAATTCCTCACCGACAATACTGAAAATAAAATCGGTATGGCTTTCAGGCAAATAGACCTCACGGTTCCCGTAGCCCTTTCCCCCTGTTTGTCCCGACCCGATCGCGAGCAGTGACCGGGTCAGTTGAAACCCTGTCGTGCTTTGATAGTTGTAAGGATCAATCCAGGAATAAATTCTTCCGAACTGGTATTCTTGCACACCAAGATATTTTTCAAGAATTTCCGGCTTCCAAAGGACGAAGTACATAATAATCGAGATAATCGACAGCCCCGCGCCGAAAACAGACAATAACAGCTTCCAGCTGACGCCGGAAATAAAGATCATTCCGACCATAATTGCAATAAAAACAAGCGAAGTCCCAAGGTCGGGCTGCTGCATAACAAGAAGGAGCGGAAACAGCGTAATCAAGCCGATTTTAACCAGTAACCATAAATCGGTTTGTATGGTTTTAATCAGGTATTTCTGATGGTGTTCAACAATCACCCTTGCAATCGCAAGAATGATAAATACCTTTACAAACTCGGAAGGCTGAAGCGACCCCATTCCAGGTACCTTGAACCAGCTTTTAGCACCATTGATTCGAGGAGCAATACTCTCTGGAGCCACAACTAAAAAGCCGAGCAACAGGATGCCAAATCCGTAGGCATACCAGGCTAATTTTTTCAGCTGATCGGAGTCAAGATTAATGACGGCAGCGATAATTCCGCACCCGACCGCATAAAAGACAATCTGCCTTATTAAAAAATTCTCACCATACTGCCCCGTTGTTTGCGCACTATAAATGGCGGCACAGCTGGCCAGAAATAACAAAAATAATATTAAAACCAGGCCGAAATCCAGTCTGGAATTCGATTTTTGATTTGAAGTCATAGCCATTCTCCCAAAAAAGGATTGTGTACAATAGTTCATTATATTTTTATTATGGGAAAAGCACAACTTCTTACTTGCGTTTGGATATTATTACATTCAATTTTTCTGATTATCCGTCATGTTGCGAATGATCCTGGTCACTTTCTTGATGATGAGGTTCATCGCTCATTTCCGCCGGGTTGCCAATTTGTATTTGCTGCTTTGGCATCGTATGCATGCTGCGTGCCGTCACATGGACCTGAACCGTATAATTGCCTTCTTCTGAGAACATTTTGGTCGCCGTATATTTTCCTTTGCCTTGATGCTCCGCAGGAATCAGCTCGCTTGAATCCTTATCACTGTCGCGCCAAATTTCAAATTTCACCTCATTTGCATCCTCGACGGCTTCACCGTCTTGGGTAACGACGACACTCAGCTCAACTTCCCCTGGCGTTTCGGCTTTTTCAGGAACCTTTAACTCCGCCTCTATTAACGCCGGCATTTCATCACCATTCCCGTTTTTACCGGGCGCCTCATCAGACGTACCGCAGCCTGCCAAAAGAAGCATTGCAAATAGCATTACTGTAATTCTTATTTTCATATTTTTTCTCTCCCTGACCATCAGTTAATAGTATCTTAGCTTCAATATACCAGCTAAATGCGTTATAACAAAAAAATTCTCCATATTGTCACAAAAAATTCATAAAAACTCCCCTTCAAAAGTAGGATCAACCTGCAAGCTTCACTGGATTAAGGAGGCAAAAACCCAGATTTATTCGAATCAACCTAACAATCCTTGACGAAACTTAACGATTCTAAACGAATTGTAACAAAAATCACAGATGGAAAGACACAGCTGCTTGTATTTTTAAATAAACAGGCAAAAAGGGTCAGGCACCCGTTTCTCGCTCGATTACTTTTTATCCTTGGCCGGGATTGAACCTGCTGCCGTAAACGGTTATGACCACGAGGAATGGACCCATCTTGCTGCTGCTTCATATATAAGCAACGGTCTGGCCGATGCGGCATTCGGTATTCGTTCAGCCGCAGAGCAACTGAATCTCGATTTTATCCCGATCAGAAGCGAGCCATTTGATCTTGTCTTTCGCTGGAAACCGGAAAATACGCTGCTTCTTGAACAATTAATCGATATCATCCAATCGCAGGATTTCAAAAACACGGTTACAAATCTATCCGGCTATGATGTTAGTGAGCTTGGAAAGATTATCTATCAATTTAAAAACGAGGGGGAATAATCTTGAATTTAAAAAACCTTTGCATCTCTTCCTTGATTGCAGCTATGCTCATCCTATTATCAGCCTGCTCTTCCGCATCTGGCTCGACAGTGAAAGAAGCGCCGCCAAATCTTATTCTTGCAACAACGACCAGTACGCAGGACAGCGGCCTGCTCGATGTGCTGATTCCTGCTTTTGAAAAAGAAAACAACATAAATGTTAAGACTATCGCTGTTGGAACAGGACAGGCTCTTGACATGGGTAAAAAAGGTGAAGCGGATGTCCTGCTCGTTCATGCACCGGAAGCGGAGCAGGAGCTTATCGAAAGCAACGATGCGATTAACCGGAAAAGAGTGATGTATAACGACTTTATCATGGTCGGCCCAAAAGAAGACCCGGCCGGGATAAGCGGACTTGGGATGGCTGAAGCTTTAAACAAAATAAATGAGAGTAAAGCACCGTTTGTTTCACGGGGGGATGATTCCGGAACCCATAAAAAAGAGCTTGAACTATGGAAGAACATTGATTTGCAGCCTTTCGAAGCGGACTTTTATTTGGAAACAGGCCAGGGCATGGTCAATACGCTGAGGGTTGCTGCAGAAAAACGCGCCTATGTGCTCACAGACCGGGCCACCTATCTTGCCCAGCAAAAACAGCTCACAGACCTCGCATTAATGGTTGAAGGCGATGAAGAGCTATTAAATGTTTACCACGTGATGCAAGTAAATCCTGAAAAGCATCCGAAAGTAAACGAAGAAGGCGCAAAGCAATTTGTTGAATTTATGACCAATGAAAAGACACAGGAAACGATTCAGCAATTTGGCGTCAAAGAATTTGGCGAGCAGCTGTTCTTTTTGTTTTCAGAATAGCTAAACTAACGGAGGGTATGTAGCGATATGGAGCTTTTACTGGATGGACTAAAACGGGCGTTCGAAATGCTTTTAACCGGGGATCCCGAAGTGATCGAGATTGCCTGGCTCACATTAAAAAGCTCCTTAACAGCTGTCCTCATCAGTACGGTGATCGGGATTCCAGTTGGAGTTTGTCTCGGTTTACTCTCGTTTCCAGGAAAAAAGCTCCTGCTCGTATTCGTCAATATCGGAATGGGGCTTCCCCCTGTTGTTGCGGGATTATGGATTACGATTTTATTATGGCGATCTGGACCTTTCGGCGATTACGCGCTTCTGTTTACACCGGCAGCGATTGTTATTGCCCAGATCGTTGTGTCTCTCCCGCTGATTGTAGGATTAACAAGCTCCGCGTTTCAACAAATCGATGAAAAAATGCTGCTGCAAATAAAAGGCCTCGGAGCGACAAAGCTGCAAATGCTGTTAATCCTTTTAAAAGAAACGAAGATTGGCATTCTCGCAGCTGTGATGGCTGGCTTTGGCCGGGTGATTGCGGAAGTGGGCGCCGCGATGATGGTCGGCGGAAACATCCGCGGCGAAACAAGAATACTAACGACCAGCATTGTCATGGAAGTTTCAAAAGGGAACTTTGATATTGCGCTTGCCCTGTCGTTTATTTTGATGCTTCTTGCTTTCATGATTACATTCTGCCTAACCTTCTTACAGCAAAGGACGAGAGCTTATGAATGAATTAATTCGCATTGAAGAGATGAAACGGGCTGCGAAAGGAAAAAATATTCTTGATATAACTCGATTAACCATCAACCGTGGAGAAATCTTAGGCATCATGGGTCCAAATGGTGCAGGCAAAAGCACGCTGTTAAAGGTCCTTTCTTTGTTGGAACCGAAATGTATGGGAAGTTATTTTTTTCGGGGAAAAAAAATCCCTCTCAAAAAGCCACCTCTTGAATTGCGCAGAAGATTTGCGATTGCTCTGCAACAGCCGCTGTTGTTCAATACCTCAGTCCACCGGAACGCCGCGATTGGCCTAAAATTCCGAAATTCCGGCAAAAACGAGTTAAAACGCAAGGTTGCGCTTTGGCTTGATGCTTTTGAAATTGGCCATCTTGCTAAAAAACAGGCACAGCATTTATCCGGAGGAGAAGCCCAGAGAGTCAATCTTGCACGGGCTTTTGTGCTCGAACCTGAGGTATTATTCCTTGATGAACCGTTTTCCGCGCTTGATTATCCGACAAAAAGGAAGTTGATTCAAAATTTAAAGAAAGCCATCCAGGAAACAAAGATAACGGTCGTGCTCGTCAGCCACGACCTAATGGAAATTGAGTATTTAACAAATCGACTGATTATTTTAAAGGAAGGAAAAATTATTCAAGCAGGACCAACTGCAGAAGTCATCGCTCACCCCAATCGGCAGGCATCCACCTTTTTAAATGGCTGGAATCCATTAATGGATGAACAAACAAACTAGTCCCCCCTCCCGCATTTATGGTTGTGACGGCAGCTTTATTTTGGATTTCAGCGGATTTTTGTGCTTCACTAGTGTTAATCATGTCAAATAGGAGTGAAAATAATGGACTATGCATTAATTACCGGGGCATCAAAAGGGTTGGGTGCAGAAATCGCCAAAAGAATGCTCGCAGAGAACATTGGCATCATCACCGTTTCCCGAAGCGCAAACGAGGAATTGCAAACGATCGCAGCTGAAAAGGGTCTGTTTTATCAGCATATCTCCTGCAGCCTCTCCGATTTGCCGCAGGCCCGTGAAGCTTTTAAATCAGCTGCAACAACGCTTTTATCAAAGCAGCCAAAGCTTGTTTATCTCATCAACAACGCCGGTGCCATTGAACCGATTGAAACGGTCGGACGCCTTGATGACCAGCTGGTCGAAGACAGCATTCAAATCAATTTAACCTCACCCGTTTTACTGACAAACCTGTTCATTGCGGAAGCAAATCGCCATAACACACCTCTTCAGATTGTTAACGTTTCCTCAGGGGCAGGCGAGCGGCCTATTCAAGGATGGAGCATTTACTGCAGCACGAAAGCTGCCTTAAACATGTTTACACAAACAGCAGCACTTGAGCAACGTTCAGCAGGCCGGCCACATAAAATCATTGCTTTTAGCCCTGGTGTAATGGATACTGACATGCAGGGGACGATCCGTTCCGCTTCAGCAGAAGCTTTTCACGATGTTGATAAATTTCAGCAATACAAGGAAACAGGCGCTTTGCGCAGCCCGCACACAGTTGCCAATGCATTAATGGACAAGCTGCTGAACGGAACAATTGATTCAGGCAGGATTTATCATATCAATGAATTGTTATGATCCGTTTGCCCCCGCAAAGAGCTGGGGAAATGGTTTTGCTTAAACAATCGCCCGTTTCGCTTCACGATGTATTTTTTCGCTAGAATAAAAAAGAGTTTTCCTAAAGAAAGGCCGGGGTTTCGCTTAAATCAGCTTATTATTTTACGCTGAAATCCCTGCCTTTTTTCAGTTTCTGAATGCGGTACAGGTTTTAAGATTTTTTCCCTTTCGTATTTAGCCATTTGAGAAAACGAAAAGCTTCCTGGCGATTTTCTTCTGGAGAATTCTTTAATTCTTCACGCCACATCCGAAACTCTGGATCGTTAAGAAGCTCGAGTATCTCGTTTTCCTCTTGTTTCGTGGCGAGCTTTTCATAACCGTGTTCTCTCACCTGGTTTTCCCGGCCCAATAAATAATCCGCAGTTACTTCAAGTACCTTTGTCAGTCTGGTAATATCTTCGGTGCCCGGAGATGTGTATCCCCGCTCCCAATTTGAGACGACCTGTGACGAAACATTGACTTTTATAGCCAGTTCCTTTTGTGTTAGTTTTCTTTTCTTCCTATATTCTCTAATTCGGTGACCGATTGACATATAAATCACCTGCTATCGGATTAGTATTTATTTCAATAATACCAATTGGTAACTAATTTCGATAGAAAACTAACGGAATTTGAGAGCCGATGGAATTTATTTGACATTAACAGGAAATGGTAGTATCATTTTATTAACGGAAATCGTTATTCTTGTTTTGGAGGGGGTACTTTGATTCATATAAATGTTGAACGTATTCGTCAGGCAAGAGGGGTTACAAAAACACATATGGCCAAGAAGTTGAATTTATCTCTACAGGGTTATCGGCATATTGCTTCTGGAAGTGTCAGATTGGACGCAGAACGGCTTAAGGTTATTGGACTTATTTTAAACGTAAATCCGAGTATTTTTTTTGATGACAAACTAACGGAAGCAGTTATAAGGGAAATCGATAGTATTGGCAATGAGGATGCATTAGAGCAGCCCAAAAGCGATAGAAGTAAAAAACCTGATGAGGGGTAACGAGTACCGCAGCCCGCTAATTGAAAGCTGAACGAAAATGGAATTAAGGGGAGATCCTTATATGACGAAGCTCGAAACAGCTTTAACGATCGCAGAAATACAAGTTTCCTTGTTAAGGCTCCTTCATCGTATGACCGAGGATGAACTGTATGAACGGGAAGATGCGATTGAGGATATTAAAGAATTGCTTCGGGAAATGAATGGAGTTCACTATCCTTTTGAATAATTCATGAGTGTTGTTGGCACGCTGACATGCAAAAATCGGCTTTCATTGTGAAAGCCGATTTATTCCTTTTCATAAGGATTCTTTATAAGAATCGGGTTGGGATTGCCTGAAATATAGGGCAATATCGAGTATTCTGAACGATGCTCCTCACCATAAAACTCTTCCTGAATCTTTAAATTTGCAGCTTCGGCCTCAGACATGCCCTCAGTGGAACCATGAATTCGCCTCTCGGTATCCCTGCTGTTCAGCTTCAAATTCGTCTCAACCAGTTTATTTTCCGTTTCTTTTCTATTCATTTAAAAACCTCCTCCAATGACAAGCCTAGTATTCTCATTGCTGCCTTCTTTTACACCGGTTTTCAAAATGAATTTGCTGGCTTTATCTTGTTAATACCCAAATAAGCATGCAGTATAACTTGATAATCCTTCCAGCCAAGAGCAAAAACTATACACAATGAATTTTCCAAGTGAAATTTACATTAGATTTATTTTCCAATTCCGTAAACGTTTCACAGAGGCTGTCAATGGGTATCTATAGTAAAAACATTTTCACCTTATTAATATCATATTTTCTCAAAAGGAGATGAAGAAATGAACGAAAATTCTGTAAGGGCGTCTAACTTGGAATATATGAGCCACGGAGAATCTTTAACACGCGAATCGTATCAAACATTTTATTTTGAAAATCAGTTGGAGGAGATCGAAAATATAGAAGATATTGATGCATCAGACATTGTCTATATTTTTGCGGGGTGTTCGCTGATCGGCTCGATTATTTATCTTTTGTCATATATTCTATAGAATTTCCTGTCAGCAAAAAACAACCGGGGAAGGCGAATTAGTCCGTTCCTAAAATTTCCGCATACAATTTTGTAAACTCTTCTTCCCTGGTGTTGCTGTTTAAAAAAGCAGGATCAATGATGGCTGCGAGCAGCTGTTGTTTTTTGATGGGATCGGTAACATTTTTTAAGATCAGCTGCCGGCAATCATCGAGAAATGCGAGATAGTTTTCGAATTTTTCATCATACGCTTCGGCAAGGTCATCCCGTATTGCTTTTGCCAGTGAGGGGCTGGCTCCGGAGGTGGAGACTGTTATCAAAAGCTTTCCCCTTTTCAAAACAGACGGCACGATAAAGTCTGAATGCTCAGGATCATCCGCCATGCTGACAAGCTGAAAATCCGAAGCAGCCCTGCGGACTTCCATATTCGCTTCTTTATTATTTGTAGCGGCGAAAATCAATGCTGCATCTTGAATATCCTCAGCGGAAAAACTTTTTTTACGCCAAAGAATCTTCTGTCCATCTGCCAATTTTTTTAGGCCCTCCGTTATTTCAGGGCTGACGACGCAAATCCTGGCGCCCGTGTTCAGAAGGCCGTAAACCTTTCGCTCGGCCACTTTTCCCCCGCCGATCACGACAGTCAGCTTTCCGGATAAATTAAGATTAACCGGATAATACTCTTCTTTCATCCTTAGCACCTCTACATCCAAATATAGCACGGCTCACCCTTGTGTCAGCAACTCTTTTGCGCAGAACGTTTCGGAGCCTTGCATCAAAACCGGTTGGATCACTCAAAATCGATTTTTCCCCTGCAAGACTTTCTGAAATCTGCTTTGCAAAGCCATCCGTAAACAGAAAATGTTGGACGATATACACTTTATTCGTATTGATTCCGTTCATCACAACCCGGTGATTGGGATCAGCTTTAATATACCCGGTATAAACCTGTGAAGCAAGATTGAATTGGAACATTTCTGCAAGACGGCTGAATTCCTGTTCGTCACTCTTCCCTGTTCCTTAAATTGACTCTCCTGCTTTTGTTCTTCTTGTATTTTCCGCTGATGGTCCAATAAGCTTTCTTTTTCTTTTTTGTTAGCTGCCATGTCTATCACTCCTTCAAAATCGTTGTTAGTTTTTTTCCCGAAAGGTTCCATTCAAAAACATAGCTCGCTCCGGTGCAGGCAGTTTTTTTGACAGCCAAAAAATAGCTATTATATAATCGCAAAGTATTTTGTTTGTGCAGCTATGTGGCAAGGTGATCTTTTAAATTGTTCATTATGATCATATTGTTGTTTGGCGGCCGGATGATCCGTATTTGAAAGATTTTAACGAGAGGAAGATTTGTTAACTACATATTTAACCTCCCTGCTAACAATTGCACTTTCTAATACAACAACGACAACATAGATAATGGAGGAAACAGCCAATGGCAAATGTTTTATTCGTAAAAGCAAATTCACGTCCTGCTGAGCAAGCAGTCAGTGTGCAATTATACGAGGCTTTTCTAAGCAGCTATAAAGAATCCCATCCAGAAGATCAAATCACAGAACTAGATTTGTTCGCAGAGAATCTGCCATATTACGATACTGATAAAATCAACGGTATGTTCAAGCTCGGCCGCGGTCTTGAACTCACACCTGAAGAACAGCAAGCAGCAGAGCTCGTTAATAAGTACTTGAACCAATTTATTGCTGCGGATAAAATTGTCCTTGCGTTCCCGCTTTGGAACTTTACGATCCCGGCGGTTCTGCATACTTATTTCGATTATCTTGGCCAGGCGGGAAAAACTTTCCGCTATACACAAGAGGGTCCTGAAGGATTGCTTTCAGACAAGAAGGTTGTCCTTTTAAATGCAAGAGGCGGTGTTTATTCAGAGGGCCCTGCAGCCTCCAGTGAGATGGCGGTTAACTATGTCATGACTGTTCTTGGATTCTGGGGAATCAAGGATGTAACAACTGTTATTGTGGAAGGACATAACCAATTTCCCGACAGAGCAGCAGAAATCATTGAAGAGGGCATCCGCAAAGCAGCAACAGCTGCAAATCAATTCTAATTTCCATAAAAAGAGCTGTAAATTTGGTCTTGTCCCAGATTTACAGCTCTTTTTTGTCTGTTATAATCGAATAGGGAGGTTCCCTATTTTTGGGATTATTCGACAAAAACCGGAAGATTCATTTTCAATTTATACCTTCTAAATACGTTGACAGGCATAACCATTTCATAAGCCTCAAGTCTGATTAAAAAATAATCCCACGGTTCAATGAAAAAAATGATGTTCCATAATAGAATGAACTTGTTGATGGCGTTTCTGTGATGTCATATACAAGGTGATGCATCTCATCAAAGCAAATATAGAAAGCGGGTAATCCAATGAAAAGAATTTTCGTCATTTTTGCCATTATCCTGGGGGTGTACTTATTATTTTTCTCCAACTTTAGCTTTTCCGGACTGCTGTTTGGTGAAGATGAGCAGCAGGCCCATGTTACCAACAAAATTGACACGATTGAAATCGATGTTGCCGGTGCAACAACAACGGTCATCCCCGAAGAAAGAGACAATGTAGAAGCGGTTGTTGACGGAAAAGGAAAAGTGACAGTTAAAGAGAGCGGGGACAGTATTACTGTAGAATACAGCCGCAAATGGTATGAAAATTTTGGGTTCTTCACGAGCTCGACGCTCGATATTTATATTCCCGAGGATTACAGTAAAGATATGAATATAAATATTGGCTCTGGCAGCGTTGATTATGCAGGAAAATCTCAGAAACAACCGCTAAAACTTAATCATTTATCATTAAACATGGGTTCCGGACAGGCCAGCTTAAAAAACTTCGACCTTGGCCAATATGAGCAACAAACAGGTTCAGGAAGTGTACGGATTGATTCTCTGTCAGCAGAAAAGGGTACCTTTGAAATTAGTTCAGGTGAAACAGAGTTAACGAACTATACTGGAGAGATAGAAGCTGATTTATCATCAGGTCAGTTTCATGTACAGATGGATCAATTGGCAGATGCGATAAAGATTGATGTCAGTTCCGGGGAGGCCAATCTCGACCTGCCTGACGATGCTGATTTTAAGTTAAAAGGCGAAGTAAGCAGCGGCAATATCGATTGTAATTTCCAGCTAAAGAATCAAGAACAAGATAAAAATGGAATTGAAGGAACGCACGGATCAGGAAAACATGAGATTAACCTGGATGTATCCAGCGGAGATATCAATATCTTTTAGATTGATAAGCAATTCAAAGAAGCGATTCTTAAACTTATAAAAAGAGATTGTATATTGAATATACAATCCCTTTTTTGATGACAGCGCAGTCAGCCGGTTTGATTCTCGTTTCTAATCTCATAAACTCTTGCTTCATATGGACGCAATTCAAACGATAAAGCCGGTTTTCCTTCAATTGTGTAATTGCTGATTAATAGTTCATCTGCAGTGAATTCAACATCTTCCGGCAACGAGAATGGCACAGCTTCACCGCTGAAGTTCGCCACAACCAGAAGCTTTTCATTTTCCAGTGAACGGGTATAAGCAAAAATTTGCTTATCTTCCGGAAGAATCAATTGATAATCCCCATAGACAATAATCGGATGTTCTTTGCGAAGTTTAATAAGCTTGCGGTAATAATGATAAATTGAGTTTTCATCTTCAACCGCTTGTTTTGCATTAATTTCCCGGTAGTTAGGGTTTATTTTCAACCATGGTTCTCCGCTTGTAAAGCCGGCATGCTCTGAATCGTCCCATTGAAAAGGAGTTCTTGCATTTTCCCGGCCCTTGACGTAAATCGATTCCATTACTTTCTGATGGTTTTCTTTGCCTTCAATCACTTTTTCGCGATACATATTCAGGATTTCGATATCTTTATAGTCTTTAATCGAATCAAAACGGACATTGGTCATGCCAATTTCTTCACCCTGGTAAATGTACGGAGTACCTTGAAGCATATGCAGGAAGGTCGCCAGCATTTTCGCCGACTCAACCCGGTATTTCCTGTCGTCTCCAAACCGGGACACCATGCGCGGCTGGTCATGGTTATTTAAGTAAAGACTGTTCCAGCCTGCCCCATTGAGGCCTGTTTGCCACTTCGTAATACTTGCCTTTAAATCAAGAAGATTAAGAGGCCTTAAATCCCATTTTCCATTCGGGCCTGAATCCAGATCCACATGTTCAAATTGGAAGACCATATTCAGTTCCTCGCGGTCTTCCCCTGTATATAGCTTTGCTTCGTCTACAGTAACACCCGGCATTTCGCCGACAGTCATGATGTCATATTTCGACAGAACTTCGTTGTTCATTTCATGTAAAAACTCATGAATACGGGGGCCGTTCATATAAAATCTCCCGCCTCCCACATACTTTTTCCCTTCAGGGTTGGGGGCATCGGGCAGGCCAGGCTCTTTCGAGATAAAGTTGATAACATCCATACGGAAGCCATCAATCCCTTTATCGAGCCACCACGTCATCATATTGTATATCTCTTTCCTTAAGGCAGGATTCTCCCAATTAAGGTCCGGCTGTTTTTTGCTGAATAAATGTAGATAGTATTCGTCTGTCCCTTCATCGTATTGCCAGGCTGAACCGCTGAACGCCGACTCCCAATTATTTGGCTCGCGGCCATCCTTTCCCGGGCGCCAAACATAATAATCACGATAAGGATTGTCCTTCGATTTTCTCGATTCCACAAACCATTTATGCTCGTCGGACGAATGGTTCACGACCAGGTCCATAATCAGCTTCATCCCGCGGTTATGGACTTCTTCAAGCAGCTTCTCCCAGTCTTTCATTGTTCCGAATTCATCCATAATATCCTGGTAATCACTAATGTCATAACCATTGTCATCATTTGGGGATTTATAGACTGGTGATAACCAGATTACATCGACACCCAATTCTTTTAAATAATCAAGTTTTTCGGTAATCCCTTTTAAATCACCGATACCGTCGCCATTGCTGTCATTAAAACTGCGGGGATAAATTTGATAAATGACACTTTCTTTCCACCAGGTTTTGTTCAACGAAAATCGCTCCAATCACTATTATTCGTACGCTTTATTATTATAGCTTCTACATTCGCATGACAGTTTATTTGATTGAGCCTCTCATAACGCCGCTAATCACCCATTTTTGCGCAAAGATATACACAATGATTATCGGGGCAAGCGCCATCATCTTAGCACTCTCTGAAAACCTTTTCAATATTTTCCGAAAAAAATTTTTTTTATCCCAAAAAAATAAAACCTGAGCTTTTAGAGAATCAAAATTCTTCACCAGCCAGGTTTTATTCTTAAATTCAAATTTGCCCTCCTGCTCCTTGCCTTAATGAATCCCCGTTTACGCCACCTATCATTTCATACCCATCTACAGCTTCGCAACCCGTTCATATATATCTGATAAAGTACGGCAGCCAAGCTGTTCGATTTTTGAAAGGTAGCAGCACCACAGCTTGGCGGCCAGCTTTGCATCTCCAAGCGCATGATGGCGATCTGCTATCGGGATGCCGTTATGTTCACAAAAATCTTCGAGCCTGACCATATTTGCTTCAGGCTCGGCAATTCGGTATAAAAACGATGTGTCGACAATCCGATGCTTTAAGGGTGCGCGAAACAGTTTCCAACACGCATTTTGCAAAAAGCTTTTTTCATGATTTGCATGGTGGGCAACAAGGGGATCACCATTTACGAATTCAAAAAATTGAATAAGGACTTCTGAAAGATAAGGTGCGTCTTTCAGTTGATCGTTCGTAATTCCGGTTAGTCTCTCTATTTCCGGTGAAAGATTTTTCTCGAAACGAACAAGTGAGTAAAATACCTCGTCTTCATGAATTTCCCTGCCGCTAACCCGAACTGCTCCCAATGAGATCATTTCATCTCCTTGATCGGGAAAAAAACCGGTCGTTTCGATATCAAATACAACGACATTCAACTCATGTAATGGTGTGACCATTAATGCTTCAACCTTCATCTCTTTTTGCAGCTGGCGCAAAAATGCCACTTGTTGAGAGTTCTGCCCCCCCAGAACTCCCCCCAATACGGTTGAATTGATCTTTCCATGAATTCCTCTCATCATATCAATAAGCGGAAATCTCATTTGCTAACACCCTTTTCAACAATTGCCTGGACGTATTGTTGAAGCTTTTTTCCATCTTTAAGGATTTTCTTTAGTTCATGTTTTTCAGCTTTACTTAGGTTTTTTAAATTCAAATAATGGCTATCCTCATACGATTTATCTGTTGCGAGCAACAATCGGTAGCTTAACAGCTTTCTAAAATTCTCTCTGTACTCCGGCAGTTCATGATGATTTTCTGCCAGCCGATCCATTCTCGCCAGGGTCGATGTCTCTTTTATGCCTTCTTTTATGGCTAAAATCCTGACTGCATTGACATACGGAATAATCGCAGTGGTTTTTAAATCGACCGACCCTTTATGGAGTCCTTTTTCTTCGGCAATAATTTGGCCGAAAGGGCCGACTGCGTTTTTCATATGCATGACATTTTCCAATAAACGCATTAATAATTTTGGATGCTCTTTTTGAAAGTCGTAAATAAACGATTTCAGCTCGTTTACAAAGCTTTCTGCGCCAACCAGCGGCCGCGCATCGTAAAAAATATGCAGATAACGGATCGACTGCCAGCTTTCCTCCTCGAGCCATTGCAAAAGCTGAGCTTTCCATCCAGCTGTTGATTGACACCAGAGTGGATTTGAACTCATTACTTTCCCTTCACAATAAGGGTATCCGGCAACAGCCATTCCATAGGAAAGCTCTTCGCCAAGCTTCGAAAAATAAGCAGCAGCTTCCGGACTGGATGTTTCATAAATAATGCCGTGATCCTGGTCGCTGATCAGCCCTTGCTCAAACCGCCCTCCGCTGCCCGTAATAAACCAGGAAAAGCCGCAGGGAGGGGTTCCATTTTTCAGCCGGTTAGCCGCCAGCCGATAGACCTTGCGCAACACCCTGTCATGAAACTCATTTAAGGAAAGTGTATCGCCCTGAAACGAATCAATCACTTCATCCTTCCATATTTTAATCGCTTCATAAGATTCAAAACCATCGGCCATTGCCACACTTCCTTCATGCCCGGGAGAAAATTTCATAAGCCTTTTGCAAAATTTTTAATCTTATGAGGTCAGCTTATTCTCTTTTGCCATGAATACTTCAGGATATCCATAGCTGCCGTGTTCACTCATATCGAGACCCATAATCTCTTCTTCTTCTGTTACACGAAGTCCATTCATCACTTTCTTGGCAATGAATAAAATCGCGAATGAAACTGCAAATGCGTAAGCTCCTGAAACCGCTACCCCCATCAATTGAACTCCCAGCTGGTGGAGTCCTCCACCATAAAATAACCCTGGTGAGCCGACAGTTGCAAGCTCCGGGGTCGCAAAGAAGCCAGTTGATAATGTTCCCCAAACTCCGGCCGCCCCATGAACTGATAAAGCATAAATCGGATCATCAATTTTTCTCTTTTCAAAAAATCTCGCACTATAGAATACCAGCACTCCTGCAACAAACCCGATCACAACCGCGGCCCATGTATCAACGAAAGCACATGATGCGGTGATGGCAACCAGCCCGGCAAGTGCTCCGTTCAGCAATGTTGTTACATCCGATTTCCCTAATACGACCCATGAAATTAATAGCGCGGCAACTGCACCGGCTCCAGCAGCAAGATTTGTATTCAGTGCAACAAACCCGAAGAATCCATTATCTACAGATACTGTACTGCCCGCATTAAATCCAAACCAGCCAATCCATAAAATCAATACCCCCAAGGAAGTATATACTTGGTTATGCCCGTAAATGTTATTCGCCGAACCATCTTTATTGTACTTGCCAATTCTGGGTTTAAGCAAAATTGTCGCAGCCAGGGCTGCCATTGCACCAGTCAAATGGACGACGGTAGATCCGGCAAAATCCTGTTTGCCATGCTCCGCCAACCAGCCTCCGCCCCAAATCCAGTGGGCAACCACCGGGTAGACAAGCGCGGAAAACAGAATAGTGAAAACCAAATAGACCGATAATTTCGCGCGTTCTGCAAAGCCGCCGAGTGCGATCGTAATCGCGATTCCCGCAAAAGCCAATTGAAATAGGAAGAAAACCGCTGAAGAAAGATTCATTCCTTCAATCTCATAACCGGAATAAAAAAAGTGCGAAAGACCAACTAAAAAATTCGCGTTATCACCAAAAATAAAGCCGAATCCTACTGCCCAAAACACAATTGAGGCAAGACCAAAGGTAAAGATCGTTTTTCCTGCGATATGACCGGCATTTTTCATTCGTGTTGAACCGGCTTCAAGCAGAATAAATCCACCGATCATCAAAATGACTAAAACCGCGCTGACCATTACCCACAAGCTGTTCATTAAAAAGACGGCGTCCATACTTCTTCCTCCTTTTTTCAATGTACCTTTTCATAACATTTTATGTTAGAAAATATAACATTGATTTATTATTTCTTATTTTAACCGATTTGAATGATCTGTCAATAAGATTTTCAAAGTTTCTGATTATTTTATGTAAGAAAATATAACATAATCGATCATCACTACTCAGCAAAGAATAGACACGGCGGTTTTCTGGGGATTTTTTAGAAGAAAATAAAAAACAAAGCTGACTTGCAAAGGATGAAATCCCCGGGTCAGCTTTGTTCTTATACTGGCATGTTAGTTTTTTGACTTTTTGCGGTTGACAATCGGGTAAATAATAAATCCGGCAAGGAATAGCCCAATTCCTAATGAAAATGTTTGCAGATCGGCAGTCCCTGATCTGATCACATATAACGAATAAATTAGCGCCAGTGAGGCAATGACTCCGTCAAGAACGCGCGGTCCTTTCATGAGGTCATATGTTTCTCCTTTAATCGTCAGCTTTAAAAAGAAAATTGCTGAAACAAGATACGGAATTAAATATGCAAGTGTGGCTGATGTTGTTAAAAACGTATAGGCTTCACTGATCGTCCCTGAAATCGTCGAAAAGATAAAGATTTGTGACATTGCATTAGTCACCGCAAGGGCACGGACAGGGCTTCCGTTTTTATTAACCTTCGCAAAATAAGCAGGGAAAACGCCCGATTTTGCCGCCTGGTACGGAACTTCCGAGCTTAGCAGCACCCAGCCGATTGTCGCTCCAAACAATGAAATGACCGCAAGCACTCCCATAATCGTCCCACCGTTTTCACCTATCATCACAGACAGGGCATCAACAAACGGTTTATCAGATGCTCGCAATACTTCCTGAGGTAAAATACCCATGATGAGCAGCGTAATTCCCATGTAAATAACGAGCGCGATGAATAATCCAATTACGGTAGCACGGCTGACATCCCGCTGCGATTTTGCACGCCCTGATAAAATAACAGCCGATTCAATTCCGACAAATGCCCAAAGCGTTGAAATCATGACCAAATTGATTTGGCTGGCAAGATTGTGCGTTTGCCCCTCCGCATCGACTACAGTTGTATAGTACTCTCCCAAGTTGGAAGACTGGAAAGCAAACAAGGCAGCGACAATGAATAAGAGAAATCCGATTACCTTTGATACCGTAGCAACAAAATTTAATTTTCCGGCAGCATTAAGGTTTGTTATTAAAATATAATGAGTTCCCCACAGCAAAGTCGTACAAACGATGAACGTAACAAATCTGCCTGCTTCAATTGACTGCCCCCCAATGGTAAAGAGCACAGCAGAACTGCCCATAACCGGGAAGAAGGTTGACAAATATCCGGCAAAGCTGGTGATGATCGCAACATTACTGATCCAGTTTGCAACCCAATATCCCCAAACCATGCTAAATCCGGCAAGCTTCCCTTTACTTTCGGATTGGAATAGAGCACGCGCATAGCTTTGCGGCCCCGCCGTTAAATCGGGACGGCGAATCGATAATTTCCCAAAGACAAGGGCGATCATCAGCACGCCGAAACCTGTTATGATCCAGGCAATCGTAACTCCCATTGGGCTGGCAATTTACGCCAGTGTACTCGGAAGCATAAAAATCCCCGAACCGACCATATTTCCAACGACTAAAGCTGTCAGCAGCCAAAGTCCCCAATTTTTTTCATTCATGCAAAAACCCCCAAAGAATCCAGTATATAAAACAATAAAAAAACGCGTAGGTATAGTGTACCCGCGCGTTTCTCTGAGTATAAAAAAACCCGCATCCTGTCTCGTGATAGCTCTCCCCAGAATAAATCCGGGACAGTCCTGCACCTATTCGATGCAGTCCCAGCGTGAATGGCTGTGTGGGTCCATCCATACTTCGGCGGCAATCCCTTTCACTTTCCGTCACAGATCCCACCAGACCTCAGAAAAAGCTACTCTTAATTGCCGCAACCTCTACCTCACCGAGATAGCGATGAGGATTTTGTTCATATGAAATTGCTAGTATTTAGAATAGCAACAACGCAACCATCTGTCAACAGTCCGGGGAGTATTTAGATTAGTGGCTATTTTTAGTCTGTTCGGGAACTTTGCTCTTGACCGAAAATAATACTTTGTTTCAAGCGCAGAATGTATTTTTTCTTCAATGTATTCACATACTTTTAATGATATTCGTGAATATCACTTGTTTCAGAATATTCCATCCTGCGATGAGGTGATTCAAAATGAGCTATAAAGATCACTTGGATCCACATTCTAGGCAGTTTCACCATAATTGGACGAGACGTAAGCGCGCGAGTTCTCAAGTAAATGGTCACACACAGATGTCGCAAACGACCATGATACTCAGAAGTAACGCAAAAGCTCACAGGTGGTAAAGGATATTTCTGAACCAAAAGAAAGAAGGCTGTTTCAGTCTTCTTTCTTTTTATATTTTCCGGGACAGCCCTAATGGAACATATCAGCCAATAAATGATAGGATTGAATTTTGTCTTGAAAATCATAAACATTGGTTTGAGCCAGCTTGGCAGTGTTTTGAAATGCCAAGCTTGCATTTTCTCTTTACTACGCTCTTTTCTAAAAGATTGTTGCTTTTTAGAAAAGCCATGAGTTGCTTGATATTGTGAATTATCAAGTGTAACGTGCATTCATGGCAAATGGGCAATCCTGTAGATTCCCCATATTTATTATAGAACAAACGTTCTTATATTGGCAATGGCAACAAAGTTTTTTGAAAAAAGCTTAGGAAAAATGAAAAAAAGCTATTCTTCAAAAAAAGCCTCAAAGAAACGAAGAATTTCCCGTTTCACTTTTACCGGTTTTTTCATGCCACGACCTCTTTATGCTATGAATGTCTTATCAGTATCAGTAACCAGGCCCTGCAACTCCGTTTAAGGGGATGCCCAATATTAAAGATATCCCCTTAAGTTTTTAAAAGAAATCGTTCTGCAGATAATCCAATTTGCGGTCATTTTGGCAGTCTTGGCAAACATGCAGCAATGTACCTTCCACTTTTGCCGTCTCATCGTGCTCTTCTTTCTCTGTTAAGCCGCATACTTCGCATGTTTTCATCAGTAGTTCCCTCCTCTAAAGATTGAAATTTATTTTTCAACCGGCTCAGCGTGGTAGCCCCGGTCAATAAGCGCGTATTGAAAGTCCTGGTAGGATGCCATTCGTTTATCATAAGTAAATACGGCTTGATGGTTTTCCAAATGCACTTCGGCTCTGCCAATGCCCCACACATCAAGCAAGGTATTCAAAACTTTATCTGCATCCTGCTGATTTGACATATTTTTTACGAAAAAAACGCCTGTCTCCAATTCGTGTCACCCTCCCCCTACTGATTGTTTTGCTTGTTTTTCAGAAAAACTTCTCCCATTCCTTCAAGGAAATCAACCATCGTTGTCATCGCAGCCCTGATCTCGGGGCTGCGCAGCCGCCTTCTCATTTTCCATATCGTCTGCTTTTCCCCCTCTTGCCCGGTTTTAGACAAGCGTTTCAATCCCCGGCCGACTCCTTCAAGAATGGTTTCAAACTGGCCGGGCTGCAAAGTACCAAGAAATTTAACCGCACCCATTCCGTTCTTGATCGTATTGTGCATCGCCGGTTGATTCAATTGCTGAATCGCAATGGCCCCTACTTCGGTGCGCTGGTCGATGAGCCCATGGACAATCTCCAGGGCTCTCATTTCATGCAAACCTTTTAAAATCCCAATCGCAGCCATAATCGCTTCGCGGTTTTGCGTGAGCTCCTTTAAAATATCCGAGATTGCCTGGGCTTGTTCTTCCGCGGGGTTGGGAACATCTTGCTTAATTTGCCTGATTGCCTTCGCCATACTCATCACCTCCCATTTCAAACATTTCCGGTATTGGTGTGAAATCAGACCGTTTCCATTTTTCTTCAACCCTGACACTGATTTGCGGCACCCGGTTGCCAAAGCGATGATTTTCTCTCGGAATCGGCGGGTGTCCCTCTACTTCCAATACTTCCATTTTCACACTCATTTCCTTATAACTGGGGGTGTGGGTGATGTAATCATGATAGCTGCTTGTTAAGCGATTGACAGCTGAGATGATTTCTGGTGAATGCATCGGTAGATAAAGTTCATTGCCCTGCACCCGGTCGGTAACGGTAACACCAATCTCAACATGGCCGTATGGTGAAGTCAGGCGCACCAATGAACCATCTTTCAATCCTCTTTCTTTGGCAAGCTGTTCGGAAACTTCCAGCCATGGTTCAGGTACCTTGTGGGTGATGCCTTCATCCCGGTATGTCATATTCCCTTCATGGAAATGCTCAAGGATCCGGCCATTATTTAAATGCAGGTCGTATTCCTCACCAGGTTCATATGGCTTAGTCCAATCAACAGGAACGAGTCTGGCTTTGCCGTCTTGAAAGGCAAACCGCTCAGTATACAGTAAAGGCGTGTCCTCCCCGTTTGGGGCAACCGGCCAAACCAGGCTGTTCCAGCCTTCGAGCCGATCGTAGCTGACGCCGGCAAACAGCGGTGCGAGCTTGGCTGCTTCCTCCATAATTTCACCAGGGTGTTCATACTTCCAATTTGCCCCGAGCCGGTTCGCCAGATTCTGAAAGATTTCCCAATCGGGTCTTGCCTCTCCCAGCGGTTCGAATACTTTATAAAAGCGCTGGATTCGGCGTTCCGTATTGACAAATGTACCGTCCTTTTCCAGATTTGGAGCGGCCGGTAACACCACATCGGCAAATTGGGCAGTCCTCGTAAAGAAGATGTCCTGTACGACAAAAAAATCAAGCTTTTCAAAATTTGATTCGACATAATTTGAGTTAGAATCAACTAACGCCATTTCTTCTCCGAAAAGATAAAGAGCCTTCAGCTTGCCTTTATCAATTCCCTCTACCATTTGGTGGTTGTTCATGCCCGGTTCTGCCGGGAGAGACACACCCCATGCTTTTTCATATTTTTCCCGGACTTCAGGGTCCTAGACAGGTTCGTATCCAGGGAACCATGCCGGCATTGTCCCAAAATCACATGCTCCCTGAACATTATTATGTCCCCTTAACGGGTAAGCTCCTGTGCCGGGACGGCCATAATTGCCGGTGATTAATAACAGATTCGAAATCGCCGTACTTGTATCCGTTGCGCCCGTATGCTGCGTTACGCCCATTGCCCAGAGGGCACATACTGTTTTGGCGTCATGGATCAACGTCGCAATTTGTATTAATATGTCCCGGGAAATTCCCGTTTTTTCTTCGGCATACTCAAGTGTATATTTTTCGAGCGATTCCACATATTTTTCCAAACCGTTCACCCGGTTGGCCAGGAATTCTTTAGCTTCCCAGCCTTGGTCAAGAATATATTTGGTTACGGCATTTAACCAAATCAGGTCTGTGCCCGGTTTCGGATGCACCAATAGATCGGCCCGCTGCGCCAGTTCATGCTCCCGCAAGTCGGCTACGATCAGTTTTTGCCCAAACAATTTATGGGCACGCTTCACGCGCGTTGATAAAACTGGATGGGACTCGGCAGGGTTTGCGCCAATAACAAGGACTAGCTCGGCTGATGCGATATCCCGGATCGTGCCAGCATCGCCTCCCAGCCCAACCGTTCGCATCAGAGCTGCAGTCGCCGGTGATTGACAATATCGTGAACAGTTATCGACATTATTCGATCCCATCACAGCACGGGCAAATTTCTGGAACAAATAATTTTCCTCATTGGAGCATTTCGAGGAAGCTATATAACCAATCGAATCCGGGCCATGCTTCTCTTTTATTTCAGTCAGCTTGTTGGCAATCAAATTGAGAGCCTCATCCCAGGTTGCTTCAACAAACTCATCTCCCTTTCGGATTAACGGCTTTGTTAAGCGCTCATGACTGTTGACAAAATCCCAGCCCCATTTACCCTTAACACAAGTGGAAATACCATTAACCGGTGCCTCTTCGGTAGGCTGGATCCTGAGGATTTCTCGATCCTTTGTCCAAACCTCAAAGCTGCAGCCGACTCCGCAATAGGTGCATACCGTTTTCGTCCTCTTGATACGGGCTTTGCGCATCGCTGCTTCCACTTCTGATATTGCAAAAATTTCCTTGTAACCCGGCTCGACCTCTTTTGTTAAATCGATCATCGGCCCCAATATCTTAGGCGGAATCCCTGTCAAATAGCCGGCTTTTCCGAGCATCGATTTTTCCATTAAGGCATTGCACGGGCAAACATTGACGCAGTGGCCGCAGGAAACACAGGAGGATTCATCAATCGGAACATCATTATCCCAAATGACCCGTGGTACCTCGCGGCTCCAATCAATCGTGAGAGTCTCATTTACCTGTAAGTCCTGGCAAGCTTCTACACATCTTCCGCAAAGAATGCATTGGTCTGGTTCATATCGGTACATCGGATGGGAATTGTCCGGTGGATACGGCTTCGCCTCAAACTCATATTTTTGATGTTCAATCTCCAAATACTCGGCCGTATTATGGACCGTGCAGTTTCCATTGTTGTTATCGCAGACTGTACAGTACAATTCATGGTTTTTTAATATTCGCGACATCGCTTCATCCTGAGCCTCTCTGACCGGCTTGGAAAAGGAGTCAATCTCCATCCCCTGCTCCACTTTTGTAGCACAGGCGCGAACGAGTTCGCCCCCGACATTGACAAGACATGTATCACAGGTTTGAATCGTGCCGAGGTTCGGGTGAAAGCAAATACTGGGAATAAATAAATCCTGCGCCTTGGCAAAATCCAAAATCGTTTGCCCCGGTTTAGCTGTGTACACTTCTCCATTAATTTGCACTGAAAACGTTGGTTCCGTCATCATCACTTCTCCTAACTATCAGATTTTCCGGCTGTTGCGTCGGGGACCATATCCTCTTTGTAAGCAATCCAGTACAGTGTCGACACAAATACAGCCCCGCCAATCATATTTCCAATAAATACGGGTATGAAATTAGACATAAAATCGCCCCAGCTATAATGGCCCGAGAATATGGCTGCTGGAATGACGAACATATTGGCGACAACGTGCTGAAATCCAATTGCAACAAACCCCATAATCGGAAACCAGACAGCAAGTATTTTCCCGCTAACATCCTCAGCACCATACGATAGCCAAATGGCCAGACCGACCAGCCAGTTACAGCCAATAGCTGAAAACAGCGCTTCCCAGAAGCCTTCATCCAGCTTCGCCCCCGCGATTGCGACCGTCTTCGCCAGATATGGTCCTGCTTCTGTCAAACCGGCGAGATGTCCGAAGCAATAAGCGACAAAGATCGAGCCGATAAAGTTGCTGATCGTAATCCAAAACCAATTTTTCAAGAGACGGTATAGCGTAATACGCCTTGATAAGAAAGCCATTGAAACGGCCATCATGTTTCCGGTTAAGAGCTCCCCTCCGCCAATTACGATTAATATAAGTCCCATCGGGAAGACTGCCGCACCCAAAAAGGCGCCAAAGGTTCCCCAGTCGTTCGGTAATTCTGCTGTCACCCTTATATCTAACAGATAGCCCAGAGAGATAAATGCTCCGCCCAAAAACCCTAATACGAGCATGCTCCGAAGCGGTAATGTCGATTTCCGAACGCCGGTTTCTGCTGTATACTGGGCGATGCGCTGGGGAGTACGAAACGCCATTAAGGTTCCCTCCTACTTAAACTCACTTCTTACTATCTGCTTTTTTCGAGCTTTTATAAGGAAATTTAGGATAATTTTCGCAGGGGATTAAATATGTTTTTTGTTTGTCATTTTTTATCATTTTGGGAATGTTATTAAAAAGATCAATTAATGGAAGGTGGGCGCGCATGGAGAAGGAAAAGCTATTTCAACGGGTCGAGACAATGATCCATTCCTCATCAAAAAAACCAAAATATATGTCTCTATCGACAGTGAAAATGGCTGATATTTTTGGGGTAAACCCTTCTGACATTGAGCAGGGATTAGTGGATCTTGTTAATGAAGGAAGGTTGCGTAAAACGAAACTTCCGGATCCTCCTTATAATGATATATACTTTTTGCCTTAATTAAGCAAAAGAGCGAAATCCATAACGGACTTCGCTTTTTTTTTGCTTTACGTATTTTTTAAATCACCATATCCTGACTTAATGGTGATGGCTGCCTTTTGCTGGATTGGTAATGACAAATCCCTCTCCACCTACATAAAAGTACTGGATCCAGACACCATCGAGAAAATCTTCACGTTTATCAAGAAGAATATCAATATCTTTGTCTGTTTTGACGATTTCATCATGCTCTGTTGGTGTATCAAGCTTTAAATCAAAATGGGCGTGATCACCGTGGTGCAAAGTAACGTACACGCGGATCATTTTGCCTTCCGCTTCTTCAGTGCTCAACATCTTTTTTAGTTCCTTGGCTGCATTTCGGTTAATTTTACATTTCATCCTGTTGTCCCCTATTCTTGTTTTCTGTATTATATTATCCCATGATTTTCGTAAAAAACAAAAAATCCTGCTTTCGCGGGATATTTTCACAGGGAAGTTTATAAAGAAATCCCTCCTAAAGTTGAATATTCTCTAACGCATACAGGAAAGAGTTTTATCCCGATCTTGGACATGATGGGGGAATGGGGTAAAAAGCATTTGGAAAATCAGAAAAACAACCAAGAGGATATGTTAAAAAGCTAAAGCCCAATGTGCTTTAGCTTCCATCCGTTACAGATGTGATTACAAGAAAGTTAAATCAAACGCCGCATCCAATGAAATGGCACCTGGACCGGTCAGCATAATTCCTAACGCAACCGCGATCAGGACAATATTATATTCGATGCCACCCGTGTCAGAAAACAGTCCATTTTTGCCATGAACCGTTTTGATCGCAACAATCATCGGAATAATAATTAATATTGCAGCTAAAGGTGTTAAAAACCCGAGTAAAAATAAAATACCTCCGATGAATTCACCCCAACCGGCTAAAAGCGCCATCGTTTTGCCTGGTTTAATTCCGATTTGCTCAAAAAAAGCACCTGTCCCTGCAGGCCCTCCCCCGCCAAACCAGCCGAATGCCTTCTGGGCGCCATGTGCAGCATAATAAAGGCCGACGATCACACGTATAATCAAAAGGCCCAAATCTACCATGTGAAACCTCCTCGTTTAAATATGAATCTAATATGTATCTGTAAGTTTCCCTTAAAGATGATCTTTATTCCGCCTGGCTCAGTAAAAAAGGATTTCACAAAACAGCAAAAGTTAATTTTTCAAAAATGTAGTAAGATAGAGAGGAAGCACATGGTTGTTTTTAGACCAGTTTGTATATAAGAGAGGGGTTTTAAGCGTGGTTGAACAGTTTAAAGCATTAATGGTCGATAAAACTGAAAATGATTTTTCGGTTGATATCAAAAACATTTCTTTAAATGAGTTGCCCGAAGCTGATGTGTTAATCAAGGTTGCGTATTCCGGAATTAACTTTAAAGACGGTTTGGCTGGCACTCCCAATGGCAAAATTGTCAGGTCGTATCCCTTCATACCGGGTATTGATCTAGCCGGAGTCGTCGTGTCTTCTGAAGATCCCCGCTTTAACGAGGGGGATGAAGTGATTGCGACAAGCTATGAAATTGGGGTTTCACATTATGGAGGCTACAGTGAATACGCGCGCATTCCCGGGGACTGGATTGTTCCACTGCCGAAAAATTTAACCTTAAAAGAAGCGATGGTCTATGGTACAGCCGGTTTTACAGCAGCGCTTTCGATCCAGCGACTGGAGGACAACGGCCTGACGCCGGACAAAGGCAAGGTTCTTGTCACAGGAGCTACAGGTGGCGTTGGAAGTTTGGCTGTTTCAATGCTTGCAAAGCTGGGATATGAAGTTGTCGCCAGTACCGGTAAAGCTGAAGAACATGATTTTTTACATAAACTCGGTGCAAAAGAGATTATCTCCCGGGAAGATGTTTACAATGAAAAAATTAAACCTTTAGATAAACAGCTCTGGGTTGGGGCGATTGATCCAGTCGGTGGAAATACTCTTGCCTCGATCTTAAGCAAATTGAGCTACGGCGGGGCTGTTGCTGTAAGTGGCTTGACGGGCGGAACCGATGTACCGGCCACCGTATTTCCATTTATTCTTCGCGGTGTCAATTTACTCGGGATCGACTCTGTTTATTGCCCGATGGATGTCCGAAAAGAGCTATGGAACCGAATGGCAACCGACTTAAAACCGGCCAACCTATTGGATAATCTCCAAAAAGAAATTACCCTTGAACAATTGCCGGAAACACTGCCTTCGATTTTAAAAGGACAGGCGCGGGGAAGAATCGTAGTGAAGATGTAACACAGAAACGCTCAGCTTGCCTCAATACACGTGAAAAGAAAAAGGCTGCTGAATGATGATCAGCAGCCTTTTCCTTTTTAATTCTTTTATTTCGTCAACTTCGCTCACTTTATCGTCAACTTTTCAGATATATCATCAACCTTGACTACTTTATCGTCAACTTCGAGATATATCATCAACTTCAATCATTTTATCGTTAACTTTCCAGATATATCTTCAACTTCGGCCACTTTATCGTCAACTTTCCCGGATATATCTTCAACTTCGGCCACTTTATCGTCAACTTTCCCGGATATATCTTCAACTTGGATGAATCAATTTTGAGCATCTTACTCCAGGGACTGGCTATATTGAGCCTTTACAAGATCAGTCAAGCCGACTTTGACAGGACCGAGCATTTCTTGTTCCGGATCCAAAATGCCATTTGTAAACTCATTTACGTATACAGTTTGCTGTGCCTTCATTAATCTTCCCCCCTTAAATATGTAAGCACTTACATTATAACTCAATTAAATTACTTTTTGATAGGATCACGAAACTTTCATAGAAAAAGGGATTGCATCAATCGCAATCCCTTGCATAAATCTTTGAACTATTTAACACCCATCAATCCCGCAAGCCATTCCTTCAAAAAACTGATCATCAGATCGTTGTTTTTTTAGTTCTTCCTCGATCACTTGTTCAATTGTCTCCTTTGAACGAACACCGGCAAGAACAGTATCACCGATCACAAACGTGGGAACGGCGGTAATATTTGCTTCTGTGTAAGCGTGCTGAAGGGCTTTTTGATGTGCCTCTTTGTACTTTCTTGTTTCCAACGCTTCTCGGTATTCTGTTTCATCCAGGCCCACTTCTCCGGCCAGCTTTGTCAAAATATCGATATTCCCGATGTCCTGTTCTTCCTGAAAGAAAGCACGGAGCATACGATCGTTATATTCATTTCCTTTTCCATGTTCCTTCGCATATTGGAAACCCTCAAAGGCTAAGTGAGTATAAGGCTGCGGTGATACTTTCGGAAGCACAATCGGAATTCCGAGACGTTCGGCCATTGGGTAAACCGATTGTCTCCATGTATTTTGCAAATAATCCCCTTCAGGCAGCAACGTCTCATTTGGATATGGCCGCAGTTCATACGGCATCCATTCCACTTCGACATCTTTTCCTTCTATTGCTTCGTCGAGAGGTTTTTCTGCCAGGAAACAAAAGGGACAGACATAGTCTGAATAAACCTTTATCTTCAACGCCATCATTCAATTCCTCCAAGCCATAGTCGACTCAAGATGCTTTGCTGCATTTAAAATAACCATGTTTAGAGCCCTTATGTCCGACTCAAAAAATTAATGGTCCTGCTCAATTATTTTAGCCCAAACGGTTTGTGAAAGTCAGGTTGGCAGGTTTTTTTTGTTGTGTATCTTGTGATCCCTGTTTTAGTGCTGATAATTCCGTCGTCAACTCCGTAAACCAAGGCTCATCCTTCGTAATGAGCGCAAGATCGATCAAATAGCGAAGCTCTTCTTCATCCCTTGTCTCAGCGACATCCAATTTCGCCACCCATCTGCTCAGCGTTGCAATCGTTTTTCCGATCGATTTTTCATTATCGCTGTCCAACACATTCACTTTTACAATCCCATTTACCTGGTCGATCGTTTCAATATAACCGCGGATTAACTCTCCATTTCGCGACTTCCCCTTGACCCAATCGCCTATTTCAAATCCTTTGTTTGCCGCCGTCATAACTAACATTCACCATCCATTCAAAATTTTTAGTTTTCTTATGTTGAATGCACTGAAAGGTCATTGTCTATCTGTAACAAAAAATATTACACTTCGGTTAAAAAAGAAAAAAATCAAATCAATATCAGCGACACTGTTTAATTTTCTCCAGTACGGAATGAATCGTAACCTGATCCAAGTATTTTACTAAAGACACTTCTGCTTCATTGAAAATTTGGTCCATCACTTCAGGAATATTCGATGAGACCGGACAGTCCTGTTCCGGATCCCCGGTGCAAGCATGCGGTTTGAGAGCCCCATGTGAAATGGACCGATAGATTTGTGCCAACGTGATGTCATGAGGGTTGTTGTTAAGAATATATCCGCCCCCCATACCCTCTTTTGTTTTAACAAATCCATTTTTACGCAGGCAGCTCATGATTTTACGAATTCTTGCCGGGTGTGTCGATACATTCTTCGCGATCATCTCGCTGCTGGCCATACGCTCAGGCAAATAAGCCAAATAAGCCAGGCTGTGCACGGCTATGGTAAATTCACTGTTCACTTGCGGTATCCTCCTAATGAAGCTTACTGTAATTTTATTTGATACAGTTTGCAATGTCAAAACTTCTGCTTCAAAAGGAGCAATTCGACGGAATTATCTAACTTTATATTTTTTGTTTACCCGCTGCGATCCATATAAAACAGAAAGCAGCGAAAATGGGCCGCCCTTTTGATCAGTCACGGCGGAGTGTTAACACTTCATTGGCGATTAATTCGTATGAACGAGCCCGGTCTTCATCGCTGTGTGTGATTGTCACAATCATTAATTCATCCGCTTCGTATAAAACTTGCAGTTCTTGAAGCTTGGCTTTCACTTCCTGCGGATTCCCTATGACCATTTTTCTTTTCATATTGTCGACACTTTGGCGCCAATCACTTTTATTTATATACTGCTTCGCTTCTTCCACAGAAGGTATGCCGTTCTTGCCCTCGCCTTTTGCCAGCTGCATTTGCCACACATGGCTGCTTAATGCGAGTTCTTCTGCTTTTTCGGTTGTTTCAGCACAAATAGCGGAAACGGCCAGTATCGAGGCAGGATGCTTTAGCTTGCCATTAGGTCTAAAATTTTCAGTATACCTTTTTAAAATAGCCGGGCCTTCCTTTTCACTCATAAAATGCCCAAAAGCATAGGCAGTTCCATATTCCGCAGCAAGAATGGCGCTTTTTTCGCTTGTGCCAAGAATCCACGGTTCGGGAGAGACCACAGGCAGGGGTGCTGCAGAGATTTTTGAAAACATTTCGTCAGAAGAAAAATCATCATGTAAGAAATGAAGAAGGTGTTTAACCAATTCGGGCATTTTTCGAACTTGCTCCAAAAAATTATCCGACAGCGCCATCGTTACTTCGGCGGAGCCCCCCGGTGCCCGTCCAATTCCAATATCAATACGGTCTGGAAACAGGGTGGCAAGCATATTAAACGTTTCGGCAATTTTGTATGGTTTGTAGTGCGGCAGTAAAACGGCACCAGATCCGATCCGGATCTTTTTCGTGTTTGCCCCAATATAGGCTAGCATCACTTCGGGCGCTGGACATGCCAGTCCCGGCAAATCATGGTGTTCAGCGATCCAGTACCGCGAGTAACCCCACTTTTCTCCGATTTGCGCCAAGTGCATGGAGGCCTGCAATGCTTGTCCCGCTGTATTTCCAGAAGAAATCGGCGATTGGTCTAAAATACTTAATTTCATTTTTTCCCCTCTTTCCTGCCTTGCTTCAAATCGCATCGGTCTAAGCATGCAATGTACAGGCAAAAACAGCTTTAATAGCTGCCAACCCCTAAAGGAAATCCGTCCTTGTATTCACCGTTATCATACAATTTAACTGGCATTTCTCCTTCATAAACGATCGCCACATTGCTGTAATTCAACCCTCTTTTGGCCGCTTCTTCTGATGCCTTAAGATCATCAAAGCGCCCGATATGCTGGCAAACCGCAGATTTGTCATATAGCTTTACTACATACATGTCATTACCTCCGTTTTTCTTTTGGAATTTTATTTTATTGTTCCTTGTTTTACTTTACTAAATCCTGTCTCAGGCTGTTTCTCCATCACATTCTCCATATAGTTTTTGCCCCATTGGTACATGGAATCGAGAATGGGCATCAGGCTCCTGCCTTCCTCAGTCAGTGAATATTCTACTTTTGGCGGCACGATTGGATACACTTTGCGATTGACAATCAAGTCTTCTTCCAATTCGCGAAGCTGGTTCACGAGCATTCTTTGTGTAATACCGGGGATGAGTGCCTTTAACTCGCCAAACCGCTTCGTGCCTTCTTTCCCTAAATGCCATAAGATCAGCATCTTCCACTTGCCGCCAATCACTGAAAGGGTTAATTCTTTCTCACAGTTAAACGTCTTTCCCTGCATCCGTGTCATTGATTTTTCCTCCATATCGTTAACCATCATAGTATACTTTTTAGCACTATGTATGAATAAAGTGCGTACTTTCAACTATATAACATACATAGTATAATCACAATTATTCCGGCCTGGGAAAGCATCCAAAGACGTATTTTACTGCGAAAAAAATTGGGTATATTACTACAGTGCAACTAAGAAATCATACTAGGAGTGAAACATTCATGGAACTACAATTAGCATTAGATCTTGTTAACATCCCGGAAGCAATTGACCTCGTAAAAGAAGTCGAGGAGCATATTGATATCGTCGAAATTGGAACACCTGTTGTCATCAATGAAGGACTAAGAGCTGTAAAAGAAATGAAAGAAGCTTTTCCCAATTTAAAAGTATTGGCAGACTTGAAAATTATGGATGCAGCCGGATATGAAGTGATGAAGGCTTCTGAAGCTGGTGCGGATATCGTGACAATCCTTGGAGCCGCTGAAGATGAATCGATTAAAGGGGCCGTGGAAGAAGCGAAAAAACAAGGCAGGAAAATCCTTGTCGATATGATTGCAGTGAAGGATCTGGAAGGCCGTGCAAAAGAAGTGGATGCTCTTGGCGTTGACTATATTTGTGTGCACACTGGATATGACCTTCAGGCAGTTGGCCAAAATTCTTTCGAAGATTTAGCGACTATCAAGCGTGTTGTTAAAAATGCGAAAACAGCTATTGCCGGCGGGATCAAATTAGAAACTCTTCCTGAAGTGATTCAGGCCCAGCCCGACCTTATTATTGTTGGCGGCGGAATTACAGGAAAAGAAGACAAAAAAGCGGCAGCAGCAGAAATGCAACGATTGATCAAACAAGGTTAAGGTCATTATGAATACCATTGAATATTTAGCGGAAGTCATTGAAGAATTAAAGCGAAGCATTGATTTAATTGCCGATGAACAAGCAGAGCAGCTTGTGAACTGTATTCTCGCAGCTAAGAAAATCTTTGTCGCAGGTGCGGGAAGATCCGGATTGATGGCTAAATCTTTTGCGATGCGGATGATGCATATCGGTTTGGATTCTTACGTAATAGGCGAAACGGTAACCCCCAACTTTGAAAAAGAGGATATTTTGATCATCGGATCAGGGTCAGGAGAAACGAAAAGCCTGGTTTCGATGGCAGAGAAAGCAAAAAATATCGGCGGAACTGTTGTAGCTGTTACGATTTTCCCGGAGTCTACAATCGGAAAATTAGCAGACATTGCGATTAAACTGCCTGGCTCACCCAAGGATAAGTCGGAAAATGATGATAAAACAATTCAACCAATGGGATCTCTATTTGAGCAAACCCTGCTGTTATTTTTCGATGCCGTTATTTTACGGTTCATGGAGAAAAAAGGGTTGGACTCGGGAACGATGTATGGCAGGCATGCCAATCTTGAGTAGAGAAGGTTTCGCGTAAAAAAGTTCTTTTTGCATCATTTTAAAAGGAGAGTGTAAAAATGCCTTCATTGAATGGAAAAACAGCCTTAATCACAGGAGCGGGAAGAGGAATTGGGCGTGCTGCTGCCATCGCATTGGCGAAAGAAGGAGTTAATATCGGTTTGGTCGGCCTGACGATGGAAAACCTCGAAAAGGTTGCAACTGAGTTATCGGAATATGGTGTGAAGGTTTCTGCAGCAGTTGCAGATGTAGCAGATCTTGAATCCGTTACCCATGCGGTCGAACACATCAGATCCGACCTCAATACGGTTGATATTTTAATTAACAATGCCGGAATTGCCAAATTTGGCGGCTTTCTTGAATTAACACCCGAAGAGTGGGAGAAGATCGTCCGGGTAAATTTGATGGGCGTCTATAATGTAACAAGAGCTGTATTACCGGAAATGATCGAGAAAAAAGCCGGAGATATCATTAATATTTCATCATCAGCCGGCCAAAAGGGCGCACCTGTTACAAGCGCGTACAGCGCATCAAAATTCGCGGTTCTCGGCTTAACCGAATCGCTGATGCTTGAAGTCAGAAAGCATAATATCCGTGTAAGTGCATTAACACCAAGTACTGTTGCAACCGATTTAGCAATTGAAACAAATCTCACCGACGGCAATCCCGAAAAGGTCATGCAGCCGGAGGATCTTGCTGAATTCATGGTAGCTCAACTAAAACTGCATCCGCGTGTCTTCGTTAAGACCGCGGGACTATGGTCAACCAATCCTTAAACAAGAAAAGAATCGTTCTTTTTGGCTAAAGTACATATGAGCCAAAGGGCGATTCTTTTTTTCTGACATAGTTGCCCAAGGAACCTTCTGCCGAGCATCCACCAAGAATGTCCCGGGACATGGAGAATCAGCAGCCATCTTGATTGAAATGGCCTGGCAGATCAACTTTTCAAAATGATTGAATGAATTTTAGCTGACAGGGAAAAATATGGTTATTAATTACACCGGGGTTTATTTATGAAGAAACTTAAAAAAGAATTTGATAAGAAAAAATTGCTTACATATTTCCTTTTCAATATTCTGGTCATTATCCTCTTAATCATTAATACTATATACAAAATAAACGAAAAAACAGGCAACTATGTCTTAATAACACTTCTCATATTACTTTTAACCATCTGCCTGTATCTGCTCATTGATTTTATTGTTGTCATTCCAAATTCCAAATCAAGCTTAAAGCAAATCTTTATCGGATCAAGTTTGCTTTTAAGCTTAATTATCATCACATATGCAAATTTATATTTCCTCGTATACAGGATTAAAGGCCATAAAGCTTTTAGCTTTTCCGGTAAAAACCTTTCAGGCGATGACTTTTTATATTACAGCATTACCACTTTTACGACAACAGGCTATGGTGACATCACATCCATCGGTTTACTTTCTAATGCCCTGTCCGCGTCCGAAATGCTGGTTGGGGTCATCACGAACGCCATCCTTATGTCCATCCTTACCGCGAAGCTAATTAAAAAACTGAATAATTGAACACGAGTTTCATTCCATTACACAAATTTAATGAACACCCTGCTCCGGATCCCAGCTGCCTTGAAGTTTCCTGATGTAGACGATTTGCCCAATATGGTAAGCATTATGGATATTAAGGTTGGCAATTGCATCTGCCCACGGTTCGTCAGATTGCTCATGGATCGGACTCGCAAGCTTCATGTCATCACTTTTCTCTATCGCTTTGTACCAGTCGGACATAATTTCATTCAAACTTTCCACTGCCGCGGGCCAATCCAGCTGATCCCGGTTGCGGAAGGTGCTGTCATTATCTCCTTGCATTTTGTTGGTTGGGACTCCCGTGAAATAATGAAAATAGCGCAGATTCCAAAACCGTAAATGGTTGATGATTTCCCATATGGAGTTCGTCATAATTGTCTGTTTCCAGGAAGCCTGTTCACTTGTCAGACCTTTTACGGCCCTGTCAAAAGAAGCAAACCATCCATCCTCGTTATGGCAAGCAGCGATCTGGTTTAAAAAAATTGATTTTTGATTCAATTCCCTCTCTCCTTTTCCTCAACGATTTTTACACATAGGGACCATTCCCTCTTTGCGGCAAAAGATAACGCAAATGGGGTGGACATCAAAACAAATACTAACTTTAGTAGTTTTTGCTTACTTTTTTTAAAAAGTGAACCGTTTTACACCCGTTTTAGGAGAAAGTAATCAAATTCGGTCGAACAAGTTGATTTTAAACGATAAATATTTACATTATTATCCTTTTATTTACAATAATTTACTTTTAAAGGTATGGAGCTCGAATATTTAAGCGGAAATTCGAGGGAATTAAGCGAAACGAAGGAGTATTCAAGCGAAAAATTCAGGAATTAAGCGAAAATCGGTTTTATTTAAGCGAAACCACAATATGTAAGAACCAGGCACGATACTAAGACTCATAAAGGCAGGTTTGGTACCAAACCTGCCTTGTAGGGAGCAATAGTTATTAATTAAGAGACTTATAATAATGCCCCAGTTTATCAGCAGTCAGAATCGCTGTATAGACGAGATCTGGAGTGACATTGAAAGGCATATTGTAGATCGTTTCCCCTTCGGCGCAAGCAAGCTCTGCTACTCTGCGAATTTGGTCTTCATTGATCGTTTTTACACCGATATCCTCTAAGGTCAACGGAAGGCCGACACTTAAACAGAAATCAATAACTTCCTCAATTTCCTCGTGCGGTGCGTTTTCCAAAACAAGCTGTGCGAGTGTACCAAAAGCTACTTTTTCACCATGATACATATGGTGAGCTTCTTCTAAAACTGTCATGCCATTATGAATGGCATGGGCTGCAGCGAGGCCGCCACTTTCAAAGCCAATCCCGCTTAGATAAGTATTTGCTTCAATTATTTTCTCAACCGCTTCGGTTGTTCCTTTATTTTCAACAGCCAGTTTGGCTTTCAGTCCTTCTTCAATCAGCGTATCATAGCAAAGTCTTGCAAGTGCAATGGCAGCCTCGGTTACCGCACCGCCAGCCATCGCTGATTTATTAGCCCTTTTACAGGCGCGGGCTTCGAAATACGTTGCAAGAGCATCCCCCATGCCTGCTACGAGAAGACGCACAGGTGCAGCCGCAATGATCTTCGTATCCATAATGACATAGGTTGGATTTAGAGGGAGCAAAAGATATTCATCAAACTCGCCGTTTTCTTTATAAATAACGGACAGCGCACTCGTTGGCGCATCTGTTGAGGCAATTGTAGGCACCACAATAACCGGAATATTATTGTAGTAACCTATTGCTTTCGCTGTATCAAGCGTTTTACCGCCGCCAATACCAACCACTACATCAGCATTTACCGATGAACAAATTTCTTTTAAGCGGCTGATTTCCGGTTTTGAGCATTCCCCATTAAACTTCTCGGCTGTATAGGTATTCTCTTGATTGGCATAGCTGCTTGATACTGTTTCTTTAATGAGATTCATAATAAAATCATCCGCAATGATAAAAGCATGCTGTCCTAATTGGGCTGTATACGATGCAATCTTCGACAGTTCATCCGGCCCCTGTATGTACTTGCTTGGTGAAATAATCATTTTTGTCATTATTTGTGATCCTCCTTTTTTTCATCAGTATTTTGCTAATCAAATTGCTCGATGGTTTACTCCTTTCCTAGAATTCCCCTTTAAATAACTATTTAGCCAAACCGCATCGCAAATCCTTCTTCAAGTTTGTATCTTGCTGCATATTTAACTGTTATTTCACAAAAATTTAACATCTTATAAAAAAACAAACAGGTTGCTTTGCGAAACCCGCTTGTTTTTGTGGCTATATATTTATCCGGAATTTATATCAAAGAGATATGTTTCAGACTACCGAGATTGTCAAAAAAGTCTTCAAGGATTCGCCCGGGTTTACAAAAAACAATTCCTCTTTACGATTTAATTCATCTGTCTTGGCCATCCATGGTTCAACACAAATGAAATCCTGTCCTTGCTCGGTCCATAAATACACATATTTGAATTCTTCCCCATATTTCATCAAAATCTTCTTGTTTAGTTCCGGCAAAGCAAAGGAAATCTCCTTTTTTATTGCATCCGTTAACACGAATGATTCCTTCTTATCGGTCAGGTCCAAACCTGAGCTTACAGCTTTATACTGCAAATCATTATAGTCCAAGTAGGTTTGGGCATCCGTGTCGTAGCGAATGTTTTTACCGGATGTCTTGAAATAGGGATGGAATCCGGCATAGAGCGGCATTGCTGAATTCGATCGATTGACATATTCCTGGTTGATTGTCAAAGTACCCTCTTGCAAAACGTATGTAAAAATCACTTAAAAGTCAAAAGGATAAGACTTTTTCATTTCATCATTGCTTTTTAAACGCAAGCTTATCGATGCTTCTCCGTCTACACTTGTCCCGATTACTTCCCATGGATGATTTCTTGCAAACCCATGGTTTTTCATCTTATATACTTTATCCTCCCACACATATTCCCCATTTTCCAATTGGCCGGATATCGGGAACAAAATTGGGATTCCGCCTCTAATATTCGCATCAGCATCGTAGAATGTTTGTTTATTCAAAAACAATATTTCCTCGCCTTGAACGCCAAAACCAATAATAATTCCGCCTCTTTCAGGGGCAACCTTTAACCAGGAATTGGCCGATGTATCGGTTAACTCATAAATTTTGTAAATTTCATCGTGATCCTGTTTTACTTCATACATGAACGACCCGCCTTTTCAATTATATAGGTACAGAAAACCTTTTCTTCTCCTTAAAATACACCCATTCCTGATAACCGATTTCCTTGAGGCGCTGTCTCACCGCTTCAAAATCATCACCGACACGGTCCGGATCATGGGCATCAGAACCAAAAGTAACCTTGACGCCATAAGACAAAGCCATTTCGAGAATATCATCTGCCGGATACCAGCCGCCACAGTCTTTCGTTTTTCCTGACGTATTAATTTCTATGGCAATGTCAGATTCGGCAATTACCTTTAATGTTCGTTCGAGTGCTTCCGTTTGAATAGACGAAAACTCAGGGTAAAAGCCCTTCATGGCATCAATATGGCCTAAAATTTGAAACATCCCGCTCCGGGCCGACTGTTCGATAAGATCGTAATAAGATTCCTTCGTCGCGAGTTTTTGTTTATCAGAAAGACCTTCCCATCTATCCTTCTTAAATATGTTAATGCCGTCAACGTAATGTACGGAACCAATGACGTAATCGAATGGATAGAGTTCGTAAAAACGGCGATAAACTTCTGTGTGCTCCGGAAAGAAATCGGATTCTACACCGAGCAACACTTCAATTTTCCCTTTATACTCTTCTTTTAATTGAAGGACTTCAGCTATGTATTCCGGAAAATGGCTTTTGCCCATCGTGATAAGCGGAAAAGGCTGGTCTTCTTCACTTCCGAAATGCGGCGAGTGATCGGAAATACCGATGATATCCAACCCGTTTTTAATGGCTGCTTCGATGTAATCACGAATTTCTCCGCGCGCATGCCCACAACGGTGGTGATGGGTATGAAAATCAAATTTTAAATCATTGTTCATTTGTCATGCACCCCTTCAGGAATTCATTTTGTATATACCTTATCATACTCCTCAATTGTAAATTGAATAATAAAAAAGCCTCAATCCCTTGTTTACATGGAATTGGGCTATTTTCACAAGCAGTTCCGGGATTATACACTCACCCTTTTATCAGGACTGGAATTTTATCCTATTCTTACTTTCTCCAGCTTCGAAACCGCTTTGTCATCGGCAACGACAATGACATTTTGGTGATTTCTTAACACGGAAGCGGGGCAGTCAGTGCCTACCACACCTTCAAACATCCGGTATATGGCGTCAGCTTTTTGTTCTCCTGATGCAAGAAGCAATATTTCTTTGCTTTTTAAAATCGTCGCTATTCCCATGGTGATCGCATGTGTTGGCACTTCGGAATAATCAACAAAATAACGCGAGTTTGCTTTTCTTGTTGATTCTGTCAATTCGACAATATGTGTCTTCGTATTAAAGGGGGTTCCTGGTTCATTGAACCCGATATGCCCGTTCTCGCCAATCCCGAGAAGTTGCAAATCTACTCCACCGATGCTGTCAATCAGCTTTTCATAGCGCTTCGCTTCTTTTTTAATATCGCTTGCAGTACCTCTTGGTATATGAACATTTTCTTCCGGAATATTGATGTGGTTGAACAGATGCTCAAACATAAAATAACGGTAACTATTCGGATGATCTGGTGCAATCCCCGCATACTCGTCCAAATTGTACGTAAAGACATGCTCATATGATGTGTGGTTCTTTTGGTAATCTTCAATTAACAATTCATATGTCCTAACTGGCGTGCCGCCCGTCGCAAGACCAAGTGATACTTTTGAATTGGACTTTATCTTATCAAGTATATGCCGGGCTGCAAATTGACTCATTTCCTCATGACTTCTAACTTTAACAAGCCGCATCTTCTCATTCCTCTCGTTAAAAGGCATGTAAAGAACCTTATAATTTTAAGATGTTAAATAATTTCCTTTAAAAAGCTTTTACCGAATTCAGGCTTATCAACACCCGTAAATTCCGCCATCGTTGCCGCGATATCCGCCATTGTCTCTCTTGTTCCAATTGAAACAGGCTTTACCTTCCGGCCGACAATTAAGATCGGAGTTTGTTCGCGTGTATGATTGGAGTGGCCAATTGTCGGGTCGTTTCCATGATCAGCGGTAATAATAAGCACGTCCTCTTCCGCTAATTCAGGAATAAAAGAAGCTAAAAACTGGTCAGACTCTTCTAATACTTCTTTATACCACTGGCTGTCTTCTTTATGCCCGGCCAAATCTGTTTCTTGAACATTTACCAAAAATACTGCGTTTTCTTCGCTTTTGTGGTAAAGCTCGCGATACGTTTCAAGAACGTCTTTTGTATTGACGACGGGATCCTTATAGCCATTTGCCTGGATGACGTCAGCCGTTTTGCCGATTCGGTAGACAGGGATATTTTTCTTTTCCGCCATATAGGCAAATTGTTTCTCAAAGTCGACCCCATAACCTAAATGAAGGACATGGTAGCCTTCGCCATAAACATTTGCTTTTGGGCTGTCGACTCCCCATTGCACATCATTTTTGTTGGTCACAACTGAAAGAATCGTTTCTATATTTGTCTTTTTATTGCCAAAGACAATCACCCTGCTTGTATCGACATTTTCCCTGACTATTTTTCCGATTTTCGTCAGTTCTGCAAACGATAGTTGATTCAAGTCTCCAACTACATTAATAATGTTGCCAACTTGTGATTCAAGGTTGTCTCCAATGACAGCAGCGTTATTGACAAGCAAAACCGTCGCTCCGGCAATTGGATAGACCACTTCGTAGCCTTGTAATTCCAAAGCACGTTTAATTTGCGGTCCTACGTCCTTCATTAACCGTTTGTTCGAGACTCCCGGCTTGCTTCCCATTAATTCCTGATGCCCCATAAAGGTATCAGCGCCTGGATGGGCCAGGTTGCTTTTTCCATACGCAGCCTTCGGTGTCCCGATATCATCGGCAATTTTACCCAACCCAAGCTCAATTAACGTAGGAATATTTAAATCTACAGTTTCTCTTATGTGTTTATAAGTATTGGCGTTTACGTCTTCAGGCTTTACTTCTTTACAATCCTCCATGGCACCAACGCCAAACCCGTCTAATACAAGTAACGTTATTTTTGCCATTCCTTATATCCCCCTTCTTTGGAAAAAAGCGAGCTCGGGATTTGTTGAATTCACGTTCCTGACATAAGCAACATGCGCTCTTGTCACAAATATTTGCGTCCGAAACGATTGAATGACGGAATCCCCGACGTTCATATTATTTTTCCGCTCCAGGCAGCCATAGTAATCAATGTTTACAGGTGATACACAATCGACCTTTGTTCGCTGGATGACAATATCCGAGCCATTGCTGCCGTATAATGCGCCCTCCATATTAGAGCGGGCATAGAATCCTCCCGCAATTGTATAGGCGTGCTCATCATCCATATGGGAAATTTCCGATGCATAGACAATACCCGGGATTTCCTGCAAATCGTCTCTGTATGCATGCAATGGCGTCGTTCCTGTTAAGGCATGTCCCGGTTCGCCATGCGTTACACCGTAACGCTTTAGCATCGGGATCGTATGGCAGCTCGTTGCACTCGGAGCATTGACATGCGTAACGGCGATGCCTTTGTTTTCCAATACTTCACGGGCCTTCACAATCGTTTCAATATTGGACGTAAAAGTGAAATCATTTTTTTCTTCATTCAACTGCAAGACAGGAAAGCTGGTGATCCCAATCACGCGAATTCCTTTCAGTTTCAGCAATTCATCAAGATCGCCTTCCAACTGGTCCAATATAAATCCGCCAAATTGTCCGGGGTATACCATGTCTTCCGGTTTAATCACGCGGAGAATGACATCCTGGACCTTGCCTAATTTAATTGCAGGCTCTGATAATTGTTTGGCCCTTTCAACGGAAAAGAGCGTGACAACTTCCGGTTTTAGCTTCATCAGGACTTCAGGCCACTGCGATTTGCTCGGCTGGACAATATGGCCAATATTCCCGATCCGGCAATTGCCCTTCTTTAATTCAAACGCTTCATCAATATCAACTGCTACAGCCCGGTCAATTCCATTTTTTTCAATCACCTGGCCGGCAAAAGCGCTTCTGCCGATTTGTTTCGTCATATAATATAAATTCAGGCCATGTTCACTTGCTGTTAAACTAAGCTTTTTTACGTTATGCTCAAGCGCATCCAGGTCGATCACATACGTATTCGCCGGGATGATTCCCTCCTGATGCAGTTTAACAGCAGACCTTATCAGCCCTTCATTTCGTTTAAGCGTCATTTCCAAAAACATGGGCTTGTTACCCCCTTGATAGTTCTTCCATTACATTTTGTAAAATTCTAATGACAGTATTTGCAGAAGATTTCATAGGGTTGATTCGCGTCCCATGCTGCTTTAATTCAGGTCTGCTTTCAACGAAACTTCCGGATACCCGATAAATCATCGGAATTAATTCATAGCGTGACTCTGCCCCAACCGGATAGGTCGCTGCCCCATATTTGGAGGCGAGTTCGATCACTTCTGCTGCAATCGGTTGTTCGAATTCAACAATCACATTCTTCGATTGTGAGTTTGTAATGTAAGCTTCTTTTATACCTTTTATTACCCCATTATTTAGAGAGCGGCATAATTCGTCTACCTGCTCGGTTTGAATGGCGATCATGACCGGAGCAAAAACCAGGCTGCGCAGGAGCTCATGGGCTTCAAAGCCCTGGACCTGTCCCCCGCCTGAATAATTCCGCTCGTGTATTCGTTCAATTACATCTTTCCTGCCTAAAATAATCCCAATCCCCTCCGGACCTAAAAGCTTAAATCCGGAAAAGGTTGAAAAATCAGCGCCAAGCTGGGTACCGATTTCTTTTATCTTCATCGCACAATAATTGTCATCCACTACAATCGGTAAGTCAGGCCGCTTTTCTTTTACAAGTGCGATCACCTCTTGCAAGTCATACTCGTCAGTCGGCTGCTGGCGTGAATGCTGTACATAAAACAGCTTCGATTCTTTATCATCGTTTAAAGCCTCGGTAAGAGCTGACTGATCATTAAAGTCAACACGGTTTTGCTTTAAACCCATTAAGCGAAATGTTTCTTTCGTGGTTGTATACATTGGGGCACTGTGGACGATACATTGATCCCCTGCTTCAAGTAATGCACTGAGAATGACCCGAATCGCGCCTGTGCCGCTGCCGCGAACCAGGGCACACGCTTCTGCCTGAAATGTTTTAGCAAGTACACTTTCAACCCGCGCCGTCATTAACGGCCGTTTATATTGCGGATGAAGGCCAACATCTCCAATATGAAAGAACTCGTTATTCTTGAATTCCTGTGTCACTTCATCCATTAACCGGAATTGAAGCTCCCTGGCTTCTGCAAAAGTCATATCTCTCAAAACTGATTGTTCATACATTGCCTGGCCTTCTTTCTTATCGTGGACAATTTATTTGTTCATGAACCTGAGGATCTACAAAAATGCCAGAAACTTTCTTGGATTGTGAACAAGCATTTTATCAAGAATTTCGTTTGTAACTCCCTTTTCGATAAGAGCCGGGATGAAATTTTCAAACAGATGGTTATAGCCATAACCGCCATAGCCTTTTAAATGAGATTTTCTTGTAATGTCACACGAAAGCATCAATTGATCTTCGTATCCACGCCCGAGCAATACGAGCAGGTTATCGACCTTATCTGAATCTTTTCGGTAACTGTTTTTGCCGATCGTGTCAAATTGGATATATGCGCCGCTTTTTAACAGCAGCAGTTGTTCTTCGACATCTTCGTTTAAATCCTGATGCCCAAACGATACACGGCTCATGTCAACATGATGTTTTTCGAATATGTCCAGCTGACCTTTTCCCATCGTCCCGATTTCACAATGCGTACTAATCGGGGCACCTGTTGTTTTATGTGCCAAAATCGAAGCTTGAAAAACTTTTTCTTCCGTTTTTGTAATCTCCTGATAGCTGCTGCCGATTTCAGCAATTAACCCGGCTTTGATTGTTGTGTCATCCATTCCTTCCGTAACTTCACGAATCATGATGTCTGCCAGTTCTTCTTTTGTTTTTTCAAACACAAAGGATGGGTACACGGATTCCTTATAGAAGCCAGTAGAAGCAATCACGTTTAAATGATGTTTGTGAGCTATTTCACTTAAAGCTTTAGCATCTCTCCCCATTCCTATATTGGAAACTTCCACGATCGTATTGCAGCCTGAGTCGACTAACAGTTTCATTTCAAGATCCAGTTCCGGAGAATCTTCCAGCTTCGAATCACGATCTTTTTCTTGCCTCACCACTGAAAGATCAAAAACAAGATGTTCATGAATCATCGTTTTCTGAATCGCTTGAGGATCTACCGGCCCAGTGACGGTTTGGATTTTCATGTAAAATCTCTCCTAACATGAAAGGTAGGTCACACGGGGCCCCTACCTATCTCTGTATTTAAATTAATTGAAGGAAATATAACAAGTTAAGAACGATTCCCGTTAAAATAATTGCTACCGGTCCGGCAGCAAGCTTCATAATCGGACGTCCAAGACCTTCGTTTGCAGCATATAAAAGAATATAAATAGTCAGTGATAAACCAATAGCATCCGGTGCCATCTTCATGGCCGCAAAGGCTCCGCCGATGAACAGTGCCAGCTCGATCATGGAATTCATTGATGAACGGATATTGTCGGATGATTCCCGCAATGACGGGAAGCGCTGCAGAAAACGCCCGATTCCGCGAAGAGCGACAATTTCCAGGCAAATCCAAACAGCTCCGACGATCGCTGCCAGAATTGGATTTGGCAATAAGTAACCAATCGGGAAAACAAAAGTTAGTCCGACGACTCCATAAACACCGGTAGCGAGTGCGGTTGTCACAATTAACGGAATGAAGCTGATCCCCCGGATAATATCAGCAATAGCAGCACTTTGTAAAAGATCGCTTTGCTCTTTTCCTGTCGCATCCCATGCCTGTTGAAGGATCGGGCCGGAAACCTCGGAACCCGTCATCAAGCCTAAATTGGCTGCCACCGCTAACAGGGCACCAATTCCTGCTAAAATAGGGATACCTTTATAAATTCGTTTTGTGCGGGCGTCAAAAATGTTCTCCTCATCGGAGTCAACACTTACTTCCCCTTTGTTTTTCATATCTTTTATAATCGCAAAGCTGACTAATAGAATCATCCCAACCAGCATCAAAACGGCGATCTGCATCGTAAAGCCACCGATGGTTGTACCTAACGAAAAATTATTGCTAGCTTGGGAGATTAATTCCTGTATCTGCGGATTATCTCCTCCCGCTTCTTGCAGCACATTTATTTTCGCTGCAAAATCAGCATCTTTTGGAAACGTCACATTCGCCAATTGGCTGGCTTGTTCTACATTCGCTTCTGCTTTATCGGTAAAAACCCCGCCGACAAGTGGAAGAAGCTGACGGACGATTAACACGAAAATACCGGAAATAAGTGCTCTAACCCATCCGAATTGGTATAAAATCGCAATGATCGGGAATGCGGTGAAGGCTACAAGCACCGGTGTTGACAATTCCCCCAAGGCGCCAAGTAAATCGACAGGCAATAAATTAAATACCGCTTGTACACCAGTAAGCCCAAATAAAGCAATGAAACCCCAAATACCGCCGAGGCCTGCTGCTATCCACCATCTGGTCGCCATAACACCTAAAATATCAGTTGGCAGGAAAAGCAGCCACGGATTTAACAATTCAAAGGAGACAGCAAAGGACAGTCCAACAGAGACGATAAATCCGATGCTTAAACCAAAGGAGATTGAAGCGAGTTCGGGACGCTTCATTCTGCCTTCCAAAAATTCAGGTAAAATTGGGCGTATTCCATCATGGAATACCGCTTTCCCCCAGTGTGAAGCTAAAGCAGTCAAAGCAGTAAGCAGCACGATTACGGCTATTTCAAGAAATGAAGTATTTTGAAAGATATCCATTCGCGTTCCTCCTACTCAAGACCATGCTTTTTAAGCAAGCTTTTTATAATAAGAGGTACAGCTTCTTCAATACTTTCAACAGCCATTCCAAAGGCAACTTTTCCTTCATTAACCAATTTGTCAATTGCCTCGGCATTAGGTTTCCCGCCTGCTTTTGCAACAGTCGAGCAATTTGCATAACCTAATATACCTATTGCAACCGAAAGAGCTGCTCCTCCGCCGCTGTTACATGCACCTAAATAATAATCTGCATCCCCGGCTTTTAATTTTTTAGCTCCTTCAAAATCCGAAGTAACGGTTACTTGAACCTTGTCTCCTCCAGCTGCCTTCGCAGCTCTTTCAGTCACATCTTTTTTAAGCCCTCCAACCACTATTCTTAACATTATTCATTCTCCCTTCCTGTTAATAAACAAAAATATAAAGTGATAAATGCTGCTTCAGCATTGATGTCAACATCTCCACTATTTTCAGACAATAGTTGCTTGGCATACTGGTAAAAATCTGGATTCTTCTCAATAACAGTTTCCAGCTCAGCAGCTATCTCTGTTACCGCTTTCTTTTCGGATATTCTTTGTAAAGCTACAGAGATATGGCTGGCAAATGACCCCGCGTTTTCCTCGGTAAGCTTCACATCAAGGAATTTTTCGACTTTCTCAAAAATATCCGGTAAGCGATGAAAGATATCATCGTTTATTTGGTTTGTGTTATGCAATAAATCAATTCTTTCTTTTAAACTGGCATCCATTCTGCTGCCTCCTTTTTAATTAGTATGATCTGCCATATAGTAAATTAACAATGAAAGCGCCGGATCATTTTTATTAAAGATAATCACCCCCAAAATACATTTTTTTGTACATTCAATTTAAAAAAATTAATACTTGGGAATAAGATTCCCTTTGACTACATCCGCCTGGATCTCCACTATTTTATCTTTGGAAAGCATATTAATGATGTAATCCATTTTCCGATTATCTTTCTTAATCACACAAACCGCTTCATTCATTTGCTTCTCATATTGAATCGCAAGTGGCGAAGACAGCGGTTGAATATGAAATGAAGCCGGGTCAATTTCATCGACATTCCAAATCATGGCGTCAATCGTATTTGCTTTCAAATGTTGAAGCAAATGCATATAGTTAAGTTCCAGATAATCTACTTCCAACCCGTTTACTTCTGCCTGTGTTAATATTCGTTGGTCTGCCGAAAAGCTGTCGATCCCGACCTTCATTCCATTGGAAAGCTGTCTTTTATCTGCATCGGCAAAAACAACACCATGTTCTGAAACATAAGTTTTCATACCAAATTGCAAAGCAATTTTAAGATTTTTATCTTTTTTTAATTCCTCTAAAGCCGCAAACTTAGAAACAAGGGCAAAATCGTATCTTTCTTTTCTTACTCCATCGAGCCGAATTTCAGACCCTCTCATGAACGCTATATTAAGAGAGAGACCCAAGTTCTCGAACTCTGACGTAAGACCGGTTGCCAGCCCCTCATACTTTTTGGAATAAGGAAGCGGCATAACTCCTGTTATTTGGTTTGCCCCGGCATACAGCAATAAATTGGGTAGATTCTTTGCTCTTAAAAATGTACCGAGATGGCCTCTCGGTTCAAGGCGTATACAGTTTTCTTCTTCCAATTTTTTTAAAGCAGACTGGATTGTACCGCGGCCGACCTGATATTTCTCGGCGAAATCACCAACCTTTGGCAAGCGCTGATCGATTTCAATAAACAACAATTGTTCGGCTATCTTTTGTAATATAAGGCCTTTTTTTGAATAGAGGTTTTCCCTCATACGTATCACCATTTTTAAGGAATGTACATTTTTTTGTATTTTCTTGCTGTTAGCATAACACATGCGGAAAACGGTTTCAATATCTTTTTTTCAAAAATATTTTCTATGTACAAAAATTTGTACAATGATATATTATTATATGTGTTGATGAATCATATAAAAATAAAATTCGATAAAGGGGGGATTTTTTATGTACCGGATTGTTTTTCTGGATATTGACGGAACGATCTTAAATTCTAAAGATCAACTGGATATAAATCTGATCAAAACTATTCAGGAGCTTCAGCAAAGAGGCGTTTTAGTTGCCCTGGCGACAGGCAGATCTCTGGATGGTGCAATCATTCATGGTGAAAGATTGGGCATCTCGATGTATGTAGTGTACAACGGCGGATACGTCGTTTCCGGGAACGATGTCATTCACGATGTGAAAATTCCTGCCCGGCTGGCATATGATTTGTGCAGGAAAACAAACGATTTAAACGGTGTTTATATTCATTTTAGTTATCGTTCCTCCCGCTCGAATCATGCCCCGCTTGGAATAGAATATATGCTGCCTGAATCGGAGATCGCCGGTATCGCGGATACAAATCACGATGCCCACCGGTTGGTTCTTTATACAGATCCCGTTCAGCGTGCTGCTTTTCAAAAGGAAATAGACGGGGCCGCCAGCTTTGACGAAGGAGATCGTTTGGAGGTTTTTCCGCAAGGATCGAAATGGACGGGGATTGTTCCGTTGATTAATCGATTGGGAATTGCTGCGAATGAGGTTGTCGCAATAGGCAATGGAACAAATGACATCGAAATGCTGGCAGCAGCCGGTGTCGGGATTGCGATGGAAAATTCCCCCGACTGTGTGAAAGAGAGCGCTGATTGGGTAACCGGAGATAACGACAACCATGGTGTTGACGTAGCGTTGCGAAAGGTTTTTAACCTCGATAAAGCTTTCATTTCCTAGGTTGTTGGATTTTACTCCAAAGTACCAATAGCCACCAACAGCGGTTATTGGTACTTTTACTTTAACAGCTCATGACAAGCAATTATATGAGCTTATATCGTCAAGGGTTCAATATAAAGATGGTAACGTACGTCAATATTCATCTTTTCCCAACGATCCAGCCATTCCTTTTCCGGCATTGGCTTGTCGAACGGTTTCAATAAATAGGTTCCTACTCCAAGAGGATCCACCTTTAGCGCTTGCATTTTTTTTATTAATTCCTTTGTGTTTTTCTCGAGGTATTTTTCAATCTCGCGGTTTAGCTCTTTAAAATCGGAATCGTTATGTATGTTTTTTCTGCCGCGATATTCATCTATTCTCCCCCTTAAATCAACGATAAGATCCATTGAAGAATGATCTTTACTGAATTGGACATCAATTTGGGAGCGCACGTGCCCTAATGAAACGGATAAAGGTAAGATCGGCAGATCATTTATATAGCGATCTTCATCGAGCAGTTGAAAAATCTCTTCTTCCTCTGATGTAGCCATTCCAGCCAATTTGTCATTCCGGAAAAAACCGGTTCCCTCATATTTTAAATCTTTTTTGTCTGCCTTAAAGACCGGCAGCACCGGATCAACAAACGGAGAGCTGGCTTCCTTCAAAAATTGATGAACATTTACAATCGTGAATTCGCCTTGATTATCTCTTTCATATCTTTTTAACATTCGATAAAGAAGATAATCAAGGTCCTTCTGCTTTTTTATCTGACTTTTTAAATACTCATCAAAATTGCCTTTAACAATCACTAAATACAGGCGCGGTGACACATCCGGGTCAGCAAGGATCGTATTGATAATAGGCAGGACTTCCTGTTCGGCCAGTTCCTGGCTGAAAAATAACGCGCGCAGCTGGCCAAGCTTTAATTCACGATAATATCTTGAATTAAAATTTTTTCTTCCTTGTTTCAATAAATCGATTTCAAGAGATAACAGGTGCTTCTCTTCTTTGGTTACAGGCGGCACCAATGTACTGAACTTCAGTTTTCCTTGCTCTCCCTTCGTCATCGATAAAAAGGTCACAGGTGCGATTTCCTCGACTATATTGTCTTCCACAATTAGAGAGCACCCCGCAATCATCCCAACGCATAAAAGCGGGAATATGAATAGTGTTTTTTTGAAAAATCCCATCTTCAGGCACGGCTCCCTTTTACTTTTGTAGCAACGAGAAGGAATGTCGGAATTAACAAGAATGTAAATGCACCGAGTAAAACCTGAAGAGTTTGCCAAATATTTAATCCATTTTGAGATTCCCAAAACCAGGTATTGATCGTCAGCACAGCTATCAAAATCATGATACAGCAAGATATAAATCCCTTTCTTGTCGTCGGTTGATCAGTTCTTCCGATCATAATCCGGACAGCCCCGTAACAGCATAATAAAAACAGAGAAATTGCAAAAACAAAATAAAAAATATGTACCGCAATCAAAATGACATCCATTCGTTCAAAAACGGGCCATTGTAAGTAGCGGAACAGATTGACAACCGGAAACTCGGCATGGCCCAAATAATTTGTGCCGAAAAATAGTGAGCTTGCGATGAACAATAATAAATATTCAACAATCGTAATCATATTGGCTGCTGTTAAATATTTCAGCACTTTTTGGCCGGGCGTTAACCAGGGGACCAGGCAAACTAAAAATTCCGGACCTGACAAACATGACCAAACCATTAATATGCCCTGCAAAGGTTTAATTGGCGAATCTGTTGGAATCAAAGGATAGAGATTATGGAGCGCTGTATTTGGTTCAAAGAAAAAGGGAATATACGCAAAAATGAGCCAGAACGTACAGATAAATACAACAATCCCAAAGCGGATCGTCTTCTCCATCCCCTTGGAGGCTACATAACAGCCCGTTAAAAAAATGATAAAAATAAGCCAATTTTTCTTAACGGACGGAAAAATAAATTGTTGGACAATCTCTACGTAGCCAATCGTCAGAACAATGATTTTAAGCAAAATCAAAAATAATCCTATGAATGCAAACACGCGTATTTTCCGTTCACCAAACAGCTGCACAAACCCTTGAAATCCTTTTGCTGCAACATCAGAAGCCAGCCATCTGGACAATATGACAAGGTTCAGCTGTGCTAAAACCCCAATCGCCGCGATTACCCAGATCATATAAGAATTAACCAGATTGCTGGGCAGGATTAAAACAAAATAGAGCATTTGCAAGCGGTTCACTACCGGTAAAATCCAATTGGTGCCAAAAGTGGCTGTTCTATCAGAATACAAAAGTGTTGACACGCTTGATCATCTCCTTCGGCGGTAACGCCATTTCTGGACAGGCCGTAAATGTTCCGGCCGAGTTTTGAACCAGGTTAACGGGGCACGAATGAGGAAGTCTTTCCAATCCTCGAGAAAAAATGGAGCCACCGGTGCGAAATACGGCTGTTTTAGGGATGTCAGTGCATTTAAATGGGCAAGCAGGCAGACTAGTCCGAGTGCAATCCCCAAAATCCCAAATAAATACGAAAAGAACAGAAAGATGAATTGGATAATTGTATTTGCTTTACTGACAAGATAGTTCGGAACTAAAAACGAAGCAATCGCGGATATTCCGACTAATACAATCAATACTTTACTGGCGAAACCCGCTTCTACTGCCGCCTGCCCGATCACAATTCCGCCAATGACACCTAATGTCTGGCCTGTTTTTGTCGGCATTCGCAGGCTTGCTTCTTTAATAATTTCGAGAGTAAGCAGCATCAGAGCCGCTTCCCAAAAAGGCGAAAACGGCAATTTGCTTCTCGATTCCATTAACACAAAAAGAATTTGCAGCGGAATCATCTGATAATGGTGAGTGTTTAATGCTACATACACCGGGATCAGTGTAATCGAAAGGAAAAAACTTACATAGCGGACCAACCGCAAAAAACTGGCGACGATCCATCTATGAACATAATCCTCCGGAGACTGGAACAGATGAAAAATTGTAATGGGGGCAATCAGGGCAAACGGTGTATTGCCAATCAAGAAAACCAATTTGCCTATGCCCAATGAATAAGCACACATATCCGGCCGGTCAGTTTGCTGAAACTGCGGAAATACCGAATGTTCATTATCTTCCATAAAAACGGCCAGGTTTGACGATTCAAGAATAAGGTCGTAATCAACGTTTGTGACTTTTTCCCGGGCAATAGAAAGAACTTTCGGATTGATGATGCCTTCTAAATACATAATGACAACAGTCGTTTTGCTGCGGCTGCCGACGATAAATTTTTCAGTCTTCAGTGTAGTTAAAGGCAGGCGTCTCCGGATCAAGGTAATATTTTGCTCCAATTGTTCACTGAAGCTGTCTTTCGGTCCATATAATATCGTTTCCGTTTCTGAACTTTCAATCGCACGCCCCAATGGATTTTTCAGTTTGACAGCCAACCACTGTTTCTGTTTAGGATCATGGAGCAAAACGCTCCCCGCCATGAGCTGCGATGCCGCTTCATCCAAAGTATTAAGTTTTGTTGCCTTTGCTGCTGAGATACACTGGTCAACCGATCCACTGGTACAGCTCTTCAGAGGCTGAACAACCGATTCATTAAAGCGCTCCTGGTCGATTAACGTCCTTATGTATACTGTTTCAACCTTTTGAGCATTTGCAGTTTGGAGTTGCACGTTTTCTGCATCAGCCATATTGGAAGTCATTTGTTTTAATGCTTCCAATGTCACCTTTGCATCCTGGTTGTATGGAGGTCCTTTTTTGTCGTTATTTCCATGATGTTTCTTCTTTTTCCAGAACATAGTTACGTCCTCACCTGAAAGATTAATATCAGCATTTTTCCAGATTTCAAATTCGCTTTTTTGTAGTATGCATTTTTTTATGGATTTTAAACCAGACAAACGAATAACACGTAAACTTCCAAAGCTAATCGGCAGGGCTTTTTTATTTTAATAAAAAAAACGTGCATGGAATGTAAAGCGTCCGGTGCACGTTTAAATTTGATCATCCATATATAGTTGTTTTAATAAGCAGGCTGTTTTACAGTCTGTTCCCTTAAATGACTTCTTATTTTCGCAGCTTATTAACTTATCATCAACCTTCCTTTCGTATCAGTGAGGTCACACGTTCTGCAATTAATTTATAGCCCCTTGTATTCGGGTGAAACTTATCTTTATACAAATAGTCATTTGCATTTAACTGGAACAAATCGAAAGCCGGAACAAAAACAGTATTATGATATTGATCCAACAACAGGCTTGTTTCGTAATTCCATTGCCTGACTATTTGCGTTACCAAATCAGACTTGTTCGTTTCGATCAACGGATTATACAAGCCAATAAAAAAAATCGTCGCTTTGCCATTTACAGTTCTAAGCTCTGTTATGATTTTCTTTAAATTAGCGAGATATTGCTTCCTTAACTGATCCATGTTCTGCGAATTCAGGTTCTTTAACGTCTCCCCTTCCTGGAACAAATCGTTTGCCCCAATCGTCATAAGGAGCAGATCCGCTTGCTCTACCTGCCTTTGTACCTTTTCTTGCTTGATTAGATCCAGCCATTGATCAGTGCGCGAGCGACTAACCCCCAGATTTTGCAATGTGATCTTATCTTTTGATTTCTTTTGGAGATGTTCTACCAAGTAGCCCGGGTAACCCTTTCCGTTGGAATCGCCGTATCCTCTTGTCAAGGAGTCTCCAATCGCTACAATATGCTTACCGTCCTTGTCTGCGGTTATTGCCTGCTTATTCGATTCCTGATCAGGATTTTGGATGGTCCATACAAAACCGGACAGCAAAAGGAGCAGACAGATACCTGATAGCAGAAATATACCCTTTAAATTCTTCCTCACCAGATCGCCCCCCTTTGGTTTTAGAAAATAAAATACCCCTTCAAGCAGCATATAAACAATGCCTGAAGGGGGTAATAATGATAGATTTTTAATTACAGCGTTACATGCTGGACTTCAAATTCACGTTGATTATTCCTCCTGCTGTGCCTGGAAGAAAATCATCACGTATTTGAGTAACTCTAACAGTGAAATTAGAGCAGCTGCCACATATGTTAAAGCCGCAGCATTTAACACTTTATTCACACCGTGTTCCTCTTCGTTATAAATCATTCCTTCGGCGAGCATTAGGGTTTTCGCACGTGAGCTCGCGTTAAACTCGACCGGAAGGGTGATTAACTGGAAGGCTGCAACGGCAGAGAAAAAGAGAATTCCGAGCCCGATTAAGGATAGGTTTTGAAATAAAAATCCGCCTATCAATAAGAAAGGAGCGGCACCGGAAGTCAGATTGACCAACGGAAAGATCCGATGGCGCAAGACTAACGCTCCATAAGCTTCTTTATGTTGAATCGCATGTCCCACTTCATGGGCAGCGACGGATACAGACGCGATTGAGTTTCCATAGTAGACGCGCTCGGACAATCGGACAACTCGGCTGATTGGATCATAATGGTCGGAAAGTGTACCACGAACAACTTCAATCCGCACATCATAAAGACCGTTCCGGTCGAGAATCCTTCTTGCGACTTCAGCTCCGGTTAAATTTGCTCTCGTCCCAACCTCAGACCATTTATTAAAGTTCCCTTTCACTCTAAACTGGGCCCAAACTGAAATAGCAAATGCTATCAGGATCAGAAAATCCATTGGATGAAAAAACATATTTTGTTCCCCCTTATTGTTGATTTATCTTTTTAATATAAAAAATGACTTTTACCAGATTGGTAAAAGCCATAAATAAAGACCTTTACCCCATGAAAACATAAGATAAAGGTCTTGCTAACAACATTGAGCTGCCAACAAAGCCGAGAGCTTAAAACTCCGTAATGACGACTTTGCTGTAAAAGCTACTCCCCTTTAGGAGAAAATATTCGGATTTATGTCTAAATTATATGAAATGGAGTATACTATGTCAAATCATTTACTTCAATCTTCGTCCCTTTCGACATATGGATCATGCTCATATGCCGGGAGGTCGCCAAACTGGGTCATGATTCCTTCTTCATCAAGCTGTCGTTCATAATCTTCATGTTGCTTATTATGCGGATAAACTGTGATGTTTTTCCCCTCAATATCATTTCCAATAAAGTTTTCATAATCTTCAACATAGCCAATATTTTCATTGTGCTCATTGAATAATGAATCCTGGTCTTCAGGCACATCGTAAAAGTCTGACGGTGATGAAGAATTTCCAAAAGAGGCTACGTCCTGCCAAGTATCCTCCGTATCGAAAACGACATTTTCTTCGCGCTCATCCATGTCAAATCTTCCAAATGGAGGTCTAAGGACTTCTTCTTCAACAGGCCGGTCACCTGAAATGGTTCTGTCAGGCGTGTGTTCAATGCAAAAGGTTGTTTGTGGAATCGCTTCGAGACGTTCTATCGGTATTTCCTTGCCGCAAACTTCACACAATCCATAAGTGCCATTTTCTATCGCCTGGATCGCTTTCTTTATATTGCTGAATTCATATTCCAAATGCTGGTTGAGAGCAATATCTTTTTCTCTTTCAAACAGCTCGGTTCCTTCATCGCCTGGATGGTTATCATAAGCTGAAAGCTCAATCGATGTTTCGCGGGTGAGGTTGCTTTTTAAATTAAAATGGTCATTCACTTTAAATTGCCATTCAATGTCTTTCTTCGATTTTTCAAGATCTGCTTTTAACGCTGCAATTTGGTCTTTTTCCAACAAAGCACACACCCCTTTCTCGGTGATGTTTTCTTTATTATTCGTTAATACTTCTGCGTTGATTATAGGTAAAAAGTGTATAAACCATCTTTAACTTTGTCATTTAATGGATGGAATCATCCCGGAGCTCCCTGTAGAAAATAATTAAAGACATTCAAAGGAGGACGATATCGTGAAAAAAGACAACGAAGAAAGCTTAAAGGTCGCAGGTAAATTTTATGAGGAAAAAGATTATCATCGTAATGATGAAGTGTCAATTGGACTGGCTACTACGCATGAACAAGTAAGCGATAATTATATGGGAGAAAGTGTCCCTCCGCAAGGAGATCAGCCTTCGATTCCAAGAACCGGAAACAGGGGGGACAGGGAGAATACAATTTAATTTCATAAAAGACCTTGTCAGCCAGTTTCAAATTGTAGATATTTGTGTTGCTCAGTATACTTCTTCCTAAATTTAAGCAGGTTATTTTTTTCCTTTATCGAAAGAAATAGTAGGACTGTTTTAAAACGATTAGGAGGGGTGTTGGATGGCAGAAAAATATCCGGTTTTAGAAGGAGCTGAACCCTTTTATTTTGAAGGAAACAAGGTCGGCATCTTAATTTCCCATGGATTCACCGGGTCAACCCAAAGCATGCGTCCGCTTGGAGAAGCATACGCGAAAGCCGGGTACACAGTTTGCGGGCCCAGGCTCAAGGGACATGGAACCCACTATGAAGAAATGGAGACAACAACGTATGAGGATTGGATTGGCTCGATCGAAGAAGGCTATCAGTGGCTGAAGGAGCACTGCGACACCATTTTTGTCACTGGTTTGTCAATGGGCGGGACACTTACTTTATACTTGGCTGAAAAATACCCTGACATAAAAGGGATTATTGTGATCAATGCAGCGATTGAAATTCCCGATATGGAAGCCGTCCAGCATGCAAATGTGCGATTTTTGGATGCAATTGGGTCGGATATTAAAAATCCAAACGTCAAAGAGCTTGCGTATGAAAAGACTCCGGTTAAATCAGTCCGGGAAATCGTGAAATTGATGGAAATTGTAAAAAATAAGCTCTCGCAAATAACATGTCCGGTATTGATATTTGTTTCGGAGGAGGATCATGTCGTTCCGCCCGGCAATTCGCAAATCATTTACGACCAGGTATCCTCCCCGGTTAAAGAAAAAATCGAATTAAAAAACAGCTATCATGTCGCTACTCTTGATTATGATCAAGACATGATTATTGATGAAACACTTGTATTTATTGATAAAACGCTTAAGTAACTTGCTTTACTTTGGAGTAATCGACACCTGTTGCTTTACTGCCGTCCAGTTCCCGATGGCATTGTGTCAGCAGTTCCTCGTTCAAAAGGTGATACAGCGATGTGAATTGCTCTTGTGGGCTTTCTTTTGCAATCTTTGCTATTCTTGCTAGATTTGTTTGCATTTTTTCGCCTACCCCTGTGTGTAGAAAATGTGTCCTTAACAAGATCGATGATATGTCACTGCCTTCCCTCTGCCGACATTACTCGGTTTCATCGGTAGTACGCAGTGATCCGACTCCCTGTCCATCATTTGACCTTCTCCCTTTTGATCGGTTGTTTGTCATACTCCCTATGGAAGAATGGACAGGGTCTCCCAAGTTGCTGTAAAGTCATTGTATAGCATGCCTGGCTCTTCGACCCCGGGAGAGCTCATTCATCCTCGCCTTTAGCGCATGAATAAGTGTTGTCTTCCGTACTTTCGAAAACGTCGACCTCTCCGGTTTACTCTTTTCGAGGCTCAATCACTTTCAGGCCTACTACCTGGCTGTCTACGCTTAACGTCTGAAATTACTTTCAGCCGTCCAAGACTCGCTATTGGTGGCTTGGCTTTAGCCTTTCCAAGCAGGATTTCCACCTGCTAAACTTCACAACCTATGCTTGGTCGCACCGAAAGTTGAGTAACTATTCAGTTGTATGGTGAGCTGAAAGTAATTTCAATGAAATATCTAACATAGTTAACACTTAAACGAACCTAAACGTACTGAGGTTCGTTCCACTATCAATAAGAGTCGAAAATTCTCAACTCAGTCACATATGACATTAGAATTGCCGCTGCCAAGAATACGGATTGTGATGGCTCATATTCAATAAGTATCTAAATCTTCAAAATTCCCTTCTTGATTTAGCACTTAGCGGCTTATTTTTCTCAAAATCTATAATGCTGAGATTTTTAGAAAATTTTAGAATTTTATTTACAGTATAATTCCATTTATGTATAATTACGTTGAAACTACTAAGAAAGGGTGGATGATTGATGAAAAAGATTATAGTGCTCTTGCTAGCAATTTTTATGTTGGTTCCTACTTTTGCTTCAGCAAACACAAATGTTGAGGAACCACAAAATAAGAAGGAAGGATTACTTACTGCTCAAGAGCTAGAAGAAATTAACGCTGCTCTTGATAAAATTGTTGTTAAGGCTAACGAAAATTTGGATAACGGTATAGAAGACTTTGTAGTTAAAGAAAAAATTGGTAAAGATACTATTGAATTTGGATTTGAGAGTACTAACGTGCCTGCTATTCTTGGCTATAAATCTACGAATTTAAATACTAGTATATCAACCTATGCCACTGCAGCTTCAACAAGGAAACTTTATCGTGCATCAGTTAAAAATACTGCTGGTTGGAATTTTGAACATATCCTTGCTGGAGAATTTACATATAGTGGAGGAAAAATTAATGGAGCTACAACAGATGTTTTAATGACTGGCGCTATGTATACTGAATCTCACAGAACTTGGATAGATAAGTTAGACCCTAGTGTATGGGTAGTTCAAAGTCATGGTACTTTTAAAGCACTGAAATATTTAGTAGAATACAATACATACTTAACAGTTAGACTATTAGGTAGTGGGCATTATAGAGTTGAAAGGGCCCAGATTTCTTTTTAGAGAATAGGTGAGCATTTATGCTCATCTTTTTTGTTAAAATACATCTAGGTGGAGGGATCATATGTTAGTTATAAAATCACCCTTTTGGTTTAGTTTTATAGCTGTATTAATCATCGTATTGTTAATAAACTTTGTAGCTCAAACTTATCTAATGAAAAAAAATAATTATAAAGTCAAATGGAAGTCGGTGGTTGTACTGGTATTTCAAAGTTTACTAATAACATTATTGTTGAATTGGTTATAACATTGATATGTCCGTCTTGGAAGTTTAAAAAGATCTTGCGATTTCGTAAGTTTTCAGTTTTTTCTCAGAGATTACAAAAAAACTATTCCCCCTTATATGTAAAGTAAAGAGATGCCAGTAAAAAGGATGACTCATATACTTATTATGAATATGGGTTATCCTACTTTTATTAAACAAGAAAATGGTGAGGCTACTTTTAGATAGTTTATGTAGTCTCCATAATCTAATGTAGAAAGCATATTACGAAGAGAAATATAATTTTCCCTTTATGGTAAAGTTAGAGAAAGAACATTAAATAGCAATTAAGATTTCCGTCCTCAACTACTTCACTTAATATCAAACTTGTGTTTTTCACTTTCTCCATTTACTAAAACTTCTCTTCGCTCTTTTTGTTCGGATTCTTCCATGTTTCCCAGTTCCTGAAGCGAGCCCAGTCATACATATGATAAGAGCCCAGCTATTTTATATCAGCAGAAAACTCCTCGTGCACTACTTTACTGTTACTAACATCCAAATTACCGGTCACTTTCCCGTCCTTTGATACGACATAAACCACAAATGTACCTTCCCCCGGATAGTACCTCACATCAGAAACGGTGAATGAATACTCAGGGTATTTACTGTTGATATAATCATTCGCAATCGCTATACTGTCTCTCCGCGCCATCGGATTTCCATAAAAAAATAGCGCCACAATCAAAACCAAAACAACAAATATGACGGTATACCAAAGTATTTTACGCAAAACTGGTATCCCCCATCCACAAGCGGTTATTTTACACTTACAGTATACTATTGCTTTTTCAGCTTGATCATTCCCCCGATTTGTGTATGTATCATAAATGCCTGGCGCGAACACCTGGTTTCTGTTAGGAAGAATGAATCATGTTGACAGCCATTCGGTAACAAACCTATTTAAACTGGTTCGAATAAAATAAGTCTGAACGAGTAACCATTGAGCCGCAGTTCATTACATATTAATGCCCAGTACCCTTATCAAAACGGCAGCTCTTTTACTATGTAATCTATTCCAAGTTCGTCATACCAACTATTTAAACCAGTCCACAAATTTTCACAAAGCTGGTACACATGCTGCTTATCATCCAGCCTTCCTGCCATAATTGCCTGCGCAAGCTCGTTATATCCGGAAGGCTTCGACTTCAGCTTCATTGATTCCTCAAAAGTTCGCGCTCTGGTAGAGTAATATTGCCTATTGGCCAGTCCGATCAGTTTGGCTGTTTGCCACGCTAAATCTAATGCAGCCAGAGGAAGATAATTAAAGTTTTTAGATTGATAATTATTTCGTATTTTGCCGATTGTTTCATACGGTTCCCAGATCATAAATTCCCGCATTGTTTCTTTAATGGCTGAGCTCGAAACCTGAAAGGGAAGTTGTTTGATTTCTTCAAATAAGTGATGCGGGTCATACACTGTAAGGATATGAATAAAGGAACCCGCTTTAATTGGCCATGAGTCACCAACCTGTTGCGCTTTTTTAAACATTTCATTTTTTTGAATAGTATCGATTTCTATTTTGAAGTCGCCGTAAATGAACTCATGACCTTTTATGTCAATTCCATCTTCTGTTATGACATGCATTTCGATATCCGAATATGGTCCGTCCTTTTCCTGGCCTATCGAGCCATATACACCGATAGCCAGTATGTCTTCCCCGTATTTGCTTAATAATCTTTCTTTTATGCTGCTGATCATTTCTATCTTTTCTTCTCTTGATGTATAGGCTGGATATGGAAGCATCGTATTCCCCCTTTCCTTACATATTTCTTTTTCCGATGAAGTCTTTCCTTCAAAATTTTCATAAAAAAATATGTTTTCATCATGGAAATGTATATATTAAAAGGGTTTTAGCTATCGTCTAAAGAAGTGAAAGGAGTGGTATTGGTGTTTAAGGTCGGCAGCATTTTTATCCCAGTTACGGATATGGAAAAGTCAAAGAAGTGGTATGAAACCAACTTAGGGGTTATAAAAGCCGATGAATGGAAAGAGGAATTAGAACATCGAGTTGGGAACTTCAGCAGAGATCATGATCCAATACTATTTTAAAGAAGACAAAATCCCCTTGAAATAAAGGGGATTTTGTGGGTGCTGCTACAGCTTAAAATACCTTTTTCCGGTCCCGTTCATCTTTTAATAGTTCAACCGCTTCACGGAAGCGCTGTGAATGGACGACTTCGCGTTCCCTTAAAAATCGCAAACCGTCATTCAAGTCAGGGTCATCTGACATATCGATGAGCCACTGATACGTGGCTCTTGCTTTTTCTTCTGCTGCAATATCTTCATAAAGATCCGCGATCGGGTCTCCCTTTGCTTGAATATATGTAGCTGTAAAAGGGACTCCTGCGGCGTTATGATAAAATAAAGCCGCATCATGGTTGGCATAATGATCGCCTAATCCGGCGTCTCTTAATTGTTCAGGTGTCGCATCTTTTGTCAGCTTATAAACCATCGTCGCAATCATCTCAAGATGGGCAAATTCCTCCGTCCCAATATCCGTCAGCAGGCCGATCACTTTATCCGGGATCGTATACCGTTGATTTAAATAACGTAAAGCCGCTGCTAATTCTCCGTCCGCCCCCCCGTATTGCTCGATCAAATACTTGGCAAGCGTTGGATTGCAAGTGCTGACCCTTACCGGATATTGGAGCTTTTTTTCATAAATCCACATTACTTCTCCTCCTTCATTGTCCTATACTTGCCATGGCCAAGGGCTTGTTCCCCAACTCCATTTTGCATCCGCATAACTGTTTCCGAACTGTTGAAGGGTACCAAATTTCGCTTCAAATGCCCGCTTCAGCTGTTTGCTGTATCTCGTATACTGGTTGAACTGCTGTATCGCTTGGTAATCTTCGGGATGCGTATCCAAATAAAGTGTCAATTCCACAAGCACAAAATCAATAGCCTGAATATTTTCCAAATGTTGATAATATTCCTGGGGCAACTGCTTCACTCCGGCTCCCTCCCTTTTGCTTCATACGGGTTATTGTAATAATCCCATAACACCGGCCATAAAGTTCCCTTTTTTAATGCTTCGTGTGGCGAGAATTGTTGAAGATTAGGGGGCTGGAATCCCAGATAAAGATTTGGGGGAGTCGAATAATATTTTACTCCTATCGGTCTGCAAGGATCGTATGGGCTATGAAAAGGACGGTACGCTTTTAAGCGTGAAAACATCTTTTTCCGTTGATCAGTCAATTATCAACACCTCTTTTTAAAATGTCATTTTTACTAACCATATTCACCGCCCGGTTGTCCTCATGACAGGAATAAACAGGTGCGACATAAAATAAGAGGATGCCAAAGTAATTAAATACTTCGGTATCCCCTATTTCTAATTTGAATCGAAATTATTTACTTGGGAAGCTGTAAGCCCATATTATGGATAAAAAAATCATTTTAGGGAATCCTACTCTAAAATGAGAAGGAAGTGAATCTTTAATGGAAAAAGAAAGAAGAAATGTATCCGTCTCAGCAGTTGAAGAGACAGGTGATCAAGAACGAAAAGATTTAAATGGCCTTAAGCCGGAAGAAAGCCTTCTATCTGTAAACTTCGCCACGACCGAAAACCCTTATTTGAATGAACATAATAACACAGAATCCAAAGGGAATTCCGAACCATGATGCATCAGTAACTGCTTAACCTAAATATCATCCTATGCCAATTATATTTTCATCCTTCTCTCCAATTTGCCTAAACTGATATCGGCCAGGATCGCGATGAGACAAGCGGGGATCGCCCCCACGTATATGCGGATATCATTCCGCGAGTTGATCCCGGAGAAGATTTCACGACCCAACCCGTCTCCTCCCACGAATGGGGCAAGTGTTGCTACGCCGACCGCGATGACAGCGGCTATACGCAAGCCGGCCATCATAAAAGGCATCGCAAGCGGGAGCTGGACTTTTGTCAATAGCTGAACATATGTCATCCCAATGCCGCGCCCGGCTTCTGTTATCGACGAATTCACCTGCTGGAGTCCTACATACGTATGGCGAATGATAGGCAAGAGCGAATATAGAAACAGAGCCGCAACAACTGTATAAAATCCAAGCCCAAAGTACAGCATGAGCAGAGCCAACAGGGCTAAACTGGGGATAATTTGAATGATGTTGGCAATTGATAAAATAACTGGAGCAAGCTTTGAATAACGGCTGCAGAGGATACCGAGGAAGGTTCCAACAATAAGAGCTGCTGCTACTCCGATGGCCACCATCAGCAAATGCTGACCGGTGTAAACAAGCAGGAGGTCAAAGTTTTCTGCCATGTAAGTAAATAGTTCTTGTAAAAATGTCATTTTTTCCACTCCGTCTATTTATTTAGGAGGCCTTTTTCTTTTAAAAATTCTCTTGCGACTTCCCGTTCATTGCGGTTTTTTATATCTACTTCATAATTAAGGCGGGTGATCGTTTCTTCATCTATCTCTCCGACAAGCTCATTCATGATCTTTTCTAACTCCGGATGCTTTTCTAAAACCTCATTTCTGGCGACCATGGAAGCATCATAAGGAGGAAAAAAACGTTTGTCGTCTTTTAATGTTTTTAAATCGAATTCTATCAATCTCGGGTCGGTGGAGTAGGCAAGAACGACATCCACTCTTTGATTGGCAACTGCTTCATATACGAGATTAATATCCATCGCATACGCATTTTGAAAATCAAATCCATAATGTTTAATAAACGCCGGATAACCATCCTGCTTTCGTTCCATCCAAGATGAATCTACGCCAAATTCCATATCCGATCGAAACTCCTTTAAATCTGAAACGTTTTCAAGACCCTTTTCTTTTGCTACATCAGCTCTGACAGTCAATGCATACGTATTTTCCCAACCCAATGGATCAAACCATGTAAAGTCATAGTATTTGTCGAATCCTTCTTGTGCCTGTTGAAGCACAGATTCTCGATCGGTGGTTTGCTCAACAGGGAAAAAGTTATTAAAAATAACACCCGAATACATCAATGCCATATCCAAATCATCCCGGCTCATTGAATTGAGGATCATCGGGTTTGACAGTAAATCGGGGATAATATCCACGCTTATATCTGTTCTATCTTCTATCAATTCTTTGTAAATGGCTGCCATGATTTTCGTTTCGGTGTATGTCGCCGCTCCAATTCGAATCGTTTCCTGGGAGCTGCAGGATGATAATAAACCGAGCGATAGGATTAACACTGCAGCCCATATTTTTGTCGGTTTTAACATATTGTCTCCTTATGTTTCTCTTTTCTTTTTTTAGGCCTGCGCTTGCTCTGCTTTTCTGCTGACGAAGCCGAGTACTGCATCGACGATCAGCGCTAAAATAATGGCACTGACCGTTCCTGTAAATATAAGAAAGTTATCGTTATTTGCCATACCGGCAATAATTAAATCACCTAATCCCCCGGCTCCAATTAAAGCAGCCAAGGTTGTCCAGCTGATGATATAGACGGTTGTAAGCCGAATGCCGGAAAGGATAAACGGAAACGCCAGTGGCAATTCGATTTTCCATAATCGCTGCATCTGGCTAAAGCCAATCCCCCGCGCTGACTCGATAATGCTTTCATCGACCTCTTTAATACCTGAATAAGTGTTGCGAAGCAAAGGGAGGAGCGAATATAGAAATAGAGCAAAAACAGCCGGCTTTAATCCGATCCCGAAGAGTGGGATCAGCATCGCCAGCAGCGCTATCGTCGGTACTGTCTGAAAAATATTGATGATGCCGAACACCAGCGAAGTCAGCCGTCCCTCTTTAAAGCGGGTTAAAAAAATCCCCATCGTGATCGCAACCAGACAGCCGAAAAGAACGGCCAGGGCCACGATCGTTAAATGCTCCCCTGATCGGGCCAGTATATCCGGGAATCGCTTCTGCAAGAAGCTCAAGTAATTGTGTACCAGTTCCATTTACATCACCTCATCATCGATCGGGAATACTTCTGCCATTAGGCGTACCATGCTGCCACGGGTGATGATCCCAACAAGTTTTTGTTCTGCTGTCACTACAGGTACATAGGGAAGATTATGCTGGCCCATATAATCCAGGGCAACGGTAAAGGGGATGTTTGGTTCAACGGTATATGTGAAGGGTTGCATCACGTCCCGTAACGTCTTCGTTTCGTCACGGTACTGGCCAAGAACATTTAAAATCGGGGCGTAGCCCAACAGTTTTTTTTGATGGTCCACGATAATGAGCGAATCGACTCTCCGTTGTTCCATTATTTTTAAAGCCGCTGCCAGTCCGCGCTCTGGATAGGCCGTTGCCGGGTTATTAACCATCACTTCGTTTACGGTTGGTATCTCCATCTGCTCTTTCAACCGGCTTTTCCCGATAAACTCTTTTACAAAGTTATTTGCAGGGTGTCGCAAAATAAAATCCGGTGTGCCGACCTGGACAACCTCTCCACCTTTCATCAAAACAATATTGTCAGCGATTTTGATCGCTTCATCCATGTCATGGGTGACAAACACTATCGTCTTTTTCAAGTCCTCCTGGACATTCAGTAACTCGTTTTGCAGCTGTTCCCTGCTGATCGGATCCAAAGCACTAAACGGTTCATCCATTAGAATAATGTCCGGTTCAGCCGCAAGCGCCCGAATCACACCAACCCGCTGCTGCTGCCCGCCGCTAAGTTCGCGGGGTTTCCGGTTGCGGTAAATATCCGGGGCTAAATTAACCATCGAAAGTAGCTCATCTACCTTAGATTGCGTTTTATTTTCGTCCCATTTTAATAATCTCGGCACAGCCGCAACATTATCTGCGATTGTCATATGAGGAAACAACCCGATGCTTTGAATGACATAGCCTATTTTCCGGCGTAAAACGACTGGATTCATCTTTGAGACATCTTGATGATTGATATAGACCTTCCCTTCAGATGGTGTAATCAACTGATTGATCAATTTCATGGTTGTTGACTTTCCGCAGCCGCTTGGCCCGATAAAAACATGTATTTTTCCTGCTTCCAGTTCCAAATTAATATTTTTCAATGCTTCAAATCCATCATTGTATCTTTTCGATACATTCTTAAATCGTATCATGAATGGCCCCCATATCTAGCTAGTTAGTTACTTAGCTACTTTTACCCTATTTAAAAAGAATAAAACGACTAATTACCTATTTTGATTTTTTCCTTAATTTCCAGTTAGAAGGATGCGTATACAACAGCCTTCTGCCGTGTGTAAAAATTCGGCTTATTACTAATCATTATTAAACCTATTCAATGATTAAACAATTGTGTCTGATTGCCTGAGTCTGTGAAAAAAAGGTCAGCCGTAAAAACATCCGGCAGACCTTTTTAAAAACTTACTTGATTTTCCCAACTCCCAGGTAGTGTAATGCCTGCTGGACAGAAGCCATTTTGCGGGTGCCAGGCAGATTTACACCAAGCTGGACTGCAATCCGGGCAAGCTCCGGCCTTATTCCCGTGATAATCGCTTCGACACCAAGCAATTCCATGATGGCACTAATCTTCAGAAGGTAATCGGTTACCAGTTCATCGAAATTGTATATACCTGAAAAATCAATAATTAAGTATGTAACATTGAGTTTTTGAATTTTTCCAGGGAGAACTTCGAGCAGCTGTCTGGCTCGATCCGAATCGATAGAACCAACAAGAGGTAGAACAAATATGCCATCCAATACAGGTACGATCGGTGCGGATACTTCATTAATTTCTCTCTTATGTTGTCTTTCTTCTTCTTTCCGTTTTGTTATATCTCTAAGAGTGGATTGTACTGCCCTTTTATCCCCAAATAAAACAGGATGACAGTACAATTCAACTTCAACAAGTGTACCGTCCATCCTGAAAATGGTTTGCTCAATCAGTTCACCAGGTTGATTTTCTGTCATCGTCTTCCGTATTCTTTCTTTTATTGCAGGTTTGGAGCCCTCTTCAAAAATGTCCAATACACAGGCGCCAATCAGTTCTTTTTTAGTAGCTCTTAGAAAATTTGCACCTGATTGGTTTATATACAAAACTTTATGGTCAGCGTGGATAATAATTGTTTCGACTGAGTACTCAATAATCTGGCGATACATTTGTTCGTTTTCAAGAATGGATTGATAGTCTTCACTTAAGGCGTCTTTTTTCATCATGTCACTCCTCTACCAAAAGCTAAACTATAGAATAACAATATAGAAGAATTGGAATTGAATTTCGACGTCATGAAACCATAAAAGGGCCGGCTCCAGATTTAAGCGGTTCCCTTTTGTTTACCCTATTTGAATATGTTTAAGCCTTACATGCAAAATTTACATGATTTTTTTTAAGATTTTGGAACCTTCATCGAGATAATTATATTCAGCTCGTTTAGGATTGGGGCGAGCACTGCATGAGAGGTTACGGGATTTACGTATTTGATTTTCAGGTTAATTGTAAAATCAAATGCAACACCATAAAAATAGAAAAGCCATAGTGAAACCGTGTTA